>NZ_JCANVJ010000001.1:0-655114 GCF_059569355.1 Desulfobotulus sapovorans DSM 2055 | reverse complement strand
ATCACTTCCTGGGCGCTGATACCGGCAAGCCCTTCAATCCCCGCCGCAAAACTGCCGTTTTTCAGCTCAAAGGCCGTCTTGCCGCTTCCTGCGATGAGACCGAAATCCGCATCATCGAGACGCACATACACTGGCCCTGCCTCAAGGCCTGCGCTCACATTGTTGCCCACGGCAACGATGTCCGCCCCCACCTTCTTGAAGCCAAGATCTCCGCTTAAACTCACAAAGTCCGCAACATTCGCGGCAAAGCCCTTCACACCGAAGGCCACCGTATTGGCGGCTATAGCCTGCGCAAAGGTGTAGTCCACACCCAGAACCGACACTGTGGTACCTGCAAGAACCGAAGTCCTGGCATTGGTGTACTGAACCAGCACTTCTTCCGCCCCAAAACCGGCCAGTCCGCTGATTCCCGCAGAAAAGACCCCATGGGACAGTTCAAAGGCAAAATCCCCCTCACTGTTACCAAACAGACCAAAGCGGGCATCACTGAGGCTCACATGAACCGCATCCCCCGCAGCCAGACGGGCGGTGACGGCACTGCCCACTCCCACAAACTGCTCCTCAGCTCCCTGCTTCTGTGTACTGAACCCGAACCTACCGGAAAGCTGCACAAAGCCCGCAACATCAATGGTGAGATCCCCCCGGACTTCAAGGAGTTCTCCACGAGTTCCGTCCATGGTGAGGGTGAAGACATCGGTCTCCAGCGCTCCGTTACGGACATGAAGCTCTGTGGCCCCTTCGCTGTAATCCACCACCAGGGTGCGTTCGGGCAGGGCTTCCTTGATATGGGTAAAGCCTTCAACAAGCTGCACCACTTCCGGCGTGAAGGTGCGCGAAACAGGGGTGACTGTAAAGGAAGGCAGATCCTGTCCCAGGAGGCTGCCCCCAAAACGCAGCTGCACTTCCTTGCCGCTCCAGAACAGCACTTCCGCCGTTGCGCCCTCAAAGGAGGCCATGGCCGCATCCACAATAGCCTGCACCTCGGAGCGGGTCATGGTGGTGGCAATCTCCGCCGTTACAGCGGTTTTGCCGTTGTGGGTCAGAGAAAGGGTGTAGGAGGCCTCACGGGCTGCCGTGCTCACCACAATACGCTGCACCTCACCGGTCCGGCCTTCGCCCTGCACCACATTGAACGGCCGTACCACGCCAAGGCTGAGATCTCCGAAATGGCTGGTCACATTGGCCACATCCGTATGCGAGAGATCCCCGGTGAAGGTAAGAAGGAAGGTGGATCTGCGGCCACTGCTTTCTTCCGCATCCAGACTCACCAGCACATTGCCCGCACCAAAGAGACCGTCCATGGCCGTCTGAAGACTGTTTCGCAGAACGGCCTTGTCCGTGCTGTAGGCAATGGGCGTGGAAAGCACCCCGTCCACAGAAATACGGAAGCTGCCTTCCGGCAGTTCCGGATTCACATCCACACGGCTGACCCTTAAGGCCTCAGCACTCACATCCCCAAGCCCGCCGCCAAAACTCACTGTGTAGCGATCCACGGATCCGCCAATGGTCAGAGTCCCCACACTGTCCAGACGGCTGCCGTCTCCGGCCTTTGCCGCCTGAAGGGCTGCCTGAAGGGCGGCTGTGCTGGCTCCGAAGGCAATGGCTTCCGTGGTGTACAGTTTGCCATTGTGGCTGAGACTCAGGACAAAGGTTCCCTGGGTATCCTGGGCCCGGTCCACCACCAGCTGCTGCACGGGATCCACGGTAGCGGCTCCGTTTTTCACGGTGCGCAGGGACAGGCTGGCATTTTCGAGGAGATTCTGGCTGAAGGTGATGGCCGCCACATTCTGGTTGGCAAGCGTCCCTTTAAAAAGGATATCCAGACCGATCTGGGAACCGTTGGACTGGGCCGCATTGTAGAGAACCGCCACATTACCGGTACCAATGTTGCTCAGCCCTGACAGGGCCGTCTGCACCCGCTGGGCCAGAACCGCACCGTCCTTGCTGTAGGCGATGGAACCTGTAGTCTGGCCACCAAAACTTAAGGTAAAGCTGCCCGCAGGTGCCGCCTGGGCACTGGTCAGCCCCACCTGAAGGGCGGCAAGATTCTCACCGGAGAGACCACCGCCAAAGGTGATGACATAGGTTCCGGACTGGCTGCTCGTCACCTCCACCGAACCGGCCTGTCCGAAAGCGGCATTCAGGGCATAACGCACCGTCGCCGCACTGGCTCCGAACTGCATGGCCGTTGTGGTATAGGTCTGACCGCCATGGGCAAGGCTCAGGGTGAAGGAGCCTGCACCCGTATTCCGGATCTCCACCTTCTGCATTTCATTCTGCCCGCTTCTGCCCTGGCGGGTATTGACATTGCTGAAGGTGCCGGATTCGGAACGCATCCCAATGGCCTTCACATCCACACCGGCAAGGCTGCCCACAAACTCGACTTTGTAGCGGTTGCCCTGACCCGTGTAAGTATTGTCCCGCACCACCTGGATATCGTCCTTGGTGACCGTGCGGCCTTCATACCCGTTGAGGAGCTTGGCGTAGGCCGTTTTCAGTTCATCAATGGTTTTGGTCACATCTTCGGCATAATTGTGGCGATAGGTAACGGGCAGAATGCCGTCGGACACGAAGTAGAGCTTAAAGCCCTGATAGCCGAAGCGCTGGGTAAAGGTGAGGAGATACCCCTCATTCCGGGAGGCACCGCCACCGTCCGCAAGGCCGGTGACCGTAGCCGTGGCCGTAGCAGGCTGGGCTGTGGTGTCTCCGGTCACAACAAGCCGCTGCACCTCACTGACACCCGCAGCACCGCTTCCGATGCTTTCTGTGGTGACGGTTACAGGATCCGGCTCAGACCTCAGGGCCTGCACCACGATCTCTTTGATCTCGTTCACACCGGGATTGGCGGCCTCCCGCTCCTGCACCTCCACATCCACAGCCGTCCAGATAAACTCCGCTGTAATGTCATGCACGGAGACACCGGCAAGGCTTCCTGCAAATTCAAGAATATAGCCATCAAAGCGGTTACCGCTGATCTGTACATCCCCTGCTTCAATCCCCTCAAGGGACTCAAGCGCCGTCTTCAGCTTCGCCATCACCTGGGCATTGGTATCCCCCGCAGCAATCTCAAAGGAAGCGCTGCTGGCCGGATGCTGCTGGTCTCCCGTACCGGCTGCCCGGTTCAGGATCAGGGTACCCACCAGATCCATGGGAAGATGCAGCCCAAGCTCCGTGTTCACACGGGTGATCACTTCCGGTTCGGCAGCCAGGGTGATCCCCTGGTTGAGATTGACCACAAGCTCTTCCACCTGCACGGTCAGACCGTCAATGCCCACAAACCCCGCAGTGGAGGCCGTGGCCTGAAGGCTTGTAAACTGACGCGCCGCATTGTCCGGATCCTGGATCAGGGCCAGACCAAAATCCAGCTCCCCAAGGGCAAGCCCCACCTGATCCGCAGTGCCCCCGTTAATCCCGGCAAAGGCATCCACCCCGCTGCCGCCAATGGTGATGAGCTGGGCCTGATCCACGGTGGAGCCATCGGAAAGGGTCACCGTCTGACTGCGCTGTTCTATGCCAAAACCGCCAGCAACCCTCATGAAGCCAAAGAGATCGATTTCAAGAGTACCCGCAGCTTTGAGGGTTTCTCCCTCGGAACCGGCAAGGCTCAGGGTAAACGCCTCCGCACCCGTGGCAACGCTGAGTTCCGTGGCCCCTTCTCCGGCATACGTGACAACGCTGTCCCCCTCCTTTGCCGCCTGGTTGATGGCAATGGAAAGATCCGTAGCTGAAGCCGTAAGGCCCTCCATACCCACAAAACCCAGCTGGCTGGCGCTGGCCTGCATACTCGTCCATTTGCGGCTGCCGTCCGTGCGGTCGGTGAGCAGGGCCAGACCAAAGGTGGTATCCTCCAGCGCAAAACCGATACGGTCTGCCTCCATGCCGTTGATGCCCACAAAGGCACTCACCTCACTGCCGCCCAGGGCCAGAAGGCTGGCCTGCACTTCCTCACCGCTCGCAAGAACAATGGTGGTGGAAGACTGCTCAAAGGCCAGATAGCCGTCCAGAGTGACAAAACCAAACACATTCACCAGCATGTTGCCCGAAGCGCGGGTCAGATTCCCCAGAGCACCGTCACTGTCGAGACTCACCCAGGTATCCGGCCCGGCCAGCACCTCAAACTGCCGGAAACTGTGATCCAGCACCACGTCCAGAGCACCGTCCATACCGGCGATCCCCCGGTTGATCTCCACCCTGAAATCCGTGGCCTGAACGGCAAAGCCCTCAAGACCCACAAAGCCCACAGAATCCGCACGGGCGGAGAGAGTGGTGAACTGACGCAGGGCCTGTCCTTCAGCTCCAAGCTCACTCACCAGAGCCAGACCAAAATCCACCCCTTCAAGGGCCAGACCCATGGCATGGGCTGTGCCGCCATGCATCCCTGCAAAGGCATCCACCCCGCTGCCGCCGATGGTCAGAACACGGGCATCGATACGCGTGGCGGGACGGGCAGTCTCCGGCTGATTCTCATCCGCCAGCACTCCGTCGTTCAGGTAAAAGTCCGCTGTACGGCTTTCAACGGCAAAACCGCCGGATACCTGGAAGAAACCGAAAACGTCCAGAGCCAGATTGCCTGAAGCCCGCAGCAGTGCCCCTTCCTCCCCCTTCATGCTCAGCTCAAGGCTGCTCTCCGGGCCGGTGGCCAGGGTAAGGGAGGTTCTGCGCTCCGTGTCACTGCCGGACTGCAGGCCGTAGTCCACCACAGCATCCCCGTCCCGGCCTGCCTGATTCACCTCAATGGACAGGGTATCGCCCATGAGGGTCAGCCCCTCAACCCCCACAAAGCCCGCACTGGAAGCCGTGGCCTGAAGGCTGGTCCAGCTCCGGGTCTCCGTCGCCGTATCGCTCAGAAGGGCAAGACCGAAACTGACTCCCGAAAGCTCAAGGCCAATGGCCTTGTCCGTGCCGCCATGCATCCCGGCAAAGGCCCGCACATTGGAAGCCCCCAGAAGCAGGGCCTGGGCCTCTGCCGTACTGCCGTCGGACAGGGTGAGGCTGACGGGCGCTTCGGCTTTTTCCAGGGCAAATCCACCGGATACCTGCACAAAACCGAACACATCCAGCGTCATATTGCCCGCAACCTGCATGAGTCCGCCCTTGCCGCCGTCCATGCTGAACTTCAGCTGGCTGGCCGGCCCGGTCAGTACGGAAAGATCCGTGGCCCCTTCACTGTAATCCACCACCGTACCGTCTGCGGCACTGCGGTTGATGGCCACATCCAGGGTGTCCACACCTAAGGTAAAGCCGTCCACCCCCACAAAGCCCGCAGCCCCCACAGAAGCCTCAAGGCTGGTCCACTTCCGGGCCGTGGCTCCGCTGTTTAAGGCTTCCGCACTCAGTTTTTCTCCCTGAAGGGCCAGGGCAAACTGCACATCCTCTAAATTCAGACCTAAGGCATTGGCCCTGCCGCCGTTAATACCGGCAAAGGCGGAAAGCCCTGCACCACCGATGAGAAGCTGATCCACCGCAACAGTACTGGCTTCTGTGACAACAAGACCGTCTGCATCCAGAACGGCATCATTGAGCACCACATCCCCGGTTTTTTTCTCCAGCCCCAGATCTCCGGAAACCTGGAAAAATCCGAAGACATCCAGTTCCATGGAGCCGGTCACACGTAAGAGCTCCCCTTCACTGCCGTCCATGCCCAGCGTGAGGGAGGCCGGTGCTTCCTGGGTACCGGTAAAGACCGTCATGCTCCGGGCTTTGTAATCCACCAGGCTGCCGTCCGAAGCCGCACGGTTGATCTCAACACTTAAGGTGTCTGCGGAAAGACTGACACCTTCCACACCCACAAGACCAACAGTACCCGTTGTGGCCTGAAGGGATGTCCAGCTCCGGCTCGTATCCTGAGCATCGGAGAGCAGGGCCAGGGCCAGGTTCACCTGTTGCAACCCGAGGCCCACAGCCCCCGCAGCAAGGCTGCCGTCTTCATTCAGGGCACCCTGCATTCCTGCAAAGGCCGTGAGGTTATGGGCCCCCAGAAGAAGGGCCTCTGTCTGCACCACCTCTCCCGTATCCAGCACCAGCTCTTCAAGGGAACGGGTGACACTCAGCCCGCCACTTGCAAGGAAGAAACCGCTCACATCCAGATGGATCTCACCATAGGCCTCCAGCAGATCCCCGCGATCCGCCGCCATGTTGAGGGTGGTTTCCAGACCAGGGCCAATGCCCAGGGTCAGGGCCTTGTCACCTGAAAAATCCACAAGGGAACCATCCGCCGCACTCCGGTTGAGGGTCAGGGCAAGGTTTTCTCCGGAAAGAGCCAGGGCATCCACACCCTCCAGCCCAAGATAATTGGCCACGCCCTGAAGGGATGTCCACTGCCGGGCTTCAGCCCCTTGCGCAGTTCCGCGCTCAGAGAAAAAGGCCAGTACAAAATCCAGCTCTTCCAGGTTCAGTCCCGTCTGATCCGCCGTGCCACCGTCAACGCCCATGAAGGCATCAATGCCCGCACCGCCCACAACAAGCCTGTCCACGGCCACATCCTGCTCCTGACCGTCAGCTGCCCGTACCGTCACCGTGTCAACGGATTTTTCAACACTGAAGGCTCCGTCCACACTGAGGAATCCGAACACATCCAGAGCCATGCTACCGCTGATGCGGGTGAGAGCCCCCTGAAGCCCGTCCATATCCAGCGTAAAGGCGGTTCCCGATCCCGTCAGCACTTCGAGATTCCGTACTCCGAAATCCACCACAAGGTCAGGATCCACATCGGCAATGAGATCCGGAAGCACCACACGCTCACCCTGCTGCATTACCGTAAACCCTGCGGCAGGGGCTTCAGGCCGGGTTGCAATTTCAAAAGAGGCCACATCCTGGGCACCAAGGCTTCCCCCAAAACGGATGTCCCATACCCCGGCACTCCGGGAGATCACCTCAAAAACCGCTCCGGTACCTTCAAAGGCAGCATCCAGCACAGCTTTCACTTCAGCAGCACTGGCATCAAAGGCAAAAAATGCCGTTTCAAAGGTCTGGCCACCATGATCCAGCTTCAGACTCAGGCTGCCCTGACCCTCAGAAACAACAGCAACCCGCTGCACTTCATGGATACCCGGTGCCGTGACCGTCACCGCTTCACTGCGGGTTTCCCCCCGTTGCAGCACAAAAAGCCCCGCAGTGGCATCCACAGGTGTGGCCTGAAGAGAAAGAAGGGCCAGATCCTGACCTGTAAGGCTGCCCTGGAAGGTCACCAGCCAGGAACCCGCACTGCCCGAAACCACAACACTGGCTCCTGAGATGGAAGACAGGGCCTGATTCAGGGCTGCCTGCACCTGGGAAGCACTGGCCGTGAAGGCAAGGGCGGATGTGGTATGGGTCAGGCCGCCATGGCGCAGGGAAAGGGTAAAACTGCCTTGAGTATCGCTTTCCAGCCGTACCCGCTGCTGCTCCGCCACCTTTTCCACAAGGGCCGTACGCACAAGCCCGCTTCCCTGTTTCTGGGTGGTGATGGTAAGCCCCACATTCTGGGCGGCAAGTACGGTAAGCTGAGGCACATCCTGATAGGCCAGATTTTTCGTGAAGGTGATGGTGTAACGGGGATCCTTTGCCGTGGATTTCTGATCAAACACCACCTGGGCATTGCCCTTGCCCAGCATCTGATCCAGGGCATCCTGAAGTACTGTGGCGTTGTAGCCGGGGCTGCTGTTGGAAAAATCTAAATTCCCCGTGCTTTTTGCCCCAAAGCCCAGACGGTAATGCACGTTGGTTTTGAAGGAAGATCCGGCAAACTGGATGACCTGTACTTCCTTGATATTACTTCCCGTCTGGGAATACCCCGTAATCTGCTCTGAACCCTTTTCCACCTCCGTCACGCCCTGAAAAAGGGCGGAAGGGGTGAGGCTCACGCCAAGATCGCTGAAATCCCTGCCTGCGGCACTTCCCCCGAAGACGAGAACAAAACCGGAAGCCCGGCTGCCCGTTACCGTGACATCACCGCTTCCAAGGCTGCTGAATCCCTCAAGAAGGGCCTTCAAGGCCAGAGCGAGAGCCGCATCGCCTGTAGCGGTATCCACCTCCAGACTGCGCGTTTCACCCCGGAGGGTAAAATTCAGGGTTCCCGCGTCCAGATTCATGCCAAGGCGCAGTTCCGTATTCCGGGATACGGGTTCAAAGGTGACATTGTCTTTTGCGGGCAGCCCGCTGCGGACTTCCGTGACACGAACCTGAACCTCAGGACTTAAGGCCTGTACCTGAAGGGTGCTGAAATCAAGACCCGCCAGATCTCCACCAAAATTTAAGGTAAATCCCTCCTCACGGGTACCCGTGATCCGCACATTTCCAGCCGCATTGGTATGACCCGCTTCCAGCAGCAGAGCCTCAATCTGCTCCGTGAGCGCCCTGCGCCAGTCCGCATTGCTGCGGCCCTGAGAAAGACTCAGGGTCGCCTGATGGGCCCCGAAGGTAAACACAAGGGCACCCGCCACCAGATCCGTTTCCAGATGCAGCACCGTTTCCACAAGACGATCCTCTTGAGGAAGAGCATCGCCCTGGGTGCTGAGATTGCGATTGATTTCAAGATTTAAGGTTTCCACAGAGGCGGTGAAGCCGTCAATTCCCGAAAAGGAGGCTCCGGCCACCGTACTCTGCAAAGCCAGCCACTTGCGGGAGGCATTGTCCACATCGCTCATCAGGGCCAGGGCAAAATCCATATCCTCCAGATTGAAGCCCAGGGCATCGGCTGTACCGCCCTTCAGACCGGCAAAGGCAGTCACCTGGGAAGCCCCCAGGGTCATGAGGTCGACCTTCACTTCCTGACCATTGGAAAGCATCACCTCCGCAAGGGACTTTTCAAAACCAAAGGAACCCTGAATCCGGAAGAAGCCCGCAACCTCCAGAATCAGATCCCCGGCCGCCCGGACAAGCTGGCCTTTGGCAGGATCAAAATCCATGGAAATGACCAGGTCTCCGCCCGTTGCCACGTCCAGAGGGCTTGCGGCAAAATCGATGAGAAGGGCCCCTTCGGAAGCAAAATTGATTTCAAGGAGAATGCGCTGGGTACTTAAGCTCAGTTCCGGAATACCCGTAAGACTCACCTCTTCCGCACTGCCCTTCAGGGCCAGCCAGGAATGCCCGCTGCTGCCCTGATCCGCCAGCATCACCATGCCGAAGGTCAGATCTCCCAGTACAAGCCCCATCCTCTGGGAAGCCACGTCCCCCATGCCCGCAAAACCGGAAAGACCGCTGCCGCCAAAGATCAGGCCTGCAACGGAAACACTGCCACCACCGGACAGGGGAAGATCTCCGGCATAATCCCGGATGGACAGGCTGCCCTCAATCTCCACAAAGCCCTGCACCGTGAGGCGGGCATCCGTAAGGGATATGCCCCGGGTATCATTTGCGGAAAGTTTTTCGTAGGTATAGCTGAGGTCTCCGGCCACAAGGCTTTCACCCGCAAGGCCTGTCCCCCTGTCGTTGTAATAGGCATGGGCTCCTGCGGCAGAAAGACCCACAGCGCCACCCAGATCCGCAAAGAAGCCCCCCCGCAGTTCAAGGGCAAGGCCCTTTTCATCCGCAACCAGTCCCAGAAGACCATTCTCAATCCCCACAGCAAAGGAACCTGTCCCCATGCGGGCCGTGGCATCCCTTGCAATGGCCACAATGCGGTCTCCCAGCTTGTCAAAACCAAAGAAACCCTGAATCTCAAAAAGATCTCCGATGTGCAGGTCGAGAAGACCGGAAATGCTGAACCCCAGATCCTTCAGATTGAGATCCAAATCAAGATCCGGGGTGGAAAGCCTCAGCTCGGGAAGCTCAAATTCCGGAAAATTCAGATCCAGAGAGCCAGGATCCAGTCCGGAAAGACTCAGATCCAGATAAGGAAAAGCCCCAAGAGCCAGAGAGATGTCCGGAAGGGAAAGATCCACATCCATTCCGAGATCAAAGAGATTGAAGGCAAAGGGAAAATCCTGGGGCAGGAGATCCAGGCCGGGTACAAGGGGCGTGATGCCATCCCGCTCCGTCAGGGCCACGGTTCCCACCTTCAGCATACCGGCAGCCCCTTCCTTGCCAGCAATATTGCCGATGAAGGCAGCCCCCTGCATCCCCCCGAGGGTCAGCATGGCGCCTGCATCCGGACTGCCAGCGGCCAGAGAGGTTTTGCCCCTGTCCACCGTCAGAAGGATGCCCTTCAGATCCGCACCGCCATCGGGAGACGTCACGGTCGTATGGGAAAAGGTAAAATCACCAGACAGGGCATAGGCCATTCCGGCAACACTTACCCCCAGATCCAGATCCCCCCTGAGGGTGAAAAAATCGTGGTAAAGGTCGGAGGAAAAATCAAAATAGGTGGAACCGGCAAGCCCCTGCACAGCCCGGCCCGTGGTGTTGAAGGCCAGCTTGAGATCCCGGATTTCCCCGATCTCAAGACCGGGGATGGGATCTCCGGAAGCCCCCTTCAGAGCGAGACTGCCCACCTCCAGCACACCGGCCATACCATCGCTGCTCAGAAGAAAGGCACCTTCAATGCCGCCTGCGTGGAGACCAAGACCCGAAGCCTCCCCTCCGGCCATGAGGGAAAGACTGCCTTCCCGAACTTCAAGGGTGATGGCCTCCAGCGGTTCCTCGGGAAGGGTCAGGCGGATCTGGCCGGTGAGGGTGCTGCCTGCAAGATCGAGAGATCCATCAATATCCAGGGTAATGAGGCCGGATGCTGGGACATAGGCAAGTTCCAGATCCCCTGCAATGCTGACCCCACCAAGATCCAGACTGCCACTGAACCCCAGAATATCCGGAGGCCCGAAGTACTCAAAATTGAGGAACTCCCCCAGCAGATCTCCCGTACCGGCCGAAATTGCCTCCGGGGAAAGAAAAAGCCCTGCTCCCAGTCCGGGAGCCAGCTCACGGGTGACAAGGCGCAGACTGCCCTCCCCCTGGAGAATCTCGAAATAAAAGCCCCCGTCCGTGCTGAACAGCCCCGAACCTGTGGCAAAGCGGCCTTCCACATCCCCATAGGTCAGAATCTCAAAGACGTCCCCCTCCTTTGGGGTAAAGTCGTTGATGAGGGAAACTTCAAGGCCGCCATCCAGACGGGCAAGGTTTTCCACCTGAATCTGATCATAGCCTGTACCGGGTGCATACCCGCCGATCTCGATTTCCAGGGTACCCGTGTCCGTCTGGACAAAAGACTCCACATGCTGCATACCGGGTGAATAGCCGGGGCTGACCTTACCCTGATTGAGGAGAATCACGTTGAGGCTGCCGCTGCCGCCAAGGGTTTCGTCAGGCGCCACGGTAAAGGCATTGTCCATAAAGCCCTGACGCTGCTCCAGCACCGCCATGTCAAAGGCGGCCCCATCCACGGAAAAAGCCGGGGGCAGAGATTCTATTCCCACATGCTGGGCGCTCTGCTGCAGGGCTGCGGGTCGGGTCTGCTGGAACACAGCGTTGAAGTGCTGCCTTTCGGAATGATGCAGGGCGTAGAGGTCATCCTGGTTATGCAGCATCAGGGCCTGGGCCGTACCCAGGGCACCATCCGCAGAAAGCAGAATACGAGGCTCCAGGGCTTCCAACCGGAAAAGAGAACGCATGGATCGGCTGACTTTATCTTTCAGTTTTCTGGTCACGTTACGTCTCATGATGGAACCTCCCGCTATGGTCATCCCGAAAATTCAAGAATATAGATCGTTATCTGAAAAAACAGCGTTTATATATACTATATAATACTATTGACCCGCAAGGTAAAATAGCGCATATACTGGATTAAATACTGAAAGCAGACAGCCTGCCTGACCCGTAACAAAAAACAAACACACAAGACCTTATGGCCTCACAAAAATCCAGAATCATCAGCACAATCAAAAAGATACAGTATACCTGCGACCGTATCCCCCTGGAGGGGGGGGGGGGGGGGGACAGACATCCGAGAGCGTTTCCATATCTTTTTCTTTAGATATTCATGTAAATATATTTTCATGGATTTTTTATCTTAAAAAAATATTAGAAGCTAAAGCCGGAATAGATTTCACAGGGCTTGCCACTCGGTGTCAGATTCTTGCTCCGGATATTCCAGAATCCCCTTAACACAAATATGCATCCAAACTGATTCCACATGGCTTTCAGTAACCCCACGCAAAGGGAGCCTTCAGATGAAATTTTTCCAGAAAACTTCCCTGGCCTTCTGCCTTTCGGCACTTACAGCCCTCAGCTTTTCACCCCATCCATGGGCAGACGAATCCCTTCTTCTTCCCCAAGATCTTGTCCTTGATACCAACGCAACAGGATCCGTTGAAGAAACGAGGATCGTAGACGTAGAAGCTGATGCGACGGAATCCCGCGAAGAAACCATGCCCGTCAGCAATTCCGCAAGCGTGGAGGCAGGCCGTTTAAATGTACGCAGTGCGCCGGGACAAAATGCTCCTGTTGTCATGATCCTGTCCAGAGGGGACAAGGTGCAGGTTCTGGACGAGGTGGATGGATGGGTGAAGGTTACATTCGGAAACCGTGAAGGGTATCTGAGGGACAGACCTGTTTATATCAAAAGATTATCCGCTCAGGATGAAGATGTCGATACGGTAGAAACAGATACAGAATCCATGACTGTGGAAGAAGCCATCGTTGTGGAAGATGCAGCCCAGGAAGCCTCTGAAGAAGTCATCGCTGCGGAAGATGCAGCCCAGGAAGCCTCTGAAGAGGCCGTCGTTGTGGAAGATGCTGCACAGGAAGCCTCTGAAGAAGGCATCGTTGTGGAAGATGCAGCCCAGGAAGCCTCTGAAGAAGTCATCGTTGTGGAAGATGCAGAACCAGAGTCCCCTGTGGAAGCCGTCCTGCCATCCCTTCCCTTGCAGGGAAGCCATACCCTCTTTCCCAGAGACCTCGCCCAGCTTGCGGTAAAAACCAATGCTGAAGCTCTTTACGCAAAATTACAGGGGCAGGCCGCAGCGCAGCAATTTGCTGCCGACTCCGTGATCTACCAGCCCTTTCTCTTCGGCAACCTCATGTACGAAGATAACTTAAGAAAACGCAGCGCAGAAGAAACCATCTATTATCCCACCCTCAATGAAAACCGGGAAAAAACAGAAAGTGCCGAACTGGGCGTACGCAGCAAAATTCCCGGAGGGGGAGAGCTGTCCCTGGGATACAATCTGAAGGGCTTGAGCAGTGATCTCATTGAATTCTCCACAGGAAAAAAGGAGGATTCGGAATATACGGGCAAACTCACCCTTTCCCTCAAGCAGCCCCTTCTCAAAGGACGGGGAAAACAAGCCACGGAAATTGAAAAACGCACCGCAGAAATTGACTACAAAATCAGTCTTGAACAGTATAAAGATCAGTTACAGAAACTTGCAGGAGAGGCCACGCGGGCCTTCTGGATGCATTACCGGGCCTGGCAGCTCCTCACGATCCGCAAAGATGCCATGGAAAAATCCGCTGAACTGCTCCGGGATATTGAGCAGCGTGTGGAACGGGGGCGTCTTCCCGCCACCGAGGCTCTGGAGGCCTCCATTGCCCTTGCATCCCGGGAAGCCGACCTGATCCGTGCCCGTCAGGGGCTTTCTGAAACCGATGCCGCCATCAAAACCCTCCTGGATCTCTCCGGAACACAGTACAGCGCACTTTCCTTCATACCGGGCGAAGAGGATACCCCCCTGTATGCCGACCAGGATGCTCAGATGGCCATCTCTGTTGCGGAACGCTATGAACGGGCCATACAGACATGGCCAGCCTACCGTATTGCCCTGCTGCGACGGGAAGCGGGGATGGAAAAACGGGATTTCGCCCGGAATCAGAAACTCCCCCAGCTGGATATGCTCCTGGGCTACAGCCAGAACACCCTGGATCGCAGCCTGGATGATGCCGCCACACGAACCTTTGAAAACGAATATTCCGGCTGGTATGTGGGGCTGAATGTGGAAATGCCCATCGGACAGAGCAAATCCAATGCCAAGATTGCCGTGGAACAGACCCGCATCGCCCAGGCCGATGTGGAGATCCGCAACATTGCCAACGGTCTGGCAACGGCTCTGCAAAGTCGTACCGATCAGCTCTGGCAGGCCTATCAGGAAGTGTATAAACTCGAGAAAACCGTTCAGCTCAGGGACATGCTGCTGCATGGGGATCTGGAACAGTATCATCTTGGAAAAGTGCGCCTCTTTCAGCTCATCCAGCGTGAAGATGACCTGATTGAAGCCAGACAGCGCTACATTGAAGGCCTTGTACGCCTCGAAATGGCCAAAACAGCACTGAAAATGGCCGATGGATCTTTACTTCAGGAGTATGGTATTGAGATGGATATGTAAAAGGGGCTGCGGCTTTTATCATGCCGCAGGACTGCTGCTGATACTGCTTTTTCCGGGATTCGCAGCCCAGGCTCTGACCGAAGACTACATGGGGGTTCTGGAACCCCTGCATGAGCTTAACCTCAGCGTTGGGATTGGCGGTATTGTCTCCCACCTGCCCTTTCAACCCGGCGATACGGTTCAGAAAGGCGATCTCCTGCTTCAGCTTGAAGATACCCTGCAACATCTGGAAGCGGAAAGACGTCGGCTTATCTTTGAAAATGAAACGGATCTCCGTGTGATCCGGGAAAATATCCGCATTCTGGATATCCTCGTGGGCGACGCTAAAATTCTCTTTGAACAGAGCCGTTCCATCAGCCGGGACGATCTCATGAAACTTGAAATGGAACTGGCCACAGCCCGTGGAACCCTGGACAACCTCATCATCCAGAAACAAAGGGAAAAGCTGGAATACCAGATCAGCGAAAAAGAAAAATCCATGCGGCGCATCACAGCCCCCATCAGCGGGGTGATCACACAACTGGAAATTGAGGAAGGTGAATGGGCCCAGCCCGGTGAACCCGTCTTGCAAATGATTGATGCCTCCATCTGCGTATTGCGGATCAACGTCCCGGAACGTTTTGCCCGTACCCTGCAATCCGGGCAACGCATCCCTGTCCATCTTGATGACTTTGACCAGCCCTTTCAAGGCCATATCCGCTATATTGCCCCCATAGCGGATCGCGGCAGCGGTCTTGTGGAAGTGAAGATCGAAATTTCCAACAGCGATCTTGGCATACGGCCAGGCATCAAAGGTATCCTCCATCCCCCTGCAACGGACTTCTAGTGGACGCCCAGAACCTTATCCAGTCATTGCATGCCCTGCGCCATGAAACCCAGCATACCCGGGAGTACTGGCAACGCATGGCCGATGCCTTTGCCCTGCTCACCCGGGCCACATCCGCCCTCCTGCTGGCCTTTTCAGAGGAAAACAGGGGCTGGTTCCTGCTCAACGAAGAGCCGGAAGACCTGTGGCTGCAAACCAGCTGGCCGGAACGCATCCGGGAGATGGCAGAACGCACCCAGGCCCGGGGTTTTGCCATGGAGCCTCTGCGGGATACCCTGGGCAGGGGGCATCTTTTTGCCTGTATCCGTATACAGCACCCCTCCTTCCCGATCCTGCTGCTCCTCGATATCCCTGATCGGGAAAGAAGTCATTTCAATGAGCTGGTTCTGCGGGCCCAGCTTCTCTCCGATCTTCCCCTCAGCAGCCAGTCCCCCTCCCCTGCAGCACAGGATTCCGGCGACCACTTCCTGCCGGAGATGCTCGAAATGATCGTGCGTGTCATGCAGGAAAAGCATTTCGGCGCAGCAGCCCTCACCCTGGTCAATCATCTTGTGGCCGATACCCATGCCGCCCAGGTGACCCTGGGCTGGACGGAAGGCGTGTATGTACGCTGCAAGGCCATCAGCCATCTGGATCGTTTTGAAAACTACAGTGACAATGTCCGGCTTCTTGAAGCCGCCCTTGAGGAAGCGGCAGATCAGGAGACGGCCATTGACTACCCGGCGGATGCCGAAAACCATACGGGCATCATCACCCTCGCCCATGAAAAACTCTGTCAGGCCCTGGGCTACCGTCAGGTGTATACCCTCCCCATACGTCCGGGGACGGAAAAACCCCTTGCCGTCCTGCTTCTGGCCGTATCCGGTCAGGAAAACCTGAATCCTCAGCAGCTTCAGGCCCTCTCCATTGCCGCAGGCCTTCTCCTGCCCTGGCTTGGGGAACGCTATGCGAATGACCGCTGGTTCGGTGCCCGCCTCTGGCACAGAAGCCGTAAAACCCTGGAAGATTTTCTCGGCCCCCACCATCTTCTCCAGAAACTGCTGGCCCTCGGCGTCTCCCTTCTGACCGCCTATATCCTGCTGGGCACCTGGCCCTACAGGGTCAATGCAACGGGACACCTGGTCACGGACAGTGTGCGGGTCATCAGTGCTCCCTTTGAGGGGTATCTGGATCATGTCTACGTCAATGCGGGAGATGAAATCCGCGAAGAAACGCCCATGGCCCTCCTGGGACGTGAGGAACTGCTGCTCCAGGAATCTGAAATCCGCTCCGAAATCCGGCGTTACCAGTCCGAAGCGGACAAGGCCCGTGCCGCCTACAATGCAGCGGACGTTGAAATTTCACGGGCCATGCTCAGTCAGGCCCAGGCCCGTCTGGAACGGGTTTTATACCGGCTGGACAAAGCGGAAATCCGGGCTCCCTTTTCCGGTGTGGTGGTGGAAGGGGAAAAAATGGAGCTTCTCGGTGCGCCCGTGACTCTGGGTCAGGGCCTTTTCAGACTGGCCCGCATTGAAGGCCTGTATGTGGAACTCCATATCCCTGAAAATGACATCCACCTGGTTCATGCGGGCAGTACGGGAGAAATGGCCCTTGTCAGCCAGCCGGACAAAGCTTTTGCCTTTACCATCGAAGCCATCATTCCCCAGGCAAAGGTCAAGGGAACGGCGGGCAACCATTTTGTGGCAAAGGCCCGCCTTCTGGAAAATGCGGCAGACTGGTGGCGGCCGGGAATGAGCGGGGTCACCCGCATTGATGTGGGAGACAAGCCCATCTACTGGATTCTGGGACGCCGCACCCTGGATGCCCTGCATCTGAAATTCTGGTGGTGAGGGGATGCAGGCATGACAGGATCCACGTTCAGTGAAAGCTGGCACAGAATTTCCGGGGCAAAAGTCGGCCTGCTGCCCACGGTGGAGGTACACAAGCAGGATTTCCGCAATGAACCCTGGTATGTGCTCAAGGATACCTACAGCCAGCGTTTCTACCGTATCAGCCCCGCAGCCTATGCCTTCATCGCCCGCCTGCGTCCGGATCGGACCGTTCATGAGGCCTGGGAGGAATGTCTGAATGCCCATCCGGACAGCACACCGGGACAGGAAGATGTGGTACAGCTTCTCGCCCAGCTGCATCAGGCCAACATGCTCTACTTCCGCAGCCATCCGGACAGTGCCTCCATCTTCAAACGCTACCGCAGCCAGAAGCAGAAAGAGTTCCGGGGAAAACTCCTCTCCTTTCTCTATATCCGTATCCCCCTGTGGGATCCCGATGACTGGCTGAACACCCAGAAACCCCTCATCCGCCTGCTCACTTCTCCCTTCATGGGATTTCTCTGGCTCATCATCGTGCTGACCGGTGCCACGGCGGTTTTCCAGTCTCTGGATGCCCTCAGGGATCAGACCCAGGGGTTTCTCTCCATGGGCAACCTTCCCTGGCTCTACCTCTGCATGATTTTTCTCAAAATCGCCCACGAATTCAGCCACGCCTTCATGTGCAAACGCTTTGGAGGTGAGGTTCACAGCCTCGGACTGATGTTTCTTGTGTTCATGCCCCTCCCCTATGTCGATGCCACAGCCACATGGGGCTTCAGGGAAAGAAAAAAACGGGCTTTAACCGGTGCTGCGGGCATGATCGCAGAAGTCTTTCTTGCCGCCCTGGCTGCCCTGATCTGGCGGTACACAGGGACGGGGCTTCTCAACAGCCTCGCCTTCAATGTCATGCTCATCGGCTCCGTTTCCAGCCTGCTTTTCAATGGCAACCCCCTCCTGCGTTTTGATGCCTACTATATCCTCAGCGATCTTGTCGATATCCCCAACCTCTACCAGAAAGCCAACCAGCAGTGGCTTCATTTTGCCGATAAATACCTTCTGGGAACCCAGCTCAGTGAAAGCCCTGCACAGGATTCCCATGACTGGTGGTGGATGACCCTCTACGGTTTTTTGAGTTTTTTCTACCGTTTCATCATCATGATGGGCATCCTGCTCTATATCAGCAGCCAGTGGTTCATGCTGGGAGTCGTTTTTGCCCTGGTGTCCGTGTACATCTGGCTCCTCGTACCCATAAAAAAGCTCTGCAGCCACCTCATTTCCCCCGGACTTTACCGCAACCGTAAAAGGGCCATCCTCGTCACCCTCTGTATCGCCGTCAGCCTCTCAGGCTTCATTCTGTTTCTTCCCCTTCCCCATTCCCTGAAAGCACCCGGTGTCCTGGAAGCAGAACAGGTCTCCACCCTGCATGTCAGTAGCGAAGGGGAGCTGGAGGCACTGTTCCCCAAAAACGGAACCTGGGTGGAAAAGGGCGATCTCCTTGCCGTTTTTCACAACCAGGAACTGCTGTACCAGATGCGTATCGCCCAGGGACAGATCGCAGAAACCCGCATCAGCCTGAGGCAGGCCGCCCACAAATCCCCTGCGGATCTTGCCCCCCTGCAGCGCCGCCTGGAAGTTCTGATCAACCATATGGAAGAACTCAGACGCCGCCAGCTCCTGCTCAGCATCCGTGCACCCCACCCTGGCTACTGGATCATGGAAGCCCCCCTTCACGAGCGGCTGGGAACCTGGTTTACACGCGGAGAAACCTTAGGCCAGATCATTGATACCCGCAGCTATCACTTTACCGCCGTTGTTCAGCAGCATCAGGCCAGCATCCTTTTCCAGGAATCTCCCGGAACCAGCCATGTCCGGCTCAGGGGACAGGCCCATCATTCCCTGCAACTCCTTGAATTCAGCCTTATTCCCTACTATCGCCAGAAACTGGCTTCCCCCGTACTGGGCTGGGCCGGAGGGGGGGACATCGCCATCCGTCAGGATCAGAAGGGAGAAGAGATGGCTGCGGAAGGGTTTTACGAATTCAAGGCCGCCGTTCTCCCGCCATCGGATCCGGAGTCCGCCGCATCCATCCGGCTGCTCCACGGTCTTTCCGGAAAACTGCGCATCCCGCTGAAACCCGAGCCCCTTTTCTGGCAAATCAAACGCAGGGTACAGCAGGAACTCCAGAAGCGTTACACCCTTTGACCCCGCAGGTGACAGACCATGCCGGAAGCACCCTGGTATCCGCCCAAAAACCCTGAAATCCCCATGTACAAGGGGTGGGCAGGGCTTCACCGTCAGACCCTGCATCTCGGAAGCGTCTGGCAACGACGCCAGAAGCTTGAGGTTCATGCAGCCCTTGTCCGTTTCCAGGAACTTCGCAGCCTTCCGGATGCGGATCTGGAACTGAAGCTGCGCCAGTGTCAGGGACTTTTCCGCTGCAACGGTCATATCGCCCAGGGCCAGACAAAAGACCTCCGCCATGTACGGGAGGAAGCCCTGGCTCTCATCGCCATCGCCCTGGAACGCAGCCTCTCCATGACTCCCTATCCCGTACAGATGCAGGCTGCCCTTGCCATGTACGATGGCTTCATCGTTCAGATGGCTCCGGGAGAGGGAAAAACCCTGAGTATCGCCATGGCTGCCGTACTCTACGGATGGAGCGGACACCCCGTACACATCATGACGGCAAACGACTATCTGGCCCGGAGGGATGCGGAACAGATGTCTCCCATGTACCAGTTCTGCGGCCTTTCTGCGGGTTTTCTCCTGCCGGAAATGGATCCGGCTGAACTGACAAGACAATACGGCAGCGCCATTGTCTATGCCACGGGCAAGCAGGTGCTGGCGGATTATCTCAGGGATCAGCTGATTCTGCTGGGGGCCAATGATCCCCTGAGGCGACAGTTGTGGCTCCTCAGACAAAAGGGCCTGGCAAAACGAACCCCGGTGATGCGGGGGCTGTATACCGCCCTTGTGGATGAGGCGGACAGCGTTTTAATTGACGAAGCCACCACGCCACTGATCATTTCCGCACCGGAAAAAAACCCCATGCTCACGGATGCGGTGACCATTGCCCGCTCCCTGGTGGATGCCCTGGAAAAGGGCAGGGATTATCTCGATCCGGAACACACGCGGGACGTCCGCTTTACGGAAGAGGGAGAAAAAAAGCTGGCTGCTCTGACCCCTAAGCTTCCCCCCCTCTGGCGGGTTCGGGAACGCTGCCACGATCTTCTGGCCCAGGCCATCATGGCAAGGGACGTTTTTCAGCGGGATCGGCATTACGTCATTGATGAGGACAAGGTGGTGATCATCGACGAGAATACCGGCCGCATGATGCCCGGACGCTCCTGGAGTTACGGACTGCACCAGGCCATTGAAGCCAGAGAGGGGGTGGAGATCACCCACCCTTCCCAGACCCTGGCCCGCATGAGCTTCCAAAGATTTTTCTGCCATTATCACCGCCTTGCCGGAGCCAGCGGTACCCTTCAGGGCATCGAACGGGAACTCTGGCGCACCTATGGCCTGCTCACCCTCCGCATTCCCCACCGACTGCCTTCACGCCTTCGGGTAAAGCCCTATCGCCACTTTCCGGGACGTAGCGCAAAGCTTGCCGCAGTGCTGGAAGAGACCCGCAGGCTGCATGACAGCAAGCTCCCCGTGCTGCTGGGGACACGCCGCATATCCGACAGTGAAATCCTTGCGGAATGCCTCCGGGATCAGGGGCTTCACTGCGATGTGCTCAATGCCAAGGAACATCTGAAAGAAGCGGAAATCATCGCCATGGCAGGACAGGCGGGAAGAATCACGGTGGCAACCAATATGGCGGGCCGGGGAACGGACATCCATGTCCTCGCGGATATGGCCCGGAAGGGAGGCTTGCAGGTTCTCATGCTGGAACCCCACGAGTCCGCACGGGTGGACTGGCAGCTCTTTGGCCGTGCGGGCCGACAGGGTGCCCCGGGATGCGCCCAGCCCTTCGTTGCCCTGGACGATGACCTGCTGCGCCGTCATCTGCCCTTCTGGCTGAAGCCCCTGTACTGGCTGGCCGATATTCCCATCTTCAGGGGGGCCTGCATCCGTCTGCTGCTGCCCCTGGCCCAGCAGCAGGCCCAGTGGCAGGCCTGGTTCATGCGCAAACAGATCATGAAAAGGGAAAAACTCTTAAATGAGCAGCTTTCCTTTGCCGGGGAGGAGGATCTTGCCGCAGACCTGCTCCTGAAGAGATAAGGGGTCTCCGCCTGTTGTCATGCCCCCCCGCCAGACGACGGTTTTCCAGCAAGGTAGGCCCTGCGTTCTTCTTCCGGGAAATGTTCCAGGCTGTAACGGAGAAGCACCCTGGGCAGGCTCCGGCAGCGGGGAGCCAGAAAGGCCCGAAGAACAAAGGGATTCTGTTTTCCCACTTCCCGCAGCATCCAGCCTGCGGCCTTGTGCATGAGGGGTTCTTTGTCGCCCGCGGCCAGATCCGCAAGGTGCAGGATCTCCTCAAATTCCCCTTTTCGGATGAAGGCCAGGGTAGAAACCATGGCAATGCGGCGATCCCAGAGAAGATCCGAGGCCGCCAGCCGGTACAAGTCTCCCCTGTCACGGGTCAGCAGGTGGGTTCCCACAATGGCCGCTGCGGAAACATCCACAAGATCCCAGTTGTTGATCCGCTCCGTGTGGGCAAGATAGGCGGAAAAAATACCCTCCCGCCGGGCTTCATCCCCTCTCCTGTAACGCTGCACCCAGAGCAGAAGAGCAAACATGCGCACCTCATGCCAGTCCGAGGCCAGAAGCTTCGGGATCTCCTCCTCCGGGAGATTTTTGCAGAAACCCAGATGCCTGCGCAGTTGAGGCACCCGGATACCGAGAAAACAATCCCCGTATCCGTAGCTTCCGGGCTCGGTTTTAAAAAAACGGAGGAGGCTTCGGGCATAGGTCTCATCCTGAAGTCCGCACAAACCGGAGATCACCGCGTCTGCATGGGGCCACAGCCCTTCCTCCCTTTCCATTTCCTTCATGGCAGTTCCTTTCCAAAACTCTGACGGTACAGAGCCTCCAGCATTCCGGGGTTCAGACCGTTCACTCTCTGGTATTTTTCCCTGTACAGGGCAGCAACCACGGCCTCAGAAGAAAGCGAAGTTTTCCCGTCCGTCAGGAGCCGCATGGGCAGGATATGCGTATCCGGAGACAACGCCGGTTGCAGATACCCGTCATACAAAGGCGTCAATCCGGATTTCTCAAAAAAACGCAGCCGCTTTTCCCGGACAATCCGGTTTTCTTCCGTTTCTGCAAGATCCGGATGCTCCACTTCCAAAACCCTGCACACGGGCCTGGGAAGACCGGCTGCGGCAAAAACCCCTGCATCCGTAACCGCCGCCAGCAGGCTGGAACCCAGCCCCTGCCCCCGAACCCCCGCATCCAGGGCCAGATACACGATAAAGGCCGCAGCGATGGAAGGGAGCACCTGAAGGGTGCAGAACCCGACGGTTTCCGGTTTTCGCCCCGGAAGCCAGGGCCTGCGGAATGTCAGCGCAAGGCCAAGGGGATCTTCTGCCGTAGCCAGAATCACCTCCTCAGGCTCCCTCTCCTCAATGGGAAAGGAGGCCTGATAAATACGCCAGAAAGCCCCATCCTCTTTAAGGCTTCCGGAATCCTCCGAAGGCAGCCAGACACCATCTTCTCTCTGCAACAAAACAAGGGCAGCCATTTTCCTTCTTCTCCTGCATGGAAATCCATGCTGATATGGGCTATGCTGTTTTCCGTTGTTCCACGCTTCCCCTCTGAAACCATCCCCGGACAGGAAAGCCGTATCCATGAAAGACCGGAAAAACAATCATCAGGCCGTCTATTCTTCTGAATATGGGCGTCTTTGTCCAGCCTGTGAAAGGCCGGAAAAAAACTGCATCTGCAAACAACAGCAAAGCCGTCCCGCAGGAGACGGTATCCTCCGTGTCAGCCGGGAAACCAAGGGACGCAAGGGCAAAGGGGTCACCCTGGTCAGTGGCGTTCCGGATGCCCTTCTTCCTTCCCTTGCAAAGGAAATGAAACAGCGCTGCGGCAGCGGGGGAACGGTGAAGGAGGGACTCATCGAAATTCAGGGGGATCACAGAGACATCCTTCTGAGCTGGCTGCTCGAAAAAGGCTACAAGGCCAAAAAGGCGGGAGGATAGCAAAGCCCATGTCCGAAGACGCCTTCAAGCGCATCCGTCGCATCACCCTTGTCGGGCTTGTCATCAACCTCATCCTGGTAGGCGTAAAATACGGGGCTGGCTGGTGGGGCAACAGTGAGGCCCTCATGGCCGATGCCGTCCATTCCGCAACGGATGCGGTCACAGACCTTGCCGTCATTGCCGGGGCAGCCATCTGGACAAGGCCTCCGGACGCGGATCACCCCTATGGACACCAGCGCATGGAAACCCTGGTCACCCTTTTCATCGGAGGCCTGCTGCTGGTGGCGGGCATCGGTATCGGTGTGGAAGCGGCCAGAAACCTTCTGGCCGGTCAGCGCTGTCAGCCCCTGCCCCTGGCCGCCTACGCCGCAGCCCTTTCCATCTTTGTCAAGGAAGCGCTCTACCGCTGGACCCAGAGGCTGGGCCGTCACCTTGCAAGTCCTGCGGTAATGGCCAATGCCTGGCATCACCGCCTTGACGCCTTAAGCTCCATACCCGCCTTTCTTGCGGTCTCCGCGGCCATTTTATTCCCGAATCTGCTGTTTCTGGACAGTATCGGCGCTCTTGTGGTATCGGTTTTCATCGCCCAGGCCGCGACCCGCATCCTCTGGCCCAACCTTCAGGAACTCATGGCCACGGGCGCATCCCCGGAAACCTGCCGCCGTATCGCTGGTCAGGCCTGCGCCCATCCCGCCGTACTGGATGCCCACCACATCCGGACCCGTTACCTCGGAACACGGATTTTTGCGGATATCCATCTTGTACTGGACGGGGATCTCACGGTACGGGAAGCCCATAAAATCGCAGAAGACGTCCGCCAGATGCTGATGCACTGCAACAGCAATATGGAAGACGTGGTCATCCACATTGAACCCCCAGATCCCCTGATCCCTCCCCACCATCCCCTCAACCCGAAAGGAGATCCTCCATGACCCCTTCCCCGAAAACCGCCCTGATCCTTGCGGACATTGAGGGCATCACCGGCGTCTTTGAAAAATGTCAGTGTAAACCCCTGAGTCCGGAATGGAAGGAAGCCCGCCACCTCATCACGGCCGATGTCAGTGCAGCCATTGCAGGACTCAAGGATGGGGGGGTGGATACCATCCACATCCGGGACATGCACGGAACAGGCTTCAATCTCCTGCCCCATCTTCTCCCCGAAGACCACATCCACCTTTCCCAGGGCCATCGCTGGTACCCCATTCCCCTGCTCGGCGAACTTCCCGAAGCGGATGTTGCCCTCATGATCGGCTGGCACGGTGCGCCGGATCAGATCGATGCCTTCAGCCCCCATATCTTCCACCGGGATATCGACTGGGTTCGTCTGGATGAAAAAGCTGTGACCGAGGTGGAAATCATGGCTGCGGTTCTGGCGGAAGCCGATATTCCCGTTGCCATGGTCACGGCGGATCATGCGGCATGCAGGCGGATTCTTGCCAACCTGCCCTGGCTTCTCTCTGTCGAAATTCCCAAACGGGCTGTCCCTGCAAAGGAAATGGCCAACATCCACCGCCGTATCCGGGACAATGCCAGAAAAGCGGGCAAAGGAAGCCGTACTTTCCCCCTGTATAAAAAAGGCCCCTGGCTGCTGGAAAGCAGCATCCGGGGCAAGGTGCGCAAGGGCTATTTTCCTTCAGCCCAGGCCGTACTGGGAACCCTTTTGCGGCAAAGTGTCTTCAGGGGGATCCCGGCCACCATGATTCCCTCCATTCTCCATGGATACCGCTGGATGGGATTCTGGCAGAATCTTCTGAATTTTCCCTGACACTCCAAAAAGCAGGGGGCCTTCTCACCGAAAGCCCCCCCACAAAAAAAAACCTGCTCATCCTGATCCGATATCAGAGACTCTGATCCCTGAACCCTTCCCGGATCACCCGGAATGCCCCGGTTTCCGTATTCAGGTCATAGATATTGAAGTTTGTACGGATATCAAAACCCTCGTAATGCACGGCGAGGTTCAGGGAAGCGGAGCCCTTTTCCCCGCTGCGGATTCTGTGAAACACGTTCACAGGCCAGACCAGCATGGCGCCACCTTCATACAGAACCTGACCATTTTTAAGAATTCTGTCCGGCGTTACCACAAAGGTCTCCACCCTGCCATGGGCAACGGAATAAATATCCACCGTTCTCTCACCAAAAAAAACCATGAGATTGTCCGCCTGATGGGGGTGCATGTACCAGGGTCTGTCCACGTCTCCGACAGGCCCCGGCGATACGGCCCCTCCCTGATGCAATACCCTGTCCATGGAATGGATATCGGGCATGGCCTCATGGGGAAGAATATCAAAACGTACCCCTGGGGTCTGCCTGAAGGCTTTCAAAGCGATAATCTGATACAATCCCGGAACTTCTTCCACAATATGGCCCATTGTACTTTCCCTTTCCAGTTACCGGTTCATCCTGAGCACGGGCTTAAAATTCCCGTTAACCCGCCCTGACCCCATCCTGTCCGGCCTGCCTGTCATGCAGGCGGGACAGGGGGAAAACGGACTCATACGATAACGCATGAAAATACATACAACCATCTTTTTTTCCCGATCCAATTCTACAGTCAGGCTCTCAAGCGTTCACCTGGAAACTCTTTCACGGAGTATCCCTTTGCTTCCGCTATGGTTTTTTATCGTTTCCATACGCCAGTGCCGGGATCATCGCTTATCCGCTCTTTTCGAAGGGGCCTGACCCAAAATGCCAGCCCCCTCTTTAAAGCCTGAACGCCCTACAAAAGCCCCCGCTCCCCCAGGTTACCGTAGCGGTGATAATTGTGGCAGATGCTCTGTTCTTTCAGATATTGCAGAAGCTCTATGCGGCCTTCCATGAAAACCGGAGTCCGCGCCACATAGAATCCCGTTTCCGCAGCCTTTTCCAGCAGGGCAGACGGCACCCGCTCTTCCCCGGCATAGCGGATGCGGTCCACGCAACCCATGCGGGCCATGAGGGCCTTGTCCGTCTCCAGGCTGACACGCCCCTCTCCCAGAAGCTCCTTGCCCCAGTGGCCCGCCAGAAAATCCCACGCCCGGTTCCGGCAGGAAGGATCCATGCTGAGCTCAAAGGATGCGCCCGTAATCCGGCAGGCGGCAATGCGGGCCAGCACCTCAAAGAGGCTGTCTTTTTCATGGATACGGATCAGCACCCGGCCCACGGGCCTGTAGCGCACAAGGTTGTCCTGCCCCCTCAGGCGGAAAGCGTCTTTTTCCTTTGAAAATTCCTCCTGCCACCAAAAGAGATAGCTTTCCACGGCACGGGCAAAGCGCAGGATATCCTCCTGATCCTCCCCGAAAAGGCCCCATCTGGCCCTGGACTCCAGATCCTGGGCCAGACGGAGGACGGCATGATCCGAAGCCAGAGGCCCGGCAGCAGGCCAGCCCTTTTCCTCAAAGGTCATGAACTGGCTCACATAGTTAGGCCCCCCCGCCTTGATGCCGCAGCCCAAAGCCGATTTTCCCATGCCGCCAAAGGGCTGCCGCAGAACAATGGCACCGGTGCTGCCCCGGTTGATGTAGAGATTGCCCGCCCGAAGGGTCTCCTTCCAGCGCTTCTGCTCCCGCACATCCAGGCTTTCCAGGGCAGAGGTAAGGCCATAGCCCGTGGCGTTCACGATGGAAATGGCATGCTCCAGATTCTCCGCCCGCATGACGCAGAGAACGGGCCCGAAAAATTCCGTCATGTGGGAATAACTTCCCTCCTGCGTGCCGTATTTGATGCCGGGCGTCCAGAGATAGGGGTTGTCACCCACCTGTTTTGGCTGAAGAATCCATTCCTCCCCAGGCTCCAGGGTGGTCAGGGCACGGAGAAGATCTCCGGAAGGGGGCCGCACCAGAGGCCCCATTTTGGAACGAAAATCCCAGGGACTGCCCACATGCCAGCTTCTGGCCGCATCCACGAGCTGCTGGCGGAATTTTTCATCCTCGTACACATCCTTTTCGAGAATGAGCAGGGAGGTGGCGGAACACTTCTGCCCCGTATTGCTGAAAGCCGAATGGATGACATTGGAGATGGCCGCATCCCGATCGCTCATGGAAGAAACGATGGTGCCGTTCTTCCCGCCCGTTTCCGCACAGAGGAAAAGGCCGGGCCTGTCCTTTAAAATCCGCAGCCCCGTTTCCGTGCCCCCCGTCAGGATCACAAAATCCACATCCGGATGGGTGACAAGACCTGCGCCCACCTTTGATCCGGAACCGGGAAGAAACTGGAGGGTATTGCGGGAAATCCCCGCCTTCCAGAAGGCCTGACAGAGTATCCATGCAGAAAGCACGGCATCGCTGGCGGGTTTGAAAATCACCGTGTTGCCTGCGGCAAGGGAAGCCACAAGCCCGCCACAGGGAATGGCCACGGGAAAGTTCCAGGGAGAAACCACAACGCCGACCCCCTTGCCCCGCACCGCGACACCGGGCAGACGGGTGAAGGCTTCCGCAGACCAGGGATAATATTCGGCAAAATCAATGGCTTCACTGATCTCAGGATCGGCCTCGGAAAAGAGTTTTCCCGTGTTGGCGGCCGCAGCCCCCATGAGATCTCCCCTTAAGGCCCGGAGTTCGGCGGCCACACGGGAGAGTTTTTCATGACGCTCCCCAAAGGAAAGGCTGCGCCAGCCGTCGGGATCCGCCTTCGCAATCCGCACGGCCTTTTCCACATCCTCCGTTGTGCCCAGGGCAAAAAGGGCGGCCACACGCCGACGGTCTCCCTGAGCGCTGGCCTGAGCGCTGGAAGGATCTTCCTGCTTTTCAAGGCTTCTGCCTTCAAGAATTTCCTCACCGCCAATGACAAGGGGAATGCGCAGCGCCTCTTTTCCTTCCCGCACCTCCCATTTTTCCCGAACGGCCTCGGCCCACCTGCGGTTGGCTTCCAGGGAAAAATCCGTATCCGCCTCGTTAACAAAACGCTTCTCGTGGAAAGTTCCCTTCGGAAGGCCTGCATCCTCGGTATTGCGGTTCTGGCTGCGGTGGGTGAGAACCGCAGGTGCTTCTTTTTCCCGGCAGGAGGCAAGGTACTGGCCTTCGAGGAATTTCCATTCCTCTGAGGCTGTGGAAAGCCTGCAGGCATAGCGCAGGAAGTTTTCCGGCCCCGTATTTTCATCCAGCCTGCGGATCAGGTAGGCAATGGCATTGATAAACTGTTCTTTTCCCGCCACAGGGGCGTAGTACAGCACTCCGCCCGTCATCTCCTGGATGGCCCGGCGTACATGGTCGGCCATGCCTTCAAGCATCTCAAACCCGATGAAGTCCGTTACCCCGTTGGCGCTGGCCCGCTCCCAGGCATAGGCCAGTTCAAAAAGGTTGTGGGAGGCGATGCCAAGCCGGACGGCCTGCATGTTTTCAGGCCTCATGCCGTAGTCCACCATGCGCTTGTAGTTGGCATCCACGGAAAGCTTGTTGTCATAGGGCGCAAGGGGCCAGTTGTGGAGAGCGGCATCCACCTGTTCCATTTCCATGTTGGCCCCTTTGACAATGCGGATCTTGATGGCCGCCCCACCTGCTTCCACCCGCTTTTTCGCCCAGTCCGTAAGCTGGTTCTGCATGGGCCAGGCATCGGGCAGATAGGCCTGAAGTACAATGCCCGCCTCCAGATGGAAAAAGGCCTCCTGCTCCAGGGTACGGCAGAAAGCCGCCGCCGTGATGGAAAGATCCCGGTATTCCTCCATATCGAGGTTCACGAACTTGGTGCTGCGCCGTCCGTCCGGATGACGGTAGAAGTGAGTGGCGGCGGTACGGTAAAGAAGGGAAAGCCTTTCCACCAGAACGGCCACGGTCTCCTCAAAGGCCAGGGAATTGATCTGGGAATAGATGGTGGAAATCTTGACGGAAATGTACTCAATATCCGGATCTTTTAAGTCTTCCACATAGGTCTTGAGCCGCTCCTGACATTCGGCCTCGCCCAGAACGGCCTCGCCCAGGTGGTTGATGTTCATGCGGACCCCTTCCGCCCTGCGCCGCGCCAGATGGCTGCGGAAGGCCCCGGCTTCTCCGGGCACAATGGCCCGCCCGCTCTGTTTGCGGATGGCATCCACCAGCTTCGGGACGGACACGCCCGGCACATGGCGGCCCGCCAGGGTGAAGAGCAGGGCCAGCATCTTTTCCGGAAGGCTGAAGAAACGGGGAATGCCGTCCGTATCGAGAATGCGCGCCACCTGATCCGCCACCCGGGCGCAGTCCGAAGACCGGAAACTCCGGTCAATGAGCTTGGTCAGAATGACCTTATCTTCCGGACGGTTCAGAAGGGCTGCCATCTGGTTCTGGATGCGCCGCTCTTCCGCCGTCAGGAGGCTGTTTGCGCGGTTTTGCCACCGTGCGGCCAGGGCTGCGGCCCGGTGAATGACCAGATCCCCTTGTTTTTTTTCCATATTTTTCTCCCGTACTTTGCATGGATCCGGCGGAGGGGGTTTCCTGCCCCCCTTCACCGGCCTCTTCAATATAAAGGTCATACCGCGCCAGATGGGCCTGCATGGCCTCACTGGCCCCTGTCTCGTTTCTTGAGGCCACGGCCTCCACCACCCGGCAGAGATCCTGATAATTGCCCTCCAGGGTGGCCTTGTCCCTGGGAACATAGCGGTCAAAATAGGGATGGATATTGGCATGGATGGTGGCCTGAATGGTGCGGTACACCGCATTGCCCGCCATCTCTCCAAGGCTTAGGTGCACCCGGTTGTCCGCAGCGATCACGGCCTCCCAGTCAAAGGGATCTTCCAGCGCTTCGGCCATATCCCGCAGAAACTCCCGCAAAAGGGCAAGATCCTCTTCGCAGACCCGTCTTGCCGCGAGGGCCGCGATACCGCCTTCCAGATCCTTTCTGAATTCCGCAAGCTCCCGTGCGGATACCCGGTGCCTGCGGAGAAGAAGCCCTAAGCCTTCGGTTACAGGCCCCGTGGCCACTTCCCGGACAAAGGCCCCGCCGCCCACACCAAGGCGGATTTCAATCAGCCCCTTTTGCTCCAGCACCCTCAGGGCTTCCCTCAGGGTTCCCCGGCTGACCTGGAAGGTTTCCTTCAGCTCCCGTTCCGGCGGCAGCTTGTCGCCCTGGCCCATGCGGCCTTCCAGAATGGCATCCTGAATCTGATCCACCACATCCTGAAACATCCTGTTCTGCTTGGCTTTTTCAAACATTGTTCCCTACCTGCATCCCCTTGCCCTTTTCCATGTCCGGAAAAGATGTAATGGTTAGACCTTTATACAGATCCTGGGTGACCCTCGTCAATCCCGGATTTTCAAAACAGCTCACCAGAGGTTCTTTTTCAATCGGATACCCCCCTTGCTTCATCTGTCCCTCCCATGTTTAAGGCGTGGGAAGGACGGGGTCAATGCTGTATGGGTAACATGCACGCGCATTCTCTCCTTTCAGGGGAAGGGCATGAAAGCAAAGGAACTCCTGAAACGGCATGGCTGAGTCAGGATAGAAATCAGATTTTTTTTTTCACAAGAGAACCGCATCATTCAAAGAAATCTTTCCCGAAACAAAAAAGAGCGCCGAAAGAACTTTGACAGTCCCCTCTCCCCATGTTAGAGAGCTTTTTCAGCACTGTTTTTCATCGCGATTTAAAAATGCGAAAGTTTTTTATCTCAAAACGACAGAAAAGAAAAATTAAATATAACATAATGAAAAAATTTATCATTCCCATCAGCCTTCTCCTCACTGGCCTTTTTCTGCTCCATTCCGGTCTCTCATCCAATGCGGACTCCAGCATCCTGAAAAACCAGAATCCCCCCCCTGCCAGTTCCGGGAATGAAGAAAAGCTTGAAGCCACAGACCCCGAATTCAGCGAGCATCTGGTAAGCCCTCTGCCCCCTCTGCCCGAAGAAGAAATCCATACCCATACAATCCGTCCCGGCGACACGGCAAGCCGTATCCTCAGTCCCTGGCTGACACCGGCCCAGATCCATGAACTGTCCCGTACCTGCAAGCCCGTCTTTGACCTCAGAAAACTGCGCACAGGACGGGATTACCAGGTCATCACCGAAAACGGCACCTTCTCCAGCTTCGAATACACCGTGGACGCTACCCGCGTTCTCCGTATTGATGCGGATGAAGAAGGATTTCAGGCAAATATCCATGCCATCCGCCATGATATTGAAATCGCCCATCTGCACGGCAGCATCCGCAGCAGCCTTTCCGAAGCCATGAAAACCCCGGAAGACATGGTTCTTGCTGTAAAACTGGGAAATATCTTTGGCTGGGAAATTGACTTTCTGCGGGATCTGCGCCAGGGAGACACCTTTTCCGTTCTGGTAGAAAAGCGTTTTCACCACGGTGCCTTTCAGGGATACGGCAATATTCTCGCCGCAGAATTCCATGTTCAGGGCAAATGCTTTGATGCCTACCGATTTGAAAACAGCGATGGCAGTGCCGATTATTACACGGCATCGGGCGAAAACCTGAACCGTATGTTCCTCAAAAGTCCCGTCGCCTTTGCACGCATCACATCGGGCTTTTCCCTGCGGCGCTACCATCCCGTCCTCAAAAAGTATCTGCCCCACTATGGTGTGGACTATGCCGCTCCCGTCGGCACCCCCATCTATGCCGCAGGGGATGGCACCCTGGTTCTTGCTGCCAAAAATGCCAGCTCTGGCCGGTATATCCGTATCCAGCATGGCAATGGCTATGAAACGGCTTACCTCCATATGTCCGGATTCGCACGGGGGATGCGGACCGGCAGAAAAGTCAAGCAGGGAGAGGTGATCGGCTATGTGGGCCAGTCCGGTTTTGCCACAGGCCCCCATGTCTGTTTCCGCATGCGAAAGGATGGTCAGCCCGTGGATCCCACCGGCATTGAAGCGCCCAAGGCCAACCCTCTGCATGAAGATCGCAGGCAGGAATTTGCCGCCCTTGTGGCCAGCCTCCAGCCCCGGCTGGATATCCGCTATGCGAAAACTTCCGGATCTCAAAAAGAAAAACCTGAAGAACGCAAAAAGGGTGCCCTCTGACACCAGAACGCCGTATCGCCCAGGCAACTGGCCTGACTGGCATCGGTATGACACCCCCTAAAACAAACGCCCCAAAAATCCTGTCAAATCCATCTATTCCATAAATATTATTGCGATTTCACGCCTGATACGGTACATATACTCGTTCCTTGCCGGTCTCTGCCTGCTCCGCAAAAGTACCTGTTCCCATACAGATCCTCAAAAAAAATATCCTGATATCTTTTAAAACGAATCCGTAAAGAAGGAAAAAACCATGCCTTCTGAAAACCCTCGCTCTCGGAATTCTCCGGATTCCCATCAGGAAAAATCCGAACTCCAGAATATGCTGAAAAAACTTAAAAAAAGTGAAAAAATCTACAGGGAGCTTTTTGAAAAAGCCCCCATCGGCATTTTCCGTACCAGCTCCAGCGGAAAGCTTCTCTTTGCCAATGCGTCCATGGCAAGCATTCTGGGGTTTCCATCGGTTCAGGAACTCATGACCCATTACCCCGCTCTCGCCTCCGAGCAGTATCTCCACAGTGAAGGACGACAGGCTTTTCTGCATCTTTTGCAGGAAAAACGGGCAGTGGAAAATTTTGAATACGAGACGAAGACCCTGGATGGAAGACCCCTCTGGCTGCGTATGAACGCCCGCATACTGGAGGATGAAACGGGCAACACCTTCTGCATTGAAGGCTTCACCACAGACATCACGGCCCAAAAAAAAACGGAAAAAGCCCTGTTCCATCAGTCCCGCCTGCAACAGCTTCTCATGGAAATCGCCTCCCGCTGCATCAATTTGCCCCTGGAAGAGATGGATACCGTTATCCAGCAATCCATGGAAGACATGGCCTGTTTCGTGGATGCGGACAGGGCCTATATCTTCACCTATGATTTCCAAAAACAGATCTGCACCAACACCCATGAATGGTGCAGGAAGGGCATCGCAGCCCAGATAGACCACCTCCAGGCGGTTCCCTTTTCCGCCATGGAAGACTGGATTGAGGCCCACACGGAAGGCAGAAGGGTGTATATCCCCGATGTCTCCACCCTGCCCTGCGGGGGTGTCCGGGATGTACTGGAACCCCAGAATATCCGGAGTCTGCTTACCGTTCCCATGATGCACAAGGCAGCGTGCCTCGGTTTTATCGGCTTTGACTCCGTCCGGTATCAGCACACCTATTCCGATACAGAGCAACAGCTTCTCACCCTGTTTGCCCAGATGCTGGTCAATGTCAGCCTGAGAAAGGAGGGGGAGGAAGCACAGCAGAAATTGCAGGCCCAGCTCATGCAGGCCCAGAAAATGGAATCCGTGGGACGTCTTGCGGGTGGGGTCGCCCACGACTTCAACAATATGCTCAGCGTCATCATCGGACATGCGGAGCTGGCCCTGGAAGACCTGGGAGCCGACCATCCCATCGCCATGGATCTCCAGCAGATTCATCAGGCTGCCCAGCGCTCCGCAGATCTGACCCGCCAGCTCCTCGCCTTTGCCCGCAAGCAGACCGCCATGCCCAGGATACTGGATCTCAATCAGACCATAGGCGGTATGCTCAAAATGCTTCAGAGACTGATCGGAGAGGACATCCTGCTGTCCTGGCTGCCGGGTGAGGCGCTCTGGCCCGTTATGCTGGATCCGGGGCAGATTGACCAGATCCTTGCCAATCTCTGCATCAATGCACGGGATGCCATTGAAGGCACAGGCGAAATCCGCATCCGGACACAAATGGGCTCCTACGGCACGGAGTACACCCGGGATCACAAGGGCTTCATTCCCGGTGACTATCTGGTCTTTTCCGTTGAAGATACGGGACATGGCATGGACGCGGAGGTGATGTCCCGGCTGTTTGAACCCTTTTTTACCACCAAGGCCCTGGGAAAAGGAACAGGACTGGGACTCGCGACGGTATATGGTATTGTCAAACAAAATGGCGGCTATATTCATGCAGAAAGCATAAGGGGCCAGGGATCCCGCTTCACCGTTTATCTGCCACGCCACCAGAGTCCCCTCCCGGAAGCTCCCCAGGATTCCCAGGAAACGGTCTCCGGAAAAGCCCATGAGACCATTCTTGTCGCAGAAGATGAACCTGCCATCCTGCAAATGGCAAAGAGAATGCTGGAAAACCTTGGGTATGGCGTGCTGGGTGCCTCTTCTCCGGAAGCCGCCCTGCACCTGGCACACACCCATGCCGGAAAACTGCATCTTCTCATAACGGATGTCATCATGCCCGGCATGAACGGAAAGGATCTTGCCCATGCCGTCACAGCCCTCCATCCGGATATCAAAAAACTGTTCACATCGGGCTATACGGCGGATGTCATTGACAGGCATGGCGTCCTGAACCCGGGTGTACACTTCATACAAAAACCCTTCAGCCGCAAGGCACTTTCCCAAAAAGTCCGGGAAGCACTGGATGCACCCTGAAAAAAAATCCGTCCATGCCCCATCTTCAAAAAAACATTCCGGCCAGCCATCAGGGATCGTCATATGAAAAAATTCCTTCAAAAAATCCTGCGGGTTCCTCCCATGATCCCGCTTCTCCTCATGATGACCGTTACCATTTTCGGGACAGGAATTGTCTATCATTATAAAACCCTGGATACCATCCACGAGGTCATGGCCCAGCTTTCCGCAGAAACCAGTCTCCGGATCACCGATCACCTCAAAAACTTTCTCTTTCTTCCCAAACTGGTCAATGAAATCAATGCCGATGCCCTGAGCCGGGGCCTGCTTCCCGTTCTGGATCAGGAAAGCCTGGAAAAACATTTTTTCAGACAGCTCCCCCTTTTTCCGGAACTCAGCAGTATCTATTTCGGCAACACCCGGGGCGGGCTTGCCCACAGCGGCCGGGAACATACCAGTCCAGCCACCTATTTTATCGCCACAGATCAGTTCGAAGCGGGCTTTTTCACAAGGTTCATGGCAACGGAAGACGCCCGGAGGGGAGAGGTACAGCTGCGCCTTCCGGGATTTGACAGCCGCAAACGGCCCTGGTACAGCAAGGCCATCCTCGAAAACAAAACCGTATGGAGCGCTATCTACCTGCTCTTCAGCACGGATAAAATGGCCATTTCTGCCAGCAGGCCCGTATGGACCCCGGAAAAGGAGCTTCTGGGTGTCGTCTCCGTGGATGTTTTTCTGGGCCACATCGAAAAATTCTTAAAAAGTATGCCCATCGCGAAAAGCGGCACCGCCTTTATCATGGAAAAATCCGGCTTTCTCGTTGCCTCTTCCTGCCCCATGGATGAAAAAACCCTGATGGATGAACGGGGAAACCCCAGAAGAATCCTGGCAAGCGAAAGCCTCTCCAAAAGAACCCGGCAAGCCAGCCTTGCCCTCCTTGGCCAGACGGGAGAGCTTGAAAAACTGGAGGGTATCAGGACACTCCGCTTCCGTACGGAAGAAGAAAACCTGATCCTGCACGCCTCTTCCCTTCAGGATGACGGCGGCATTGACTGGGTGATCTGTGTACTCATTCCGGAAGCAGACTTTACGGATGAAATTCTCAAAGCCCAGCGCAACACCTTTTTCATCATCGCCACAGCCCTGCTCCTCTCCCTTGTGGCAAGCCGGCTCATCCGTGGAAGAGAAAGTAATTTCCGAAGTTTCTTCGACAGTTTCACCGATCCCGTGGCCGTCACACGACCCCGTGGCCGTATTCTCTTTACCAACAGGGCCTTGCAGAAAAACCTTGGCTACAGCCCCAAAGAATGTCACGGCATGTCCATTGTGGATCTCTATGAAAAAGAAAAACAAAAAGAAGTCATCCACCATCTGGAGGCCACCCTGGAAGGCAGGGAAGACTGCTGCCGTCTGCCCCTCGTTCAAAAAAATGGAGGCCTTATTCCCACGGAAACACGTCTCTTTCGGGGAGAATGGAACGGGAGGGAATGTGTTTTCGGCATTGGCAAGGATATCCGTACGGAAGTGGAGGCCCAGCAGCGTTTTGAGGGCATCTTCCGCAACAATCCGGCCCTCATGACCCTCTCTTCCCTTCCGGACTACCGTCTGCGGGATATCAACGAAACCTTCCTGGAAAACCTCGGCTACAGCCGAGAGGAAATTCTTGGAAAAACGCCTGAGGAAATAGGACTTTTCCGGGAAAAAAACCAGCTGAACAGGCTTGTGAAAATCTTTTTAAAAGAAAACAGAATCCGCAATATGGAAATCCAGCTGCAAACCCGGGATGGACTGATACGTCATGGCATCTATTCCGGAGAAATCATCCAGAGCCACAATGAAAACTACCTGCTCAGCGTCATGGTGGATATCACCGAGCGCAAGGAAACGGAAACCGCCCTGCACCATTCCAGGGAAGCCCTCAAGGAAACCAACAGGGCGCTGGAAGAATCCATAGACCGGGCACAGGAAATGGCGCTTCAGGCAGAAAAGGCCAACAGGGCCAAAAGTGAGTTCCTGGCCCACATGAGCCACGAAATCCGCACCCCCATGAACGGGGTCATGGGCATGACGGATCTGCTTCTGAAAACAGACCTGAAGGAAAAACAGCGCCATTATGCGGAAACCATCCACAGCAGTGCAGAAGCCCTGCTTGACATCATCAATGATATTCTCGATCTCTCCAGGGTGGAAACGGGAAAACTGACGCTGGAAAATCTGAACTTCAACCTGGATCAGCTTCTGGACACCCTTACCCGGGTGATGTCCATACAGGCCCAGACCAAGGGGCTGGACTTCGCCTGCATACGCCATCCTTCGGTACCTGTTTTCCTCAAGGGAGACCCCGGACGGCTGCGTCAGATTCTCACCAACCTGACGGGCAATGCCATCAAATTCACTCCCAGGGGCCGGATTGACATCAGCGTCACCCTGGTTTCCCAGGAGAAAACACAGGCTCTGCTGCTCTTTTCGGTGCAGGATACGGGAATTGGTATTCCTGAAGACAAACGCGATCTCATCTTCGACAGCTTCACCCAGGCCGATGTCTCCACCACAAGGCAATACGGCGGCACGGGTCTCGGGCTGGCCATAGCCAGACAGCTCACCCTGCTCATGGGCGGAGAGATCGGAGTCAGCAGTCAGGAAGGCCATGGCTCGGAGTTCTGGTTCACGGCCACATTTGAAAAGCAGAACCGGACGACCACGTCAGCCCCTTCCCCTCCTCCCAGGGAAGGCAGCAGGGAAGAGATGGCTGCCCAGGCGGGTGCCCGTATCCTTCTTGCGGAAGACAATGCCATCAACCAGCTGGTTGCCGTGGAGTTTCTTCAGTCTGTGGGACTGGAAGCCCATGCGGTATCCAATGGTCTGGAAGCCCTGACCGCCCTGCAAAATACGGACTATGACCTTGTACTCATGGATGTGCAGATGCCCCTTATGGACGGACTGGAAGCCACAAAAAGACTTCGTGATCCGGCCTCCGGTGTGCGCAACCCAAGGATTCCCGTTATCGCCATGACGGGATACGCCATGGAGGAGGACAGAAAAAAATGCCTTGATGCCGGTATGAATGCCTATGTGACCAAACCCCTTGATCCCGGAGCACTCTGTGCGGCACTGCTGCAATGGTTGCCGTCTGCGGAGAAAAACTGTGAATGAAAATGCCTGAGCATCCGTACGGCATCCACACCGCTGTCCCTTCGTCAAAAAATCAGACGCTGCCTCCCCTGCCCTGATGCAGGGAATATGTCCGTGCCGTTTCCCAGAAAGCCCTGGTCACAGCGTTGCCAAGGCTTTTTTTGTTGATGCAGATACCGATGACATAGGGCTTCAGGGGCGGACTCACGTCCATGGTGGTGATGGTGTGGATGACCGGGCTTTTTTCCAGCACCATCTCCGGCACAAGACCGATACCGCAGCCCAGATGCACCATGGCAATGATGGCCTCGTTCCCCGTCACCTGGGCATAGATTTTCGGCTGAATCCGCATTTCCTTACGCCAGCGGTCAAAACGCATCCTGGCGATCCCCTGCTTGGGCAGAATCAGCGGGGTTTCCTGCCAGTCGATGTCCGGAAGGGCGCAGGCCTCATTTTTGATGGAACGAATCCAGACCAGAGGCGTCTTCGCCACCTGCATGGCATCCATATGATCCGGCATCTGCTCCGGAATGGCGGCAATGACGATATCCGTATCCCCTTTCTGAAGCTGTTCCAGAGCACTTTCCGCATCTCCGGTACGCAGTTTGATATGCACCTGGGGATAGGCCCTCCGGAAACCGTCCAGAATTTCAGGCAAAATACCATAGGCTGCGGTGACGGAGCAATAAATGGCCAGCTCTCCGGAAATCAGCCCTTTTTCAAGGGAGAGGGCCTGCCTGCTCTCCTTCCAGATTTTCAGCATCTGCTCGGCGTAGGAGCGAAACACAAGCCCCGAAGGGGTCAGGGAAACACTGCGGTTGCTGCGCTCAAAAAGGGGCTCTCCCACCTGATTTTCCATGCGCTGAATGGCACGGGAAAGTGCCGATGGGCTGATATTGCTCTGGACGCTGGCCTTCTGGAAGTGCCGTGTCCGGGCAAGGGTCAGAAAAAGCTCCAGTTCCTCGATGTGCATATTTCCCTCATCCTCCGGCCAGTTGTTGCGTAAAATGCAATTTATACTTTCCCTTAATTCACTTTACGCAATGTGGCAAATGGAATACAGTGCCCTGCATATTGGATGCAGACCTTTGAATACAATCCCCTATCCCAAGCAGGAGCCAGACAATGAATTATTTTTCTTCCCTGACTTTCCGTGAAAAAATCAAACAGCTTGGCCAGTGCCGCTTCATGGCCCCCTCCGAGTTCAATGGCGTTGAAAAGCTCAAAGGTAAAAAGATCGTCATCGTGGGCTGCGGCGCCCAGGGCTTTCACCAGGGCCTCAACTTGAGAGACAGCGGTCTTGATGTCACCTACGCCCTTCGGGATGAGGAAATCTCCCAGAAGCTGCTTCCCTGGAAACTGGCCTCGGAAAACAACTTCGCCTACGGCACCTATGAGGAAACCATCCCCAAGGGCGACCTTGTCCTGAACCTCACCCCGGACAAATACCACACCCCCGTGGTGTCACGGGTCATGCCCCTCATGAAAAAAGGCGCCTGTCTTTCCTACTCCCACGGCTTCAACATCGTGGAAGAAGGCATGAAAATCCGTGAAGACCTCACCGTCATCATGGTGGCTCCCAAGTCTCCCGGCTCCGAGGTGCGGGCCGAGTATGTCCGTGGCTTTGGCGTGCCCACCCTCATTGCCGTGCATACGGAAAACGATCCCAACGGAGACGGCCTTGAAATCGCCAAAGCCTACTGCGCCGGTACGGGCGGTGACCGCGCAGGCGTGCTGCACTCCTCCTTCATCGCGGAAGTGAAGTCCGACCTCATGGGCGAGCAGACCATCCTCTGCGGCATGCTCCAGACCGGCTCCCTCCTCTGCTTTGACAAGATGGTGGAAAAAGGCATCGACAAGGCCTATGCGGCCAAGCTGGTTCAGAAGGGCTGGGAGGTCACCACCGAAGCCCTGAAGCACGGCGGCATCACCAACATGATGGATCGCCTCACCAACCCCGCCAAGGTGAAGGCCTTTGAACTGGCCGAAGAACTGAAGACCCTCATGCGTCCTTTGTACGAAAAGCACATGGATGACATCCTGGAAGGCGTTTTCTCCGAAACCATGATGAAGGACTGGGCGGACAACGACAAAAATCTTCTCACATGGCGTGCGGAAACCGGAGAAACAGCCTTTGAGAAGTGCCCCATCCAGGAAGCCCCCATTCCCGAGCAGGAATACTTCGATAACGGCATCCTCATGATCGCCATGGTCAAGGCCGGTGTGGAGCTGGCCTTTGAAATCATGACCGAAGCCGGTATGCAGCCCGAATCCGCCTACTACGAATCCCTGCATGAAACCCCCCTCATCGCCAACACCATCGCCCGCAACAAGCTCTATGAGATGAACGTGGTGATTTCCGACACGGCGGAATACGGCAACTACCTTTTCACCCAGGCCTGTGTTCCCCTGCTCAAAGACTTCATGGCAAAAATTGACACGGACGTGATCGGCAAGGGCATGACCTTCACCAGCAACGGCGTGGACAACAAAAAACTCATTGCCATCAATGAGGCCATCCGCAACCATCCCGTGGAAAAAATTGGCCAGACCCTGCGTCACTACATGACCAGCATGAAAGCCATCTAAAAGTCTTCCCGAAAAAGCAGGGGTATCCGCTGATAAAAAAAATCCCGCTGTGAGCCATTCAGGTCACAGCGGGATTTTTTTCAAAACGCACTCTGACTTCACCACTTTGCTTCAGCCATCGTTCCCATACTCCAGCGTGGGAAGGATGGAGTCAATGCGGCATGGACAAAATCTGCGAGTGCATGGGGATAAGTCAGGGGAGAAATCAGATTTCTTATTTACCGGTTCAGTTTTTTTCCGGATAACGTCGTCTGTACGTGCTTTCCGCCTCGAAATTTCCCATAAGAATCAGTTCTGTATCCTTTTCTATATGTTTAAACGGATCCGGACTGATCTCCATCTCCCCGCCCGTGACCATGGCAATGACATTGCACCCCGTATCCTTTCGTATACCGCTTTCCATCAGGCTTTTTCCCCAAAGGCTTTTATGACTGTGAATACGGAAGATATTCAGACCTTCGGTGAGCATCAGCACCTTGCCGGGGCTTAAAAGGTTGAAAAGGGTGTTGCCCGCCAGGGCAGCATAGGACATGACCAGATCCGCACCTGCGGTATGGAGAATACTGATGTTGCGATCCAGGGTAGCCCGACTGATGATCTGAATATCCGGCCTCAGTTTTCGGCAGTAGAGGGTAAGGTAAATATTCATGTCATCGGAGTGGGTGGTGATGAAAACGGAAGGGGCACGCTGGATACCCGCATCCAGCAGTACATCAAGATCCGCCGCACTGCCCAGAACCATGTGGGGGGTCCGGGAAGCCATCTTGGGGTTTTTCTCCACAATACGATAAGCAACCCCCCGTGATTCCAGAATATTCGCAGCCGCCTGCCCTACCCGGCCTCCACCCAGAATCAGCACAGGATCCGAAGGGGCTTCCAGTTTTCCCACAAAACGTTCATACACAAGAACCTGTTCCATGGAACCCACCAGAACCAGAACGGTTTCCGATTGAATCCGGCTTTCCGGCCTGGGCAGGGCAAAAACCCCCCTTTCCCAAAGTCCCACCACCGTCATGCCCGTAGCCTGACGCAGGCCAGATTCCAGCAGAGTTTTTCCCACAAGGGGCGTACGCATGGCAGGGGCTTCCACAATCACCAGTTTCTCAAAACGGCCAATGACGGCGGATTGCAATCCTGCCCCCACAATGCGGCGTGCCAGAAAGCCCCCCAGCATCTTCCGGAACTGGAATACATGGCTGGCCCCGGCAAGACGGAGAATATCCACAGAATCATCATTTTCCGCAGTCACCACAATGGGGATGTCCCTGGAAAGCTCCCGGAGTGTAAAGGCGATGTTGGTATTTTTCATGTCATCGGTAAGTGCCAGCACCATGACAGCGTTTTCAATACGGAGACGGCGGTAGGTATCCGGATCGTCCAGCTCGCCTGCAAGTGCCTTGTAGCCCTGATCCCGCAAGGCAAGAGCCTCCGGTACTTCCGGCACCAGGAGAACATAGTCCCGTCCATATTTGGCAAGCCTTGCGATAAGGCTGGTCGCCACAGGGTCAAAGCCTGCAATAATCACATGGTCTTTCACATCCTCCGGCAGACTCTGACGGGCACGGGACTGGGTTTCCGCCTCCAGCCAGGGGGCATAGAAAAACTGGATGAAGGTAAAGGGCAGCATAACCAGAAGAAAAACAATACCGGAAAGCAGCACCACAATGGAAAAAATCCGGCCCAGATCGCTCTGAAAGGTAATGTCGCCAAACCCAAGGGTGGACATGACCGTGAGCGTCCAGTACACGCCTGTGGCCCAGGAGTGCTCCTGGCCTTCCATCAGCATAAAGGCATGGAACAGAATACTGTACAGGGCGATAATGACAAGCAGCAGCAAAATGAAACGAGAAAGAAGACGGATATTGCGCCGTGCCCTGCGATCCTGCATGAGAAACATGAGCTGGGAAGAAATGAATTTCACAAGCGGCTTCTCCCTGGAAATTTATGGGTGTGCTGCTTCCGTCACTTCCTTTCAGCGTCCGGTCTTCAACCTTTCCCAGTAGCGCTGGTAAATCAGAATGGCATCGCCCACATCATTCTGAAACTCACCATTCTGAACCAGCTCCGCATCCGGATACACCGTGGGATTGGAAGCCACCTCAGGAAGAAGCAGGGCTTTTGCCGCCCTGTTGGGAGTGGCATAACCGATTTCTTCGGTAATCATCTTTGCAATTTCCGGTCTCAGAATAAAATCGATGAACCGGTGGGCACCTTCCGGGTTGGCGGCCCCCTTGGGAATGGCCATGGAGTCCACCCAGAAAACAGCCCCTTCTTTGGGATAGACATAGCGGATATCCGGGTTCTCCTCCGCTGCCATATAGGCCTCACCATTCCAGATGGCCCCGATCACCGCCTCACCACTGAGCAGCACCTGCTTCTGATTTTCTGCGGCAAAAAGCCGGAGGTTGGGCATCAGCTCCCGGAGTTTTTCATAGGCGGCAGCAATTTCCGTTTCCTGGATGCTGTTGCCCGAATACCCCAGAACATGCAGGGCCAGACCAAACACCTCGCGCATGTCGTTGGTGAGCATGACCTGTCCCTTGTACTCGGGTTTCCAGAAATCGGCAAAGGCCGTTACCTTTGTGGCATCCACCATACCTGCATGGACACCAATGGCCGTGGATCCCCAGAGATAGGGAATGGAATACCGGTTTTCCGGATCATAGGATTTGTTGAGAAGGGAGGCGTCAAGCTTGTCCATCCCCGGCAGAAGGCTTTTGTCCAGAGGCAGCAGCAGCCCTTCTTTTCGCATCTTGTCCACATAATAGGTGGAGGGAAAAATCAGGTCATAGCCTTTGCCATCCAGGAGTTTCACCCGGGCATACATGGCTTCATTGGCGTCAAAGGTGGTGTAAACCACCTTGATACCCGTCTCCTTTTCAAACAGAGCAATCACCGCTTCGGGCATATACTCCGACCAGTTGTACACAAAAAGGCTCTCTTTTGCCTGGGCAGAACCCGCCAGCAGACACAGCCCGGCAACCAGGGCCACCAATCCTTTTCTCATTCTTTTTTCTCCTTGATCATCCATTGGGAAACCAGCACGGAAACCAGCGTGATGGCAAACATCAGGGTGGAAAGGGCATTCACTTCCGGTTTCACCCCAAGACGTACCATGGAATAAATACGCAGCGGCAGAATTTCATAGGCAGGGCCTGTCACAAAAAAACTTACAATCACATCATCCACGGAAAGGGTGAAGGACAAAAGCCAGCCGGAAAGTACCGCAGGCATGATCATGGGCAGAATCACCCGCCGGAAAGTCTGGAATTCGTCAGCTCCCAGATCTTTGGCCGCCTCAATGACATTGCGGTCAAACCCGGAAATCCTTGCATAGACCGTCACGACCACAAAGGGCAGACAGAAGGTGACATGGGCGATGACCAGGGTGACAAAGCCCACGGGCAGCCCCAGGAGAATAAAAAGGATGAGAAGGGAAATCCCCATCACAATATCAGGGCTCATCATGACAATATACACCAGGGTATAAAGCACCTTGCGCCCCACAAAACGGTAGCGGTAAAAGGCCAGGGCCGCAAGGGTTCCGATGAGGGTGGCAATGCAGCTGGAGATCAGCGCCACCTCCACCGTATGAAAGGCCGCTTCCAGAAGCCTCGGATTGTTCACAAGGCTTTTATACCAGCCCAGGGTAAAACCCGTCCAGGCGCTGCCGTAGCGGGCTGCATTGAAGGAATAGACGATAAGAATCACAAGGGGCGTATACAAAAAGCCATACACCAGCCCCATATACAGGCTCCGGCCAAGGCGTTTTTCCCGTTTTGCCATGCACCCTCTCCCCTATCAGCGGATAATGCTTTCGTTGAAACGTTTCATGCTGCGCCAGTAGGCCAGCAGCAGCAGGGCCATGACCAGGGTGAGCACCACGCTGGCCGCCGCACCAAAGGGCCAGTTTCTTGCGGTGAGGAACTGATCCCGGATGAGGTTGCCCACCAGCATGCTGCGGGAACCGCCCAGAATGTCCGGGATATAAAAAAGCCCCATGGCGGGAAGAAAAACCAGAATGGAACCGGCAATGATGCCGGGAAGGGTCAGGGGCAGCACCACCCGCGTAAAACGCTGGAAACGGTTGGCTCCCAGATCCTCTGCGGCCTCCAGCAGTTTTGGATCCATTTTTTCAATGGCGGCATAGAGGGGCAGAATCATAAAGGGCAGAAGGTTGTAGACAAGCCCGAAAAGCACAGCCCCTTCGGTATAGAGCATGGTAAAGGGTCTTTCGATCAGGCCCAGATCCAGAAGCCAGGTATTAAGAAGACCATTGGCCCGCATCAGCATCATAAGGGAATAGGTACGCACCAGAGAGCTGGTCCAGAAGGGAATGATCACCAGAACCAGGAGAAAACGCCGCCATCTGCGGGGCGCGCGGGCAATGCCATAGCTGAAGGGATAGGCAGCCACAAGGCAGACCAGGGTCACGGTGAGGGAAATCCGGAAAGAGGCCAGAAAAATGCTTAAGAATACCGGATCGAAAAGGGTTTTGTACGCTTCCAGAGAAAGGTGGGAACTGACAAAATGGGCGGCATCCCGCTCCAGAAAGCTTGTGATCAGCACCAGGATGTTGGGCATGAACACAAAAATGCCCAGCCAGAAGCAGACCAGCAGGATCACGCCGTTTTTGAAAAGGCTTCTTTCATTCTGCATGGGAAAAAACCACCTCCCATCCTTCGATCCAGCTGACACAGACCTTCTCACCTTCGGCATAAAAAATGTGCTCGGCATCCTCATTGAAAAATTCTGTGACAAAGATCTGTTCTCCGGAATCCAGACGGATCACAAGATCCACAGTGGATCCTTTGTAGAGAAGTTCCTCCACCACGCCAGGCAGATAAGGCGGGGCACAGCCATCGGAAAGACGTTCAATCTTGAGGTCTTCAGGCCGCAGCAGAATCCGGACATCCGCGTTTTCCTCAAAGATTTTTTTCGTGCTCAGGGGAAAATCCATCTTCCCCATACGGCAGAGATACCCGCCCCCTTCCCGGGCCTTGACGATACGGCCTTCGAACACGTTGATCTGCCCCACAAACCGGGCCACAAACATGTTGACGGGTTCCTCGTAGATCTCCTGGGGCCGTCCCATCTGCTCAATCCGGCCACCGTTCATCACCACCACCCGATCGCTCATGAACAGGGCTTCTTCCTGATCGTGGGTCACAAAGATGAAGGTGATCCCCAGATGCCGCTGCAACCGTTTCAATTCTAGCTGCATGGTCTTTCTCAGCTGGTAATCCAGGGCGGAAAGGGGCTCATCCAGAAGCAGCACCAGAGGACGGTTGACAATGGCACGGGCCATGGCCACACGCTGCTGCTGCCCGCCGGAAAGCTGATGCACCCTGCGGTGGGCATATTCCGCAAGCTTGACCATGGAAAGGGCTTCCTGAACCCGCTCCTGAATCTCCTTTTTCGCTGTTTTTTTGAGCTTGAGGCTGAAAGCCACATTGTCGAACACGCTCATATGGGGAAAAAGGGCGTAGGACTGAAAGACCGTATTCACGTCCCTGCGGTTGGGCGGTACCTGATTCACGCAGCGTCCGGCCAGAATCACCTCCCCTTCCGAGGGCTGCTCAAACCCTGCCAGAAGACGGAGCACCGTGGTCTTGCCACAACCGGAAGGCCCCAGAAGGGTCAGAAACTCTCCGGGGTAAACATCCAGACTGAAATCCACCACTGCGGTTTCATCGTGAAAACGTTTGCTGACATTCTTAAGCTGAATCACCGGCTGTGTCATAGGGCATGGGGCCCTCCTTTCGGACATGATATCGACAAAACAAAGGGGGAAAAACTCCCCATCCCGGGAAGGCTTCCTCCAGGGCCGAAAAGCAGGACGCCAAAAGCCTTTATCCCAAAAGCTTTTGGCGCAGCCGTCATATAAAAAACAAGGACAAGGCTGTCAATGATAACAAGCATTTTCATAAAAAAGCCCAGCTAACGCCCTGTCCTCAAAGGGTTTATTCCCAAGGCTTTTCCACCCCCTCCTCCACCCAGCCTCCGGTTTGCAAAGGCTGCCACTGCGGTCTCTGATCCCAGAAAGCCTGAACAGCACCCCGGAAGGCTTCGATATTTTCTATTTTCCTGATTTTTTTAAAAAACGCATCGCCGCCCGCAAAGCTCTGGTGAAAACAGGCCCACCAGCCCTTCATACGGGCAAGAAGATGGGAAGGCCCGGAAAGCCTTTCCGCGTAGGCCGCCTCAAGATCCGCATAAAACGCCAGAAAACGTGCAAGAGCACTCCCCTCTCCGGATACAAAAAGCCCCCGAATCCGTTCCGGAAGAAAAGGATCTGCCAGAAGCCCCCTGCCCAGCATCCAGGAAGAGACTCCGGGATACCGCTTTGAAAGGGCCATAAAATCTTCTTCAGACCAGATATCTCCATTGTAGACCACAGGATGACGGCAGGCCGCAAGAAAACGGGTAAAGGCCGCAAGATCCGGTCTGCCGGTATACATCTGGGTACCGATGCGGGGATGCACCACCACCCGGCTCAGGGGATAGCGGTTCAGAACAGGAAGAATGGCCTCCATTTCCTCCCTGCGCTGACGTCCCAGCCGGATTTTGACGGAAACCGCCAGGGGAGCGGAGGCACAGACCCGTTCCAGAAAGGCATCCACCCGGTCCGGATGGCAGAGAAGACCCGACCCCCGGGCTTTTTTGGCGACCATGGGAAAGGGACATCCGAGATTCCAGTTCAGCTCCCCGTAGCCCTGATCCGCAAGCAGGGCAGCAAGGTCAATGAAGGCATCGGGCTGATTCCCCAGCATCTGGGGGGTCACCGGTAAAGGGGAAGGGCTTCGGGGGACGAGATCCCCAAGTGTCTTCAGGGAAACCTCGGAGGCCTTGTGCAGGGAAATAAAAGGGGCCATGGCCTCATCCAGTCCCCTGAAATGCCGACCCCATACTGCCCGGTAAATGGTGTCCGTGTACCCCCGCATCGGCGCCATAATTACATACATAAGCATCCTTTTTCTATGGAAATTCATTCAAAATGAAACACTTCTGAAATTTTATCTTGTATACAAAGTAATAAACCGTTATGCTCTCTGCGTCTTTCCCTGAACCGGCAAAGACCGCATTATCCTTAAACCCTATTGTTATGATCCGCAAAGGAGGCCCCATGGTGCTGTTCAATCCCAAAAACTACAAAGACCGCAATTACCCGGATGCACGATCTGCGGAAATTATGAAAAAGACCATCGATTTTTTTGAGACCAAAGGTCTTGCCAAACTGAAAGAAGATTTCCACAGCCGGGAATTCACCTACGATTTTGCGGAATTTGTCAAAAAAGAGCGGATCTTTGAAACCCTTTTCCTGCCCAAAGGCTACGGGGAAGATCCCAACCAGTACTACTCCACCTACCGCATGTTCGAGTTTTCCGAAATCCTTGGTTTCTATGGCTCTGCCTACTGGTATATGTTCCATGTATCCACCCTGGGCCTTGACCCTGTCCTTCTGGGGGACAACGAGGAAGCCAAACACAAGGCTGCCGCCAAACTCAAGGAAAACCCCCTCTGCGCCTTTGGCCTTTCCGAGCGGGCCCATGGTGCGGACATCTACTCCAGTGAAATGAAGCTTTACCCCCAGGCCGATGGCACCTACCTCGCACGGGGTTCCAAATACTATATCGGTAACGGCAACCTTGCGGGCAGCGTCACCGTATTCGCCAAAATGGCGGATACCGATGAATACGTCTTTTTCGTGGTGGATTCCAGCCATGAAAAATATGAGTGCATCAAGAACGTCATTGCCCAGAACCAGATGTATGTGGCGGAATTCGCCCTCCATGACTATCCCATCACGGAAGCCGAAATCCTCTCCCGTGGCCAGAAAGCCTGGGATGACATGCTGAACACCATCAACATCTGTAAGTTCAACATCGGCTCCGCCTCCATCGGCCTTTGTGAGCACTCCCTCTACGAGACCCTGAACCATGCCGCCAAGCGCAACCTTTTTGGCAAGTATGTTACGGATTTCGCCCACATCCAGCAGCTCTTCTTTGACTCCTGGTGCCGCATCGTGGGCATGAAACTCTTTGGTCTGCGGGCCACGGACTATCTGCGGGCCGCCAATGCCGAAGACCGCCGCTACCTCCTCTTCAACCCCCTCATGAAAATGAAGGTGGCCACCCAGGGTGAGCTGGTCATGGAACTGCTCTGGGACATTCTGGCAGCCCGCGGCTTTGAAAAGGACATGTTCTTTGAGCAGGCCGCCGTGGAAATCAAGGGTATGCCCAAGCTTGAAGGTACCAAGCATGTGAACATGGCCCTCATCGCCAAGCTCATCCCCAACTACATCTTCAACCCCAAGGCCTACCCCGAAGTGCCCCGTATGAATGGTGGTCAGAACGACGACTTCCTCTTCAACCAGGGACCCACCAAGGGCTACGGCAAGATTCAGTTCCACGACTACATGCCCACCTTCAAGGCTCTCTCCCACCTGCCCAACGTGGCCGTCTTCATGGAGCAGATCGAAGCCTTCAAGGAATTCCTCATGGGTTCCGGCATGGATCTCATGGAGCAGATGAAGAACTTCGACTTCCTCTATGCCCTGGGCGAATGTTTTTCCGTGGTGCCCTACGCCCAGCTCATCTGTGAGTCCGCAAAGATTGAAGGTCTCTCGGATGACACCCTGGACTCCCTCTTTGACGTCTTTGTACGGGATATGTCCACCTATGCCATGAACCTGGCCATGAAGCAGGCCACCAGCGACAAACAGCAGGAACTGTGCACCAAAATGTACAGAAAACCTGTTGTGAATCTGGAGCGTTACAAGCGCATCATCGAAAATGAAATCTACAGCCTTGTGGATGCCTACCACATGAACCCCTGAAAAAGGACTCCCTGAAAGGCTCAGACTCCGGCGTCCTTCTGTCTGGGCCTTTCACGCCGGTTCCCACAGCTCCCCGGATTCCGGGGAGCTTTTTTTCTTTTCAGCTTCATGACGAACTGCTACAAGGCCTTGAAACGAAAAGCCGATTCCATCGGCATTCTGCGAACCCATCCTTCCATCAAGGAGAAACAATGCTGAAAAAATCCGACTACAAAGAAGATGTTGCCGGTCTCACCGCCCTTTTTGAAACCAGCATGGGAAATTTTGAAATCCAGCTTTTTGTCAAGGAAGCACCGGAAACGGTGTGGAACTTTGTCAATCTTGCCGAAGGTCGGCAGCGTACCCTGCGTCAGGGGAATTTTTACGATGGTCTCATCTTCCACCGGATCATTGATGATTTCATGATCCAGGGCGGCTGCCCCATGGGAACAGGCACGGGAGATCCCGGCTACCGCTTCAAAGATGAGTTTCACAAGGATCTCAAGCACAATGCCCCCGGCATCCTTTCCATGGCCAATGCCGGCCCCGGTACCAACGGCAGCCAGTTTTTCATCACCCTGGCTCCCACTCCCCACCTGAACAACCGTCATACGGTTTTCGGCATGGTCACCAAGGGTCTGGATGTGGTGCAGACCATCGGCAAGGTCAAAACAAACAGCCAGGACAAACCCCTGGAACCCGTTGTCATCCAGAAGGTGACCATTCAGCGTTCCTGAAAATCCTGTGGAAAATCCCGTGATGTGATCAGCGCCAGAAACACGACAGGCGGTCTCCCCGTAGCAGGGGAGAACCGCCTGTTCTTCTGGCAATTCAGCCGTTTCCCTGTCTCCACCCCATCCGGGGCAGATCCCTGGTCTTCCTTACCCCAGTTCCCGCTGCACCAGCACCTGGGCAATGTTAAAGGCGTTGTCTCCCACCTTTTCCAGTTTGTTCAGAATATCCACAAAAAGCATCCCCATGGTCACACTGCACACTCCGGAACTGAGACGATCCATGTGATTGTTCTTGAACTGGATTTTCATCTGGTCGAGCAGATTCTCATCCGCCGTATCCACCCAGATGCCATATTTTCCCGTATTGTAGCCATCAAACACATGGGTACAGAAACGGATGGCCACATCAAAGATTTCAGCCATTTCTTCCCGGGCCCCATCGGAAAAAGTCATCTTTTCCTGAATCATCTTTTCCGCGTACCGGGCAATGGACTCGCTGTAATCCCCTATTTTTTCAATATCGTGCAGCACATGCATCATACTGTTGATATATCTTGAATTTCTTTCCGTCATGGGCGTCTGGTAAAGCTTGACAAGGTAGGTACCAATTTCCTTTTCCATGCGATCCACCTTGCTTTCCAGCTCATAGATCCGGTTGATGATCTTGAGATCCCGCTCAAAAAAAGCCTTTTTCGCCAGCATCAGCATTTCCAGCGCAGTGCGGCTCATGCGCTCCACCTCTTTGCGTGCCTGACGCACAGCCATGTCCGGCGTTTCAATCAGGCTGTCGTCAAGAACCGTGGTACGGATATCCGGGGCATCCACACCCGGAATGAGGCGTTCGCAGAGCAGGGCTAGAAAACCGATCATGGGCAGGAAAACCAGAATATTGATGACATTGAAAAGGGTGTGCACGTTGGCGATGTGGCGGGCCACATAGGGATGGAAGCCATCCGCATTGACAAAATTGGCTTCTCCGGGTGTGATGGCATCCACAAACTCCGTGAAATAGGTCAGGAGAACCAGCATGTACGCCACACCAATGGCGTTAAAGAGAAAGTGTCCCAGAGCCGCCCGTTTGGCGGTTTTGTTGGCACCAATGGCCGCAATATTGGCAGTGATGGTGGTTCCGATATTTTCCCCCAGCACAAAGGCGGAAGCAGCATAAAAATCAATGAGTCCCGTACTCGCCAGAGCGATGGTGATCCCCATGGTGGCGGAGCTGCTCTGTACCAGCATGGTGAGGATGGCACCCGCAAAAGCGGCAGCAACGGGATTCACGGAAAAGTAAACAAAGGCCTCCCGGAACATGGGACTCTGACGCAGGGGAACAAAGCTCTTGGTCATAACTTCAAGGCCAAGGAAGAGCAGACCAAAACCGACAATGACCTCTCCCCAGTACTGCAATTTGGGAACCCGTGAAAAAAGACGTAAAAAAACTCCCACGCCAATGGCGGGGAGTGCGACTGCTGAAATTTTGAAAGCAATAAGCTGGGCCGTCACCGTTGTGCCCACATTGGCGCCGAGCACCACACTCAGGGCCTGGGTGAGGTTCATCAGCCCCGCATTCACAAAACCTACCACCATCACCGTTGTGGCGGAACTGCTCTGGATCATAGCCGTCACCACAATCCCGACCATGGCTCCGATCACCCGGTTGGAAGTGAGCTTTTCCAGAATGCTGCGTAAAGAATCTCCGGCGGATTTTTGCAGACCATCGGACATCATGCGCATACCCAGCAAAAAAAGTCCCAGTCCGCCGAGAAGCTGAAAAGTAAAGGTTATCCAGTTGATATCATGCATTATTATCTCCCTCTCGCCCCTGTTTTCCTGCCTGCATGCGGACGCACGTCCACCCTTCCAGGCGTCAGATCAGGTTTTTTCCCGTCAACGTGCCGGATTCCCCCTCCAAAAAAACAGACAGATACCTTCTCCCCTGTATAAGGTACGGCTTTCCAAAACCGCGTCTGTCAATCGGGGTTTTTATACACGACATCCCCCTGCTGTCAATGCGAATGGTCATCCAATGGTCATCCATTGCTGACACCGGACTTGATTCCTGTCCGCCAATGGTGGTATTGCCTGCATTCTACAGGAGAAAAGGGAGCGCATCTTTTTTTCAAGCCCCCTTTCAGCCCTACAGAATACCCCAAAACTGGACAGCACCATGCACTTTCCCGGAATGAATTTTTTCATCGAAAACCCCTTCAGCCAGACACGCCACCTGACAGCCCTTCTCAGGGAATGCGCCTTTGCCTTTCAGCAGGCCATGGAATGTATCATCTCCAAAAAAATGGAAATGGCTCTTCCCTTTAAGAATGATGTGTTCCGCCTGCGCCAGGAAATTCAGCGCCTGGAAGGGGATGGGGTACTGAAACCCCGATTTTTCCGCAGACTCACCATCCGGCCCACCCTCTGTCACCTGTATATCCGTGCCCATGGCCGCATTGCCCTGCACATGGAAAAGGTGCTGGAATGGGTACTTGTGCGGGAGGACGCCGTTGTGGATCCCCTGGAGACGGAACTCTTTCTTCTGGCGGATGCTGCGGGTGAAACGGTGGAGGCCTTGGAAAAACTCTCCCTGGCCGCAGGTTTCTGGATGAAGAAACCCCAGGCCAGAAACAAGAAAAAAGCCCTGGCCGCCGCCCAGGAAATTCTGGATAAAACGGACAAGGCCCAGACCATTGCCCGGAGAACCAAACGGAAAATTCTGGAAAGCGGTACCAGCACGCCATCCATGATTCACCTCATGGAACTTGCCAGCCTTGTGGAAAGAATCACGGAAGATTCCGATGAAAGCACACGCGTCGTGGTCTTTATTCTGAACTCCCTGTTTCAACCCCTCCTATCCGGTAAAAGCACATAAAGGAAACGCCGGACTTTGTCCGGCGTTTCCTTAAGGGGAAGGTATTGCTTCTGATGGAGGTAGGGATGTGTGCCACGTAAGCGGGCATATCCGGAAAATTCAGGGAGTCCCTTCGTGTCAGAGGAAATTTCCGGATAACCCCATACGTTTTTAAAAGGTATAGCGTTCAAAAGATGAAAAAACAAATTGATAATTCTGGACAAACTCATAAAATTTTTTTATTGGTTTTCTCCGTAAACCTGTTTCACCTGAAATACCGCCTGGCCGAAAAAAACAAAACGGTACACCTTACGGAGATCCCATGACCTTTCGCCAACTGGAACTCTTCCTTGCCCTGTCCCTCACCCCCCATGTCCGAAAAGTAGCCGAACAGCACTACCTTACCCAGGCCGCCGTCTCCAGTGCCCTGAAGGAACTGGAAAATGAGGTGGGGGTTCCCCTCTTTGACCGTCTGAACCGCCGTCTGGTTCTCAATGAAAATGGCCGGGCACTTTCCGAGCGGCTGGCTCCCCTCATGCAGCAGTTCCATGACACCATCGGTCTCTTCAAGGGAGAGCGCATGAGCGGGCATATGCACATCGGTGCCTCCGCCACCATCGCCGACTACGTGCTCCCCCATATTCTTTACCGCTTCAGGGATCTGTATCCCGATGTCTCCATCACCACCACCTCGGCCAACTCAAGTGAGATCACCCAGAGTGTGGAAAATGGAAAACTGGATATGGGCTTTGTGGAAGGCGAAGTACAGAGTGCTGTGGTCATGTCCGCACCGATCGGGGAAGAGGAAATGATTGTGGTCTCCTCCAATCAGGACTTTGCCCGCAAAGGTCCCTATACCATGGACTCCCTTCTCCGCCACCGATGGCTGCTGCGGGAACCGGGATCCGGCACCCGGGATACCTTTCTCCAGGGGCTTGGCGATCAGGCCGTCCATCTCCATGTGTTTTTAGAGTTTGACCACACGGAATCCGTCAAAAAAGTACTGCAAAATCCCGATACCCTGAGCTGCATGTCCCCCTATGCCATTGAGCCGGAAATTCAGCAGGGAAAACTTTTCCCCGTAGCCCTCAGCAATATGCGTTTTCCCAGAAAATTCTACAGGCTGCTCCACCGGGACAAATACGAAACCCGCCCCATGGAGACCTTTTCTTCCATGGTCAGCACAGTCCTCCGCAGGGGGGGAAAAAAATGACCCGTTCTCCCCTTCTCACCGCTTCGGGTGTCGGATGGCTGGTAATGGAAAAACCCTGCGGCATGAGTGTGCACAACCAGCCCGGGAAGGATCTCCTCTCCCTTTCCCTGGCCCTTGTCCAGTCCGCGCCAGAGAATGCCTTTCAGGGCTGGGATCCGGATTTCGGTGTGCACCCTGTGCACCGGCTGGATGCTGAAACCAGCGGCCTTGTGCTTCTGGCCCTGAATGCCGGGGTTTTTCACAGTCTCAGCCAGCAGTTTGAAGAAAAAACGATCCAGAAAGAATACCTTGCTCTGGTGCATGGTTCCATGCCGGAACGGGAAGGACTCTGGAAAACGCCCCTTTCCACCAAAGCAGAAGGCCGCCAGAACCCCCAGGGGGCAGCACCGCTCGTCGATTGTGAGACCCGCTATGCCGTCTCCGCATCCTCGGCCCGGTATACCCTGCTGCGCTGTTTTCCCCTTACGGGCCGTACCCATCAGATCCGCCGCCATGCGGCCCTGTCCGGTCATCCTCTGGTGGGAGACCGGCGCTATGCTCCTGCCCGTGCCCTGCGTTTTCTGGAAAAAAACTGGCCGGAAATGCGTCTGGGACTGCATGCCACAACCCTGTCCTTCCAGCCACCGGAAGGCAGCACCTTTCTTTCCGTGGAAAGCCGATGTACACCTGAAGCCTTTGACAGACTCATGGAAAGGGATCGCCCATGATTCAGGAAGTGGAAAAAAATCTTTTCCGGATTCAGCTGGCATCCAGGATTCCTCTTCTGAAACCGCCGGTGAATCTCTACCTCTTTGCGGGCGAAGACGGACTGCTCTGGGATGCGGGATATGGTACAAGGTGGGATATCCGGCGGGTTGCGGAAGACCTGAAAAGAATCCAAAGCATCATGGCCCATCGGGGAGAGACATGCCGTATCCGCCACATCCTCATCAGCCATGGTCATGGAGATCATTTTGCCGGTGCCCGCAGCCTGCGCACCCTCACCGGCGGACGCATCCTCCTGACAGCGCAGATGGCCGAAAAAATCGCCTCTGCCGAGCACTACCGCAGGGCCTGGCAGGAAGGGCCGGAAGCCCTCAGGCCCATGGCTCCTGCCCTGCTGCGCCTGATCCTGCCCTTTCTTGAATGGATGCAGAACCAACTTTTTGGCATGCACTGGATACCGGATCCGGATCTCCTGATTCCCGAAACCGGTACGATCAGGGCGGGAAACCGGATCCTGCACCATTTTCCCCTGCCCGGACACGCGGAAGACCACCTGGGACTGTACTGCCCGGCGGAAGGTTTTCTCCTGTCCGGAGATCATGTCCTCCGCCGCATCACTCCCTGGATGGGCCCCCCGCGCAGCAGCATCGACGCCTATGAAGCCAGCCTCGAAAAACTGCTGTCCATGTCCCCTCTGAACCGGATCTTCCCTGCCCACGGCTCCCCCGTGGAAGAGCCCGTAAGCCACCTTGAAGCGGCCCTGAACCATTCCCGTAAACGAACCCTGCGTGTCCTCCAGGCCGTCCGTGAAGCGGGAGACAGGGGAATCTCCTTTTATGCCCTGCTGCGGCAGCTCTATCCCTCAGCCCCTTCCGTCACACGGATCAGCGCGGAAGGCTGGGTACTCCTCACCCTGCGTATGCTCATGGAGAAAGGGCTGATCCATAGCCGGAGGGAAAGGGGGAAATGGCGGTTCAGGGCTGTGTCCCCTGCTCCTTCAGCCCTTCCCTGACCCCCATGTCGTGGAAGGGCGGCCCGCCCCTGCGCATCAGGGTGGCATTGCGGACATAAAGCAGCAGATCACAGACCACCATGCCACCGTTCAGCACATACAGCCAGATGACGGCATCATACTGATAAAAAACCTTGTGCAGAATCCCCGCCACATAGCCCACACAGACAATCACGAGAAAAACGGGGCTTTTTCCCCCGTTGGTTCTGGAATGCCAGGATTTCCAGATAGAAACGGGCCAGGCAAACCCAAAACACAGCAGCATCATCACTTCAAAAACACTCAGATCCGGCATCAGGACTCCTCAGCACTCCACGCTTCATGGAAAAAGAACAAAAAAACAGTAAAAAAACAAAAATCCCAGACGCTCTTTACGCCTTTCGAAAAAAAGCTTCAATACCAGGCCATGTACCTTTCTCCTGAGGGCCAGAAAAAACGGCACCGTTTCGCCCGGCAGCATTGATCCCCCCACGTGGAAACCATGGCTGAGGTAAGGTGATAATCAGAAAAAAAATTTCCAATCAATTTTTAACACCTTTCCAATCCCTGCCCAACAGAGTCATGGTGATATGGGTTCCCAGATCCGGAGCGCTCTCTCCCGCACGGTTCCGGATCTTCTCTCCCTCTGCGGTATCCGGGAACTCCCCATTCCGTATACCGCGCCCCATCTCCAGCAACATGACCGTTCTCCCTCCTCCGAAGGTTTTTCCGGATACTCCGGTATCCGGAAAAACCCTCCCAACCCCAGCGTATGGATCGCATACAAAAAATGTTTTTATAAAAGGGCTTCATGCTTTATAGTACACAATATCTTCCCCACAGGGAGCCATCCCCCATGCAGCTCCCTTATTCCCCACCCGAACCGTCAACATTTATTCCCCTGATGAGGTTTCCCATGCTGAACCACATGCGCCTTAAAACCAAAATGCTCCTTGCCGTATGCAGTGTGGCCTTTCTGGCCTTTGCCATCACCATCTTCAGTATCGGACAGATGGCTGCCGAGCAGCTACAGCAGAATGCGGAAACCCTGGCTGCGGAAGCGGCCCACCGCCACGGCGGAGAGGTTCGGGCCAAAATGGAAGAGCCTCTGGACGCAGCCCGCACCATGGCCCAGATGCTGGGAAGTGCCATGGCTTCCGGCGAAAAACCTTCCCGCGCCATGGTAGCGAGCCTCATGCGGGGGGTTCTTGCAGACAATCCGGAATACTGGGGAGCCTGGGCCGTGTGGCACCCGAACGCCTTTGACGGTCAGGACAAGAACTTCATCAGTACACCGGGCAGCGATGACAAGGGCCAGTTCATGCCCTACTGGCACAGGAGCAACGGCGCTCCGGAACTGGATATCACCGGTGCTTACGGAGAAAATGATCCGAATGGTACATGGTACTGGAAACCCTACCGCAGCGGTAAAGAATTCATCACCCCTCCCACGGAATACGAGATTGCAGGCAAAAAAACCATGCTGGTTTCCGGCTGTGTGCCCATCAAGGTCAATGGCAGAACCGTAGGGGTTGCGGGCGCAGACATTTCCATGGATCGCATGGCCAGCATCATCGCCCAGGTCACACCCTTTGGCAAGGAACACAGCTATGGCTTTCTCTTATCCAACGGAGGCATCGGCGTGGCCCACCCCATGGCAAAGGCCATTGGTGCCCACATGCGTGATTTCGGTATCGGAGAAGACATCATCCGGGCCGTCAAAGAAGGCCGCAGCACCATGGAATATGGCCGTTCCGCCCTGCTCGGAGGCAAAAGCTTCACCGTCTATGCCCCCATTCAGATTGGCAGAAGTGATGCCCCCTGGAGCCTCGCCGTGGCCGTCTCCATGGACAAGGTGCTGGAAGGCTCCAGACATCTTCGCAATGTGAGCATGGGCATCGGCGGCATCTCCATCCTCCTGCTCTTTGCCGTGGTCTATCTCATTGCGGAACGCATGATTGTCCGGCCTATCCGGAACGTGGCCGAAAATCTCAAGGAAATTTCCGAAGGGGAAGGAGATCTGACCAGCCGCCTGCCCGTCAGCGGAAGGGATGAAATTGCCCTGCTCAGTCTGCGTTTCAATACCTTCATGGAAAAGCTCCAGACCATGGTGTCCCAGATTCAGACCAACGCCCAGGCTCTGGGAAAATCCTCTTCCGGACTGAATACCATCGCAACACGTATGGCCGGAGAAACCGAAGGCACGGCCCAGAATGCAGGCCGTGTGGCAGCAGCGGCCCATGAAATGAGCATCAGCGTCCAGGCTGTGGCATCCGCCATGGAAGAGGCCAGCACCAACATCAATATGGTGGCTACCGCAACGGAAGAAATGACCTCCACCATCACGGAAATTGCCCTGCATTCGGAAAAGGCCCGGAGCATTTCGGAAAAAGCGGTTCAGACCGGTAAAACCGTATCGGAACGCATGAAGGCCCTGGAAGGAGCCGCCCGTCAGATTTCGACGGTCACCGAAACCATCACGGAAATTTCTGAACAGACCAACCTTCTGGCCTTAAACGCCACCATTGAAGCGGCACGGGCGGGCGATGCGGGCAAGGGCTTTGCCGTTGTGGCCGGAGAAATCAAGGAGCTTTCCCGCCAGACCAGCAGCGCCACCCAGGAAATCCGCAAAAGCATTGAAGGGGTACAGCACCTTACGGCGGAAACCATCCAGGCCATTTCCGAGGTGGTACGGGTGATTGGCGACATTTCCGACATCAACGCCACCATTGCCACAGCCGTGGAAGAACAGAGTGTGGCCACGCGGGAGATTGCAGGCAACATCTCCCAGGCCTCCGCAGGTACCCAGGAGGTCAACAGCAATGTCAACCAGCTTTCTTCCGTTTCTTCCGAAATTTCCGAAGACATTTCCGGAGTGAACAGCAAAACCGAAAGCCTGAAAAAGGAAGGCGGTGCGGTCATGGCCAGTGCTGCGGAACTGGCCCGGCTGGGCAGTTCCCTCAGCGATCTTGTGGGACGGTTCCGGGTATAAAAATTCATAAGCCCATAAACTATTCTGATTCCCCCCCTTAATCAGTTCAGCTATCGTTCCCATGCTGGAGCGTGGGAACGATGGGTTCAATGCTGTATGGGTCAAATGAACGGCTGTTTTCCTCCCTCAAATGAAAGGAATTGCCATGCAGACACTCCGTTTTCTCACCGTATTCCTTCTTCTCCTCTCCACAACGGTATGGGCCAAAACCCCTGTCACCGTGTACGGGGATCACAACTATCCTCCCTATGCCTACCTTGAAGGCAAGGAGGCAAAGGGGATTTATACGGAAATCCTCAGAAAAGCCTTTTCGAGAATGCCGGACTACGCCGTCACCATCGAACTGGTACCCTGGGCCAGAGGCCTGAACTTCATTGAAACCGGAGAAGGCTTTGCCATCTTCCCTCCCTACCACCATCCCGCAGCCAGACCCTGGATCAAGCCCTATTCCGTTCCCATTCTGGAGGAAAGCGTGGTGGTCTTCTGCACCCAGGATACCCTGCCCAAATCCGGAAACCGCTGGCCTGAGGACTACTATGGCCTGACCATCGGTCTCAACCTCGGCTTCAAGCTGGGGGGAGACACGTTCTGGAAGGCCGTGGAGGAAAGAAAGATCCGGCTTGAAGAGGCCACGGGAAGCCGTCCCAATATCCTCAAGCTTGGCGCAAACCGCATTGACTGCTACATGAACGACAGACTTTCCGTGCTCTTTGAGCTGGACAGATTGAAAAAAAGCGGAGAATACAAGGGGGCAGCCTTTGTGGAAGGTGCCCTGGTTTCTTCCGAAAAGGGCTACCTTGGCTTCACGGACATGGATAAGGGGAAATTTCCCTTCAAGGAGGACTTTGTAAAAAAATTCAATGCAGAAATCCTCAGGATGCAGGCTTCCGGAGAACTCCAGAGCATTATTGACAGCCATATCAGCCGTTAAGGGATTCCGTTTTTCACCTGATCAGAAATTCAACACCGCAGGCCATCCTTAATTCGCCTTTCTAGGGATGTGCCTGCTCTATCTTTTTTCAAGGTGCTGACCATGCAAACACAACGCCGCCGGTTCCGAACCTCCCCAAGCCTCACCCGCAGAATCCTTTTCATTACGGCGGGCAGCCTTTTTACGGCCATGGTGCTGCTGACCCTTCTCACGGCAAGGATTCTGCTGGACGAATTGGAAAAAAGCCTCGTGCAGCAGCAGGAGGAGCGGGTGGACATGGTGGCAAGACGCATGGACAACGAACTCAGAACCCGGGCCAGCACTCTGGAAGGCTTTTCCCGCCATATCCATGATGGCGGGAAACTCTTTGCCACCCCGGACATTGAAAGGCTTCTTTCCACCCGCGTTCGCCTCCTCGAATATTTCAACGGCGGCATCGTGGTGGCGGATCAGAATGCCGTGGTCATCGCAGAAAGCATTTTTGTACCAGGCCGCATCGGTACAGGCTACAATGACAGGTCCCATGTGCAGGAAGCCAGGACAAATAAAAAAAGCATCTTCACACGGCCCTACATGGGAAAAGTCACAAAAACCCCCTTAAGCACCATCACCGTCCCCATCCTCTCCAGATCCGGCGAGGTTCTCGGCTTTCTCTTCGGCAATACCCTCCTTGCAGAAGACAACCTGTTCAGGGACATCAGTGAGGAAACCCTCGGACAGAGGGGAAAAACCCTGATTATTGATGCGAAACTGGGTCTTGTGGTCACGGCCTCGGACACGTCCATGGCCATGCAGCCTTTGCCCGAAAAAGGGGCTTCCGCCGTTCTTGATGCCGTTCTTTCCGGTGCTTCTGCCGGAAAGATCCGCGAACATACGGGAGACTCCCTGCTTTATGCCACAGCCCCCCTCGACAAAATGGGCTGGCAGGTCATTCAGATGCTCCCGGCAGAGGGAACCCTGGGGAAAGGGGCTTCCCTGATTTTTAAAATTTCCCTTCTGATCACATCCACCATGGTGCTGATTTCCCTCCTCATTCTTTTGTATCTCCGGAAAGAGCTTTTCCCCCTCAGAAAAGCGGCGGATACCATCAACGCCATGGCCGAAGGCCGGATGCCCGCCCAGCCCCTTCCCCTTGTCCGCATGGATGAGGTGGGAAAACTCTGCCTGGCCTTCAACCGCCTCCACACCCTGAGGGAGGAAAAGGTTCAGGAGCTGAAGGAGGAACGGGATTTTCTCAAAAGCCAGTTTCTCCAGTCTTCCGACGGCATTGCCCTTCTCGATCCGGAAACCTTCCATATTCTGGAATCCAACCCAAGGCTTTCGGAAATTCTGGGACTTCCCCATGCCTCCCTCAGGGATCAGTCCGTACTCACCCTGCTTGATACGGACAGACAGAGCCTGGAGCAGCACTTCAAGAAAGTTTCCAGCCTTCCGGACAGCGCGCCTGTGGAATACAGCATCCTCAACCCCGAAGGCCACAGCATCCATGTGATGATCAGCGCCACACGGGTACGCAAGGGGGAGCTGACCTGCATCATGGCCAATGTCCGCGACATCACGGAACAAAAGCAGAGCCTTCTGATGAAAAACGAATTTGTCTCCACGGTCAGCCACGAGCTGCGCACCCCGCTCACCGCCATCAGCGGGGCCCTGGGCCTGCTCATGGGGGGTGCCCTGGGAACGCTTCCCGAAAAGGCCGAAGGCATTCTTAAAATTGCCCACAGCAACTGCCGTCGCCTGTCCATGCTCATCAACGATCTTCTGGACATGGAAAAACTGAGTGCCGGCAAGCTGCGTTTTGATTTTTCGGAAGTGGATCTTCTCCTCCTTGTGAAAAAGTCCCTCGAAGAGAATACCGCCTATGCGGAAAAATTCGGGGTCACCCTGAGACTGGAAGGCCCTCCGAACCCCATCCCTGTGTATGTGGATCCCCAGCGTCTTCTTCAGGTACTGGCCAACCTCCTCTCCAATGCCATCAAATTTTCCCCCAAAGGCGAAGAGGTACGGATCCAGATCAGCCATCCGGACGGCCTCAGGGTGCGCCTTGCCGTTGAAGACCGGGGAGAAGGCATTCCGGAAAAATTCCGGCCCAGAATTTTTGAAAAATTCAGCCAGCTTGATGCCACGGACAGACGCAGCAGGGAAGGTACGGGGCTTGGTCTTGCCATCTCCAAGGCTCTGGTGGAAACCATGAAGGGCTGCATCGACTTTACCTCCGAAGAAGGAAAGGGCAGTATTTTTTATTTTGACCTTCCCCTTCTTACGGAAAAAGAAGCACCCATGGACTGCCTGCCTCCGGAAACCCTTTTCTCATCCTTCCCTTTGATGGACAGAAATGAAGCGATACGCCTGTCTTTGCAGAAAGAGGAACCGACAAAAAAACCCCGTCTCCTTGTGGCCGAAGAGGACAGGGATGTGGCCCTCCTGCTCCAGGATTTCCTGGAAAGAGCGGGCTATGCCGTCCATCGGGTCACGGATCACACAGAAATCAGAAAAGAACTGAAGAAGGGCTCTTATGCAGCCCTCATCCAGGATCTTCTCCTTCCCGACGGAAAGGGCCTGGATCTGATCCGCCAGCTCCGCTCCGACCCTGAAACCCGCGCCATCCCCATTGTGGGCATATCCGCCTCCGTGGAAGAGGGACGCCTTGTGCTGCGCGGGGCCTTCAACACCATCGACTGGCTGGAAAAACCCTTTGATCCGGAAAAGCTTCTGAAAATTGTGGAAAAGGCCATCCGGCAACATAAGGGGATCAAACCCCGTATCCTCCATGTGGAAGACGACCCGGATCTTGCCCAGATCCTTGCCACCATCGGTGAGGATCTGGCCGTCTTTGACCTGGCCCCAAGTCTTGCCCAAGCCAGGGAAAAACTGGGCCAGCAGTCCTATACCCTCATCATCCTGGATATTGCCCTGCCCGATGGTTCCGGATGGGAGCTGCTTCCCCTCCTGAAAACGCTTCAGCCCGTTCCGCCCGTGGTTCTGCTCTCTTCTTCTGAACCGGGGCACAGCCAGTCCCAGGCCGTGGAAGCTGTCCTGACCAAGGGCAAGGTCAGCAACACGGACATTCTCGAAACCCTGAAAGCCATCCTGAAAAATCCGGAGTCTTCCCATGAGAGCTGAGGGCTTTTCCCTGCGTGTCACCCTTCTTATCCCCCTGCTGCTGCTCACGGGCCTTACCATTGCAGGTGCATGGCCCATCTACCATTTCGGGGCCAGCGCATCCGTTGAAAAGGCCGCAAAACAGCTCCAGGCGGAACTCTCCACACGAATCTCCACCCATCTGCGCCATTTTCTCTCTCTGCCCCAGCGCATCAATGCTTCCAACGCCTCCCTTCTCATGGACGGCCTGCTGCCTCCGGAAAACCAGAGAATACTGGAAAGACATTTTGCCAGTCAGGTTCAGGAATTTCCCGAAGTGAGCAGCATCTATTTCGGCAATACGGAAGGTGGCCTTGCCAACAGCGGCAGGGAGCATGAGGGCGACGGAAGATATTTCATTGCCACAGATCATTTTCAGGCAGGCCCCTTCACCAAATTTGCCATGGCAGAAGACAGACAGCGGGGAGCTGTCCTGCTCCGCCTGCCCGGATTCGACAGCCGCATACGGCCCTGGTACACCAAGGCCGAAAATACGGGCAAAGCCACATGGAGTGACATCTATTTTCTTTTTAAAACGGAACAGATGGCCATTTCCGCCAGCAGACCCGTCTGGGCCCATGAGAATCAATTTTTAGGGGTTGTGGCCGTGGATCTTTTTCTCTCCCACATTCATGCCTTTCTGAAAGACCTTCACATCGGGAAAAAGGGCCATGCCTTTATCATGGAGCGCTCCGGACGCATGATCGCCTCCTCCCATCATGAAAATGATCTCTTCTATGATGAAAACAAGGTGCCCCAGAGGGTGGCAGCCATCCACAGCCCCTGTCCCGTGACCCGGGCCATCGCCCGCTTTGTCAGTGACAGAACGGAAGGCTTTCGGAATATCCCGGATGAAGGCCTGAAGATGAGCTTCACCCTGGAAAGGGAAAAACTGTACCTTTCCTTCACGCCCTTAAAGGATGCCTTTGGCATCGACTGGCTCATCTGCGTGGTGCTTCCGGAAAAGGACTTCATGGAAGAAATTGAAAAGGCCCGTAAGACCACCTTTGTCTTCGTCTGTATCGTGTTTTTTGCTGCCCTTCTCTTCACACTGACCCTCACGGAAAAAATATCCCGCCCCATTCTGAAGCTCCATGACTCCGCAGCCCACCTTGCGGAAGGAAAGGAACCTGAACCCTTCAGCCTGAAAAAAGCCCCCCGCGAAATCCGGGAACTGGCCCTGGCCTTTCTTCACATGGATACGTCCTTACGCCGCCATATGCAGGATCTCACCCATGAGATCCACGAAAGAAAAAATGCCGAAGAGACCTTACGGGAAAACGCCCGGCACACCCAGGCCATCCTGGACAATGCCCTGGACGCCATTATCACCATGGACAGTTTCGGCAACGTGGCTTCCTTCAACAAAGCTGCCACAAAAATTTTCGGGTATGAGGCCGATGAGGTGATCCACCACAACATCAAAATGCTCATGCCCGAACCCTACCACAGCGAACACGACGGCTACCTCGCCCGCTACCGGAACACCCGGATTCCAAAGGTGATCGGCATTGGCCGGGAGGTTTCGGGAAAACGCAAAAACGGGGAAACCTTTCCCCTGGATCTTGCCGTATCCGTTCTGGAAAGAAAAAATTCCCTGCTTTTTATCGGGATTCTGCGGGATATCACGGAAAGAAAGCGCATGGAAAACATGAAAGATGCCTTTGTCTCCACGGTGAGCCATGAACTCCGAACTCCCCTCACCTCCATCCGGGGAGCCTTGGGCCTGGTTACGGGCGGCGCCCTGGGGGCACTGCCCGACCCTGTGCAGCGCCTGTTGAGCATTGCCCTCAGCAACACCACCAAACTCACCCTGCTCATCAACGATCTCCTTGACATGGAAAAGCTCATTGCAGGGGAAATACACTTTGATCTCCAGACCCAGCCCCTGCTGCCCCTGGTGAAAAAATCCCTGGAAGACAACCAGAGCTATGGGGAAAAACATGGGGTTTCCTTTGTACTCCACGCAGACAGGGAGGATGTTCAGGTCCGTACCGATACGCTGAGGCTCCAGCAGGTGCTGGCCAACTTCCTGTCCAATGCGGCCAAATTTTCCCCGGAAGGCAAAAAGGTGGAAGTCTTTGTTCAGACCGAAGAGGATGAGCGGGTGCGGATTTCCGTAAAGGATGAGGGGCCGGGTATCCCGGAAGATTTCCGGTCTAAAATCTTTGAAAAATTTACCCAGGCCGATGCCTCGGACGAAAGACAGAAGGGTGGAACGGGTCTTGGTCTTGCCATCAGCCGGGAGATTGTGGCACATTTGGGGGGCGAAATCGGATTTGAATCCACGGAAGGCGAGGGAGCCACATTTTACGTCTCCCTTCCCCTTGTGAAAGAAAGAACGGAGACCCCGGTATGACGGCTTTGAAACGCATTGCCTATGTGGAAGATGAACCGGACATCCAGGAAGTGGCCCGTCTGGCCCTGGAGCTGGTGGGCGGTTTTACCGTAGCCCTGTTCTCCTCGGGCCAGGAGGCCCTGGACGGCATGGCGGCCTTCAGGCCCCAGCTCATTCTTCTCGATGTCATGATGCCCGGCATGGACGGGCCGTCCACCCTGATCCGCCTGCGGGAACAGGAAACCCTGAAGGAGGTCCCCGCGGTTTTCATGACCGCCAAGGTACAGACCCATGAGGTGGCCCATTACAAAGACCTTGGAGCCGTATCCGTCATTGCCAAGCCCTTTGACCCCATGACCCTTGCGGAAGAATTGCGTACCCTCTGGGAGCGATGTCATGAACCATGAAGATCAGGCCCTTTTTGCCAGGGAAATGGAGCTTCTGCGTCAGGGATACCGGGAAAAGCTTGTCACCCAGCTGAAGGATCTGGAAGCCCTGGCCGCAGACCTTCCCTTCAATCCGGAGGCTGCGCTACTGCTGGAAAAGCTCATCAGTGGTCTGCATAAAATTGCAGGGGGGGCGGGAATTTTCGGTATGCCCGAACTGGGGAAAAAGGCAAAAATCCTGGAAATTCAGGTGAAGGGAATGCGGGATCGCATGCTGCATTCTGCCCAGTGTACCCCGCCCGCTGGGGAGCTTCTCAGCGCCATCCAGACCCTCACCCTCCAGGATGTTCACCCCATAATCCCACAGGAGGAGACTTCAGACCCGCCCATGAAAAATCCTTCCCCCATTGCCGGAAGCACAGCTTCCCCTGACCCCCATGTCCTCATTCTGGATGCCAACACCCGTTCCGCAAAGGAGCTGGGACTCTCCTTAAGAAATTTCGGTTACATTCCCAGATACATGCGCACCCTCTCCCTTGAGAGGGAAGACGCTTCCGGCAAAGAACCCGCCGCCGTTCTCCTTGCCATGGAAGGGGATGGAAGCAGGGAGGGGGAGGAAATCCGATCCCTTTTTCAAGGCACCCCCCCCCTCATCGCCATAGCCGACAGTGCGGATTTCTCCCTGCGCCTTGCCGCTGCACGGGCCGGAGCCAAGGGCTTTTTCACCCGTCCCCTGGATGTGCCTAAGATTGTGGACTGTCTGGAACACCTCATCCGCAAAGAAGAAGCTGTTCCCTACCGGGTGCTCATTGTGGATGACGATCTTCTGCTGGCGGAGCACTTCCGCCTTGTCCTGAAAGCTGCGGGCATGGAAGTCCATACGGAATCCCAGCCGGAAAAGGTACTGGACAGGCTTTCCACCGCAAGGCCTGAGATCCTTCTCATGGATGTGCACATGGAAGGCTGTTCCGGGCCGGAGCTTGCCAACATTATCCGCATGGAGGAAGAGTGGGTGGGCATTCCCATCCTCTATATTTCCGGAGAAAAGGACATGAACGCCCAGATCCGGGCACTGGAAAGCGGAGGGGATGATTTCATCACCAAACCCGTGGAGGATGCCTACCTTGCAGCCACGGTTTCCGCCCATGTCTCCAGGGCCCGCAGGCTTTCCGAACTCATGGCCAAAGACAGCCTCACAGGCCTTTTAAAGCACATCCGCATCAAGGAAGCCCTGGAAGTGGAGATGAGCCGCTGCAACCGGGATGGCTCCTCCCTCTGTGTCATCATGCTGGATCTCGATCACTTCAAAAGGGTGAATGACACCTGGGGGCACAGCACGGGAGACCGGGTGATCAAAGCCCTGGCCCATCTTTTAACCCGCAGGCTGAGGCGAAGTGACAGCATTGGCCGCTACGGCGGTGAGGAATTCATGGCCGTACTGCCGGGATGCGGAACGGAAAAGGCAGAAGCTCTGATGGAAGAAATCCGCCTGAATCTGAAAAACATCCCCTTTCAGGCCAAGGGGGAAAACTTTACGGTGACGTGCAGCATCGGCATGGCCTGCTCCTGTCTTGGAGTTTCTGCGGAAGAACTTCTCCAGGCCGCAGACAAGGCCCTCTATCAGGCCAAGGAAGAAGGCCGGGATCGTATCTGCATCGCGCCCATGTTCTGCGCCTGAGGGCTTTTGTATGCTGACATGACTATCCCGCGCTTTTGGAAAATCATCAGGAATCGTCTTCTAAATATCCATAATATTAACAGAGATTTTAAAATGCCTGTTTTATCAATCTTTTTCGGTATTATTATCAGGATGAGGCACGATGATCACCCGCCTCCCCACATCCATGCAGCCTATCAGGGCTTTGAAGCCCTGGTAGAAATCAGAACCGGAATGATCATCAATGGCGATCTTCCCAAAAAAGCCGCAAAAATCGTTAAAGATTGGTGCCTTACACATCAGAACGAACTGCTGGATAACTGGGAGAGGGCGCAGCGTTTTGAACCCTTGGAACGCATACAAGGAGCTGACTATGATGATTAAAATTACAGAAGCAAAATATATTGGCGACTATCAGATAGAACTCTCTTTTTCCGATGGTGTGAAAGGTCTTTTTGATGGAAAAACCCTTATTCAAAAAAAGGGTTCCTTATTGGAGCCGTTAAAAGATCTTATTTTTTTTCAACGGTTTTTCATAGATTCTGGAGCACTCAGCTGGCCCCACGGCCTGGAACTGTCACCGACAAAACTTTATCAAAGCTGCAAACAGCATGAAGCTGCATGACTGTGATAAAGAAAATAGTCTAAGCTCGGAAGCCAAAAGATACAGTTCAAAAAATGGGGAAAACAATCCATGAATGTTTCGGAATTTCTGCTGCAAAGTTTTTCAAAAGCAGGCACAAGCCTTTGCTACGCCAATCCCGGCACCACGGAAATGCCCCTTGTGGCAGCCTTTGACAAATCCCAGGGGATGCGGCCCGTACTCTGCCTCTTTGAAGGGGTGGCCACGGGCGCTGCGGACGGCTTTTCCCGTATGTCCGGAAAACCCGGTCTGACCCTTCTCCATCTGGGGCCGGGATTTGCCAACGGCATTGCCAACCTCCACAACGCCAGACGGGCCAAAAGCCCTGTCATCAATCTTATCGGCGATCATGCCACCTGGCACAGGGGAGCCAATGCCCCCCTCACCATGCCCATTGAAGATCTGGCCGCCTCCCTCCCCGGATGGGTACGCCATGTCCACAGCCCGGAAACCCTGGCCCAGGATGCCACAGATGCCTGGGAAGCAGCCCTTTCCGGTCAGATCGCAAGCCTTGTCCTGCCCCACGATGTACAGGCCATGGAGATGACCGGAACCCAGATTTCCCTCTCCTCCCCTTCCCCTGCCCGCACCCACACCAGCCTTCTCGAAAATGTGGCAAGCTGCCTGAACAAGGCGGCAAAGCCCGCCCTCATTCTGGGAGGCAGGGCACTCAGTGCGCGGGGCCTTCTGGCAGCGGCAGCCATCTGTGCCAAAACCGGGGCCAGTCTTTTCATGGAAACCTTTCCCTCCCGGCTGGAAAGGGGGCAGAACCTGCCCGCACCGGAACGTATTCCCTATTTTCCTGAAGCGGCCATTGAAAGGCTCAGGAATTTTGACACCTTTCTCCTGGCGGACACCCCTGCGCCCGTAGCCTTTTTCGGTTATCCCGGCATCCCCGGAGAAATCCTGCAAGCGGATCAGAAACGGATTTTTCTTTCCGATTCCGGAGAAGACCCGGTTTTTGCCCTGGAAATGCTGCAAAAAATCCTGGAAGCCCCAAGGGAAGACATCCTCCTGCCCCATTCCCCCCTCAAAGGTGCAGAACCGGGGGACAAACTGGATATGGTTTCTCTGGGACTTCTCCTTGCAGCCAGCCAGCCTGAAAATGCCATTGTGGTGGATGAGGGCATCAGTTCGGGATTCTTCTATAATTTTTATGCCTCAGGTGCTCCCAGACATACGGCCCTCTCCATTACCGGAGGCGCCATCGGTTTTGGCCTTCCCTGTGCCATCGGTGCGGCCATGGCCTGCCCGGATCGCCCCGTCATCGGGCTTCAGGCCGACGGCAGCGCCATGTACACCTTTCAGGCACTCTGGACCCAGGCCCGAGAAAAACTGCCCATCACCACCATCCTCTGTGAAAATGGCGGCTACAATATTCTGGACATTGAAATGGCCCGTGCCGGTATGGCACATGGCCCCATGGCAGCCAGTCTCACAACCCTGAAAAATCCCGGTATCGGCTGGATGGGCCTTGCGGAAAGCCTGGGCGTTCCGGCCATGGAAGTCCGGACACCGGAGCAGCTCCAGAAAGCCCTGTCCGAAAGAAATTATATGGATGGCCCCCTCGTCATTGTGGCAAGGCTTTCTTCATGATAAGCAAAAAATGTGCGTGCCTGAGGGGTTTTAAATGATACAGACCTCCCTGTATCCGGTCTTTCCCGGGGAAGACCCATAAAAAAAGCACCTGTTTCCATTCCCATGAAAAAAGGATTTCCCATGAATTTTCAGGAAAAACTCATCTACCACCTGATCTATGGTCTTATGTGGATTCTGGGAGGATTCCCAAAATCCTGGCGTTTTGGAATGGCGGATGCCATTGGCCGCATCTGGTACAAGCTGGACAAAAGGCACCGCAGTCTGGCTCACAGAAACCTTGCCATGGTTTTTCCGGAAAAATCCGAAAAAGAAATCCGAACCATGGTGCTGCACACCTTCCAGCACTGGGGCCGCATGTTCTTTGACATCGGCTGGGGGCTGCACCTGGATGCCCGGAACATCTACCAGTACCTGGATATCGAAGGCATGGACAACTTCAGTACGGCCTACCGAAAAAGAAAGGGGATGATTCTCATTACAGGCCACATCGGCACCTGGGAAATCCTGCCCGCCTGCCTGGAACGTATCCGCCTTGCCAACAACACCATTTACCGCGTCATGGATTTCAAACCCCTGGATGCCTTCTTCCTCCGTGCCCGGACACGTCTCGGAGCCAACATGATCCCCCTGCGGAACTCCATCCCGGAAATCCATGCCAAACTGGCTGAAGGCGAAAGTATTGCCATTTTCATTGATCAGAACGCCAATACCCGAAACGGAGTTTTCATTGACTTCATGGGCCGCGATGCCTGCGCCTCCAAAGGCCCGGCCCTCCTCTCCCTTGCCACGGAAGCCGCTGTGGTTCCCGCCCTCATCGCCAGGGAGCAGGATCGCTACAAGATGATCTTTTATCCCGAAATTTCCCTGATCCGTACCGGTAATCCGGAAGAGGACATCCGTATCAACACCCAGCGTTACAACCAGGCCATTGAACAAATGGTTCTCCGGTATCCGGAACAGTGGCTCTGGGTACATGACCGCTGGAAAACCCAAAGACAGGTCGCCTGAAAACAGATTCCCGGGGAAAAAGGAAAGGCCATGTGGACAAAAATTCGGGAATGGCACAGAAAACGCATTCTGGAAAAGGTGCGCATGGATCGGGATCTTTGGGAAAGTGTGCGTACGGATCTTCCCATACTGGACACCATGGATCCGGATACCGCCTCAAAACTCCGGGATATGGCCTCCCTTTTCTGTCATGAAAAAAATTTTGAGGGCATCCACGGTCTTGAAGTGGATGCCTTCATGCGGGTCTATGTGGCCACGCTGGCCTGTCTGCCTGTCCTGACGCTGGGACTGTCCCACCTGGATACCCTGACCTCCGTCATCCTCTATCCGGCGGAATTCATCCCCAACCGTGAAGAGCAGGACGCCTCCGGTCTGGTTCATCAGCACAGAAATGTTCTTGCCGGAGAAGCCTGGAAGAACGGCCCCGTCGTTCTGTCCTGGGAAGATGTCCATGCTTCGGGCCAGGGAAGTGGATACAATGTGGTCATTCACGAAATCGCCCATATCCTCGATATGGAAAATGGCGAAGCCAATGGCTTTCCTCCCCTGCACCGTTCCATGGATGCCCGTGTCTGGACCCAGACCTTTCAGGCTGCCTGGCAGGATATCCACCAGCGGATCAAAAAAAATCTTCCCCTTGCCATCTCAGCCTATGCCGCCGAATCTCCAGGAGAATTCTTTGCTGTGTGCTGCGAATACTTCTTTGAGTGCCCCGCCCTCTTAAAAAGCCATTGGCCCGGTGTCCTGGAACAGCTCAGCCTTTTCTTTCATCCGCCCCTGAATGACAAACTCCATTAGGGAAGCGGAGAGATACCCATTGCCAAAAAAAATATTCTGACGTATTTCAGACAAGTTTCCCTTTTTTGGTGTGCCGTGTTCCAAAGACCGGCTTGATGGAATGGTGCTTATTTTTTAAGGAGAAGGTCATGAAAAAATGTGTTTATGGGCCTGTAGTCGCGTTCTGTCTTGTCCTGCTTTTCACATCTGTTCCCATGATGGCCAGAGCCGACGATGTGCTCGACAGCATCAAGGAAGCTGTGGACTTCTACAAAGAGGGCAGCTATTCCGAAGCCGTATCCAGCCTGAACTATGCAAGCCAGCTCATTTCCCAAAAAAAGGCCGGGGTTCTGGAAGGTCTTCTCCCTGCTCCCCTGGATGGATGGATCCGTGAAAATACGGAATCCCAGGCCGTAAGCAGCTCCATGTTTGGCGGCGGTATCGGTGCCAATGCCAACTATGCAAAAAAAACAGGACAGGATGATGAATACGATTTCCCAAGGGTTCAGATCAAAATCGCCGCAGACTCCCCCGTACTCCAGGGCATGATGGCCATGATGAGCAACCCCATGTTCATGGGGAGCGATGGTGGCAAGCTGGAACGTATCAAAGGCCAGCAGGCCGTTGTCAAGTATGATGCCCAGAATCTCTCCGGGGATATCAACATCACCGTTTCCCAGCGTTTCCTCGTTACCCTGGAAGGCAACAATGTCACCAAGGAAGACCTCATGGCCTATGCCAATTCCATAGACTACAAAAAACTGGCAACCCTGCCCTGATTTTACAGATCCGCAAACAGGGGACAGACACGCAGAAACTCCTCCCCTACAGAATCCGGGCAGAATCCGGCCTGGTTCCCGCAGGGGAGGATGTGGACAAACTGAGGTGCAGGGCGTATCTCCATCTTCTGCCTCACGGCAGTTTGTCTTTTACGGATTACCATCCTGCTTCAGTGATCGTTCCCATGCTCCAGCGTGGAAACGATGGGATCAATGCTGCATCAGCAAAATCTGCAACTGCATGGCTGAGTCAGGGGGATAATCAAATTTCTTTTTACGGAAAAAGTCATGGCTGACACATCCCTTCTCACCTGTCTGTTTGCTCTGCTCCTCCTCACCCTGGCTCCCGGAGCGGATACCCTCCTTGTCATCCGCAACACCCTCAGGGGAGGCTGGCGGGAGGGAGACGTCACCTCTCTGGGAGTCTGCTGCGGCCTTTTTGTCCATGCAGGACTTTCGGCCTGTGGCATTTCCCTCATTCTCCTGCGTTCGGCCAACGCTTTTTTCCTGCTGAAAACCCTGGGTGCCCTCTATCTCATCTGGCTTGGGCTGAAAAGCCTGTGCACCGCCCTGAAAAAAGAAAATATTTCCCCCCCCATCCGTTCTGAAAAAAAACAGAGTGTTGCTTTCGCCCCTCCGCTGAAGGCCTTTCAGGAAGGATTTCTGTCCAATGTTCTCAATCCCAAAACCGGGGTCTTTTACATGGCCTTCCTGCCCCAGTTCATCCGCTCCGAAGATCCCGTCCTCAGTCAGTCCCTCTTTCTGGCAGGCCTGCATTTTATCATGGCCCTTTCCTGGCTTTGCCTTGTGGCCCATGGGCTGCATCACCTCCGCCGTTTTTTTCAGAATCCCGCCTGCACGCGCTGGATGGAAGGCGTCAGTGGCGGACTTCTTGTCGGACTGGGGCTCCGTCTGGGGTTGGGGAAAATACTGCACTAAAGAACTGAAGCCCCTCTGTCCTGCCCGACCTTTTTTGGCTCTCAGACAAAACGCAAAAAAAATTTTGCTTTGCAACAAAAAAAAGCTGAACTGTCTGTGCTTTTGTTCTAAGATCCACCTCAGGTTTCTGTAATCAGGGGTCCAGACAGACAGCCGGTTTCACCTTTAAAGTTCTCATGCCCTGCAACCGGTAACGGTTTCCCACATGCCATGCCCTATTGACGCCTCTTGCCAGGAAAAAATGCCATGGAAACCCTCTCCGCCCACAATGTTCTCGTTATGCTGCTTTCCCTGGGAACACTTCTGGCCGCAGCCAGAATTCTGGGAGAACTGGCCCAGCGTTTCCGCCAGCCTGCGGTTCTGGGGGAACTGCTGGCCGGTGTGCTGCTGGGGCCGACCATACTGGGTTCCCTTGCACCGGAACTCAGCCTTCTTCTCTTTCCTCCCACAGGTCCCAATGCCATCGCCCTGGACACCATTGCGACCCTGGCCATCATCCTTTTTCTCATGGTCGCGGGGATTGAGGTGGATCTGTCCACCATATGGAAACAGGGCAGTACGGGCATCCGTGTAGGAATCATGAGCCTCTGCATCCCCTTTGTGCTGGGTTTTGCCGCTGCGTGGTTACTGCCTGGAACGCTGGGGTGCGAAGAAGGGGCCTCTTTCCTTGTTTTCGGTCTCTTTTTTGCCATCGGAATTTCCATTTCCGCCCTGCCCATCATTGCCAAGACTTTGATGGACATGGATCTTTACCGCAGCGATCTCGGCATGATTGTGGTCAGTGCCGCCATTTTCAATGATCTTGTGGGCTGGATGATCTTTGCCATTATCCTGGGACTGCTGGACACCACCACCCTGCGGACCGCATCCATCGCCATGACCATCTTCATGACCCTCACCTTCTCCATCACCATGCTGACCCTGGGCCGAACCCTCATTCACAGAATGCTTCCCTTTGTACAGGCCTATACCCGGTGGCCCGGTGGGGAACTGAGTTTTGCCCTGGTACTTGCCCTGCTGGGAGCCGCCTTCAGTGAATGGATCGGAATCCATGCCATGTTCGGTGCCTTTCTGGTGGGAGCCGCTTTAGGAGACTCCGCTCACCTGCGGGAACGTACCCGCTTTACCATCGACCACTTTGTTTCCTATATTTTTGCACCGGTATTTTTTGCCAGCATTGGTCTCAAGGTCAACTTTCTGGCCCATTTTGATCTGAAACTGGTTCTCATCGTGCTGAGCCTGGCCTGCTGCTGCAAAATCACAGGGGGCTACATCGGGGCCCGATGGGGGGGGATGCCTCCCAGAGAATCCTGGGCTGTAGGCTCTGCCATGGTTTCCGTCGGAGCCATGGGAATCATTGTCGGCGTACTGGCCCTGAATGCCGGTATCATTGAAGAGCGTCTCTTTGTCGCTCTGGTGATCATGGCCATGCTCACCTCCATGATCAGCGGGCCCATGATCCGCGGCATCCTCCAGTATCCCCACAGAATCCGCCTGCCCGATATGCTGATTTCCCGTTTTTTTCTTCAGAGTCTGAGCGCGACAGATCGCAGAATGGCCATACGTGAAATGCTTTTACCCCTCTCCCAGAGCCAGGGGCTGGATGCCCTTCTTCTGGAAGCTGCGGTATGGGAAAGGGAAGAGGCTCTCAGTACGGGGATCGGCAAGGGAATTGCCATTCCCCATGCCCGTATTGAGGGCCTGAAGCAGAGCCTCGTTGTGGTGGGAATTTCCTCTGGAGGCATAGACTTTGATGCACCGGACGACAAACTCGCCCATATCCTTTTTCTGATCCTGACCCCTGCTTCGGATCCTGGCGCACAGCTTTCCATTGCTTCGGAAATAGCAGGAATTTTTCGCAGGGAAAATATGCTGGAACGGGCCTTGAAAACAAAAAATTTCACGGATTTTCTGGCCTTGATGAGTACCTCTTCGGGAAAAGTTCACACCTGACAAGGCTTCAGAAATCAGGGCATCCATCCACCTTCTTCCATCACCTGCAATGCGCCCTGTAAAGTTCCAGGGTTCTTTCACACATCACCTCTGTGGTGAAATGGGTCAGCATACGGTGTCGTCCCATGAGGCCCATACGCTGCCGCAGCTCCGGGTTTTCCAGAAGTATCCGGAGCTTTGCCGCAAGATCCTGTCTGTCCTCCGGTATAAAAAAGAGCCCTGTTTCCCCTTCCACCACAATTTCAAGACTGCCCCCATGGGCAGAGGCCAGCACAGGTTTTCCCATCATCCCTGCTTCAGCCAGAATACGGCCAAAGGATTCGGGTTTCCGGGAAGGAGAAACCAAAAAATCCGAAGCTGCCAGAAGTTCCGGCATGTCCTTCCGGTACCCGGCAAAAATCACCCGGTTCCCGAAGGGGGTCGCCTGGGACTGAAGACTTTGGGCATAATCGGGATTTTCCGCAGGATCCCCCACAAAAATCAGCTTCCATGGAAGATGCTGCACGCTTTCCAGGGCGTCAAGCAGCAGATCCTGGCCCTTGATGCGGGAAAAACGGCCAGGCATCAGAATCAGCGGGGTGTCCGGGTCACATCCCCAGGCCCTGCGCAGATTCTCCCGTGTTCCGGGAAGAAGGGCTTCGGGGTCAAAACGTCTGCTGTCCGCGCCTCTTGGGATACAGACCAGCCGGTCGGGATCCATGGCATAATTCTCCAGAATATGGTTTTTTATGCTCTCGGATACCGCAATCACCCGCTCGCCACGGGTCATGATGGCACTGTAGGCATTGACGGAATAGACCCCATGAAAGGTTGTCACCAGAAGGGGACGTTTCTTTTCCGGAAGACTCTTCCAGGCCAGATACCCGGCCCAGGCCGGAACCCGGGAACGCAGATGCAGCACGTCCGCATCCTGAAAAAGACGGCGCAGGGCCGGAAGATGAAAAAGGGGCCTTGGCGATTTTTCTCCGATGAAGGCCATGGGAATGTGGGTGCTTCCCCCGGTTTCCAGATCCTTCACCATGCGGCCTCCCCTTGAAATCACAAGGGATCTGTGGCCATGGGCCACAAGATAGTTGCCCAGCTCCAGGGTTCCCTGCTCCACACCGCCGGTTTCAAGATCCGGCAGCATCTGCACCACGTTCAACGTTCTCTCCACCATCGTTGCACGGCCTCCCTTGCCGCACGGCCTGCCTCATCCAGCAGCACCTTTTTTTCGGTTCCCTCTTCCCCCGGATAAAAAATCCAGCCCTCCCTGTGCAAAAGCTCAAGGCTTTTTTCAAACTTGTTGCCGGGCCGCTTCCAGTTCACGGGCAAGACCCCCACCCGGCATCCGGCACTTAAGGCTTCATAGACCATGGACATGCTGTCTGCGGAAATCCAGGCCTCTGCACTTCTGGCATAGGCCGCTTCCACCCATCCCGGAGCGGTTTCCGAAAACGGAAAAAAAGAAGCATGGGGAAAGGCTGTCACAAGCGTCTTCAGGGCAGCTTCCGTCTCCTTCGGTGTCCTCGGGGAAGAACTGATCTCCCAGAAGGCCCTTCTGCCGCTCTCCAGCAGGCTGCGGATCTGGACAAGAAGTCTGTCGCTGTCCCAGACATGGCTGGAAGCATCCAGACCGCCCACAAGAATCAAACCAAGCTCCTTGCGCCGCTCACCTCCCAGACCCTGTCTGCAGGGTGGCCCCAGGGTTCCCAGCACATTTCCACCGGATACCCTGCCATCGTGGAGGGGGGAAAGCACCAGATCCACATGATGCCGCACCCAGAGATCCGGCGTCATGCAGACAAGGCTTCTTGCCCCGAAATGCCGGGCAAAAAGCAGAAGCGCCCCGTGGGTGTGGCTGCCCGCAGCCATGATCAGATGAGGGTAAAAATCCTCTGCCTCCCATCCCCATTTCCGGAGAAGACCCCGCCTCTGAAAAGGAAAAATCCGGGTATACCCTTCCTGAAACCGTGAAAAAAAAGCAAAAGCTCTGCCTTCCGGAACCCGGAACCAGCAGCTTTCCACTTCTGCCATGCGGCCAAAGGCCTCCACCATGGCTAAAGTCTGCTTTTCGTGACCGGGTCTGCCGTCTCCGATGCAGAGAATACGAAGGGGCTGGGGTATCATGATGTCCTTTCCGCTGCACCGGCAGCCAGAAAACCAAGCTTCTCCTTCAGCCAGGAGTCAAAGGCTTTTCCGAAAAAAACCATATCCACATCCAGCACATGGAGTTTCAGGGGCCAGAGGGACGCATCGGGCAGCTTCACCGCATCCTTGGCCGTGGTGACAAGGGCCTCTGCTCCTGCCTTCCGTGCCGTCTCCACCAGGATGCGCATATCCCCGGAGCGGTAGGAATGATGATCCGGAAAGGCAAGGGATGTGGCAAGCCTCCATCCGGATCGGCTCAGGCCCTGGGCAAAGCCTTCTGGATCTGCAATACCGGAAAAGGCCAGTACCCTTTCCGGGGGAATGCTTCCCCCGTCTGCCCGGGGCCAGGCAACACTCCGCCGGGCACTACGGAATACGGGAAGGTGTCCGGAAAAAAGGGATGCCGGAAGGTCGCCTGGCCCGTTCTCCTCCTCCGGACAGTGGGTCAGAATCAGGCCATGGGCACGCAGCAGGGCAGACGGTTCTTCCCGCAGGCTTCCTCTCGGCAGCAGGCGGCCATTTCCCAACGGACGGCGGGTGTCCAGAAGCACAAGATCCAGATCCCTGTAGAGTTTTCTATGCTGAAAACCATCATCGAGCAGCACAATCCCCGCCCCTTCCGCCACAGCCCGGAGGCCGCTCCGGTAACGATCCGAACCGACATAGACCGATGCCGTCGTGGTTTTTGCCAGCAGAAAAGGCTCGTCTCCCGCCTGTTCCGGGCCAAGGAACAGATTTTTTCCGTCGGAAACCCGTCCTCCCCGTTTTTCCAGCGCACCGCCATATCCCCGGCTCAGGATGGCCACATGAAGACCTTCTGCCCCGAGCATCCGGGCGAGAAAACGCACAAAGGGGGTTTTGCCTGTCCCCCCTGCCACGATATTGCCCACGGAAATCACGGGAACCGGAAGACGCTCCGGGATCCTCTCATCAAAACGGCGGTTTCTGTAACGGATGGCGCCTCTGTACCCCTTCTCCAGAAGACTCAGCAGGCTATCCAAGCCGTCGGCATCCCTGCCCGATCGCAACAGGCGTTTCGTCATTTTATCGCGAATCATCGCTTCTCCAGATTTTCCAAAACAAAGGAAACAGCCCGTGCCACAGCCCCCTTCCCTTCCAGAACAAAGGCCTTACCGCAGTCTCCCGCCCTCTGTCTGGCCCCGGCATGTCGCATCCAGTAAAGAAGCTGGTCTGCCATACCTGTGGCATCCCGTATCTCAAAGGCGGCTCCCCGGTCACAGAGTCCCCGCCAGCTTTCCGTGAAATCCTCCGTATGCGGCCCCATGAGTACGGGAATCCCGGCCATGGCAGGCTCCAGGGGATTGTGCCCCCGAAGGGGAACCAGACTGCCCCCCACAAAGGCGGCATCTCCCAGAGCATAGAGATCCGCAAGCAGGCCCATCTGATCCACAAGGATGAGGGAAGCCGCTTCCGGAGGGTGTGCGGAAAAAATAAAGGCCTCCTGTCCTCCTGCGGCAAACCCCTTTTCAAGCAGAAGACTTTTATCCGGATGCCTTGGCACCACAAGGGTCAACAGATTCTCATTTTTGAGAAGCCCAAGGGTTTGCGCCACAATCCCTTCTTCTCCGGGATGGAGGCTGCCGCAGATCCATATGAAGTCGGCCCTTCTTTTTTCTATGAAACACCGCAGCTCCGAAAGATCCGGATTTCTGGGATCGGGCAGTGCCCTGTCATGCTTGGCATTGCCCCAGGGCAAAATCCGGGACGGGGGAAGGCCCAGACAGGAAAGCCGTCTGGCATCCTCGGGACTCTGGGGCATCACGGCCCGAAACCGGGCCATGGCTGGATACATGAGAGAGGAAAACCGGGCATACCCTGTCAGGGTTTTGTCCGATATTCTGACATTCATCCAGAGAGAAGGAATGCCTTTTCGCCCGAGACGGTACATGAAAAAAGGCCAGAGATCCGTTTCCACCAGCACAAAAAAATCTGGAGAAAGATCCCGCAGTATCCGGGAGACGGCCAAGGGATGATCCAGGGGAAAATACCGCAGGGCCTCAACCTTTCCGGAAAGCGCCCGGGTGGCGGCCTCCATCCCGCTGCGGGTGGAAACCGTCATCACAAGACGCAGACCGCGGACGGTATGCAGCGCCTCCATGAGGGGAAGGGCGGAAAGAACCTCACCAAGGGAAAGGGCATGTACCCAGACAAGAGCGCCCTCTTTCGGGTGCAGGGGCTGGGAAACGGGCCAGAAACGCTGTCGGAAACGGGGGGGCAGAGAAAAACAGAGAGACAAACAGAAAAAAAAAGGAAGAAGAACAAGGGCAAGCGATCCCGCAAGAAGGGCATACAGCATCAAGCAAAGGAAGGTACCGCACATCTTCATACTCCACGCCTTTCCCAACGCGTCAGCCACCACCCCGTAAACCCTGTCTAGTCAAGATCCAGCAGGCCATATACCCCGAGACTGCCAAACAGCAGGTTGGGCATCCAGGCGGCGAATACCGGGGGCAGAATACCACCGTAGCCCAGAGACATGCTGAAGCTGTAACATATCCAGTAGAGGAAGGCGATACCCAGCCCGTATCCCAGACCGATGGCCATGTTTTTTTTCATGGAAGGCCGCAGGGCCACGGCCATGGCCAGTGCAGCCAGCACAAAGGCGGCAAAGGGGAAGGCAATTTTACCAAAAAAATCTACCCGGTAGGGTGTGCTGTCATAGCCCTCCCTCTGGATCTTCCGGATGTAATGCCAGAGGGCACGGATACCCATCTCATGGGCGGCGTCACGGGTACGCTCAAAATCCGAGGTATCCAGATCTACCTTCAGCATCCACAAGGGATAAAAACGGCTGGAAAACGCCCCTGTTGCCCCATCATAATCCTGCACCAAAGCCCCTTCCAGCATCCAGCCGCCGGGAACAAAGGATGCTTTTTCGGCAAGAACACGACGTCTGGGAACAAAGCCCTTCTCCCCAAGCTCAAGAATACGGATACCGTATACCGCCTCATTGTCCACATCGACTTCGCGGATATGAATAAAAAGGGCATCCTGACGAATTCGGATATTTTCCCTCTGACTGGTGCGCACAGCGCTGGGATTCAGCTCCCCATAGCGGATACGGTTCACCTCCCTCACGGAAAAGGGCGCAATGATTTCGACAAAAAGCAGACCAAGCGCACAGACAAACACCGCACTCAACATGACGGAACGCAGCAAAATACCCGGCCCGATCCCTCCCCCCTTGATGGCCACAAGCTCATTGGAACGGTTCACCATCCCGAGGGCTGTCAGAATACTGAGCAACAGGCAAAGCGGCAGCAGCTGGGCCATCTCCTTGGGAAGCCTCAGAACCACATACATCAGTGCCCTCTGAAAGGGCAGCCCTGCCGCAAAAAATTTATCCGCATTGCTCAGGTAGTCCACCACAACAAAAATAACGACAATCAGGAGCAGAATAATGAAAAAATACCGGAGAATCTCCCCGCTCATATAACGATCCAGGCGGGTCATTGTACGCGTCTCCTTCGCCCGTAATCCGGAAAAATACGGGGCATCAGGGGTTTTTCCCCGGCCCTCCTCATCAGCAGCCAGCATGCCAGAACACCGACGACCCCATTGGGTGTCCACATGGCAAGCCCTGGTGGAAGCACTCCGCTTTCCCCAAAGGACCAGCCCATGGTGAGCAGCATGTAATAAATGAGAAAATATAAGAGGCCGCTGCCCAGTCCTGAGGCGCGACGTCTTTCAAGGGGCCGGATGCCAAGAGGAAAAGCCAGAAGCCCCAGAACAAGGCAAGCGGTGGGCAGGGAAAATTTCTCATGAAACTTCATTACAGCGGCATTATACGCTTTTGTTTTCTCAGGAAGTTGGCGAATATACTCCCGCAGTTCATGAAAAGACATTTCTTCCTTGTCCTTTCCCTTCCGCATCAGGGCGTGTTCCTTTTCACGGGCAAGATCCAGACTGAGATCATAGTCCTCAAAAGAAATGGCATGTACTTCCGAATCCCGGGCACTTCCCCGCAGAATCATCCCCTCGGAAAGATGGAGGTGGGCAAGGCCTGCCGCCACATCCATGCGCAGTGTCCCTTCGGGAGCCAGCACCGTTCCCATCCCTTCCGGCCTGTGATCCTCAATGAAAATATCCTTTATTTTTCCCGTATTCCGGTCAATTTCCCCCACATAAAGGGTCACGTCCGCAAACATTTCGTTGAAAACCATGGGCTTCAGAGCCATACTGCCATGCTGCATGGCAAGCTCCGTAATCAGTCGCCTTGATTCCTGTTTTCCCCAGGGCAGCCCATAAAAGGTCATTCCCATCGTGAGACAGGCACCGAGACCACAGAAAATAAAAACCGGTGGCAGAAGACGCAGGATACTGTACCCCCCTGCCGTGAGGGCGAGAAGTTCCCGGTCTCCGGAAAGTCGGAGAAAGGTCACCAGCACGGTCACCATCACGGCCATGGGAACGGTAAACTGAAGAAAAAAGGGAGCGGCACAGATCAGAAGCCTCCCTACGGAAGCCAGCCCTACCCGATAATTCACCACCAGATCCGCTATCTCCAGCAACTGACTGACAAGAAACATGAAGGTAAAAAAAAGAATATTGAGAACAAAGGGAAAAAGCATCTGCAAAAAAAGATATCTGTCAATTCTGTGCATAGGCCCCTGTCCTTTCCAGATGCGCATTGCGTCCTGAAACCATCTCTGTTTCCGGGTGGTTTTTCCTTAGCGGATTTCCTGTCCGTATACAAGAAAAGACTCTCCTCTTCTCCCCCGCCATCCCCGCAAAAAAACAGCGTTCAAAACATAGAATTGACAAACGTATAAAATACGTGTTGTATAGAGAGAAACAAGGTACCCATAAACCAGCGGAGATTCTGACCATGCCCGCCATTTCCTCCTCCCTTTCCCGTAAAGAACGGGAATTCATCCAGCGTCGCGAATCCATCCTGAATACCGCCCTGCATCTTTTTGCCGAAAAGGGCTTTCACAAGGTCTCCATGAGCGAGATCGCCAGGGATTCCGAATTTTCCGTAGGCTCACTCTACAATTTTTTCCCCAACAAGGAAGCCCTTTACAAGGCCATGATCCTTGAAAAAACAGGAGAACTCTGTCGCCACCTGGACAGGGTGCTGCATTCTGACTGCGATGAAGTCAGTAAAATCTGTCAGTGGGTGGCAAGAAAAGTGGATCTTTACAGGGAAAACATCGGCATTTTCCGACTTTTCTTCTCGGAAACCATGGGAATCAATGCCATCGCCCGCACACGGATATCCAGTCTTCTCAAGGAAAAACAAAAAAAACTCCGCGTGGATCTTTCCTCCCTTTTTGCCACAGCCATGCAGAAAAAACTGCTCCCCCCCATGGGAGATCCCATGGTACTGGCAACGGCCCTCGACGGTATCTGCAATGCCCTGCTCAATGCCGAAGAAGAAAAGGATTTCAAAGATCCCATCACCGCAGACACCATCCTCAACATCTTCTTCGCCCAGGTTTCCCTGCCACAGGACAGATTCCAGAATAAAAGAACATCCGCCTCCGTCAGCAGAAAAAAAATTCTTCCATCCCCTTCCATCAGCCCTTAATCCTTTACCTGTGGCCTGTTTCAAGGTTAAATTCATGGGCGATGGAAATCCGGCTGTCCAAGATCAAATGCCGGGCAGGATGTTTCCCCCAGCCTCTGGAGAACCATGACCCTACAGGAACACTATCCCTTTATCCGACCTGCCATTTTCGCCTTTGTCCCTAAATACAGCCCATCCGAAACCAGAAACAGCCTGCCCCCTGTACTGGGAACCGGTTTCTTTGTCCGGGAAGATGGTCTGGCCATGACCAATGCCCATGTCATAGCAGCTTTCCGGGATGTATTTCGTCCTGAGGGGACAGAGGAGAAGGACTGGGCTGTCCAGGGACTCTTTTTTGTGCCCGAAGGGGAAAAAATCATAAGCATACGCATTGATGTCCTGGCCGTTATCCAGCCAGGAACTTTTCTGCTGGGCTCTTCCTCGCCACTGTCCGCAGCACCGGACATCGGTCTTGTGCAGATGGATGTCTCTGCCGCCCCCTTTCTTCCCCTTGCGGAGGAAGATACGGTGAAGGAAGGTATGGATGTTGCCACATCAGGCTTTCCTTCGGGACGTAGAGCCCTGGAGAGTCCTGGAGGTATACAGTTCGGGCCAACCCTGCAAAGGGGAATCGTCAGCGCCATCCTCCCCTTTCCCATGTCGAGACCCCGTGCCTTTGCCATCAACATCATGACCCATGGAGGCGCCAGTGGTTCTCCCGTCTTTGACCCTGAAAACGGAAAAACTCTGGGCCTGCTCTTTTCCAGCCTTCAGGATGTGGGAATCCTCGACCATGGCGCAGATACCTATGCCATGCCCACAAGCATCACCTACGCCCTTCCCCATCACTATCTGAAAAAGGTACTGAAAATGGCCCCGCAGCATACCGCCACAGGGCCATCCTTTACAGAGCATATCGCAAGACATCGGGGCTGAAAAACCGGATGTCCTGTTTCAATTTGCCAGCGTCCCGCCTGCCCTGCGTATCCACAGAGCACCGCTCAGGCCAAAAAGCAGGCTTCCCGCAAGAAGCCCCATGGCCACACTGCCCGTAAGCCCCAGCACAAGATAGGAGACAGCCGAAATAAAGGCTGCCGCCATGGCATAGGGCAACTGGGTCATTACGTGATCCATGTGGTGACAGGCGGCACCTGTGGAACTGAGAATGGTGGTATCGGAAATGGGAGAGCAATGATCTCCCAGAACGGCTCCGGCCAGTACTGCGGCCAGTATGGGCAGAAGAAGCTCAGGAGCAACCTTTGCCGCAATGTCACCGGCTATGGGAAGCATAATGCCGAAGGTGCCCCAGCTGGTTCCTGTGGCAAAGGCCATGATGCCGGAAATAAGAAACACCAGCACGGGAATCAGGGCAATGGGGACGTTGCCATCCATGAGACCTGCCAGAAAAATCCCTGTTTTCATGGCCTTGATGATGACAATAATTGTCCAGGCAAAAAGCAGGATACAAATGGCCGGCAGCATGGCCCGCGTCCCCCCCAGAAGGGCTTCTCCATATACTCTGGCAGGATGCCCCGCTACCAGCATACGCCCAAAGGTGAGGGCAAGACCGGCAAGTCCGCCATAAACAAGGGACTTGGCCACATCCGTATTTTCAAAGGCCCCGAGAAGGGTAAAGGGAGCATCCCCAAGTGCTTCGGCCCCCGTCCAGATCATGGCCGCCGTGGTGGCTACAATGAGCAGGACAATGGGCTGAATCAGATCCTGAACCGAACCCCGGCCATGATCCTCCTCAGTCTCAAGACCTCCTCCAATGGGAGGACGATCCGGGTTGTAAAGTTCCCCCTTAGCCGCCCTCACCTCGTGCGTCCGCATGGGGCCGAAATCAAGACCTGTCCAGGAAATGAAAAAAACCAGCATCAGAGAAAAAATGGCATAGTAATTCATGGGAATCATGGACATGAACGTTCCCAGAGGCGTGTGGGGAACCACAAAGGCATGGGCTGTGAGCACACCGCCGATAAGGGCGATGATGTAGGCCCCCCAGCTGGAGACGGGAGAAATGACACAGACAGGAGCTGCCGTGGAATCCAGCAGATAGGCGAGCTTGGCCCGGGATACCCCATGCCGATCCGTTACAGGTCTGGAAATGGAGCCTACGGCGAGGCTGTTAAAATAATCATCAATAAAAATGAAAATACCCAGAAATGCCGTGAGCATACGGGCTCCACGGGGGGATCCCACCCTTGCCATGGCCCAGTCTCCAAAAGCCCGGCTACCACCGGAAAGGGCGATGCAGCGTGTCATGATTCCCAGAAGAATCAGGAAAAAAATGATAAACACATTCCAGGTGTTCAGTGCCCCCTCATCCCAGATCAGGGAAAAAACAACTCCCCACAGATAACCCAGGGTCTCCGCCGGAGAAAAATTACAGAGCATGAAAGCCCCCACCACAATGCCAAGCCCCAGGGAAATCAGAACCCTGCGGGTCAGAACGGCCAGCAGAATAGCAATGCCAGGCGGCAGGAGCGACCAGGCCGAAGTATCATAACTAAGAAGTTCCATAAAGAAATCCTGAACCGCCCGGAGCGGCTGCGTTTTTCCATTCTATTAAGGTATGGATGTTGATTGAAATCACGATGGGTGTACAACAGGATATGGCTATGCCCTGCTACGCCACCTTCACTTTACGCTCCAGCCGAGCCAGAAGTCTTGAAATCACAAAGGTCAGCAGGAGATAAATCAGGGCCGCCCCCACCAGAAACTGTACATAATCGTAATAGCGGGCTCCCATCACCCTGGCCGAATACATGAGCTCGCCCGCACCGATGACGGAAACAAGGGAAGAGTCTTTAAGAAGGATAATAATTTCATTCCCAAGGGGGGGAATGATCCTCCGGAAAGCCTGGGGTAGAATGATATGGCGCATGGCCTGTCCATGGGTCATCCCCAGGGAGCGGGCAGCTTCCATCTGTCCCCTGGCAATCCCTTCAATGCCGGAACGGACGATTTCGGCCACATAGGCTCCGGAATTGAGTCCCAGGGCTATCACCCCGGCAACAAGAGGATCCGGTGTCATGCTGTTGCCCGTAAGTGCCATATAGATCTGGGGAACACCAAAATATACAAAAAAAATCTGCAACAGCATGGGCGTGCCCCGCAGAACATAGACATAAATCCCGCTGATGCCCCGGACAATACCATTTCTGGAAACCCTGCCAATACCGGCAAGGCAGCCCAGCACAAAACCCAGCAGAACGGCTCCCAGAGTAAGCTGAACCGTTACAAGCGCCCCCTTGACCAGAAACATACGATGCTGCCAGAGCAGCGCGAAATCCAGCTCCATCCTCTGTTTACACCCCTCTTATGACTTGAACACAACCTTCTGAAGAGACCGGAACCCGTCAGAAAACCCTGCCGGTTCAGAAAAAAAACTCCCCGATTTCCGGCAGGGCCGCATTTCTCCCAAAAAAATCAGACGCCCCACTTCTTACGAAGCTCTTCCACTTTTCCCGAAGCCAGAATCTTTCCAAAGGCTACGTTCAGAGCAGCCAGAAATTCAGGACAGTCCTTGCGTACAACCGCAGCCACTTCTTCGTAGTTCAGGGGTTCGTCCAGCTGGGCAAAACCAAATTTTGTCACATAATTTTCCGCAATAGCCACATCAAGAACCGCACCCTGGGCGGCCTTGTTCCGCAGCATCATGACAGCAGTACTGGCATCATCCACAATGCGGGCCGTAGCCCCCTCAATGGCCTGGGCTGCATCGGCGCTGGTGGAACCAATCTGGGCTGACACCACCTTGCCTTTGAGATCTGCCACCGTGCGGATACCGGAATCCGGGTTCACAATAACCACCTGACCGCTCTTGTAATAGGGAATGGTAAAGTCCACACTCTGTTTGCGCTCTTCCGTGACGGAAAAACTGGACATCCCCAGATGCACCTGGCCACTGCGCACAGCAATCAGGATAGAATCAAACCCCATACCCTGAAAACGGACATCAAGACCCATTTCTGTGGCAACCGCCCGGATCAGATCAACGTCAAAGCCAACGATATTCCCCTTGTCATCAATGCTTTCAAAGGGAGGATAATCCGGGCTTGTGCCCACAGTAAAAAATCCGGCCTCCTGAATCTGCTGCCAGGCCCGACAATCCGCCATGGCCGCACTTGTCCATGCCAGAACCACCCATACGGCCATCACCACCATTTTTTTTGTCATGTCATCTCCTTTTTGTGCAGGGGAAGCAAAGACGGCCTCCCATCCTCTTGAATCCTTACGTTTTTTCCATTTGCCTTTTTTATCCATAAAAGGCCTTAACTAAGCGCAGCACAGGGACTTGTCAAGCCACTTTCGATGCATATACCAAAGTATCGGGGAAAAGGTCTAACCTTTTTAAAAGCCTCCAGCCCTGTAGGCGTCAGGTGTATCCGAATGTTTTATTTTTCACTCCCCTCCAAATTGATTCTTGATTTTTTTCTCCCTGCCCGTACACTTCTAGCCTGAAATGTCCGTCCCCGGCCCAGGGGACTCCCGCCCCGTTTTCCTTCTCACACCCATGGAGGTTCCATGCAGACTCAATCCCAGAATGTTCTTTACACCAGCGGTTACCAGGGTACGGAAAGTGAATTTGGCCGTATTGCAGCAAGTTACGGTATCCAGGAAGTCCATTTTTCCTGGACAGGCCGGGAAATTGAACGCAGTCATGCCATACAGATCCTCAATGCGGAAACCCTGGCCAAAGGCGATGTCAGCATGGAAATTGTGTCCAAACGCATGGGCAGAAGCTATTCCAAGGTGGATACCATCCGCAAGGTCATGCAGCTGCTTTTCCACACCATCAACAATGGGCATCAGGTCTTTGCCGTAGGCTGGATACAGGAGGATGGCACAGTCAAGGGCGGCACGGGCTGGGGTGTAGAGCTGGCCAAATTCTTCAACCGCCCTCTTTCCGTCTATGACCAGAAAACCATGTCCTGGTACACCTGGAAACAGATGAAATGGGAACAGGACACCCCCGTCATCAGCCATGCCACCTTTGCCGCCACAGGTACCCGTAACCTTACGGAAGAAGGCAGAACCGCCATCGCGGATCTCTTTGCCCGCTCCTTTAAAAATACCTGAACCCCCGGAGTTCAAAACTCTCCCTGCCATTCTGCCCTCCCCTTTTTGAATGGGGGAGGGATAAATCCGTGAGGCAATCATGTTCCAGACCCTTGAAGCACTGATGCACAGTGTTAAAACCCATCCTGATTTTCCCCGGGCCGGTATGCTTCTCTGCCACAATGGTGTTGTGCGGGAAAGCAGCCGCAATGGCCGCAGGGTGCGGGGGCTGCGGATTTCCGTAAATCATGACCGCCTCTCGGAAATCCTCCTCAGAACAAGGCAGATGCCCGGCATCGTGGATATTCAGGTCTCTATCCAGGAAGAAAAGGATCTTTGCATTGGTGAGGATGTGATGTTCCTTGTGGTGGCCGGAGATATCCGGGAGCATGTGATCGCTGCCCTTTCCAGAGCCCTTGACGCCATCAAATCCGAAGCTACACAAAAAACGGAATTTTTTGAGGACAGCCCATGAACAGACTGACCCATCTGGACGGGGAAGGACGGGTGCGTATGGTGGATGTCTCCGCCAAAGAGACAAGTCAGCGCCGTGCCCTGGCCACAGGCCGGATACACATGACACCCGATACCCTGATGCAGATCCTTCAGGGGCAGGGCAAAAAGGGCAATGCCCTGGAAACCGCCCGTATTGCCGGAATCATGGCCGCCAAACGCACAGCCGACCTGATTCCCCTGTGTCATCCCCTCATGCTCACATCGGTACAGGTGGATTTTACACCCGACATGGTCGGCAACAGCATCCACATCACAGCGGAAGTACGAACCTCGGGCAAGACCGGGGTAGAAATGGAAGCCCTGACCGCCGTAACCGTGGCGGCCCTCACCCTTTATGACATGGCAAAAGCACTGGACAAAACCATGGAAATTTCTGAAATCCGGCTGATGGAAAAGGAAGGCGGCAAGTCCGGGGGCTTTGTCCGGGAATCCATTTGAACGATCCGCTTACGGACGGATGTGGCCGCCCTGTCAGTTATATGCGCGTTTCGGTGACAGACCACTGCAATTTTTCCTGCTGCTACTGCACACCAGCGAGACCGGAACCCAAACTCTGCCATGATGATATTCTCCGCTTTGAGGAGATCCTTGTTCTTGTCCGCACAGGGATTTCCCTTGGCATAAAAAAAATACGCATTACCGGTGGAGAACCCCTGATGCGGAGGGGACTTTTCCCCTTTCTCGATCAACTGGGGCACCTCCCCGGGCTGGAACGTCTGGCCCTTACCACCAACGGCCTGTTGCTACAGAAGGCTCTCCCCTTTCTTAAAAAAGCCGGAGTGCAGCAGCTCAACATCAGTCTCGACACACTCAATCCGGAAAAATTTCATAAAATCACAGGGGTAAACGCTTTTCACACCGTATGGCATGCCATAGAGACCGCCCTGGATATGGGGGGCTTTACCATCAAACTCAATGCCGTTGCCCTTCGGGGAAACAATGAAGAAGATCTTCTGCCTCTGGCCCGTCTCGCTGAAAGCTGGCCCGTCAGTGTCCGTTTTATTGAAGAAATGCCCATTGGACACGGGCGTAAAAACGGCACCCCCCCTCTGCTCATGCCGGAAATCCGTGAGCGACTGGCTTCCCTCGGCCCCCTCATCCCCCTCAATGGTGAAGAGATGGACGGCCCGGCCCAGCGTTTCTCCTTTCCTGGAGCAAATGGCGAGCTGGGCTTCATTCCTGCCCTGAGCCGCCATTTCTGCAAAACCTGCAACCGGTTGCGCCTCACAGCTCATGGCAGGCTGAGACCCTGTCTTCTTTCGGATGACAGCACGGACATCAAAACGGCTCTGCGTAACGGTGCGGATAGGGAAGAACTCCGGGAAATCTTCAGACTCAGTTTAAAATGCAAGGGAGCGGAACATACCTTCGATCCGGGAAGCGAGGGACAGGTGGATACGGCCATGGCCCGCATCGGCGGATGAAAAGGCTGACGCCCTTTCCCCATCTTCAGCGGGAACGCCCCACACCGATACGGGGGCACATTACGGCCACGGGACAGCGACTGCACCAGGGGGACAGAGGACGGCACAGTACCTGCCCGAAAGCAACCAGCATTTCATTGTAAGAGGCCCAGTACTCCAGGGGCAAGGTGGCTCTCAGAACCATTTCAGTCTGTTCCGGGGTCTGGGTACGGACATACCCCAGACGGTTGGAAATACGATGCACGTGGGTATCCACACAAATGGCGGGGATACCATAGCCTTCCACCAGAACCAGGTTGGCGGTTTTTCGGCCAACGCCGGGAAGTTCCAGAAGGGCGTCCAGAGAATCAGGGACTCTTCCCTGATATTTTTCCAGAAGCAGGATACAGATCTCCACAAGACGCCGGGCCTTGGTCGGATAAAATCCAACGGGAAAAATCAGCTCCCGTATGGCATCTTCCCCAAGAAGCAGCATGGCTTCCGGCGTATCTGCCCTGGCCAGAAGCCTTCGGGCCGCGACTTCCGTGACTTCATCCTTGGTTCTCAAGGATAACAGTGTGGCCACCAGCACCCCGAAGGGGGTCGCTCCCGTTGCCGCCATAAGCGTAATGACAGGCGCATTCCATTTCGGGTAGGCCTCTTTCAGGATCTTTATGAACCGATGAATACAGAATGCAGACATTGCGGGCACCTCATCCAGAATATAAAAAATAACACCCAGACCCCAGAAAAGAACGTCATGAACCTCCCCGCCCTTTCCGGTATCCGGATTTTTTACGGCCTTCTCAGCCTGGTTTCCTTTGCCTTCACCCTTTTTGGTGTACATGTGCTGCGCATGGCCTATTACCTGGAAGAACCGGGCTATTTCATCCTTTTTTTCTTTGCCGCCAATTTTATCATTCTTTTCAGTCTGACCTTTGCTCTGATCTTTATTTTCCGCATGCGGGGGCAAAATTCCCCAAGTGACACCGATAAAGAAGAATAAATTCAAAACCCATCTGTTCCGGATCCATCTATTCCGGTCAATACAAAAACGAATGCCCCCGTTGCTTCAACTGTCCTTCCCATGCTCCAGTGCAGGAATGACGGGGGGAATTACGTTTGGTCTCAGCTCTCAGGTGAGGAGAGTTATCAGAATACAAAAAGCCGCAAGACAAGGGAGTTCCCTTTCCTGCGGCTTCTGATGTTTGATAGCTGGCGCGCCCGGAGGGATTCGAACCCCCGGCCTGCGGATTCGAAGTCCGATGCTCTATCCAGCTGAGCTACGGGCGCAGCAAATTTTTTTATGGGGTGAGTAGAGGGGCTCGAACCCTCGGCCCCAAGGACCACAACCTTGTGCTCTGCCAACTGAGCTATACCCACCATAAAAACGAGACTGCTTTTATCAACACGCTCCTCAAAATGCAAGTTTTTTTTTCGTATGCAACAAAAAAAAGAAAAGGACTGAAAGGAAATGTTGACCCCGAAGGCCTTATGCACTAATTCTTAGCGGATCATCACGGCAAAGGAAGGCTTCCTGCGCCAACAAAACATCTGAAAACAGGAGTTCCGGCTTATATACGGAATTTCCGGGAGTCATGGCTATCTTGAAAGAAATTATTCTGGGTACAGCCGGTCACATTGACCATGGTAAGACAAGCCTGGTACGTGCCCTCACGGGAACGGATACGGACAGGCTTAAAGAAGAAAAAAAGCGTGGAATCACCATAGAGCTGGGATTTGCCGCCCTGGATCTTCCCGATGGAAAAAGACTGGGCGTGGTGGATGTTCCCGGCCATGAAAAATTTGTCAAGAATATGGTGGCGGGGGCTACGGGAATTGATATTGTCGCCATGGTGATCGCCGCAGATGAGGGCATCATGCCCCAGACCCGTGAACATCTTGAAATCTGCTCCCTCCTTGGCATCCGCCACGGTCTGGTGGTACTCACCAAAAAAGACATGGTGGATGCCGAATGGCTGGAAATGGTCACGGAAGATGTCCGGGATTTTCTTTCTGAGAGCTTTCTGTCCGAAGCCCCCATCATCCCCGTATCTTCTCATACCGGTGAAGGCATGGAAGCCCTGGTTTCCGCCATTTCCGACATGACGGCCAAGATTCCAGACATTCGGAATACAACGGTTTTCCGGCTTCCTGTGGATCGGGTTTTCACCATGAAAGGTTTTGGAACGGTCATTACCGGTACGCTGGTTTCCGGCTCCGTCAATACCGGAGATACCGTCATGGTCTACCCTTCCCTGACCCAGTCCCGGGTTCGGGGTCTCCAGGTTCACAACCAGAGCGTACAGACAGCGGTATGCGGTCAGAGAACAGCCATGAACTTTCAGGGACTGGATCTCTCGGAGGTACAGAGGGGAGATGTCATTGCCCCGCCGGATGCCCTGAAAACAACCTTTATGGTGGATACGGATTTTCACTACCTTGCCAGCAATGACAAGCCCCTGAAAAACCGTACCCGCGTACGTTTTCACACAGGTACCAGTGAAATTACCGCCCTGGCCATCCTTCTGGACAGGGACAGTATGACTCCCGGGGAAAAGGCCCCCGTACAGTTCCGTTTCGATACCCCCATGGTCTGTGTCCGGGATGACCGTTACGTGGTGCGCTCCTATTCTCCTGTGCGTACCATTGGTGGCGGTGCCATTCTCAATCCCGTACCCCAGAAGCATAAACGGTTTCAGGAAAAAATTATCGCAGGCATCACCCATCTCAGTGAAGCAGGGAGCGAAGAGGCCGCAGCCTTCCACCTGCTCCAGGCTGGCCCTGCGGGTGCCAGCATGGCCGATCTCAGGCTGGTCACAAATCTTTCGGAAAAACAGCTTGCCGTTATTGTGCAGAAACTTCTTTCCAGCAAAACCCTCCTGGTAACGGACAAGGAAGCCAGATCCTACATCCACTGGGATGTTTTTGCCCAGCTGTGCAGCTTTGCCACAGACTACCTTTCAGACTACCACAGAAGCAATCCCCTGAAGGAAGGTCTCTCCAAGGAAGAGCTGAAAAGCAAGTTTCCCGCCTATATCCAGGGACGTCTCCTGAATCAGGTGCTGAACCAGCTTGTCAAAGACGGTGAAATGGTGCAAGAAGGGGATCTTGTACGTCTCAGCACCCATAAGGTGGCCCTTCAGGTGGATCAGGAAGCCCTGCGCAGGCAGATTCTTGATGTCTACGAAAATGCAGGTATTACGCCTCCCTATTTCCGGGAGATTATCCGGAATCTGGATCGGGGACAGGCCCTGGCGGCTCCGGATGTCATGCAGCTTCTGATCCGGGAAAAAGAAATGGTACGGGTCAAGGAAGATCTCTTTTTCCACCGCCCTGCCCTGGATGCCCTCCAGAAAACCATCACGGATTTTCTTTTGCAAAACGAAGAAATGAACCCGACACAGTTCAAGGAAATCTGCGGCGGTATTGCCCGTAAATACGTGATACCGCTTATGGAATATTTTGACGGTATCCAGCTGACCATACGCATCGGCGATACCCGTAAACTCCGAAAACGGGATATTCGGGAAACCTGACCCGTCTGCCCCGAAACCACCATCCATAAGGACTTGCCCATGCACCCAGAAAATAAAGAAGAAATCCCGGAATGCAGGCCCTCAGACACCCAGAAAACATCGCGGTACAAACTCGGCATGGCCTTTTTCACAACGCTCTTCTGTATATGGCTTGTGGTCACCCTCATTGGCCTGCTCTCTCCTGATCCGGAAACCCTGCACACTCTCCAGAAAACTGCAGACCCCGGACTCAAGGCAGAGGCGGAGCAGACCATCCGGCCGGGCGAGGACGGGCATGTCAAAATTGTAGCCCCTGCAGAGGAAAGTGCTCCCGCCAAAATACCTGCTGCTGCCAAACCCCATGCCTCTGCCACCAAGGAACACGCTGAACCGGTACCGACGGCCTCCTCCCATGGTGCCGCCGTGGAGCCTCCCGCATCCGCGGTCAAAGTTCAAAAAGAAAAGGCTGAACCGCCCAAGGAATATCCCCATATTGTAGGATGGAGCTTTGTCCGTGCCGCCATGAAACCCATGCACCATGAACTTTACGAACGCTTCTGGGGATGGCAGCCCAATGATCTCCTGAGACCTACGGACAACGTCAACAATTTCCAGCTGGGTGTTCTCGAAGTCACGCGGCGTACCGCCGTAAAACTGGCTGAAGATATCTCCCGTACAGGTAGCACGGCCTCCTTTGACCCCAACCTGGAACAGGCCATGAACTGGTTTATGATCCGGCCTGAAAAATTCTGGTTCCCGTCTGCGGAATCCAAATACAAGGCAGGCCTTCAGGAACTTTCGAAATATCAGGAAAAACTGATCCAGAAAAAAGGAAGCTTTTACAACCGTTCCGACAATCTCATTCCCCTGCTCATCGCCTATAAAAATCTTTTGGGAAGCTGTGATGAAAACCTTGTAAAGGCCTATGAAAATGATGGCACCAAAGTAAGCTTTTTCAAAGCGGATGATTATTTCTACTATGCCCAGGGAGTTGCCAGTGCCATGGCAACCATCCTTGAAGCCGTAGAACATGATTTTCATCCCATCCTGCAAAGCCGTAACGGTCTGGATGTACTGCACCATGCCATCAAGTCCTGCCAGAAGGCCAAAAAACTGGATCCCATCATCATCCTTAACAGCGATCTGAACGGTCTTCTGGCCAACCACCGGGCCAACCTTGCCACCCATATTTCCCATGCCCGCTTCTACATCGGTGTGCTCATCACCACCCTTTCCACCTGATCCACACCCTGCACCCCTGCATGAAAAAGGGGCGGCCCGATCCGGGCTGCCCCTGTAAATTCAAGTTTGGCCTTCCTTTTTTTAAAAAAGCGCCACAAAATCTGCGGTAATGGCATCCAGAAAGACCATGCCTTCCTCCGTCAGGCGGCAGTAGCCCCCTTCAAGGCAGAGAAAGCCCTGATGTACGTACCGTGACAGCAGGTTTTCACAGGTTTTCACGAAATCCCCCCCCGTCTGATGGTCAAAGGCCGCCACATCCACCCCCCTGCGGGTTCTGAAGCCCAGATAAAGGGCCTCGGTGCGAGCCGCCTCCAGATCAATCACTTCTTCCATCTCCCTGGCCGGACAAGCGTTCCCCATACTGCGGATATACGTATCCAGATCCCTTGTATTGGCGTAACGGAGAGGGGGAAGATAACCATGGGCTCCCGGCCCCAGACCGAGCCAGGGCCTGCCCTCCCAATATCTGCGATTGTGCCGGGACTGAAAATCCGGATGTTTTGCAAAATTGGACACCTCATACCAGGGATAGCCCGCTTTTTCCGTAAAAGCGAAGGTGAAACGCAGAAGATCGGCCACCCCGCCGTCATCGGGAGCTTCCATGTGGCCTGATGCAAGATCTCTTCCCATGGGGGTGCCCTCCTCAATACTGAGCATGTAAAGGGAAAGATGCTCAGGTGCGAGATGAAAGGCCCTTTCCAGATCCTTGCCCCAGCTTTTTCTGTCCTGACCCGGAAGGCCATAGATGAGATCAAGGCCCATGTTGGTAAATCCGGCTGCCCTACCCCCCTCCCAGGCCCGGAGGGCTTCTTCCACCGTGTGTCCCCTTCCAAGAAAAATGAGATTGCGATCATCCAGACTCTGTACCCCAAGGCTCAGGCGGTTCACCCCAAGGCTCCGGAGAGCCTTCAAACTTTCCCGGTTCACGGTTCCGGGATTGGCCTCCAGGGTGATTTCCGCATCCTTTTCAAGACCATAGTGCTGATCCAGGGTATGGAGAATGCGGCCCACATCCTCCGGAGCCAGCAGGGAAGGGGTTCCCCCTCCAAAATACACGGTGTCCAGAGATGCTCCCCGGCAGGGACTGAAAGTAATTTCCCTTTCCAGAGCCTCCACATAGTCACGGATCCGGGCTTCCTCCAGAGTGGAATAAAAATCACAGTAACGGCAGCGACTCCGGCAGAAGGGCACATGCACATACACGCCAAGGGAAGTCTCCATCAGATAAAACGCCGCATGAGGTCATCCATCACCTGTTCCAGATTATCCGGACGCACCTCATAACGCATACAGGCCTCCTCCACCCGTCTGCGGCGGGAAGGATCCTGGAAATCCCCCATGCCCCGGTAAAGCCCCATGCGCCGCCCTACCTGATAAAACATGCGTTCCTTCTCCGGAAGGTCGAGAAAGGACTGGATTTCTGCAACCATCTGGGGCTTGGCTTCGGGAAGTCTCCCGGATACGGTCTCAAAAAGATTGAGGATGTGGTCGCTGGTCACAGTGCTGGTAATGCCCTCAAGTGCCAGAATGAAGCCAAGGGTCTCCCGCGCCACATCTTCCCCGGTGCAGGGTGTAAAGAGTCCCGCCTGCCAGTCTTCATAAAGCTCCGTATGCCGGGGCAGGGCCAGGGTTCTCAGGCGAATAAAATCCGGATTGATCTGATTCAGGGCATCCGCCGTGTCCAGGGCATGGGCCTCGGACAGCTCCTTTCCCCCAAGGCCGGGCATCACGTATTCGGAAAGGGACATCCCCGCAGCCTTCACCTTCTGGCCAGCAAGGATATGCACGTCCCGGGTGACCCCCTTTTTCACCCTCTCCAGCACCGCATCACAGCCCGACTCCATGCCCACATGGATACGATTCAGTCCTGCATCCGCCATCTTCTTAAGGTTGATATCGGAAATACCTTTGAGGGTCTGAGATCTGGCATAGGACGTGATCCGCTGAATCCAGGGAAAACGTTTTCTGAGATGACCGAGAACCCGGAGCAGCTCTTCGGGTTTCATGATGAGAGTGTTGGCGTCCTGGAGAAAAACGGATTCCATGCCATGGGCCATCCAGTTCAGAGCCGCATGCAGGGCGTCAAGATCCGGCCTGGAAAGTCCTTCTCCTGCCCGCACCACCATCTCCCGTGTGAGAGGCCCGCCTGCGGCATCTGACTGAAGGCGCTGGACATGTCCATGCACCGCATCAATGTCCGCCAGCACATGGTCAAGGGGCCTTAAGGAAAAACGCTCCCCCTTGTACACCGGGCAGAAACGGCAGCGGTTCCAGGGGCAGTTGCGGGTCACACGGATAAGAAGACTCGCCGCTTCGCTGGGTGGGCGGATGGGCCCCTGTTCAAAACCGGCATAGACAGGGAACACTTTCCCGGCTCTGGAAACCGCCCCCTCACCGTCCTCCAGAGGAGCCATACGCCCATCCTTCTTTTTTTCTTCCATCATGTTTCCTCCTTATGACACCGGCCTGTCTGACCGGCAGTGGCTTTTCAAAATAGGGATCTTCCCGCAGATGGCAAGTCCATCGAACGGGTTCCTCTTTTGACAGCGCTTTTCAATCAGGCTATAGAAAAGTGCCAGATGACCGTCATGGAGATTTCTTTTGATGAAAGTTTCATTTTTTTCCGTTTTTTTCCTCATCTTTTTTCTCTTCATTGCCACAGGACTGGTTCTGCGGGACGGACTGCGCCACTATGCCTGCACGCCAATGGACGCCGGTGGGCAGGAAAAAATTATCACGATCCAGCCGGGAGAAGGCTTCCGGAACATCGCTGAGCGCATGGAAAAGGAAGGTATTATCGAAAAGGCCCTTTTGCTGCGTATCCTTGCCCGTCTCCAGAAAAGGGACACCCGCGTCCACTCCGGGGAATACCCCATGTCCCCGGCCCTCAGTCCCCAAGCCCTTCTGGACATGATGGTGGAAGGCAGGGTCAGGCGCTACCGCCTCACACTGCCCGAAGGACTGCGCATCACAGAGATTGCCCGACGCGCGACCGAAACGGGTCTCGTGACGGAAGAGGCCTTTCTTGCCATCGCCCTGGATCCGGAATTTGCAAAAACCTTAGGGATTCCCTCAGCAAACCTCGAGGGGTATCTGTTTCCGGACACCTATTTCTTCACCAAAACGGACAATGCCCGTTCCATGATACGTACCATGGTACAGCACTTTCAGCATGTTTTTGATGCAAAAAAAAAACAGCGGGCACAGGACATCGGCCTGTCCCTCCATGAGGTGGTGACCCTGGCCTCCCTCATTGAAAAGGAAACAGGACATCCCGATGAAAGACCCCTCATCGCATCGGTATTTCACAACCGTCTGGCACGGGGAATGCGCCTGGAAACGGATCCCACCGTCATCTACGGCATCCCGGACTATGATGGCAGAATCACCCGCACCCACCTGCGCACAGCTACCCCCTACAACACTTACAGAATCAAGGGACTGCCGCCCGGCCCCATTGCCTCACCGGGAAAGGCTTCCCTGGAAGCCGCCCTCTGGCCCGCAGACACCCCCTATCTGTTTTTCGTTTCCAAAAATAACGGCTCCCACCATTTTTCAAAAACTCTCACGGAACATAACCGCGCCGTCAACCACTACCAGCGTAACAGGGGAACGGTGAACCGATAAGGTGATGGATCAATCTCTCCTCTATCAGTCCATGTGCCGGAAAGCCCGGGAAGTTCAGGAACAATGGTCTCCCGCAAGGGGAGACGTGTATCTTCTCACCGGAGACAACCGGATACATTTCTGGCTTCATGAAACAGGATCCCAAACTTTCAAAAAAGGATTTGCCATTCTCCATGAAAAAAATATCATCCGCCTGGAAGCCCGGATCTGGTTACCCCGGCAAAACCAGCTCATGGATCTGGCCCTGACTCCAGGTGTCCGCTTTCAGGACATGGGGTTTCGTTTCCACAGCTTTGCCGGAACCCCATCGGATCGGGATAAGGATCCTGAGCTACGCCGCTTCTCCACCCTGGAACAGCTGTGGCTGGCCTTCGTCATGTGCAGCCGTTTCGGTAAACGCTGGGACAACCACAACTGGGTTCCCATCACCAATCCAACCCCATGATCAAGAAAGCCTCCATGTCCCTGTTTTCTCCCGAATCCTGGAATCCGGAAACCCTTGCCGGTCAACGTCTGATGCTGGGCTTTGAAGGCCCCGTATGCCATGGAGGGATCCGCAGCACCCTGGCCCGCATCCGGCCCGCAGGCATTGTTCTTTTTGCCACCAATATCCGTAACAGAGATCAGCTCGGCCAGCTGACCGCCGATCTTCAGGCCGCAGCCAGGGCCGAAGGGCTGCCCCCCCTCATTATGGCCATTGACCAGGAAGGTGGCCCTGTCGCCCGGCTGCGGGCACCGGCCTTCACGGAACTTCCCGGTATCACCACCCTGCAAAACTCCGAAGAAGCTGTTTCCCATGCCGATGCCATGGCCAAAGAACTCCTCCCCCTGGGAATCACCATGAACCTCGCGCCTGTACTGGATGTGGCAACCCCCCATCCGGACAGCATCATGAAAAACCGGGCCTTCCAGGGAAACGCCGTCCAGGTGAGCGCCATGGGTCTTGCCATGATCCGGGCTTACCAAAAAAGGGGTATTGCCACTGTAGCCAAACATTTTCCCGGTATTGGCCGTACGGTGCTGGACTCCCACCATGTACTCCCTCTGCTGGATACGCCAAAAGAGCTGCTGATTCAAAGCGACCTGCTTCCCTTTCGGGCAGCCATGGATGCAGGGGTGGAAGGCATAATGATTTCCCATATCCTGTATCAGATGCTGGATGCAAAATGGCCTGCCAGCCTGTCCACCATCATATCCAAAGACCTTCTGCGGCGGGAAATGGGCTATGAAGGCCTTGTCATGAGCGATGACCTGGACATGAAGGCCATCCGGCTTCCCATGCCCCTTGTCATGGAACGTCTTGTGGAAGCCGAGGTGGATCTGGGGCTGATCTGCCATGAAGGCCCTGCCATTCAGCACGCCTTTGAGGTTCTGCTGCGTATGGCAAAACATCCGGAAAAACGGGCTCTTTTTATCCGATCCGCCTACCGGACACTTGCATTGAAATCCAGGGGCAATCCCGCCGGGTAAGGATTCTGAAAACGGGCGATCACAGGATAAGCCTGCACACGGATAAAATGGGAAGGATCAAAAAACAAAAAACTCCGTTCTTTCCAAAAAGAAAAAACGGAGTCCTGTCTGCACAATTATGGAGACTGAGATCAGAGGGAATAAAGGCGTTTCCCGGAAACAATCACCATTCCCCTTGCAGAAAGCTGGGTAATGGCGGCATCCACGTCATCAAACCTGAAAATCATCACGGCCCTGTCTCCGCTCTGCTGCACAAAGGCGTACATGTATTCCACATTGATGTTTTTTTCCCGCAGCACTTCAAGGATATCATGCAGACCGCCGGGGCTGTCCATGACCTCCACAGCCACCACCTCAGTTTTTCCCACGGTAAATCCGGCATTTTTCAGGGCAAGATCGGCCTTTTGCGTATCATTGACAATCATACGCAACACACCAAAATCCGCCGTATCCGCAAGGGAAAGTGCCCGTATGTTCACGCCGGATTCCTTGAGGATCGCCGTTACTTCCGCAAGACGTCCGGCCTTGTTCTCCATAAAAATCGAAATCTGTTCCACCTTCATCAGCACTCCTCCTTGTCACCGTCGTGAATGATCATGAAACCCGGAGGCCATACTAACGTCATATGCGCCGCCGATCAATAACCCGCACCGCCTTTCCTTCACTCCTGGCAATGCTTTTGGGTTCCACAAGGCGGACTTTGGCTGAAATTCCAAGATATTCCTTAATATTCTTCGCAATCATGCGCTCCAGGTTCTGAAGCCCCCTCACCTCATCGGTAAAGAGTTTCTGACTGATCTCCACCTTGACGGTCAGAATATCCAGGCTGTCCTCCCGATCCACTTCCAGCTGATAATGAGGCTCCACCTCAGAAATCATCATGAGAACAGACTCAATCTGGGAGGGAAAAACGTTTACCCCCCGAATAATGAGCATGTCATCCGTACGTCCGGAAACCCGCTCCATACGGATCATGGTTCGGCCACAGACACAGGGCTCTGCCATGAGTCTTGTAATATCCCGGGTTCTGTAGCGGATCACCGGGAAGGCTTCCTTGGTGATGGAGGTAAAGACCAGCTCCCCCACCTCTCCCAGGGGCAGACGTTTTCCCGTCTCCGGATCAATGATTTCAGGAATAAAATGATCCTCAAAAATATGCAGTCCGGCCTTTGCCTCATGGCATTCCACGGCTACCCCAGGCCCCATAACCTCGCTCAAGCCATAGATATCCACTGCGGAAAGCCCCAGATCCCCTTCTATCTGACGCCGCATGGCCTCGCTCCAGGGCTCCGCCCCGAAAATCCCATGACGGAAATTCAGATCCTTGAAATCCACACCCATCTCCCTGGCCACTTCGGCAAGGTGCAGGGTATAGGAAGGTGTCGCCGTCAGAATGGAAGGCCCGAAGTCCTTCATGATGGTGATCTGACGTTTGGTGTTGCCGCCGGAAACGGGAATCACCGTTGCGCCAAGCTTTTCGGCTCCGTAATGCACTCCGAGACCACCGGTGAAAAGGCCATAGCCATAGGCGTTGTGGATAATGTCCCCTCGCCGTGCACCTCCTGCGGAGAGAGCTCTCGCCATGAGACTGGCCCAGGTTTCAATGTCTCGTGCCGTGTACCCCACCACCGTGGGTTTACCCGTAGTACCGGAGGAAGCGTGGATACGCACCACATTCTCTTTGGGAACGGCAAAAAGCCCGAAGGGATAATTGTCCCTTAAATCCTGTTTGACAAGAAAGGGCAGCTTTTCCATATCATCCAGACTACGGATGTCCGTCGGCAGAACCCCATATTCCCGGAAACGATCCCTGTAAAAGGGAACCGTGGCATAGGCCCGTTGCAGTGTGGCCTGAAGACGTTTCAACTGTATGGCTTCCAGAGCCTCCCTGGGCAGGGTCTCAAACTCCATGTCATAAATCATGAACATCTCTCCTTTGGTCCTAATCCCGGGCAGGATTCGCCCCATACAAAAAAAGCTGCGGGAGCGATCCTCCCACAGCTTATGGTTACTCAGGTTCCATGGGCGGTATCGACGGGGTACGTCTGCCCATGGGAAGATGGCCGGATTCTTATAATCCGAGATCCGCTTCGTTATGGGCAGACTTACAAAACATAAAAGCTGCCCGATAATATATGCGACCCTGCACCTTGCGCCTCCCCCATAGATTCGAGGGCGAATGTAGCCGCAGGCAGCCCCCTTGTCAAGCCCATTTCCCGAGTCCATTTTCTGACAGACTCCGGCATGGCGGGTCTGAACACCCTAGCCCTTCAGACCCGCCGTGAAGCTGGGCTTGCGTTTCTCGAGAAAAGCCGTCGTCCCTTCCTTGGCGTCGGGACTTGCCATGCACAGGGCAAAGGCATCGATTTCCATGCGGCAGGCCGTGGCCAGATCCACATCCATGCCCGCATTGACCACAGACTTTGCCGCACGCAGGGAAACCCGGCCCTTGGCCGCAATGCCCTTGGCCGTCTTCCGTACGGCATCCATCAGTTCTTCGGGCTTGCAGACTTTATTCACCATGCCAATGGCAAGGGCCTCTCCTGCGGAAAGCATCTTGCCGGTGAAGATCATCTCCTTGGCCATGTTTTTCCCCACAAGCCGGGGCAGACGCTGAGTACCGCCAAAACCGGGAATGATACCGAGGGTAATTTCCGGCAGACCGAACATGGCGGCTTCCGAGGCATAGATGAAGTCACAGGCCAGAGCCATCTCGCTCCCCCCGCCCAAGGCAAAGCCATTGACTGCGGCAATGACGGGAATGGAGAGGGCCTGGAGTTTTCCGATGGCATCATGGCCCAGCTGGCAGAAAAACTTGGCATCCAGAGACCCCAGGGTAGCCAGCTCGGAAATATCCGCACCAGCCACAAAAGCCTTGTCGCCACTACCTGTCAGGATAAGGACGCGCACATTCTCATCCTGGTCGATGGCATCCAGACACTGGGCAAACTCCTTCAGAAGTGCCGCGTTCAGGGCATTCAGGGCCTTGGGCCGGTTGAAGGTCAGGGTTGCGATACCATCCGCGCATTCATAAACAATGTTCTCGTAGTGCATGTTTACCTCCATATGGACATAAAAAAACCCGTTTCAATTGGGATACCCGATCCAAAACCATAAATGATGATGGTCTCAGCGTTATCCCAAAGAAAGGGGCTTGTCAAATCCTATATGCGGCGTTGCGACAAAAATGAGGGAGGACAGAACCGGCTTCAGTACATTTCTGAAATCCACTCATAGGGAGAACTCCAAGGCTGCCCCCAGATGGCTTCCAGCATGAATCGGGTCACACGGGCCGCATTGTAAGCCCCATGAACCCTCTCCCAGCCCTTCCGGGCAATCTGGCATCGCAGGTCATCCTCGCGGGCATAGAAAAAAATTTTCTCAATAAGGTCTTCATCATTTTCATAGTAAACCAGCTCTTCTCCGGTAAAAAGCCGATCCATCCCCGGAGTTTTCGGACAAAAGGTCAGAAGACCGCAGCCCGTCAGCTGGGCGATACGGTCTGAACTGTAAAACGGGATGTCCTCCCTGTGGCTGAGGTTCAGACCACAAGCCGCTTCGGAAAGCTTTTCATAGTAAGCCTGCCCCGTGAGAGCCGGACGGCCGAGGCACCCCCAGACTTCATGGCGTATTGCCCCCATCTTTGAACAAAGGATCGCAAGACGGGCTGTACGCTCCGGACTGTACCCCCGACCGCAATAAAGAAAATCAAGGGAAAGCGCCTCCCGTGAGCGCTCAAAATTGCGGCTGGCCTCCATGGAAAACTCTGCAATATTGGGAAAAAATGCCACCCGGTTTTCCTGGGTTTTCAGTTTTTTCAGCACATCCCCGCCCGTTGTGGTGAAGACCCAGTCCATCCGCGCAGCCCGTTCCCGAAGCTGCCGTTCCTTATCCGGAAAAACATAGCTGTCCACATACCACATGGCAAAACGCAGCTCCGGAAAACGCCTGCGAAGACCATCAAGGGTGGCAAGATCCACGGTCTCACTGTGCCCGAAAAGCAGCAGTTCCGGCTGAAAAATATCGATGGCGTCCTGAAGGCGTCGGTTCATACGCCCCTTGCCCATGCGGGAAGTACGGAAAAAATTCTCCCAGCGGCTGATCTCCCGATAACTGAATTCCAAAGCCATATGACCGTTCTGCACAAGGCCATTATGAATCTTTCTGTCCATGGCATAAAAAGAAGTTCCGTAACGGAAAAAATTGAAATTGGCCACATGGAGAATACGTTTTGGCATCATGCGTTCACCCTGTCCGCAAGAAATTCAGCGATACGCAGCGCCGCCCTTCCATCTCCATAGGGGTTGGGACGTTCCGCCATCTCCCGGTAAAATCCGCTGTCCTGAAGCAGACGATCCACGGACATAAAAATCCGATCCGGATCCGTGCCTGAAAGCAGGACAGTTCCGGCCTCAAGGGCCTCAATGCGCTCCGTTTCCTGACGCATGACGATGGTGGGTTTTCCAAGGGAAGGCGCTTCCTCCTGTATGCCACCGCTGTCTGTCAGAATCAGATGACTTTCCATCATCAGAAGCACAAAGGCGGGATACCCCAGAGGCCGTATGCAGTACACGTTTTCAAGGCCTCCCAGAGCTGCATGCACGGGCCCCTGGACGCTGGGGTTGAGATGTACCGGATACACCAGATCAAAGCCGGGGTACGCTTCCCCGATCCTGCGGACCGCTTTGCAGATATCCACAAAACCCTGTCCGAAATTTTCCCGCCTGTGGCCTGTGATGAGGATAAAGGGGCGGCTTTTATCCCTCTTTTCCCAGCCTGCCGCCACAATTTCCCGCCTCGCAGCCGCCCGCACATCCGCGTTGCACACAAGACGTTCCTTCATCCACAAAAGGGCATCCACAACCGTGTTCCCCGTCACCACAATCCGCTCTCCGGGAACCCCTTCGCCAATAAGGGCTGCACGGTTTTTATCCGTGGGAGCAAAATGACAGTCGGCAATTCTTGAGATCATCTGACGGTTCAGCTCTTCCGGGTAGGGCGAACGGATATTACCCGTTCTCAGACCCGCCTCCACATGCCCCACGGGGATCTGCATATAAAAGGCGGCAAGGGCTGTGGCAAAAGCCGTGGTCGTATCCCCGTGAACCAGCACAAGATCCGGCCTTTCCCCTTCGAGCACCCCCTTCATGCCCGACAGAATTCCCGCCGTTAGCCCGGAAAGATCCTGTCCCGGCCGCATGAGATCCAGATCCTGATCCGGTGCTATCCCAAAAACCGCCAGCACCTGATCCAGCATTTCCCGATGCTGAGCCGTTACGCAGACCCGAACCTCCAGCAGCTTTTTTTCTCCAAGGGCATGCACAAGGGGGGCCATTTTGATGGCTTCCGGTCGCGTGCCAAATACCACAAGAATCCGCACCTCAGACCTCCTTGTATGCGGCAAGGGTCTTTTCCCCGATGCGCAGCCAGTCAAATTCCTCTTCCACCCGCCTGCGTCCTGCCATGCCCATGGTTCTCATATCCAGGGTCTGAAGACGCAAAATCGCCTGTGCCAGACTCTCAGGATCGGCAGGTTCACACAGCAGCCCTGTTCTGCCCTCTTCAATCAGATCCGGGATTCCCCCCACACGGGTGCCCACCAGAGGGAGACCAAAAGCCATAGCCTCAAGGCCGCTGATGCTGGTGGCCTCCATAAGGGAAGGCAGCACCGCGAAATCCGCTGCAGAATAATAGGGAAGAATTTCTTCATGGCGAAGGCTTCCCGTCATGACAAAACGGCCCTCAAAAAATCGGGTAAGAAGGGTGCGTACCCGGTCTGCTTCGGATCCGTCTCCCACAAGGATAAAACGCAGCCCCTCATCAGTCCGCAGCTGTTCGCAGGCCTCGGCAAAATAGGCCACACCATTCTTCTCCACCATACGGCGGGTAAGAATCCCCACACGGTGCTCCGGCTGAAACCCGAGATCCCGGCGCACTCGCTCCCGGTCTTTTGCATCAAACCGGTAACGTTCGCTGGCCACGCCATTGGGGATATAGCGCAAGAGTCCCGGCACAGGAAAAGGAATCTCAAGCAACTCGCGGCTTGGCGCCAGAATCAGATCGGGTTTTCTCAAATGTCTCCGAAGAAAAAACATCCGGCGCAGCCCGCCTTTGCGAATACGGGCAAGGTACCCGGAGGTATGGTTGGTGTACACAAGGGGCAGGGAAAGGGGTCGCAGCCATTCCAGCGGAGCCATGCCATGAATATGCACAAGATCCGGACAAAAACTGTCCGCCAGACGACGGATGGCCCTGTCCGTGGACAGGCCGTAAAAGGGAGCAGCCCCGAAAAGCCCGATACGACGGATCTGCATCCCCAAAATCTGCTCCGCTTCGGCAAAACCTTCCACCTTACGGGTTAAGACCATAACCTCATGACCAAGGCGCACCATGGCCCTGGAAAGTTCATGGACATGGGCTGCAATCCCCCCCACCGTGGGAGGAAAATCCAGAGAAACCATCAAGATCCGCATAAAAAACCCCTAAGAAAAAGACTTTCCCACGGCTCCCGGATGGGCCCAGACAAGGGCCACAAGGAGATACCAGCAGGAAAGATAAATTTTGTCGGTGACCATGGTGCTGCCGAACTGCCCGTATACCAGAAAAACGGTAAAAATCCCCAGAAAAACAGGACGAAACCTTTGGTTTTCAGGAAAATAAAGAATTCGCCAGATTATCAGGCCAAAAAAGAAAAGGTAAGAGAGCAGTCCAAGAACCCCCAGCTCCAGCAGGATAGAAATAAAAATATTATGGGGAGAACTTATATCCGCATAAACCCGCTCCATCCGGGCATAAGCCCCAATACCATGCCCCCACAGCGGACTTTGCAGGAAATATCTCCAGCACTCCTGCCAGACCTCTGCCCGATAGCTGGTATTTCCAGCGAGCATGGCCAGCATACGTTCCTGAAAAAGGGCATTGGTTCTGAAAAGAAGCCCGAGAAAACCGGAAAAGAGAAGCGCAGAAATCAGGGTGCTTTTGCGCCACCAGAAACCGGGGATACAGCATCCGGCCAGCATCAGCCCCCCCACAGCTCCCAGCCAGGCCCCCCGGGATCCACTCTGCAGCAGCGTCCAGAAAGCGAGAATAAAAAAGCCCCCATAAAATACCTGCACCCATGGGGATGCTTTCGAGTCTGCCGACCGTTTGTCCCCCCCCAGGGCAAAGGCCATCACCACACCAAGGGCCATGAGAAACCCATAAAGATTGGAGTTATATACAGCTCCCCTGAGACGATCCTCCCCCCAGGCCACTTCCAGAGGAGGACGACCGAAAAGATCAAAGCCCCAGAAAAACTGCACTATACCGTTGGCCGCATGAAAAAAAAGGGCAAGCGTGATCACCTTTCCCAAAAAATCTGCTGAAACCCATTTTTTTCTTGAAAAATAAATCGTTGCCAATAAAAAAGGCCAAAAGCGTGCCACGTGTTTGGCCATTTCTTCCCAGCCTTCCCTGCCGCTGATACCCAAAGCACTGGAAATTCCCATGGAGCAAAACAATCCTGCCAGAGCCACAGGCAGCCAGGCCAGGTTTTTCAAAAAAAGAATCCCCTCCTTACGACGCACTATGACAAACAGAAAAACAAGATTGATCAGGCCAATGGAAAGCTGAAAGACAACATTTTTAAAGGGGATGGAAAACAAAAAAATGGCATAGAGTGCCATTAAAATCTTCTGCAGCATGACAGACCTTCTCTCTGGAAAACACTTTTGGGAAAGGATTTACTTTAGTAATCCTCCATTGTTTTCGTACGACACTCCGCATGTCCATTTTTGAAACACTGGCGACAGCATAAAAAAAGCTGTCGCCAGTTCGGTTGAAATTTTTCAACGGTTGCACTGTTACCGTTTGGAGTATGACCTATCCAAAATGTTCCCGACACAGCAATCATTGCTTCAAATCTGATCGGACGGCATAAAAACGCCTTGAATCTCTACCAATATCCACTGTTTATTAAGAGAAAATGAAGATTTCAGAATTTTAAACACTGCAAATTTGGAAAGGTGCTCAAGAAAAGGATAATGACTGACATCATCAATCAGAATCAATGTTCCGGGTTTAAAATTTTTAGCAAAGTATGCAAAAGCCAAACTTCTTCCATTACCATGAGGCCCATCAACGACGAGTACATCAATCAGGCCATCAGCATCAGGAAGGTTATTTTTTCCTATAAGATCATAAAAAGAATTATGAATACGGGTTCGGTTAACATCTTTCCCGACAACAGTATTTTTTTCCGAGTTCCGCAGATTTTCTGCAAGTATCTGTAAGCTATCCGAAAAAAAGATCCTGTCCCAATCATCATCAGAAACAGTAACAAGATCAAATTGTTGAACAGAGATATTTGGACTGGTAATCTTCTCTTTCAATGAAACTGTAAAAACAGGGTCATGCTCTATGGTCGTTACATAAAAAGCAAAATCCTTACAAAAAGCGGAAAGCCTGTCCCAAAAAAGAGTTGATTTCCCTCCTCCAAGCTCAACAATTTTAAAGTTATCTCTGGAGCTAAGATGCAACATATGGTACACAAGATACCTTAAAGCACTTCTGGTTAAGGCCCATTTCCCAAAATCATTGTTCAGCTCATCAAAAACCGCCCCCATTATTCTATCAAGTGCTACATTCTTTTCCTGTAAAAATTGAATCGATTGGAGATCCTCTGCGTGATCCCCAGTGATATCAAAGTCAAACTCCAGAAAATCGGGCTTGAAAAAATATCTTCTGAATTGTTTTTTTGCTTTCTGCATAAAGGTCATAAAATTTCCTTTTCCAATAATGCCTGCTCATAAAAATATTTGAGGATGACGGCCTTGACCGCAGAAACGCCCGATGCTGTGTCTCCAGCCCTGAAGCAGGGAAACACCAACTGAAACAAGGTGGCAATCAGATATTTTTTAAATCATTATTTTTAATAAGAATCTGTAGGGTTTGCAAAAAAATATCTCAACCCATTCTCCCTGCCTCTTCCTGGAAATCCCCTTCCACCCCACCCTTTGCAAGAGAAGCCATCATCTTGGGATAGGCCTTCAGGGATGCCGTCACAATGGCATTCACGGGAAGATCCTGAAACAGCCCATGATCCCTTTCATAACTCATGTGCTGCTTGCCCTCCGCATCAAAGGGATGCAGGAGGGCATCGGTCTTTCCATCAAAATCCAAAGGAAGAATGCCAAAGCGCTCACACAGCTCCCGGTTAAAGGTGGGCGTGGCCTTCACCCACTTTCCCTCAAGAAAAAGTGCTGAATACCCATGGTAAACAAAAAGATCCGTGCCCATGACCTCCCGCAGCCTCTCCGTGGACAGGTGGTTACGCACATCAGCAAAGCCCAGACGGGCGGGAATGCCTGCGGCCCTCGCAAGGGTGGCCAGCAGTACGGCCTTGGCCACACAGTAACCATAGCCCTGCCTGAGAGTGGTCGAGGCTTTCATCCCATGAGCGGAAAAATCTATCCTGTAGGGATCGTAGCGGATTTCATCCCGCACCGCCGTGTATAAGGCAATAGCTGTTCCCCTCGGATCACCGGATTTTGCATATCTATCGCAAAAAGCCTGGATATCTGGATGCTCGGTATCCATAAAGGCTGTGGGAGCAAGATCCTGGGGATGGGGCGGTACATCGGCCCCCATGGCGTACTGGGAAGGCATGGCTTCTCCTTTCATGCTGGGGAAAAAAAACGACGCTGTACATCCTTTTCCAGGACATTCAGAAGCTGCATCTGTTCTGCATCCAGCCCCCCCTGTTCCCGCAGTTCAGCGATTTCCTTCACAACACTGGCTGCGGTTCTGCGCGGATTCCCTCGCCAGTCTCTGGGGATACGCTCTTCTTCCTGGATCAGCAGGTTCTGGATCTGTGCCGCTGCCACTTCCCGCACCAGAGCATTTTCTTCTCCCAGGCCATTGCGGTACAGAAGACGTGCAGCCAGCACCCGGAGAGATGGGGGAAACTCCGTCAGCATTGCCACCTTTTCCGGGGTATCTCCTCCGTGAAAACGACGACAGAGGAGTTCTTCCGCCTTTGACGGAAAACCGTTCTGGTAAAGAGCGGCATCGGGATCCAGACCTTCTATGTCCGGATAGCGGTAATTCCGGTAATAATGCCCCAGAGCTTCCAGAACATCGGGCCGGGACTTAAGCCAGCCCATATTTTCTTCGGCAAGTTGACGCTTCTCCTCCCCCGGCTTCTCCCAGAAACGGGCGGCAGGAGGCAGGATAAAGGGCGATTCCCCGTTTCTTTTGCGCACCACAAAGCTTGTTGCTTCCGGATTCAGAGGATCCGTTTTCTGCAAGTCCTCCCCGTCAAGCCGCAACCAGAGGGTCTGATTCCCATAAGGGACGGAACGCCCCAGGCCCAGAACCGGAGCGAGATACCCGGAACGCGACCGCATCTCCGGCCCGCAGAGCAGACCGTAGGGATGGATCCCCAGAGAAGAACGGAAGGCCTCGGGCAATTTTTCCAGACGCAGACCATCGCTTTTTTTGTCAAAACCCGCCAGAAGATAGGCCCACATTTCCTTTTCCGATACCAGCATACGGGACAAAGCCAGGGTCGCTTCCACATCCACCATGGCATCATGGGCCATCCCCTCGGCCAGATGGTTTTCCCTGCTCAGATTTTCCAGCTTGAGACTTACGCGACCCTCCACCTCAGGCCAGCGCAGCACTTCCGGTCGAAAAAGATGAAAAAAAACGGTGAGGGGAAAAATATCCATGCGGGAACAGCCAGCGGCAAACTGGTGGGTATAGGCGGGCAGCAGATTTCTGAAAAAGGAAAATCGTAAAAAAATATCATCAAAATTAAGACTGTTATATCCAAGGGAAACGGTACCCGGTGTGTTCAGAAGGGCATGGATACGGCAGATGGCCCCGTATTCCCCTTCCCCGTGCAAAAGGCTGTCAGGCTCTATCCTGTGGGTAATGAGGGCACCGGGAGACATCAGGACATCGGGACGCAGGCGGATACGGATTTCATGACGCTCAGTCTCTCGGAAAGAACAATCCGTGCGGATGGCGGCAAATTGCAATACCTGATCAAAGGCGGGGTTCAGGCCGCTGGTTTCAAGATCATAAAACAGATAGCTCTGCATGAAATTCCTTCACGTCCGATCCGCCCCGGAAGTCAGGGAAGCATCCAGGATCCAGGGGCCTTTGAGGGTGGGATGGCTGAGACTTTCTTTCAGGATTGCCAGGAAACGCCGCCGGTTCATGGACACGGCTCCCATGGAAAGAAGATGGGCCGTTGCCACCTGACAGTCAATGAGATCAAATGCCCAGAGGTCAAGCTGTCTTACCAGTGCTACCAGTGCCACCTTGGAGGCATCGGAAACCCGGGTAAACATACTTTCACCAAAAAAGACCCTGCCAAGACTGACGCCGTAAAGGCCACCGCAAAGACGCCCCTCCCTGTCCCAGGTTTCGACGGAATGGGCATACCCTGCCTCGTGCAGTTTCTGATAAGCCCTTGCCATTTCCGGCAGGAGCCAGGTTCCCTCCCCCTTTTCCGTACGCACCCCTGCACACTGGTTCAGAACTTCAGAAAAGGCTTGATCCATGGTCACGGAAAAATCCCCACGACGCAAACGTTTTTCAAGACTCCTGGATACATGCAGGGCTTCCGGGTAAAGCACCAGCCTTGGATCCGGAGACCACCAGAGGATGGGATCCCCCTTGCTGTACCAGGGAAAAATTCCCTCTCTGTAGGCCAGCAGCAGGCGGGGGAGGCTAAGGTCTCCCCCCACGGCAAGCAGACCGCTGGCATCGGCATAGGTGACAGGAGGAAACTGGAGGGCCCGGCCCAGCTGAAAAACAGGCATGGGATCAGGCGTCCACAGATCCGGTGGCTTTAAAACGAAAACTTAAGGCATCTTGTTTGACACCAATGGAAACCGTTCCACCGGAAACCAGTTCTCCAAAAAGAAGGGCATCGGCCAGCTTATCCTTCACCTCCACCTGAATCAGACGATCCAGTGGACGGGCACCGAACTTGGGATCATACCCCTTTTTCGCCAGCCATTCCCGGGCTTTGGCGCTGAGCCTCAAACTCACCTTGCGTTCGGCAAGCTGGGATCGTAAAAGCCCTATGAATTTTTCCACCACCTGTTCCATCACCTTCTGATCCAAAGGCAAAAAAGCCAGGGTCGCATCCAGACGATTACGGAATTCCGGAGAAAACATGCGGTTCACGGCATCCTTCCCCTTGCCCGCATCATCCCTGCCGGAGGCACTGAAACCAATGGTAGCCGTGGCCATTTCCCTTGCCCCCACGTTGGAGGTCATGATGAGAATCACATTTCTGAAATCTGCATGTTTGCCGTTGTTGTCCGTGAGCCGTGCATAGTCCATGACCTGAAGCAGAATATTGAACACATCAGGATGGGCTTTTTCAATCTCATCAAGAAGCAGCACCGCATGGGGATGCTTGCGGATTTCATCCGTGAGAAGACCGCCCTGCTCAAAACCGACATAGCCCGGAGGCGCACCGATAAGACGGGAAACGGCATGCTTTTCCATGTATTCACTCATGTCATAACGGACAAAATGTACCCCTAAAGTTGCAGCAAGCTGGCGGGCCACTTCGGTCTTGCCCACACCCGTAGGCCCTGTAAAGAGAAAGGAACCCACCGGCTTTTCCGGATTTCCAAGACCGGAACGGGAACGCTTGATGGCTGTGGCCAGCGTCGTGATGGCCGTATCCTGACCAAAAACCACTTCCCTCAGGTTTTCCTCAAGACGGGCAAGACGCTTCCTGTCAGAGCTGGAAACACTTCTTGCCGGAATCTTGGCCATACGCGCCACCACATCCTCCACGTCCTTTTCCGTAATCACCGCCTTCATGACACGGCCTTCGGAACGTTTAAGGGTATGCAGGGCACCGGCTTCATCCATGACATCAATGGCCTTATCCGGAAGAAAACGGTCATTCAGATAGCGTGTGGAAAGTTTAACCGCAGCCACAAGGGCATCCGGCTCGTAGGAAATACCATGGTGGGCCTCGTAATGCGCCTTCAGACCTTCCAGTATGGCAACACAGGCCTCTTCAGAGGGTTCTGCAATCTCAATCTTTTCAAAACGCCTGGACAGAGCCCTGTCCTTTTCAAAATGGCTTTTGAATTCCTCATAGGTCGTGGATCCGATACAACGGAAATCTCCGGATCCAAGGGCGGGTTTCAGAATATTGGAGGCATCCAGAGAACCGGAACTGGTAGCTCCGGCTCCCACAATGGTGTGGATTTCATCAATAAACAGAATGGCATTTTTATGCTCTTTGAGAGCCTCAATCACCTTTTTCAGACGCAGCTCAAAATCCCCGCGGAATTTGGTTCCTGCCAGCAGACTGCCCATATCCAGGGAAAAAATCCGGCAATGCCGCAAAAGAGGAGGCACTTCTCCAAAGGCAATTTTCTGGGCCAGACCTTCTGCAAGGGCGGTTTTCCCCACACCGGGATCTCCCACAAAAACCGGATTGTTTTTGCGCCTTCTGCAAAGCACCTGAAGGGTACGCTCCAACTCGGCCTGACGCCCCACCACAGGATCCATACGCCCCTGGGAAGCCCTTGCAACAAGATCTGTCGTATAACTTGCCAGGGGATCTTCCTTGACCCCCTCTCCCGGAGCCGTTTTGATATCCCCGTCGGCTCCTTTGCGGCCCGTCTCCGTTCCCATACCATGGGAAATATAGGTCAGCACCTCAAGCCGGGTAATACCCTCCTTCTGGAGATAAAAAGCCGCGTGGGAATCCTTTTCCTGAAAAATCACAGCCAGAATATCGCCCACACTGACCTCGTTTTTCTCCGCGCTCCGGGCATGGTTTACCGCCCTCTGAATCATCCGCTGAAAACCTACGGTCTGCTGCAGAACATATTCCGTATTTTCCGGAAGACTTTCCATTCGTTCCCGGAAAAACCCCTCCAGCCGTGTTTTCAGTTTATGCACATCTCCGCCGCAGGCTTCCAGAATTTCAATACCCAGAGCGTCGTGAAGAATGGCAAAGAGCACATGCTCCACACAAACATACTCATGCCGCCGTTTTTTGGCTTCCCGCACGGCAAATCCAAGGGTGGCGCTGAGTTCTTTGCTGATCATTATTCTCTCTCCATTGAAGCCTTAAGGGGAAAACCATGAGCCTTGGCATGCACCGTGACAGCTTCCACCTTGCTTTCCGCAATCTCATGTGGATAGAGACCGCACAATCCAACCCCCATCCGATGCACATTCAGCATGATCCGGGTGGCCTCTTCCATTGTTTTGTGAAAAACCGAAACAAGAATCTCCACCACAAATTCCATGGTGGTATAATCATCGTTATGCAGCAATACCTTATACAGGGGAGGTTCATCGTTTTGGCTGTCCTCACCCAGCAAGTTGGCCAGCGACTCCTCAAACTCCGTATGCGCCCCTCCCATACACCCCTCATATCCATCCACCTGAATTCCCAATAAAGGACATCCAGAATATAGTTTAGACTAATGCTTCTTCAGGCAAGGTCAAGCACAAAAATACACCATAGAGAATGCCATCACGGTCATTGAGTCCCCATCCAAAAAGCGATCATTTTCCACAGCATTTCTTATATTTTTTTCTGCTACCACAGGAACAAAGATCATTGCGGCCAATCTTCTCCTCCTTCCTGCGAATGGGTTCACGGTTTTCCTCTTCTTTGCCATGGGAAAAAATCAATTTCTGCTGTTTCGGTTCGGGGAGGGGTTCCAGCTCTGTTTCACGCCGGATCTGCACACGAAAAAGAATACCCACCACATCATCTTTCACACGCTGAATCATATCCTGGAACATGGCAAAACCCTCTTTTTTATAAACAATCAAAGGATTTTGCTGGGCATAGCCCCTCAGACCAATGCCGTCTTTCAGGTGATCCATACTGAGAAGATGACTCTTCCAGTAGGTATCTACTGTCTGAAGTATGATAAAGCGTTCCAGTTGCCGCATATCTCTTTCACCGACGAGGGCTTCTTTTTCTTCATAAGCCCGGAAAGCCGCATCACGTATGGCTGCAGCCAGGGTATCGGGCTTCATGTCTGCCACCGGTTCCTCGGGCTTTTCCAAAGAAAAGAAAAAACGACGCTCCACAGCCTCGCTTACGGTTTCCCAGGTCAGAGAAAGTTCATTTTTCTGATGCTGCCCGGCAAAGGAATACGCCACATCCTCTGCAACTTCTTCAATCATTTCAAGAACAACAGACTTAAGGGATTCGCTGGCCAGAGCCTCACGCCGCTGACGATAGATGACCTCCCTCTGCTGATTCATCACATCATCATATTCAAGAATATGCTTGCGGATATCGAAGTTATGTCCTTCCACCTTTTTCTGGGAATTTTCAATGGCTCTGGAAATCAGACGATGCTCAATGGGTTCTCCCTCTTCCAGCCCCAGACGATCCATAATTTTTGCAATACGCTCCCCGCCAAAAATACGCAGCAGGTCATCTTCAAGGGAAAGATAAAAACGGGAGGAACCCGGATCGCCCTGACGACCGGAACGTCCCCGGAGCTGGTTGTCGATACGCCGGGATTCATGGCGCTCCGTACCGAGGATGTGAAGACCTCCCAGCTCCCGAACTCCCTCACCCAGTACAATGTCCGTCCCCCTGCCCGCCATGTTGGTGGCAATGGTGACATGCCCTTTCTGCCCCGCCATGGCAATAATTTCTGCTTCTTTTTTATGGTTCTTGGCATTCAAGACCTCATGGGGAACCCCCTTTTTGGCCAGCAGCCGACTCAGGTACTCGGAAACGTCAATATTGATGGTACCTACCAGAACCGGCTGCCCTTTCCTATGCAGGTCGACAATTTCTTCAATGGCGGCCTGGTACTTCTCTTTTTTGGTTTTATAAATCACATCCGGATAATCCTCACGGATCATCATCCTGTGCGTTGGAATGCACAATACATCAAGATTATAGATTTTTTTAAATTCAACGGCTTCCGTTTCCGCCGTACCCGTCATACCCGAAAGTTTTCTGTACATGCGGAAATAATTCTGAAAGGTGATGGAAGCCAGGGTCTGGTTCTCATTTTCAATTTCAACACCTTCCTTGGCTTCCAGAGCCTGATGCAGGCCCTCGCTGTAACGCCTGCCCGCCATCAGGCGGCCCGTAAATTCATCTACAATCACAACCTTGCCATCCTGAACGATGTAATCCGCATCCCTCTTAAACAGGGCATGGGCCTTCAAAGCCTGGTTCACATGGTGCAGGATCTCTATATTCGCAGGTTCATAAATATTCGGAGTTTTCAGAAGTTCTTCTACCCGTACGACCCCCTCTTCTGTCAGGGATACACTGCGGGCTTTTTCATCCACAAGGTAATCCCTTTCCAGCTGAAGTGCCGGCATAATGGCATTAACCGCATAGTAGAGGTGGGTGGATTTTTCCGCAGGCCCGGAAATAATCAACGGTGTTCTGGCCTCATCAATGAGAATGCTGTCGACCTCATCCACAATGGCAAAATTAAGATCCCGCTGGGCAAGACTTTCCCTGTGAAACTTCATATTGTCACGGAGGTAGTCAAAACCGAACTCATTGTTGGTACCATAGGTAATGTCCGCATTGTAGGCCACACGGCGCTCTTCATCATCCATACCATGAACGATCACGCCAACAGACAGCCCGAGGAAGGTATACAGACGGCCCATCCACTCCGAGTCCCTATGGGCCAGATAATCGTTCACCGTCACCACATGAACCCCCTTACCTGTGATGGCATTAAGGTATGCCGCCAAGGTAGCTACAAGGGTTTTTCCTTCGCCCGTTTTCATTTCAGCAATATTGCCCTCATGCAGGGCCACGCCACCGATGAGCTGGCAATCAAAGTGCCGCATCCCAAGAACCCTGCGGGAAGCTTCCCGCACCACAGCAAAAGCTTCCGGAAGAAGGGACTCCAGGGACTCACCGGAGGCAAAACGCTCCCTGAAGATTTCCGTTCTCGCTGCCAGAGTACCGTCGTCAAGGATTTCCATTTCCGGTTCAAAACGATTGGTGGCATCCACATAGCTCTGAATACGGCGTAACTCTCTTTGGTTTTTGCTGCCAAAAACACGGGTAAGCAAACGTGCGATCATAATTAACCTTCCTGATTTAAATAGAATTCTTCCTGAAAATCTCTAAAGACACCAAGACTTATGGAAGAGAGGCGTATGAGATTTCCTTAACATAGAAATACGACACGAAAAGATACGGACGTTGAAGGCGGGTTAAAAAATATCAGCACACCACAGCCCCCTGTACATGTCAGCTTACGCGGCCCCAAAAAATAAAAACCCGGGCAAGCCCAGCCTGCCCGGTTCTGATCCTAAACAGTCTTTTCTGTTCCGCACAAGAACTCCATCCAGAGAGCAGAGAAACCGAATTCAAAGCAATCCTTTCATTCAGGTCATTGTATCAGGACAACCTGAACCGTATCGTTCACCCCGTCGATTTGAGGCTGAAGGGATAAAATCTTCGCCATCCAACAGCGGCAGGTATCAAGACAGACGTCACTTGAAACGTATTTTTTTTAAGCAGTCTTAATCCAGAATATATTTGGCTGGGTTTACGGGGAGACCATTCAAACGAACTTCATAATGCACATGAGGCCCCGTACTGCGCCCCGTATTTCCCAGCTTCCCAATGATGTCACCACGACGTACGGTCTGCCCTGGTTTCACAAGGGTTTTCTGCAGATGCCCGTACCGGGTCACCAGCCCATGTCCATGGTCAATATTCACCACAATACCAATCGCCCCTCTGTCTCCGGAGAAACTGACCACACCATCGGCTGTTGCTACAATAGGGGTTCCCGTACGGTTGGCAATATCCAGTCCGCTATGAAACTCCCGTTTTCCCGTAAAGGGTGAAGTCCGGTACCCAAAATGGGAGGTTACCCAGCCATCGGCAGGCCGGATGGCGGGGGTTACGGCCAGAAGATTCCGCTGGTTTTCAAGGGATTTCAGAAGGGACTCAAAACCATCAATCTGATCCAGTGACCCTTTCTCCAAATGCACAACACGGTCATGCATTTCCCGGACAAGGCTGGCATGGCTTTCGGACAATTCCAGACGTGTATCCAGATCCTCCACGTGGGATCCCCCAAGACCAAAAATACCTCCGTCTTCAGACCCCTTGATATTGGCAATGGTTCGGATTTTCTGTTCAAACTCGGCAAGGGTCATTACCCTGCTCTTCAACAGATTCAATTCTTTGGCAAACAACTGAATCTGCTGTCGCTGAAGATCCCGATCCTCCTCACTGCGCAATAACTCCGAGCGTAACAGAGGAACTTCCGATGCCAGGGAAAAAAGCCTTGAATAATCATACACAATCCATCCGCCACCCAAAAACAGCATCCCTAAACACAAAACCAAAAAGCACGTTACGCTCCTGGATACGGTGATCTCGCGCATCCTTGCACCGGAGTGGCTCATGATATAAAGGGTTGTCTTCTTTTTCATATCTGCACCTTTATATGTTGAAGCAAGGGTGGAAAGTCAGTATTTTACTCAGCGGACGTATAGGTATTTTTAGCATATGAAAAAAAACTGTCAAGCAAGTCAAACAATACAACACTGGAGACTGCCTTTTTTCCCGATTATGAACAATTGCTCCAAACCCGTGTATAAAAAAATATTCTATAGTCAAAAAAACACATTCATTTCTATCATTCGTCAAACATTCAGACACAAAGGGGAACTCTTCTTGACAGAACTTCATCTTCAGCTTTTTAGGGTTGTGCTGAAATGGCAAAAGGAGCGATACAGAAGATAAAAAAACAGCATCCTGCCCAAAAGACCTTCTACAAAGCCTGTTCACGGATCCGAAGCCGCATGGCCTTCACCGTATTTTTCATCAGCATGGCGATGGTCATGGGCCCCACACCTCCGGGAACAGGAGTAATCCAGCCCGCAATCTCCAAAGCAGCCTGATAATCCACATCACCACGCAAAACAGCTATGGGTTTTCCGGTTTTCTCACTGATCGCTTCCCCCACCCGGTTCACCCCGACATCAATGACACAGGCACCGGGTTTGATCCATTCCGGTTTCACAAGATTGGGTACACCTGCGGCAACAATAAGGATATCTGCCCGTCTGCAATGGGAAGCCAGATCTTTTGTACCCGTATGCACCACCGTAACGGTACCATTGCCTGCCTGCCCCTTTTGCAGCAGGAGATTGGCAATGGGTTTTCCCACAATATTTGAACGCCCCACCACCACCACTTCGGCACCGGCAACATCCACTCCCGACCGAATCAGCATTTCCTGAATACCCGCAGGCGTACAGGGAAGAAAGGGGGCAGCTCCGCCTTCCAGCATGAGACGCCCTGCATTCACCGGATGAAAAGCATCCACATCCTTTGCCGGATCAATGGCATAAATAACTCTGGACTCATTAATATGCTTCGGCAATGGCAACTGAACCAAAATTCCATCAATGGTATCATCCTGATTATACTGTTCAATAAGATTCAAAAGTGCAGATTCTGAAATATCAGCAGGAAGATTTTCCTGCACTTCCTTGAATCCCACCCTGTGTGCAGTTTTAATTTTCAAAGACACATAGGAAAGGGACGCCGGATTTTCTCCCACAAGAATGGTCACCAGCCCGGGCGGCCTGCCATGGTTCGACCGAAGCATTTCAACATCCGCAGCTACCTCTTCCAGAATAACTTCCCTGAGTTCGGTTCCCCGAATCACCTTTGCACCCATGACTTCTCCTTATCAGCACTGCGCCACATGGCTGTGACATGCTCTTTTGCACATTTCTGTTTTTTAAATATATCACCGACCCGTACGACTATCCCTGCACAGTTCCGGGTTTTGCAACCAGAACGGAAACCCAGGTCACAAGAGGCGCAAGGGACAAAGAAGTCAACATCCCGATGGTTCCCGCTTCAGGAGAACTGATGCCCATAAAATATAAAGCAAGACAAGTGCCAAGCCCACCAAAAGCGGATGTCATGGCTGCAGCACGATTGGTTTTCTCATAAAAAAGCCCCCAGATAAAGGGGCCAAGAAAGGCGGATCCGATGGCTCCCCATGAAATTCCCAAAATCATGACGATGGAAGCAGGTCTGGAATAGGCCAGCAGAACAGAAAGAAAAATGAAAAAGAAACTGGCGTAACGCATCAAGACCGTCAGTTGAAGATCCGAAACATCCTTTCTGACAAATCCCGCATAAAAATCCTTCACCATGGCGGAACTTGAAATCAGGACAAGCGCCGCCAAAGTGGACATGGAAGCGGAAAGCACCAGGAGCAAAATAATAACGGAGAGAGAATCAGGAATGATGTTGGCCAAAAGTTCCGGCATCAGAGCGTCAAAAACAGGACGGCCTTCCGAGAAGGCTCCGGGAGTGGATTCCGGATTTAAAAAAAGCCGGGTAGTGGAACCAATAAAATAAGCCACACCACTGATCAGAATAGCAAAAAGAGTAGACGCCAGAGTACCGATGCGTATAGCCCGCTGATCCCGGATCGCGTAAAATTTCTGCACCAGCTGGGGCATGGCAAAGGGGGCCACACTGGTCAGAAAAACCAGACAAAAAAGAGGCCACCAACCCGGAGGCCCCACAAAAGCGGCAAGATCCGGATTGATAGCCCGCAGGTCGGTTACCATACGCGCCAGTCCGCCTCCTTTATTCAGCGTAAACCCAAGCAGCATCAGCACACCTACCACCATCACCATACCGAAAAAGACATCCACAAGAGCCATGGAACGGTAGCCACCGAGAATCATGTACAGAGCAGTTGCACTCCCCATGATGGCAAGCGCCAAGCCGTAATCCATACCAAAATTAGACTGAAACAGATAGGAAAGCCCCATGAAAACGGCACTGGTGTAGGGAATAAAAAATACAAAAATAGCAAGAGCCGCAAAAAGCTTCAGGCCGGGACTGTCATACCGTTTCTGAAAAAACTCAGCCATGGTATGCACCTCGTATTTCATGGACATCTTTTTGATCGCAGGCCCCATTACCAGCCATACAGCCAGAACGCCCAGCATGGCATTACCAAACGCTATCCACAAGCCCGAAAGTCCAAAACCCCACCCAACTCTCCCTGCAAAACCAATGAACAGGACAGCTGAAAAATACGCCGTCGCATAGGTAAAGGCACTCATCCACGGCCCGATATTTCCGCCACCAAGGAAAAAATCCGAAAAAGAACGTGTGCGTTTCAGGCCCGCAAACCCTGCCCATAAAATGACCAAAAAATACAAAGCCACCACAATACTCTTGATCAGCATACAGCGTTCCTCTCTTCCGCAGCCTGCCTAAACCACCGGCGGCAACGCTTCAAGTCCTGAGGTTTCGTCAAGGTTCCACATGATATTCATATTCTGAACAGCCTGCCCCGCAGCACCCTTTACCAGGTTATCAATGGCGGATACCAGAATAAGAGTATCCGTTTCCGGATCCAGCCGCACAGCAATGTCACAGCAGTTGGAGCCACGGACAAAGGACAGATCCGGAAAACGCCCCCTGGGAAGCAGGCGGACAAAGGAGCGCCCCTGATATGCGGCGGCAATACAGTCCCGAATCTCTCCTTCTTCCCGTTTTTCTTTAAGCTTGACATAGGTTGTGGTCAGCATTCCCCGTATAGTGGGAACAAGATGGGGTACAAAGGTCACCTGGGCCTCTCCCCCCCCCACTGCACTCAAAATAGCTGCAATTTCAGGCCTGTGACGATGTTCCCCTACTTTGTAGGCTTTGAAACCCTGGGCAATTTCACAGTAATGGGTTGCAAGGGAGACCTCGCGACCCGCACCGCTGACACCGGATTTGGCATCACAGACCACATGGGATAAATCCACCCAACCCTTCCGAACAAGGGGGAGAAGAGGTAGCAGAATGGAAGTCGGATAGCATCCTGGATTGCCCACGAGACGTGCCGAAGAAATACGATCCGCAAACACCTCGCTCAGGCCGTATACAGCTTCACGGCAAAGCTCCGGAGCTTGATGCGTATCGTAAACCTTTTCATAGGCAAGGGGATCTGAAAAACGAAAATCTGCTGAAAGGTCCACGACCCGGCATCCCGCATCCAGAAGACCAGGAATCATGGACATGGGAAGCTTATGCGGCAAAGCCATAAAAACCACATCGGACACCGACGCAAGCTTTCCCGGATCATAGGTTTCCAGTACATGATCCATACGTTGAAAAAATGCGGGAAAAACATCAGAAAAACGCTGTCCTGCATACTGGCGCGACGTCAGCATGGTTACTTCAACGTTCGGATGGCGACTGAGAATACGCAATAATTCCGCCCCTGCATAGCCTGTAGCCCCCACAATGGCAACGCGGATCATAACTTTCCCCCTGAAAAAGACATTCAACCCCAAAAACATCAGGATTATAAAATTATTAAAACACAACATGTACAAATAGTTATAATCTTAAGACTGCTTTCCAGGCTGTAAATGGCACCCCGGATCAGAAGAATTTAGCCTCTTATCAGACCCCCCGGTTCTTGGCAAGTAGACAGCTTCTGACGCACATAGAGCATCTGCGCACAAAGGAAGGCTACGCCAAGTCACATTAAGTCTTTTTTCTATGAAAAACCTGAATATTCGTCCTATTTTTCCCGCCCAAACGATCTGTTGCGATGCAATATTTTTTCTTGACAAAGAGTCTCATCCGCTCCATATTGGTCACAGCAAAACACCAACCTACCCCAAAAAGGAGAACAACATGAAGACCTTCGAACCCAGCAAACTTGTACAGCAGATGATTGATTTTCAGAAAACTGCTTTTGACAATACCTTCAACGCCATCCTGATGATTCAGGGCCAGACGGAAAAAATGACCGAGGCCATGCTCACCAAAAACAGCATGATCCCCGAAGAAGGCCAGAAAATGCTTCAGGAATGGACTTTGGCCTTTAAAAAAGGACAGGAAGACTTCAAAAAGAATATTGACGAAAACTTTAAAAAATTTGAATCTTTCATTGCAGAGTCCGCAAGCAAGGTTGAAAAAGCCACCGGAAAAACAACCAAGTAACGCCTGAAAAAACTCTATTCCAACGTATCTGAAACAGACAGGGCGAGGATTTTAATCTTAAAAAATACACTTAACGTATTCTTTTAAGTATTAAAATCCTCGAAATTTATATGAACATCTTATTCCTGAAAAGAAAGGTCTTACTCTTATGGATCAGAAAGATTTTATTAAATCCATCCTTACTTACAATAAAACCGCCTTTGATCAGTTCCTGACAACATCCACCATGGCCCAGGAACAAATGGAAAAACTTGCTGAAACTCTTTTTCTTCAGGAATCCACACCGGAAGAAGGTAAAAAAATGATACGAGAATGGCTGGACAGCATCCGTCAGGGGCGTAAAGACATTCAGGAATCCCTGGAAAATTCATTCCGTCAGCTCGAAACCTATATGTTATCCCTCATTCCCTGATATCTTAAAAAACATGGCAGATCTGCTTTACCATGAAAAATATTCATCCCTTATCCGGAAGGATGGATTCCCTCATTGCTATCATTGCTAAATATGTACCAGAAAAATTGAAAAAAAATTAGAAAAATACAGGAAAACAGCCCTCAGAAGGGCTAATCCTTCTGAGTCACTATAAGTTACTCTACGGCAAGACGCCGCAACGTGCGTACGCTGCTTTTCAAAACAACAACTTTACCCATGATGCGTTGAGCGGAATACGTCCAGACCCTACAAATCTTACAGAAGGATTCTTCCATGAGTACTTCCGATAGCAAGCAGACCACTGGCTGGTTCCAGTTTCCCGATTTTGATATCACCAGTTTCTTTACACCCAACACCACACTTGCACCTTTCCAGGACTGGTTCAAAGATCAGAAATTCATCCATACATCATCTCCCTGGACACCTTTTACCTTCCCGGACTTCAATAAAACCAGTATGAACTGGTACACTCTGGCAGCGGAACAAATACAAACAGCTTTTGACGAATACTGGAAAATGCTGGGCCTTGTTCCTCAAACGGAATATGACAGACTGCTCCAGCAGTACAACACCATCAAGCGTAAGCTTGAGGAGGATGAGCAGAAAAAAAATGAAAAGAATGCCCAGGACAACGCCAAGATCCAAGAAACTCAGGAGGCCCTTAAAGCCGCTGAGGCCCAGATTGAAAAACTTGAAAATGACCTGAAAAAGACAGGCCGTCAGACAGAAACAAAAAAAGAAAAGGTCTGAATCGGAAGCCTTTCCTCTTAAAGATGCTATTTTCTCCCTTATGGCAAGGGTTTTTCACTCTACTCCCTTTGCCATTTCAGGGAGAAAGGCCTTAAAAAAAATATTGGAAACCCCTCCCCTTCTGTACGTGATTCTAGTTTCTGCCAGACTCTGAAACTTAAAGCAAAAAAGACTTTTCCTCCCTTAAAAACATTTCCGCCAAGCGATAGTCTTCTGGTCTTGTTACCTTCATATTTCTAGAACTTCCTGCTACAAACGCAATATCGTATCCCATAGCCGCCACAAGTCCGGCGTCATCGGTTCCTTCCCACCCCTTGGAAAGGGCCATTTCATGGGCTTCCCGTAAAAGATCACTGCGAAAAACCTGGGGCGTTTGTATGGCCACAACATTTTCCCTGGCCAACGCTTCACTACCACCACAAGGCAATTTAAGACGCAGCGTATCCACCATATCCACAGCAAGTGTAGCTGCACCATGGACTTTCGCAGCCATAAAAGTATCACGAATATGAGACATCTTAATAAAGGGCCTGACAGCATCGTGAACTAAAATATATTCCACATCTGCATCTATCTGGGCAAGACCTGAAAATACTGAAGCCTGACGGCTTTTTCCACCCGATGCCAGACGGATACTTTTAGTAAGGTTAAAAATGGGCAGCAGTTGTTCATGGATCATCGACAAATCCTCAGCAGGAGCCACAAGGACAAGGCTCTTTACTTCAGGGCTTGCATCCAGGGTGCTCAGGGAATGTCCCATCATGGGAATCCCCCCCAAAGGAAGGTACTGTTTACGCAAATCCCCCCCCATACGCATGCCTTTCCCACCTGCCACCACAATCGCAACCAGAGAGGACACCTTGACTCCTTTTACTTTTGATTTCCAGTATTTAAACAGTAAATATCACTACAAATATTTGATTTTATAAAAAATATTTTATATCCATAGACATCAACAGGTTTATACGCTACACGGTCAGCAGTGTGACTCAGCCATGCAGTCCCAGGTCTTCCCCTTATTTCCATGCCATTCCGCTGAAAAGTGAGAGCAGCCGTACATTCTACCGCAGATAAGCCAGCTCCTTTGGCAAAGCAATCCCCTTGCCCATGGTATCCTCTCCATAATTGACACTGGCCAGAACCTGTATATCCTTCAAAGCACGCACATCGCCCCGAAAACAGACATCCTGTATACCTTCCTTTTGAATTTTTCCTCCCGCCCACTGAATATCCAAAACACTGGAGGCATCAAAATGGGCATCCCCCACACAGAGCTCTACCTTTCCCCCATAATGTTGGACAATTTTTGCCACCATAAGGCTGGGACGACTGTGAAAACCCAGCTTAACGGGAATGCCAACACGAATACTCCCCTGCTCCACATGGGCATTCAGAAGTTCCTTGGCAAGCTGCGTCCCCGTGTGCAAATAGTGGTTCACATAATAAAGGGCATAGTTGACCGTTCTGTCGAGCAGTCTTTCAGGATCTACATACTCACATAAAAGTTCCTGTACACGCTTGTAGGTATCTTTGAAACCTCTTACCCGGAGATGGCGCTCGTAGTAGTGCAGAAGACGGTTCACGATCTGAAGAAGATGAAAAGAAACGGAAAAATGGGAACGCAGCTGTCGGAGTTTTTCATTGCCAAAACGATAACCGCCATGAATAACATAGGTATCGAAGGAAGATTGGAGATTATGGGTCAGTACCTGAAAACGACGCATTTCTGCCTCGTTGATCTTTTCCGGTATCAGCTCCAAAATTTCCGAGTATGCATAGGGTTCATAAAATCCAAACTGCTCAAAATTTTTGGCTGTTGTGATAAATTCACTGGCAATTTTAACAATATAGTGATTTTGAAAAGGAATGGCACCGCCGTCGTCATCGATATTATGTTCCAACATTTCCGATGTAATCACACCCGGAAAATCCTGGGGCTCAAAGGATTGCCCTGGAATGGCAATTCCCAGCTTTGCTGCTTCCTCAAGTATCACCGGTGCAATACGAATCAGTATACCATTCAGAAATTCCAGAGTTTCTTCCCCCTCCCTGCGAAAAAGCTGGGAATCCTCCAGAGCATAAAATTCCATCCGGTTCAGGATATGCTGCTGGGTATAGCAGCCAAGGCTTACATGCCGTACCGTTGCTGCCAGCTCTCGATAAAAATACCAGAAACGATTATTTTTAGCCCCATGGAAATCGAGAAAATCCTCCAGCAGGTTCGAAGTGGCAATCAGCTTCGCATACATTCGCTTTGTAAAATAATGCCGTGGTTCCAGAAACTTTGTTATATAGATACAGCACTTAAGGTAGTCTTCCGAATAAATATTAACCTTTTCAGAAAAAGTAATCTTACAGCAAAGTTCTTCCACAATTCCCCTCCACCAGCTTAGAAAATAAAACAAAAGACAAGAGGAATCTGCCACGGGACAGGCTCCATCGTTCAGTTTTTCTTTAAAAGCAGGAAAAACAACCGCCAGAGATCACAATAGCAGGATCACTGGCGGTTATAATGCAAACGGTCAGAGCAAGCCGTAAGCCGAATTCTGTTCCTATTCCCCGTTACCCGGAAACAGGCGACGATCATTCATCTAGGATCACCGTTACCGATGACCTCAAGCGACCTACCCGGAAGCATGGACGGGCCACCCTACACTTCCCTATTTGGTCTTGCACCGGATGGGGTTTACCCAGCTACTCCGGTCACCCGGAATACTGGTGCGCTCTTACCGCACCCTTTCACCCTTACCTTCCGCCGAAGCAAAAGGCGGTCTACTCTCTGTTGCACTTGCCTTCGCGTTGCCACGACTCCACGTTATGGAGCATCCTGCCCTGTGGTGTTCGGACTTTCCTCCCGGACATATAAAAATATCCCGGCGATCATCTGGCTCACTCTCACCGTTTGCATTTTTTATCATAGTGCCCTTTTCAAAAAAAGTCCAGGTAAGGAATCCAAGGGTGGATTCAAGTACCTTGCAGAAAAAACCCTATCAGATATCATTCCAGTAAACAATACGGTTACAACGAGGGCAGCGGTTAATGGCATTACACCGCTGCAATTCAATGCAAAACTGGGGTGGCAAGGTCATAAAACACCCCTTACAGGTATTGCCACTAACATAGGAAACGCCCACACCGTTCCCAAGTCTGACTGCCTGCTCAAACAGCTTGATCAGACGAACCGGTGCATCGGCACCAATGGTTCTACGTTCATTTTCAATCTGCTCAAGGCTAGCCCGTTCTCTGGAACAGGAACTCAGAAGCTCTTCTCTTTCCTGCGCTACCCGTGCCACCTCAGCATCAACACGTGCCTGCGCCTCTCCCAGTGCCTTCTCCATGCCCTCTATTTGATCCAGCAACCCCAGCATGGCTTCCTGAATTCTGCCATTCACCTTACGGTTATCATCCATTTCCCGAAGCAATACCTGGTAGTCCCGGTTATTGGTAACAGCGCGTAAGGTCTGCTCACTTTTTTTCAGACGTTCTTCGTTATAGCGCAGATCGTCCTCAAATCCCTTGTACTGCTTGCGGAGTTTCTCCAGAGCCCCTGATTTTTCCTCAAGGATCAGACGTTCACGCTCAAGCTCCTTCTCAAGATCTTCCTGCCGTGCCGTAACATCCTTAAGAATGATACGCAGATCATGGGCACGGGTTTCCGTCTCCTGAAGACGGATCAGAATATCTATTTCCTGCCTTACCACTGGATTCATAAATACCCACCCCATGGGCTGACGACCCCAAAACGCCTGCGATCAGCCCTTTTCGCAGACAAGCCTGTTTAAGAGGCTACACCATAAAAAACGGATCTTTACAGGAAGACAAAGGCACAAGGGAAAGTCCCGATATCTTCCGTTCCCTTAAAATTCTGGACAAACGGTTCATCAGCAAATCAACCACACCATACTCCGTTCCAAAATGCCCTGCATCCACAAGACCAATTCCCTCTTCCAAGGCCGCCGTGGCTTCGTGGTACTTTATATCCCCCGTGACCAGAACATCTGCACCCCAAACCCGGGCTGCGGATATAAAACCGGCACCACTTCCCGAGCAGACGGCGACACGCCGAACAGGACGCATGGGATCCCCCACCATTCTGACCTGGGAAAGTCCAAGATCCTGTTTCACTTTACGGGAAAAATCTACCATAGAAAGGGAGGAAGAAAGAATTCCCGTTCTGCCCAGTCCAGCGCCCAAAGAACCTTCACCAGCGGGGATGGCATCCAGAACAGCCTCTGAACAAAGTGCTCTGAGTTTGCCCTTGAGCTCGGACAGCCTGTACGCTGCCAAACGGCACCGCCCGATGACACGTCCTTCCGGCCCATCAATACCATGCCACCAGGAGACCTCACAGCTCAAACTTGAAAAAAGATCAGACACCCGATTTCTCATGGCAACCGGTATCTCCACATGCAGAAGTTTTTCAGGGCATGTTTTTACATTTCCGAGAATCTGAATTTCTTCCAGCCCCAGCTTTGCACAAAGCTGGTCATTCAGCCCCCCTGCCACACTGTCCAGATTGGTATGAGCCGCATAAATACTCAGGTTACCCTGAATCGCCATGGCTATAATCTGCCCCATGGGGGTATCCAAACACAGCTGCTTCAGAGGTCTGAAAAAAAGCGGGTGGTGCACGACAAGAAATCCGACACCTTTCTGAACAGCCTCCGACACGACCTCAAAGGTTGCATCCAGGGCCACCCCCATATGTCGTACGGGTTGACCGGGGTCTCCTACCTGAAGCCCCACAGAATCCCAGGATTCCGCAAGATCCGGTGGGGCGATTTCCGTCATGAACGCAATGCAGTCTTCAACACGATAAACCATCCACCCTCCCCTGAGCCAAATAAAAAGGGCGGTGCAGGAGAATCCCCGCACCGCCCTTCCTTAATGTTCTTCTCCCTGCTGCACTCCCGTTTCCGGGAAAGAATCCGGTCTTTTCACCGGAATTTCCGTCAGGCTTTCCGGAAGAATCCCCTTATCAGTCCATTCTAAAGGACGCAAAATCATTCTCAAGGAAATAAAACCCCTTTTTCAGACCGTATCTTTTACAGAAAGGGAACCCGGAATCCTTTCCGAACCAAATTACAAACCTTAACACCTTAAAAAACTGGCAAACCACCTGTTTTTGAATTGACCACTATACCCTGAGAATGAAAAAACTTTTCCAGCAGGCTTTTTTCAAATTGCTTATTTATTATTTTTAAAAAAAGAAACTATCTTTATTGAGGCTACTGTCAGTCCCCTTGTTTCAGCCCGTCATCCAAATGATCCAGGAGGTGCTGAAATGTATCTTTTTGGAGTATAAATCCCGGTACGGTTCTTTACCGCAATCTAAAAATACTACCCAGCCCCGGAAGGAATGTCAAGACTCGGACGTATAATGCGCAGGGTGAACGCATGTAAGTTTCACTTCAAAATTACGGCTATGTAAAATCAGAGTGTTACAAATATCAAAAACTGAACAGCTTTGATTGTTAATGCTATAACCTATTGAAATTACATTCCGCCAAATCTACATGCGTTCACCCTGGTATAATGCGTATTTCCTGATCCCTGCATCCGGAATTTGCCCTGCGGTTTACCCGTCATGCTGCTTTTTAATGACATTCTGCACCACATTTCGGGTTTCAATCCCAGAAATCTAAAATGATCCTTTAAGGGAAGACAGGTCTTTGATACACATACAGGCTGTGATGTGATCTCTACGCGCTATTCCCAAAGATTTTCCAGGAGAATCCCCATGAAACGCCCCCTGCTTGTGCTTCTTGGTATAGGCCTTCTCTGCTGTTTTCCCGCCTGCGGCGCCAAAAAAACGGCTGCACCTCTCCCCCCCCCCTGGGAGATACCGGCCCAGCGGGCCATCCGTCAGGGAAACGCCAGTTACCTCAAAGGCTGCCACAGCCTTGCCCTGCAGCAGTATCAGGCAGCCCTTGAAGGCTATACCGCTGCGGACAACACTTCAGGTACGGCTTTAAGCCTCAACAACATGGGCAATGCCTACCGCATGATACGCCGCTACGAAGATGCTCTGGCCTGCTACAAGGAAGCCGCTCACAGGGCCGGTCTTCTGGGAGAAAAGGCTTTACAGGATCAGGCCCGCATCAATGAAATTGCCCTTTTCCTTGAAACAGGCCATGTACAGGAAGCAGCGGAACGCATGGCTGACATGGATCCCCCGGATACCCTGCCCGCCCTGATCCGGCCAAAAGCAAGACTGCTTTTTCTCGAAGGCAGATCGGAAGAAGCCAAAAAACTTCTGGAAGAAGCCCTCCTGCGAACAGATGACAGCAGCAGAGCAGGCCTTCTCTTTTCCCTTGGAGAAATCCTTCTTGACACCAAAGAGCCCGAAGCCGCGAGACCCCTTCTGCTGGAAGCCCTCCATCTGGACAGGCAGTCGGGAAAATTCGCAGCCACGGCCGCAGACCTCATGGCCCTGGCCCGCTGCGAGGCCCTTCTGGAAAACCATGGCCCTGCCGCAGATTACGCCCGCAGGGCCATGGAAATCTGGGCCCTCACCGGAGATGCCTCCCGTCTTGCCGAGCATGAAAAGTTCTTCCTTGAACTGGCGGAAACAAGCCGTATGGACATGACCCTGCCCCGTCATTTTATCCCGGTCTGGACTGAGGGCAGGGCTGTAGCCGGGCCCTGTGACTGATCCTTATGCGTCCCCATTCCACCCGATACAACCTTAAAAGAACTGGAAAAGCATCCCATGAATGCAGCAGAACCCGCCCTTGACCTGACACCAGATGACAACGTCACCCGCCTTACCTGCGGAGAAAAAACCATCTTTCTTGTAGGTACAGCCCATGTTTCAAGACAAAGTGCTGAAGAAGTGGAAAACCTGATCCGGGAAATCCGGCCCCATACCGTGGCCATTGAACTCTGCCCTCCCCGTTACGAATCCATCCAGGATCCGGATCGCTGGAAAAATATGGATATTCTCAAAGTGGTACGGGAAAAAAAATCCTTTCTCCTTCTTTCCAACCTTCTCCTTGCCGCTTTTCAGAAACGCATTGCCGACCGCATGGAAATCCGCCCCGGAGAAGAAATGCTCCGGGCCATTGCGGCGGCCGGGGAAACCGGGGCCAGCCTGCATCTTGCGGATCGGGAAGTGCGCATCACCCTGGCCCGCATCTGGCGCAAAATGGGCTTTCTCGCCAAGACCAAAATGCTGGTGCAGCTTCTGGGGTCGGGTTTTGAAGCGGATGACATTAAAGAGGAGGAAATTGAGAGGCTGAAAAATCAGGATGCCATGGCCTCCCTCATGCAGGAGATGGCCGGAGCCCATCCCGTGCTTCAGGAAGTGCTCATTGACGAGAGGGATCGTTACCTTGCGGAAAAAATACGCACAGCCCCCGGAGACTCCATCGTGGCTGTGGTGGGAGCCGGTCATGTGCCGGGTATTCTCCGCTACTGGGAGTCTCCCGTGGATCTCGCAGCATTGGAAACCCTGCCTCCTGCCGGAAAAACGGGAACGATTCTGAAGTGGGGGCTTCCAGCCCTCATTCTGATCCTCTTTGCCGCAGGCTTCTTCTTTGGCGGCAAGGGATCCGGGATGGACATGATTGCTTTCTGGATTGCCGCGAACGCTCTTTTTGCAGGCCTTGGCGCAGCCGCCTCCCTGGCCCATCCCCTGACCATCCTCACGGCCATGGTGGCAGCCCCCATCACCTCCCTCAACCCCATGGTGGCCGCAGGCTGGGTAGCCGGTCTTGCGGAAGTCTTTCTGCGAAAACCCCGGGTATCGGATCTTCAGTCCTTAAGCGAAGACATCACCAGTATGGGCGGATTCTGGAGAAACAAGGCCACACGCATCCTTCTTGTGGTGGTTTTCACCAACCTCGGAAGCTCGGTGGGCACCTTTGTGGCCCTTCCTCTCATGCTCCGGGTGCTGGGATAAGACTCAGGAAAACGCCACAGCACTTCCAGGAAGTATCCGCACCACCCGGCGGATACTTCCATCCCGCTGGGGCCGGTCTTCCAGCACCAGCCTGCCTTCGGCATAAAGCTGAATACAGGCTGGGTAGAGTTTCCACTCCTCCTCCAGCCCTTTGCGCTTCACATCCTCCAGGGTATCTCCCGGCAGGATGGGAAAGGCAGCCTGCCCCACAATGGGCCCTGAATCTTCTCCGTAATCCACAAAATGCACCGTACAGCCCCCCACCCGGCAGCCATGACGGAAAGTATCGCCGTATCCGTCCACACCGGCAAAGGCAGGCAGGAGGGCCGGATGGATGTTCATGATTCTGGGAAGTCCCCCGTTGCAAAGACCGTTTTTAGGCTGCATATGATCCAGAAAATAGGGGGTAAGGGTTCGCATGAACCCGGCCAGTACCAGAAGATCAATGTCATAGGGCAGGAGGGCCTCCAGCAAAAGACGCTCCGCCGCAGCCCTGCGGGCAATGAAGGATCGGATCTTTTGCCCGTCTTCCGCAGGAGAAAACAGGGCCTGTCTGGCGCAGACCCCGTCAAGATCCAGATCCCCTGGCAGAAAATCTTCGGGTCGATCCCCTGCCTGCTTCAGGATGGTTTTATAATCCACCACAAAATGATCCACACCCATGGCGGCTGCCCGGCTGAGTCCTCCCGCGTCCAGACGATCCGCGCCGACCACCCGTACCTCGGCATCCAGACTTCCCCGCTTACAGGCATCCATAATGGCCTGGGCATTGCTGCCGCTGCCCGAAAGCAAGATGGCGATTCCCAAAGGCTTTTTCATATTGACCTTTCCCCAGACCATCCCCTGCTCGGAAAAAACAGGCAAGAACAGCCTTGCTATATTTTTCAAAATATGAAGAAATCCTGACCATACATTCCGTTTTCTCGGAACGCCCCTGATATCCGTCAGGATAAGGAGGCATGCAAAACAACCATGACTGGCTTATAGCCTGCATTTTCCCTGGACTCAAGCCAGGTTTTTCAAATATTAAAGACGGGATCACCATGGAAACCTTTGTCGCAAGACAACCCATTTTCAATCAGAAAAAAGAGATTGTGGCCTTTGAACTCCTCTTCCGCAACGGCATGCACAACGCCATGCCGGACATGGACGGGGATGAGGCCTCCGTCCAGCTTTTATCCAATACCTTTCTCAGCATCGGCATCCAGACCCTCACCGAGGGGAAAAAAGCCTTCATCAATTTTACGGAAAACCTCCTTCTCCAGAAAATTCCTCTCATGCTCCCCATTAAGGAAACGGTAATAGAAATCCTGGAAACCGTTAATCCCACGCAGGAAATCATCACCGCCTGTCAGGAGATGTCCCGGAAAGGCTATGTCCTGGCCCTGGATGATTTCATCTACAGCCCCCCCTGGCAGGAAGTGATGCAGTCCGCCCGCATCATCAAGATTGATTTCCGGATCAGCTCCGAAGAAAAAATCCGGGAATGCATGGCCGTTAAAACCTCAAGACCCCTCATCTTCCTTGCGGAAAAGGTGGAAACCTACGAAGAATTCCGCAAGGCCGTGGACATGGGTTTTTCCCTCTTCCAGGGCTATTTTTTCTGCAAACCGGAAATCATCAAGGGAAAGGAAATCCAGGGCCAGACCCTGAACCTTCTGCAAATCACGGCGGAAAGCGCCAAACCCGACATGGACTTCGACCGCATGGAAGCCCTCATCCACAGGGACGTGGGTATTGCTTACACCCTTCTGCGCTACATCAATTCCGCCTTTTTCAAACGCATCCGGGAGATCACCTCCATCCGTCAGGCGCTGGTACTCATGGGCACGGACGAAATCCGCCGTTTCATCGCCATCATCACCCTCAGCAAGATCTGCTCAGACAAACCGGAAGCCCTGCTCAAGGCCTCCTGCATCCGGGGAAAATTCTGCGAACGCCTCGGAGCTGAAACCGGTAAAACGGGACTGTCCAACGAACTGTTCACCCTGGGGATGTTCTCCCTTCTCGATGCCATCTTAGATGAACCCATGGAAATCATCTTAAAAAAACTATCCCTTTCCCGGAACATCACCGAGGCCCTCCTCCATGCCAAGGGGATGCTCTGGCCCTACCTCCAGCTTGCCGTGGCCTACGAACAGGGAGACTGGGATACTGTTCCCCAGACCCTTTCCGCCATCGGCATACCGGAAGAACGGGTGCCAGGTCTCTATCTCGATGCCTGCGAATGGAGCCGTAACCTGCCTTCTTCCTGAAACAGGGGAGCGGCTTCCAGCCCCAAAGCCTTAAGGATAAAAAGTGGTACCCTGTAACCTTTCCTTCCTTTTCCGCCTCTGGAATATACAACCAGGGTTTCAGGAAATCAGAAGACGGAGAGCGGCAGGCTGATTGACAAGGCGGAACCTGACCCCTATAGTGATTTCTGATTTTTTGAAACCAGGCCGGATGTCCGGCGAATTTATACGTTCACTCCCATGAGAAAGGATACATCCATGGCGGAAGGTGTTCTTGAAATCGGTGATGCCGATTTTGAAAAGGAAGTACTCCAGTCAGACATTCCCGTACTCATCGACTTCTGGGCTCCCTGGTGCGGTCCCTGCCGGGCCATGACCCCCATCATTGAAGACCTCGGGAAAAAATTTGCGGGCAAGGCCAAAATCGTCAAGTTCAATGTGGACGACAACCCCATCACTCCGGGCCGCTTCGGCGTAAAAGCCATTCCCACACTGATTTTCTTTAAAAATGGTACCCTCGTGGAGCAGGTCACGGGCATGATGGCCAAGCCCAAAATCGAAGAGCTTCTGAACGAAATGATTGGATAAACGATCCATGGATTCCCAAGTTTACGACCTTATCATCATCGGGGGTGGCCCGGCTGGTTTAACGGCCGGCCTTTACGCATGCAGAGCACGTCTGAAAACCCTGCTCATTGAAAAAATGGTGCCGGGCGGACAGATCATGATCACAGACTGGGTAGAAAACTATCCCGGCTTTCCCGAAGGTATCTCCGGTGCCGAACTGGCCGAACGCATGACCCGTCAGGCCGATGCCTTTGGTCTGGAAACGGCCTATGAAGAGGTGGTGGCCATCCGCCCTGAAGGAGACGTGAAGGAAGTCGTTCTCACGGATAAAAGTCTTTTTGCAAAAACCCTCATCATTGCTACCGGGGCCTTTGCCAGAAAACTGAATATCCCCGGAGAGGATGCCTTTTACGGAAGGGGGGTTTCCTTCTGTGGTACCTGTGACGGCCCCTTTTTCAAAGGAAAAACCGTAGTGGCCATCGGCGGTGGCGATACGGCCGTACAGGAATCCATCTACCTTACCAAATTTGTGGACAAGGTCTTTCTCGTACACCGCAGAGATCAGCTCAGGGCTACCCGGATTCTCCAGGAAAGGGCTTTTTCCAATCCCAAAATCACCATGGTATGGGATTCTGTTCCGGAAGCCATACTGGGGGGTGATACGGGACTTTCTGCGGTTCGGATACGCAATGTCAAAACCGGTCACATCCAGGATCTTGCCGCTGATGGCTGTTTTGTCTGGATTGGCATCACCCCCCATGCCACCTTCATCAAGGATACCCTGGCAAGGGACGCCCAGGGCTTCATCATGGTCAATGAACGCATGGAAACCTCGGTTCCCGGCGTTTTTGCCTGCGGTGACATCCGCAACACCCCCCTGAGACAGGTAGCCACCGCTGTGGGGGATGCGGCCATTGCTGCGGTATCCGCCGAACATTACCTGACTGCACTCTGATCCCTGAAACAGGACGCCATCGGTTCCGCTGCGTTTTACCTGTCCTGACAGGACAAAAAAACACAGCGGAACCGCTTTTTCCTGTCAGGCTGTCTTTTCCTGTTCCAGCGTACAGGATCAACCCCCATACGGATGGATTTTTTCAGGTCATCATGAAATCAAAATATGTCTCCATCTTTCTTCTTCTCCTGCTATGTCTCTGTGTCACTGCCTGTGCCACAAAAAAACCGGAAAAAACAGCACCGGAGCTTCTGGTGGAAGGCAGGGATGCCTTTGAAAATGAAAAATACCGAAGTTCCCTGGAAGCTTTCCGGCAACTCCGGGACTGGTACCCCTTCAGCCAGCACGCCACGGAAGCGACCATCCGCATTGCAGACGCCCACTACGCCCTCAAGGAATATGCCGAGGCTGCCGTAGTCTATGCGGAATTTGAACGTCTCCATCCCACAAATACGGAAACCCCCAGAGCCGTCTTCCAGCTGGGTATGTGCCATTTTGAGCGTATAGACAGTGAAGACAGAGATCAGACCCCGGCAAAAAACGCCCTGTATATTTTTCTTAAATTACAGGAAAACTATACCGGTACACCCTATGCGGCCCAGGCGGATGAAAAAATACGGTTATGCAGGGAAAGTCTTGCCCGTTCCGAACTCTATGTGGCCCAGTACTACTTTCGTACCAAAGCCTTTATTGCGGCAAAGAGCCGTGTAGAAAATCTCCTGACCGCCTATCCTCAGACACCCCAGGCAGCAGAAGGCCGTATCCTGCTGGAAAAAATAAACCTGGCACTGCAACCCTAAAAAAATTCCGGATTTTAAAAATTTGTTCCCTTTACTTCAGGTCATCTTTGGTGTATTGGGTTATGGTTTTGGTACGATTCATGATTTTCTTGCGGTTTTTTCATACCGCATTTTCCATCAGCAGGGAGACCCTAAATTATGTCCAAAGAATGTGCTATCTGTGGCAAAAAACCCATGGTCGGAAACAACGTCAGCCACGCCCACAATGTCACCAAGCGTCGCTTCAATCCCAACCTTCAGAGTGTCCGGAGCCTTCAGAATGGTGCGATAAAACGCATCAAGGTCTGTACCCAGTGCATTAAATCCGGTCGCGTGGTCAAAGCAGGCTGAAAACGGCTTGCCGCAGACATAAAAGAACCGGCACTACCCAAATGCCAAAAAAGGATCCTGGAATAATTTCCAAGGATCCTTTTTCATGTTCTGACATTCTCGAAATTTTCAAAAGCCCTGTTTGTCCATACAGCATGTAGCATTTTTCGCAAGGGCCTAACCTTCCCCATCAAAATTCGATTCGCCGCACTTCCTCCACATCCCGAATACGTCTTAAGGCCGATTGCACCCTTTCCAGAAGCTCCCGTCCCGTCACACCCACGGTGAAAAAGGTATCCACCTCAAGATCTTCCCGTGTCGCCGTATGTGCCGACAGGATATTGGCACCTGTCTTGGTAATGGCTGAAGCCATATCCGCAAGAAGTCCCAAACGGTCATGGGAATGCACCCGGAGGCGCACGGGATAAAACTCGCTGCTGTCATGGGCCCAGTCCACATCAATATGGCGTTCCGCATCCAGTCTCTTGATGCTGGGACAATTCTCGTGATGCACGCTCACACCCTGGCCCTGGGTGATATACCCCACAATGGGATCTCCGGGAACGGGCTGGCAGCATTTGCCAAAACGCACCAGAATATCATCCATCCCCTTGACCACCACCCCGTCCCCTCTGGGTTTTTTCCGATTGCCGGTTCCAATGAGTCTTTGCAAGATGGAAGGCGGTTTTCTTTCCGCTTCGGATGCGGGGGCAAACCGTCTCAGTACCTGCAAGGGAGTCACCTTGCCATACCCCACACTGGCAACAAGATCTTCCACGGTCTTGAAATTGAAAAACTGGGCGACCTCCTGCATGGTCTCCGTATTGACAAGAGCGCTGAAATTCAGTTTCTGCTTACGGAAAGCCTTTTCACAGAGTTCCCGGCCCAGGGAAAGGGAACGTTCCCTCTCCTGATTTCTCACCCACTGACGGATGCGGTTTTTGGCCCGAACCGTTTTGACAAAACTCAACCAGTCCTTGCTGGGCGTATGTTCCTTGGAGGTGATGATCTCCATAATGTCCCCGTTGCGCATCTCATAGCTCAGGGGTACCATACGGCCATTGGCCTTGGCTCCGGCACACTGCCCTCCCACCTCGGTGTGGATCATGTAGGCAAAATCCACAGGTGTGGCACCCTTGGGCAGGTTTTTCACCTCACCAGTGGGCGTGAACACATAAACCTCATCCGGAAAAAGATCGATGCGTACATTTTCCATGAACTCCTGGGGATCCCGGGATTCCTCCTGGTTTTCCACAAGATTCTGAATCCAGGCAAAGGCCCTCGCGATATTGGGATCGGCATTCTTGCCTTCCTTGTAGCTCCAGTGAGCCGCAATACCACTTTTTGCAACCCTGTCCATCTCCCAGGTTCGGATCTGTACCTCCATGCGTTCCCCATAGGGGCCCACCACCGTGGTGTGCAGACTCTGGTACATATTGGGCTTGGGCATACCGATATAGTCCTTGAACTTCTTCGGAATCGGACGCCACAGGGCATGTACCACCCCCAGAGCTTCATAACACTGGGATACGGAATTCAGGATAATGCGGAAAGCCGTAAGATCATAAATTTCAGAGAGACTCAGTTTCTGCTGCACCATTTTCTGGTAGATGCTGGGAATCTGCTTGTAACGCCCCATGACACTGGCGGACAGTCCTGCATCTGTCATGCGCTTTTCAAGAATTCCCCGCACCTCTTCCACATAGCGGGCCCGCTCTTCCCTGTCCTTGGCAATACCCGCTTCAATTTCGGCATAGGCTTCCGCCTTCAGGTAGCGGAAGGCCAGATCGTCCAGCTCGTTTTTGAGCTGGTACATACCGAGACGGGCCGCAATGGGGGAATAGATATCCCAGGTTTCCTGGGATATCTTCATCACCTTATCCATTTTTTTATGGAAGCCCAGGGTGCGCATATTGTGCAGACGATCCGCCAGCTTGATGAGAATCACACGGATATCATCGGCCATGGCCAGAATCATCTTGCGGATGCTTTCCGCCTGCCGGTGCTCGGATGTCTGAAAAGGCAGCTTGCTGATCTTGGTGACACCCGCCACAATATGCCCCACATCCACCCCGAACATCTCGCGGATCTCCTCTTCCGTGGCGTGGGTGTCCTCCACCACGTCATGGAGCAGACCGGCGGCAATACTCACCGTATCCAGCCTCAGATCCGACAGGATACCCGCCACCTCCAGGGGATGGGTAAGATAAGGCTCACCCGAAAGCCGTACCTGCCCGTCATGAACCCGGGCCGAATAAATATAGGCCCTTTCCACAAGGTCAATATCTGCTTCCGGATCGTATTCCAGAATCCGGTCTATGATGTCGGTAATACGAATCATCAGAACCCGTTCTCCCCCTGTCCCCGATGTTCCCGCAACCAGGCATGGCCGAAGCGCACTGCATCAGATCCACCAGCATCCGCTCTCAATAGGACTTCGCAAAAACCACCCGCCTCGGACTTTTTTCTCCACAGAAAATACAGAGTCCCTCTTCTTCTTCCGCATCCAGGGGAATACAGCGAATGGTGACAGAAAGATCCTGCTTGATTTTTGCCTCGCAGGCCGCATCTCCGCACCAGTGGGCCAGGGCAAAGCCCCCATGGATTTCCGGTTTTTCCGGATTGGCCGCCGTAAACCAGGCATAAAAGGCCTCTTTGTCATCCAGCTCCCGGGTATGGGCCTTTTGAAAGGCCAAGGCTTGATCATACATATTTTTCTGGATGGCATCCAGTGTTTCCTTCACCACACGGCCCAGATCGGCCCGCTTCACCACACTGCGCTCCCCCGTGTCTCTGCGGAACATGAACACCGCATCCTCGGCCATGTCCCTCGGCCCCATCTCCAGACGAATGGGTACCCCCTTCTTGATCCATTCCCAGTTGCGTCCCGCCATGTCCCGACTGTCGATTTCCACGGCAAGCTTCCTGTCGGCATAGGTCTCTTTACGCAGGAGGGCCGCCGTGTCCCGGGTATAGGCCAGGATGGCCTCGGGATCGGCATCTTTACGGAAAACCGGCAGGAGCACCACATGGGCCGGTGCCACCTTCGGAGGCATCATGACACCGTCGTCATCCCCATGGGTCATGATGAGTCCACCGATCATGCGCGTGGAAGCCCCCCAGGAGGTCGTCCAGGCATGGGTGTCCTGACCGTCCGGCCCCTGGAAACGGATATCCGAGGCTTTGGCAAAATTCTGGCCCAGAAAATGGGAGGTTCCTGCCTGAAGAGCCTTTCTGTCCTGCATCATGGCTTCAATGCAGAAGGTTTCCACAGCACCGGGAAAACGCTCCGACGGGGTTTTCACTCCCCGCAGAACGGGCATGGCCAGCCAGTTTTCCACAAAATCCGCATAGATATGCAGCATCATGCGGGTACGCTCCAGAGCTTCGGCCTCACTGGCATGGGCCGTGTGCCCCTCCTGCCAGAGGAACTCACTGGTTCGCAGAAAGGTACGGGTACGCATTTCCCAGCGCACCACATTGGCCCACTGGTTGATGAGGAGGGGAAGATCCCTGTAGCTCGTTACCCATTTGGAAAAAGAATCCCCGATGATGGTTTCCGATGTGGGACGGACAATCAGGGGTTCCGCAAGCGGGCCTGCGGGAACAAGGCCACCTTCCGGCCCCGCTTCCAGACGGTGATGGGTCACCACAGCGCATTCCTTGGCAAAACCGTCCACATGTTCCGCTTCTTTTTCAAGAAAACTTAAAGGTATGAAAAGGGGAAAATAGGCATTTTTTACCCCCGTTTCCTTGAACATGCCATCCAGAACCGCCACCATCTGCTCCCAGAGAGCATAGCCCCAGGGCTTGATCACCATGCACCCCCGGACAGGAGAGTTCTCTGCCATGTCCGAAGCCTTCACCACCTGCTGATACCATTCCGGATAATCTTCCAAACGCGTCGGCGTAATTGCCGTTTTCTTATTCTGTGCCATATGTCATTCCGTCCTTTAAGGCTTTGTGCCATTCTTCTTCCAGGATCGCCACCTCAGCCATGAGAACATCCACCAGTTCCTCCTCACGGCATGTGCGAACCACCTCCCCTTTACGAAACAAGATCCCCTTACCAAGCCCTCCGGCAATGCCCACGTCCGCCTCTCTGGCTTCACCCGGCCCATTCACCACACAGCCCATAATCGCCACCTTGATGGGAGCCCTGACCGTGAGCAACCGCTTTTCCACGGCATCCAGGATGGCAAAAAGATCAATCCGGGTTCGGCCACAGGTAGGACAGGATACGATGTCCGGCCCCCGCTGCCGCAACCCGAGGCTTTTTAAAATCTCATAGCCCACCCGAATCTCCTCCACAGGGTCACGGGTCAGGGAAACCCGCAAGGTGTCCCCGATACCTTCAGCCAGCAGCATGCCAATCCCAAGAGCACTCTTCACCACACCGGGAAAAAGCCCGCCCGCCTCCGTAACGCCCACATGCAAAGGATAATCACAGCGGTCTGCCAGAAGACGGTAAGCTGCCACGGTACGGGGCACATCCGAGGCTTTGAGGGAAATCTTGATGGCATCAAAACCCAGGTTCTCCAGAATCCCCACATGGGACAAAGCACTTTCCACCATGGCCTCGGGCCTTGCACCACCATAGCGGGCAAGCAGTTCCTTCTCAAGGGATCCGGCATTGACACCGATACGGATGGGAAGTCCCTTGTCCCGGGCCGCAGCCACCACTTCCCGTACATGAGCTTCGGAACCGATGTTTCCGGGATTGATGCGCAGGGCATCACACCCCGAATCTGCTGCGGCAAGAGCCAGACGATAATCAAAATGAATATCTGCCACAAGGGGGAGAGAAATTTCTTTTTTAATGGCTCGAATCGCTCTGGCTGCGGCCATGTCCGGAACTGCCACCCGAACAATCTCGCAACCGGCCTCTCCAAGCCTCTGAATCTGGGACACAGTAGCTTCCACATTGTCCGTGGGTGTATTGGTCATGGACTGCACACGGACAGGAGCCATACCGCCCACCTCAAGACCACCGAGAAAAAGACTGTGCCGTACCCTGCGTTTTGCAGGAATGGCCATACACGGAGTTGAAGAATGGGTTTCCAAAACAGTACTCCCTGATAAGGATTTTTGCATGACAACAATTCCCGGTCATAACAGAGACCATGATGAACTGCAAGAAAAGCCATGGAAACGGTAGCTTCAGATGGCTTGCCTATGCTCCCGTAGCAGTATATGGTGAAGGGTCTCAACTGGCAGAGCATCCCTTCTGCCCCGGTCGAACATGATGGGCCGCATCCCTGCCATCTCTCCCGGAAATGCTTTTTTCAGCCTTGGCGGCCCGCACGGCCGGGAAAGGAAATCAGTGCGTCTTTTTTTCTTTACTTTGCGCTGCATCCTTGAATTTCTGGCACTCCTTCTCATCTGTCTCAGCCTGAAGATTGCCTGGCACCTGCACACCCGTCCCGCCCCCGCCCCCGCCCCCCTGCAAGAAATTCTTGACGAAGGCGTGCTGCGCGTTGTCACCCGGAACGCCCTCCACACCTATTCCCTTTACAATGGCATGCCCATGGGCTTTGAATACGATCTGGTCAAAACCTTTACAGAAGAGATGAACCTCAAACTGGAAGTTCTTCTCGCAGACAGCATCCCCGCCATGGAAAAACTTCTGGATGAGGGAAAGGCCCATATCGCCATCCCCGGCATGCCTGTCAGCGGAGAAAGTCGGGCCATCTTTTCCCAGCCCTACATGCATATGGAGTATGTCTGTGTTGTTCACCGCAGCAACAACCAGTTCCGGACAATCCAGGATCTTGAGGGAATGCGGGTACACCTTCCCGCACAGGCCCGTATTCTTCCCCTGTTACGGGATCTTCAGGATGGGGGGATGACCATGGAAATCATCGAAGAAAAACTGCACAGCGAAGAGCTTTTCCAGAAAGTCAGCACACGGGAAATAGATCTCGCCATCATCCCCGATCACATGGCCCGCCGCTACCAGAGGTACTATCCCCAGGCCAGTCCTGCCCTGATACTGGGGAACCCGGCCCCCCTTGTCTGGATGCTGCCAGTGAATGCCCATAAACTGCGGTATCATGTGAACCGCTTCCTGGCCAAAGCAAAGGCAGAGGGTCTGCTGGAAGCCCTCCGGAAACACCATTACGGCAACCTCGATCTTTTTGACTATGTGGATCTCATGCGCTTTCACAAGCGTATACAGACTCGCCTTCCCCGCTACCAGGCTCTCTTTGAAAAACATGCCGCTTCCCATGGCTTTGACTGGCGGCTCATCGCAGCCCAATCCTATCAGGAATCCCATCTGAATCCCTGGGCCCGCAGCCGCGCCAATGCCCGGGGCCTTATGCAGCTCATGGGAAGAACGGCCCGCAGCCTTGGGGTAAGCAATATTCACGACCCCAGCCAAAACATTGAAGCTGGTATGCGTTATCTGAAAAAACTGCACGCACTCTTTGATCAGGCCGAAGAACCCCATCGCAGTTACATTGCTCTGGGTGCCTATAATGTGGGCCAGGGTCACATGCTGGATGCCCGTAATCTGGCCCGCCGCATGAATCTCGATCCGGATCGCTGGTACAATCTGGAAAAGACCCTACCCCTGCTGGAAAAGAAAAAATATTATAAGGATGCCATCTACGGATACTGCCGGGGTTCAGAACCCGTTCTCTATCTGCGCAAAATCCTTTTATACTATGACATTCTCCGCCATAAAAGTCTGCTCAAGTCCGCAAACCTGCCCCCCGAGTAAGGCACATCCCACTCTGGTTGCCACCTTACTTCAGTTATCGTTCCCATACTCCGACGTGGAAAGGTGGGATCAATGCTGTATGGATCAAATGTATGGCTGTTCTCGCCTCTCAGGGAAAGGACATGAAGGCAAGGGGAAGACCTGAAACGGCACGGCTGAGTCAGGGCAACCATCAGACAAACAAAAGGGCAGGGGAAATTCCCCTGCCCCTCTGACCTTCATGGTGATAGGCTTTCAGGCTCCGCCCACAAAGGGATTGAATCGTTTTTCATTGCCGATGGTGGTTTCCGGCCCATGACCGCAGTACACCCTGATACCATCCCCAAGGGGAAAAAGCCGTTCCCGGATGCTGGCAATAAGGGTTCCGTAATCCCCTCCCGGCAGATCTGTCCTGCCGATGGAACCGGCAAACAGGGTGTCCCCCACAAAGACTACGCCCTTTCCGGCAAAAGAAAGCCCCCCCCGGGAATGCCCCGGTGTATGGATCACCTTCAGCACTTCTTCACCGAAACGAATTTCCTCTCCCCCCTTAAGGGGCAGATCACAGGGAGGGGAGTTTTCCGAACGCAGGCCAAAGGCCATGGCCATGGTGGCAAGCTGCCCCAGCATGGAGGCATCTTCAGGATGGATACAGATCTCCGCACCCGTTACCTCTTTTAAACGCCGGTTGGCTGCCACATGGTCAAAATGGCCGTGGGTGTTGAGAATATACTTTACCGTAAGTTTCTCTTTGCCAAGAGCCATGAGAATACGATCCCCTTCATCACCCGGATCAATGACAACGGCTTCCCGGGTTTTCTCACAACCGACAATGAAACAATTGGCCATAATGGGACCTACGGCCAGGGATTTGATGAGCATGGTTTTCCTCCATCCAGGGCCATCCGACAAGGCAGGCTTGACCGGACAGGCTCCTGTTATCAATCTGCCGTCTCTTCAGAAGAGGCTTGCTGAGCCTGACTCTCCCTGTCCTTCCGGACACTGTCCAGAATACCGTTGACAAACCCACCGGAATCCCGTGTACCAAATTTCTTGGCAAGATCAATGGCCTCATTGATGGAAACCTTGAAGGGGATATCCTTCATATACACAATCTCAAAAACCGCCATCCGCAACACATTGCGATCCACACGGCCCATGCGGGGGATACGCCAGTTACTGGAAAAGGTCTCAATAATACGATCAAGCACTTCAATATGATCCACCACCCCCTGCACCAGTGTTTCAAACAGGGTAAGGGTGGCATCTTCAGGAATAAAGACATGACAGAACAGGGCTTTCACCTGATTCGAATAATCTCCCCGAAGATCCATGGAGAACAGAAGTTGCAAGGCCTGTTCCCGCGCCCTACGCCGGTATCCCATCAGGCTTTATCCACCACATCCATGAGGTTGGCCATTTCAAGGGCGACAACGGCGGCATCAAAACCCTTGTTCCCCGCCTTGGTTCCGGCACGCTCAATGGCCTGCTCAATGGTGTCTGTGGTCAGAATACCGAAAATCACGGGAACCCCCGTTTCCAGCATCACCTGGGCAATCCCCTTGGCCGCCTCACCCGCCACATAATCAAAGTGGGGAGTGGCACCACGGATCACAGCACCCAGACAGATCACCGCATCATAGCTTCCTTTGGCCGCCACCTTTTTGGCCATCAGCGGTACCTCATAGGCACCGGGAACTTTCACAATATCAATGGCTTCCTCGGAAGCACCATGGCGTACCAGGCCGTCAATGGCCCCGCCGACAAGACGCTCCGTGATAAAATCATTGAAACGTGTGCATACGATGGCAAAGCGCTTACCATCAGCCCGCAACGGGGCTTCTAGAATCCTTGGCATTTCTTGTTTCTCCTTATCCGGTCAAAGAGCAAAGACGTTTTAGATGTCTGGGAATTCAAAAATAAGCGTTACGCATCTTTATCCATCAGAGTGAGAAGATGGCCCATCTTGAGTTTCTTGCATTCCAGATAGCAGCGGTTCACATCATTGGATTCAATCTCAATGGGCACCTGATCCACAATACGCAGACCATAGCCTTCCAGTCCCACCATTTTTTTGGGGTTGTTGGTGATCAGCCGCATCTCCCGAATACCGAGATCTACCAGAATCTGAGCACCGATACCATAATCCCGCATATCCGGTTTAAACCCAAGCTTCACATTGGCTTCCACCGTATCAAAGCCCTCATCCTGAAGATTATAGGCCTTCAGTTTGTTTACAAGACCGATTCCACGGCCTTCCTGGCGGATATACAGCAGAACACCGCAACCCTCTTCTTCCATCATCTGCATGGCTTTTCTCAGCTGATCCCCGCAGTCACAGCGGAGAGATCCGAAGATATCCCCCGTCAGGCATTCGGAGTGCACCCGAACCAGAACGGGTTTGGCCGGGTCAATCTCCCCCTTGATAAAAGCAATATGCTGATAATCATCAATGGCATTCTCATAGACCACCGTTCGGAAATCTCCGGCAAAGGAGGTGGGAATCCGGGCTTCCACCTGACGCTGGACAAAACTTTCCGTACGCAGGCGATAGGCGATCAGATCCGCCACCGTACAGATACCGATGCCGTGTTCCTCACTGAAACGTTCCATGGAAGGCATGCGGGCCATGGTACCATCATCATCCATAATCTCACAGATCACCCCCGCAGGTTTCAGGCCCGCAAGACGGGCCAGATCCACGGAACCTTCGGTCTGACCGGAGCGCACGATCACGCCTCCGTCCTTGGCACGCAAAGGGAAAATATGGCCGGGACGCACCAGATCTCTGGGTTTTGCCCCATCTTTCACAGCCGCCAGAATGGTGGTGGCCCGGTCTGCTGCGGAGATCCCCGTGGTAACCCCTTCCCTGGCCTCAATGGACACGGTAAATCCCGTACCAAAGGGGGAGGTGTTGTTGGTGACCATCATGGGCAGATCCAGAGCGTCGCATTTTTCCGCAGTCAGGGAAAGGCAGATCAGTCCTCTGCCGAATTTTGCCATAAAGTTGATGGCTTCCGGCGTTACCTTTTCCGCAGCCATGGTGAGATCGCCTTCATTTTCCCGATCCTCGTCATCGGCCAGAATAACCATTTTTCCGGCCCGGATATCTTCAATGGCCTGTTCTATTGTGATCTTCGGCATGAAACCTTCCTAAACCTCTCCATGTAAGTTCCAGACCCTGCAAACGGCAGAGTCTGGCTTACAAAAACCCGTTTTTCGCCAGAAAGGAAAGATCCAGACCTCCGGATACCGGAGGCCGGTCTTCCCCCGCCCCGGAGGGCATGGTGATCAGACGTTCAATATATTTACCCACAATATCCGTTTCTATGTTGACACTCTCCCCCACAGCCCGGTTTCCCACGGTGGAAAGCCCTGCGGTATGGGGAATGATGGAAACGGAAAAGCGGTCACTTCCGCAGGTGTTCACCGTAAGACTGGTACCGTCCACGGCAACCGATCCCTTGGGAATCAGATAGCGGGCCAGGGAAGACGGGATGCCGATGGTGATGATGATGGCATTGCTCCGGGTTTCCCTGGAAAGAATGCGGCCTTCACCATCCACATGACCGGTAACGATGTGCCCGTCCAGGCGGGAAGAAAGGGTCAGAGCCCGTTCCAGATTCACGCGCTCCCCCACCCGGGCGATCTTGAACCGGGATCTTGCCACGGTCTCTGGTGCCACATCCACGGTGAAACGCCGCCCCTGAAGCCTTACCGCCGTCAGGCAGGCTCCGTTCACCGCAATGCTGTCACCGATACGGGTACCCGTGAGATCAAAATCCGCCTCAACGCTCATTTTCCGCCCCTCACCCGCAGGCAGCAACTCCCGGATGGTACCCATTCCTTCAATAATTCCCGTAAACATCCCTCAGAAAACTCCCATCCTGTCCCGTAAGCTCATGCCAGGTTCGGCAGCACCGGACGTCCCTCGACCCGGATGTCCATGCCTGTACGAAAAATATCCATTTTCTCCAGAACCATGCTCTCAGCCATACGCAACGGCCCCGGCCCGTCCAGTACCGGGATACCATCCCCTCCCAGAATCTTGGCCGCGTAGAAAAAAACCACATGATCCACAATGCCGCTTTGAAGCGCCGAAGCCGCCACACGGCCTCCGCCTTCAATGAGCAGACTCTGCACTCCCCGCTTTGCCAGAAGGGGCAGAAGGGCCTTCAGATCCAGCCCGCCGTTTTTGCGGGGAACTTCCAGAATTTCAGTTCCCCCTGCAAGAAAAGGAGCCTTCTTCTCCGCAGCCGTTCCTTCGGCGCAGACAAGAACCGTAGCAGAATCACTTTTCTGACGCAACACCTGGGCATCTTCGGGAATTTCCAGGGTGGAGGCCAGTACAATGCGCAGAGGATCCCGGCCTCCGCCTTCAGGAAGGCGGCAGGTAAGGCTGGGGTTATCGGCCCGTACCGTGGCACTGCCCACCAGAATGGCATCCAGACGCTGACGCAGGTGACGGTGGCACCACTCCCTGGAGGCAGACCCCGTCACCCATTTGGAATCCCCACTGCGGGTGGCCACACGGCCATCCAGGGTCATGGCGCATTTCAGCACCACGTAGGGAAGCCCCGTCTCCACCATCTTCAAAAAAGGAGCGTTCAGCGCTCTGGCCTTGTCCTCACAAAGCCCCGTCTCCACCGTAAGCCCCGCAGCCCGAAGCTTTTCCTGGCCGCCTGCGGCCTTGGGATTGGGATCCGCCATGGCCATGACCACCCGGTGGATACCGGCCTTCAGGATGGCCTCCGTGCAGGGCGGGGTCTTGCCGTAATGGTTGCAGGGCTCCAGGGTCACATAAATCGTCGCCCCCCTTGCCGCCTCCCCTGCAGCAGCAAGGGCATGGATTTCCGCATGGGGGCCGCCATAGGCCATATGCCAGCCCTCACCCACCACCTTTCCGTCCTTGACCACAAGAGCCCCCACCAGGGGATTGGGAGAGGTACGACCGCTGCCCCTTTCGGCCAGTTCCAAAGCCCTTTCCATGAAAACGACGTCGTTCATGCGTCCTTTTCCCGAATGAGAAGAGATTTCAGTTCTTCCACAAAATCGTTCACATCCTTGAACTCCCGGTAAACCGAAGCAAAACGCACATAGGCAATGGGGTCGAGAGCATGGAGCCAGGTCATCACCCTTTCCCCCAGAGTACGGGACGCGATTTCCTTTTCTCCGGATTCCCGCAGATCCCGTTCCAGCTCATCCATAAAATTTTCGATGGTGTGCATGCTCACATTCCGCTTTTCACAGGCCCGGAGAATGCCACTGCGCAGTTTTTCCCGGTTGAATTTTTCCCGGCGACCGTCCTTTTTGACAATCATCATGGGGATTTCTTCAATCTGCTCATAGGTCGTGAAGCGACGGGAACAGAACAGACACTCCCGCCGCCTGCGGATCATGTTACCTTCCTTGCTCAGGCGGGAATCAATAACCTTGTTATCCCCTTCCCCGCAAAACGGACATTTCATCAGGACTCCTTAGGGATATTCCCCTGTAGACACAAACAATCCGTCTTTTTCCAATCCCTCGTTTTCCAATCAGGTGAAATCCGTCCTTCATTCCCTATTTTTTCAAGGGGAATCCCCGCCTCTTCCAGCATCTGAAGGCTTAAGGGATCAGCGTACCCTTCCTGATAGCAGATATGTACAATACCGGCATTGATCAGCATACGGGCACAGATGGAACAGGGCTGGGTCGTGCAGTACAGAGTGGCGCCCATGATACTGACACCATGTCGGGCCGCCTGAATGATGGCATTCTGCTCCGCATGAATACCGCGGCAAAGCTCATGGCGCTGCCCCGAGGGTACACCCATCTGCTCCCGCAGGCAGCCCGTCTCATTGCAATGCCGTACCCCGCTGGGTGCCCCGTTGTAGCCTGTGGACAAAACCCGCCTGTCCTTGACCAGAATGGCACCTACAGCCCGACGCAGACAGGTGGATCTGCGGGCCACAAGGGTGGTGATATCCATGAAATAGGCATCCCAGGATGGCCGGTCTTCCTTCATCATCCTCCCCTTTTTTTGTGAAACCCGCAGCAGATTTTAATACTGGAACAAAGGGAACCGCGCCGTCAAGGCCGTGACTTCCGCCCGTATGGTGGCAATTTTGGCCGTATCCCCAGGATTTTTTACACATTCTGCAATCCAGGCCGCAATGGCCTGCATCTCAGGAAGGCCCATACCCCGTGTGCTCAGGGCTGCCGTGCCGATGCGGATGCCGGAAGTGACAAAGGGGCTGCGGGTTTCAAAGGGTACGGTATTCTTGTTCACCGTGATACCCGCCTGACCCAGCACCGCTTCCGCTTCCTTGCCCGTGATACCAATATTGGTGAGATCCACCAGCATGAGATGGTTGTCCGTGCCGCCGGAAACAAGGTTCAGGCCCGCATCCATGAGGGCTGTGGCAAGAGCTGCCGCATTGTCCACCACCCGCTTCTGATAGGCCTTAAATTCCGGTGACAGGGCTTCTCTGAAGGCAACGGCCTTGGCGGCAATGACATGCATGAGGGGCCCCCCCTGAATGCCGGGAAAAATCTGCTTGTTGAAGGTGGCTGTCATGTCCGTTCCGGCAAGAATCAGCCCGCCCCTGGGTCCTCTCAGGGTCTTGTGGGTGGTACTGGTCACAACCGTGGCATGGGGAAGGGGGGAAGGATGCAGTCCGGCAGCCACAAGGCCTGCGATATGGGCCATATCCACCATGAGAAAAGCATTGACGGAAGCGGCAATGGCGGCAAAACGCTCAAAATCAAGAATTCTGGGATAGGCACTGGCTCCTGCCACAATCATGCGGGGACGCAGCTCCTCCGCCTGACGCTGGAGGGCATCATAATCAATGCGCCCCGTTTCCCGGGCCACGCCATAATGACTGAACTGATACAATCTTCCGGAAAAATTCACGGGCGAGCCATGGGTCAGGTGTCCGCCATGGGAAAGATCCATACCCAGAACCCTGTCTCCCGGCTCAATGAGGCCGAAGTAACAGGCCATATTGGCCTGAGAACCGGAATGGGGCTGGACATTGGCATACACCGCACCAAAAAGTTCTCTGGCCCGGTTCAGGGCAAGGGTTTCCGCCTCATCCACAAACTCACATCCGCCATAGTACCGCTTGGCAGGATAGCCTTCGGCGTACTTGTTGGTCATGATGCTGCCCTGAGCCGCCATCACCGCAGGACTTACGATATTTTCCGAAGCGATCAGCTCCAGGCCCCCCTGCTGCCGGGCCATTTCCCTGTCCATAGTGGCGGCAATTTCAGGATCCACCGCACGAATGCTTTCCATATCCACCGTATTGCTCCTTAAAAAGAAAGGGCTCTAAACGCCCCCATTGAAATGATCCAGCCGCACCTGATGCCGCCCGCCTTCAAAGGGCGTATCCAGCCAGGCATCCACAATGGCACAGGCCAGCACATCCCCCAGAACCCGTCCCCCCAGTACAAGGACGTTGGCGTTGTTGTGGCGTCGGCTCATGCCTGCGGAAAAAAGATCGTTGCACAGGGCAGCCCGCACATGGGGAAAACGGTTGGCCACCATACTCATTCCCAGGCCCGTTCCACAGAGCAGAATCCCCCTCTCCGCACGACCTTCCGAAACGGCACGGGCCACCCTCATGCCATACACCGTATAGTCCACGGATTCCCGGCCATGGGTGCCCAGATCCTCCACGGAAAGTCCTCTGGAACGCAGATGTTCCGCCACAATGTTTTTCAGATCCACAGCCCCGTGGTCACTGGCCAGCAGGATGCTTGTCCTGTCCGTCATGATTGATCTCTTTCACTGCCGGAACCCGCAGTCATCAAAAGAGAGGCATTGGTACCACCAAAACCAAAGGCATTGGTCACTGCCGCCCCGACGGCGCACTCCCGGGCTTTTTTCGGAATATAGTCAAGGTCACATGCGGGATCCGGATGTTCCAGATTCCGGGTAGGCGGTAAAATTCCATGGAAAAGCCCCAGGGCACTGACTCCTGCGGCAAAAGCCCCCGCAGCTCCCAGAAGATGACCGGTCATGCTTTTTACTGCGGATATGGCCAGTTTTTCCGCATGATCACCGAATACCTGACGGATGGCCCGCGTTTCACAGACATCGTTCAAAGGAGTTCCCGTGCCATGGGCATTCACCCAGCCCACCCTCTCCACCGGGCAGTTTCCATCGGCCAGAGCGGCGGTCATACAGGCTGCCATGCCCGCACCTTCCGGCTCCGGAGCCGTGATATGATAAGCATCGCACCCGGAACCATAACCCTCGATCCGGGCATAGATCCGTGCTCCCCGCTCCCTGGCCTTCTCAAGATTTTCCAGCACGAGAAAGCAGGATCCTTCTCCCACCACAAAACCATCCCTGTCCTTGTCAAAGGGACGGCTGGCCGCCTCCGGTTCGTGATTTCGGGTGGAAAGAGCCTTCATCGCGGCAAAACCCGCAAGGCAGGTTCGGGTAATCACCGCCTCACTGCCTCCGGCCAGCATGACATCGGCATAGCCATCCCGGATACGGCGGAAAGCCTCTCCCACGGCATGGGCGCCTGCGGCACAGGCTGTGGCAAAGGTCAGGTTGGATCCCCTCAGCCCCAGATGCATGGCCACCATACCACCGGCCATGTTTCCGATAAAATGGGGAATCAAAAAAGGACTGACCCTTCCCGGCCCCCGCTCCGCCATCACCCGGAAGTTCTCCTCCATCACCTCAAGACCACCAATCCCGCACCCCACATACACACCGGTACGACCATCCCTGGAAAGATCCGCAGCCACCAGTGTGGCATCCTCCAGAGCCATACGGGCCGCAGCCACGGCATAGGCCATGAACAAGGGGGTTCTCCGGGCTTCCTTGCGGGGCAGATACGCTTCCGCGCAAAACCCCTTCACTTCCCCTGCAATGGTCGCGGCAAGGCCTGTGGTGTCAAAACGGGTGATGGAACCGATACCCGACTGTCCGGAAAGGAGGCCTTCCCAGGTTTGGGCAAGATTCAATCCCAGAGGGGACACCATACCAATTCCTGTCACGGCAACACCCTGAAGGGGGCGCATGGGAAAGGCCTCCGCTGACATCAGAGGGATTCCAGAAAATCAATGACGTTTTTTACCGTGCGCAGCTTTTCCGCCTGCTCATCGGAGATGTCCACATCAAAAATGTCTTCCATGCTCATCATGAGTTCCACGAGATCCAGGGAATCCGCACCCAGATCCTCCACCAGGGAGGCTTCGGGAACCACCTCATCAATATCCACGTCCAGCTTTTCCGCAATCACCTTCCGAACCTTATCCTCTATGGACATGAAAAACATTCCTTTCTCAAAAAGGAAGGATCTGCAATCCTCCTCAAAAAAATAAAAAAGGGGTCAAGCATTCCCCTTACGGGGAAAAATACTCCGTACCCCTCCTTTCTCCGCCCCTGCCCAGACCTTGCGGTCATTGGGCATCAGGCCTCCATACCCGTCAGAACCGTGCGTCCTTTGTATACACCACAGCTCTTGCAGGCAGTATGGGACATTTTTGCTTCACCACATTCCGGGCAGGCCGCAACATTGGCTGCAGCTGTTTTTTTATGCGTCCGGCGCTTGTCTCTTCTGGACTTGGATGTTCTTCTCTTGGGTACAGCCATATCAATCTCCTGAAATAATTTACATTTTTGAAAAAACAGCCCGTTTTCCAACAAAACCGCGACATAATAGCCGCTTTCCTATGGGAATTCAACGGATGCTGTCAAGTTTTTTCCTCTTCCCCCCTTGTCCGGAGCCGAGGGCTTATGCTAACTCTGTTTTTTCATGCACGCCTTCTCGTGCTTTGTCCGTATGCTTTGCATGGAAGGAATCCTTTTCCCGCATCCCTATAAAGCCAGGATCCGAATTCCCGTCCCCGCAAATCCATAAAAAAAGCAGACAAAGCACCAGAGCAAGGGACATTTTCAGCATAACCGCAAAACCGAGGTTCATTGTGAGCGATACCATCATCACCCGTTTTCCGCCGAGTCCTACGGGCTATCTCCATGTGGGCGGTGCCCGAACTGCCCTCTTCAACTGGCTTTACGCCCGAAAAACAGGCGGAAAATTCATCCTCCGCATTGAAGACACGGATATCCAGCGTTCCACCCAGGAATCCGTCAATGCCATTTTCGAAGGTCTCAACTGGCTGGGCATCGACTGGGACGCCGGGCCTTTCTACCAGACCCAACGTTTTGATATTTACCAGAGCTACCTGGATCGCCTTGTGGCTGAAGACAAGGCCTACTACTGCACCTGCTCACCGGAAACCGTAGAGGCCATGCGGGAAAAAGCCAGGGCCGAAGGCCGCAACCCCATGTACGACGGTTCCTGCCGGTACAAAAAACATGCTCCCCAGGCGGGTGCCGTTGTGAGACTTCGCACCCCGGATACGGGCAGCACCCGCATTGAGGATATCGTTAAGGGCTGCATTGCCATCCCCAATACGGAAATCGACGACTTTATACTCCGTCGAAGTGACGGCGTCTATACCTATAACTTTGCCGTAGTCATTGATGACCTCACCATGGACGTCACCCACATTATCCGCGGGGATGACCATGTCAGCAACACGCCAAAACAGATTCTTCTCTACGAGGCTCTGGGAGCATCCATTCCGAAATTTGGCCATGTCCCCATGGTTCTGGGGCCGGATCGCACCCGCCTTTCCAAGCGTCATGGCGCCATGGGGGTGATGGAATACCAGAAAATGGGTTTCCTCCCTGAAGCCCTGCTCAACTACCTGGTACGCTTAGGCTGGTCCTGCGGTGATCAGGAATTTTTCACCATAGAAGATATGAAAACCCTTTTCAGTCTGGAATCCATCGGCAGATCTCCCGGCGTCTTTGACATGGACAAACTCACAGCCCTCAATGCCGAGCACATTCAGAAAAGCAGCCCGGAAAAACTCAAACCCCTCCTTCTGGAACAGATGCAGCTTCTGGGTATTCCCCATGACCCTGAAGACCCCCGGCTGGCCGCACTCATCTCCCTTCTGCAACCCAGAAGCAAAACCCTCGTGGACATGGCCCAGCAGGCCGAAGTTTTTTTTGTAGCCCCTTCAGCTTATTGTGAAGTTGCGGCCAAAAAGAATTTCAAGGCAGAAAGTCTCGAGGTTCTCAAGAAAGTGCGGGAAAAACTCCTGCTGGTTACAGACAGTTCTGAAAGTACCATGGAAAACCTGCTCCACAGCGTGTGTGAGGAGATGGATCTGAAACTCGGCAAAGTCGGCGGCCCCCTGCGTGTTGCCCTCACGGGCAAGGGACAAAGTCCTGGCATGGGAGAAACCCTGGCCCTTCTGGGAAAAGAACGCAGCCTGCCCCGTCTGGATACGGCCATCGCCTACCTGGAAGAAAAAAAGCTGTCCCTGTCCTAGCACATTTTTTACATTCTCTTCATTTTGTGCTTGACACCCGGGCCGTTTTTCTCTAGTTTAAGCGGCGTTTGCAGAGAGGTCGTCTAATGGTAAGACTACGGACTCTGACTCCGTCTATCGGGGTTCGAATCCCTGCCTCTCTGCCACTTCCTAAAAATTTGTGCTGTAAGATCCGTCACTAAAAAAGTGAACGCAAATGGATACTTCAGTCTGGTATCCAGGGGAACAGACGATACCCCCAGATAGTACAGCATAGGAAATTTAGAAACGGGAGATGGCTTTATGCCACCTCCCGTTTTCTTTAATACTCCTCTTCCCTTCCCTTCCCTGAACCTCCAGCTCCGGCATGACCCGCCACCCCTCTCCTGTGAAATCTGTGATGTTATCGTTTTCATACTTCCGCATGGAAAGCTCGTACCGGATATTCCTGCACCCACCAGAGCTATCTTCGGGAATCCATTCCATCGGCTCCGACTCTCCGTGAAATTTGGCGCACTTCAAGGGTAGACACCAGAGACATGGACATTGCAACGGTACAGACAGATATGAGGCCAGTCCTTTCCAGAGACGCCTACAGGCTTTTAAGCTATGCAGCACAGCCGGTTCAAGATACCGGAAAACGATCAGGGCATGGGGGCCATCCCTGAGGGGGTGAGGAAGTGGACAGCAGTTTGCCATAAAACAACGGTTACGGCTTGAATACCCTGGATTTAAGTCAATATTATGTTCATAAAATTATATGCATATCCAGCCTGTTATTCAGATAAAAATTTTATTTTATCCCTCATTTATGCCTTGAAAACCATAAAAACACCCTTAGTATACCTCCAGCCTATTTGATATTATCCGTATTTGATTTTTGCTCATTAATTGCATGGATAAAAAAATGGACAGATAAGACGGTGCCATCGATACAAGGTGCCAATAAAACGGACACCCCCCTTCAACACCAACCGTCTTTACATGTCTGCATCCTGTCCTCTGACGCCGAATACCCGAAAGCGGACTTACCACAATACCGGTGCTTTCCCAGGAGGATAAGGGTTTCAGCCCTGAAAAATGAATAAAAGTTCAAAAATGGTATCCGCATTGCATTATCAGAAAACAGCTCCCGGCTTCACACCAAAGGAGCATTGCATATCACCCCATCATCAGTAAGGAGGCCCCATGCGCCATCGGATTCTCATGTTCTCCATTCTCACCTTCTGCGGTCTCAGCCTTGCCTTTACCGCCGGTGCGACAGAAGTCAAAAAACCCTTTACCGTGGGAGCCGCCATCGGCTATGCCGTGGAAAATTTCAACGTGGATCCCAATCAGGACAACACCTTTTCCGGCCATGTCAACGTGGGCTACCGCTGGATGGACGCCCTGGCCACGGAACTCCAGTTTGACCACATGAGAAAATTTGATGTGGAAAACCCTTTTTCAAAAGACAGCCTGGACATCAACACCTATATCCTCATGGTCAAATACTATCCTCCCTTTGGAGATGTCACCCGGGCCTACCTGGGAATGGGTATCGGTCTCATGGATGTCACGGTCAATTTCAAGGCCGGTGAAGTGGGAACGGTAGAGAACCGCACCCGGGCCTGCGGCAGACTGGGTTTCGGCCTTGAACGGAGCCTCACGGAAAACTGGATTCTGGAAGGTGCCGCAGGGTATGTGGGCGGTCATGACGGCCTGGATGATATTGATTATTTCACCTGGCACGCTGGTCTGAAATACCGCTTCTGATTTTTCCCGAACCAGCCTCCCTTTCGGGTATGGGAAAACTTCTCCCATACCCGGAAGCCTCCCTGAATCCATAAAAAAACCTTTCAAGCCCATCAAAAAAAAACAAACCATACCAAAAACTTATGCCTGAAAAATTCATACGGAAACAAGCCGGCAGGCATGGACTGTCTTGACAGATGGCCCGTATCTTCCTAAATCTCTGCGCACATAAGGAAAGGATTCTCTTTTCCATCTAACCTCTCTCAGCCGGATATCCGGCGAAAACGCCGGGAACATTATGTCAAGTTATCAGCATTTCATCGTTTTCCTCCTTGCCAAAGCCAACCAGAAGGCCCAGGGCATTCTGAAACGCTATCTGAAACCCTACGGGCTGACACCCGTACAGGGACTTGTCCTTGAAGCCCTGTACAACCAGGATCCCCTCACTGCCGGTGAAATCGGAAAATGCCTGCTTCTCGACAATGCCACCGTTTCCGGTGTACTGGATCGTCTCACCGAGGCTGGCTGGATTCATAAAACCGGAGATACGGAAGATCGCCGTGTCATTCGTGTTTCCCTTTCGGAAATGGCTCTGGCACATCGAAAAATTCTGCATACGGAAAGGGAAAAGGTAACCCAGGAAATTCTCTCCCCCTTTTCCCCGGAAGAACGCATTCTCCTGAAACGGCTCCTTCGGGATCTTTACCTGGATACGGAACGCTGAAAAGCCTTCGTCCCAGGCAGCCCCCATGCGGCCCCCCCTTCACTCCGGGCCCGGCAAACAGCATAAGGAATACCATGGCCAAGAAACGGATCAGTCTCTCCCTTGCCCCCTCCATCAAAAGACTGTCTTTTCCCGAAGCAGAGCAGCAGCATTCCTGGCTTCCCATGCTTCTCGACGCCTATCACGTCGCAGACCAGGGGGTTACCGCAGCCATACGGAGGGAAGAGACAAAGGGCAGAAAGCTGGCCTGTGCCAGAGGGTGTTCCGCCTGCTGTGTCACCCACCGGTCCATACCCGTTTATCCCATTGAGCTGGTGGGTATCACCTGGTATGCCACAGAAAAACTGGAAGAGCCCCTGCGTAGCCGCCTGCTCGCATGTCTTGAGGAAAACCATCCCGGAGACCCCTGTGTTTTTCTTGTGGATGGTATCTGTGCCATCCATCCCATGCGTCCCCTTGCCTGTCGCCACTTCAATGTCTTTTCCACCCCCTGTGCCGAAGGGGAAGACGCCTATTTCACACGGAAAAAGGATGTACTCATTCCCATTCAGGACTATATGGACGAAGCCTTTTTTCATATGCTGCCCTTCTATGGTGTATCCAAGGCAGGAGATCGCAGGAAAATTCTTAAAAAAGGTCTGCAGCATGATGCCGCCAAGGAATTGCAGAGTCTGCGCTGGGCAGAACTGGCGCGCAAAATGAAAGTCTACCACCGCCAGGACGCCTGATTTCCTGAAAAAACAAGACATCTTTCTGCGCTTGGAATCCCTGTGCCGGATCTCGCTGCAAGCGGGTTCCCGAAAAGACCCATGGGATTTTGACGAGGCGAACCGATCCTGACCATGCAAAAATCTCCCGTTCCATTGGCTCAGATCCGGAACAGAACAGCCCGCCCCCTGATCTGGCGTCTGCGTTCCGCAGATGAAGAACTCACAGAACGCCTGCACAGCACCATGGGATGCCTGCCCGTTACGGCAAGGGTTCTCGCTGCCAGGGGACTCACGTCCATTTCTTCCCTGAGAAAGTTTCTGCATCCCAGCATCCAGAACCTTCCCCATCCCGACAGTCTTCAGGATCTCTCCCTGGCTGCACACCGGATTGTTCAGGCCCTCATGCAACGGGAAACCATCCTGATTTTTGGCGATTATGATGCCGACGGCGTAACAGCCACAACGCTGATGCATAGCTTTCTTTCCCGTTTCAGCCCCCATATCCGTTTTCACCTGCCCCACAGGGAAAGGGAAGGCTACGGCTTAAAACCCCAGCATATCCAGGCCTTCGTCCAGTCCGGAACAGGTCTTGTCATTACCGTGGACTGCGGTATTTCCAGCCATGAGGCCATTCGTGAAGCCAGAAAAGCCGGGCTGGACGTCATTGTCACAGACCATCACAGGCCCGGAGACACGCTGCCCGATGCCCTGGCCGTGGTGGATCCCCTGCGCCAGGACTGCACCTCCGGTCTGGGCAGCATGGCAGGGGTGGGGCTGGCCTTCTACCTTGTCATGGCCATACGCAGACATCTCAGGGACAGGGGCTACTGGAAAACGTTTCCGGAGCCTGCTCTGCTTCCGGAAACAGATCTTGTGGCCCTGGGAACGGTAGCAGACCTTGTCCCCCTGACCGGTGTCAACCGCATTCTGGTACAGGCAGGCATTGCCTGTATTCAGAAAACTCCTAGACCCGGTGTGGAAGCCCTCTGCCGGGTTGCGGGTGTCGCTCACACCGATGTGGACAGCGAAGCCATCGCCTTCCGTCTGGCTCCCCGCATCAATGCTGCGGGCCGTATGGCCCACCCGGAACTTGCCCTGCAACTGCTTTCTGCCCCTTCCGTGGAAGCCGCCATGCCCCTGGCCCTGGAACTGGACAGACTGAACAGCGCAAGACAGGCGGAAGAAAACCGCATCCTCGTCCCGATCGAGGCCAGACTGGAACAAGCAGCCACTTCCCCTCAGAAATCGGCCCTTGTACTCCATGAAAAGGACTGGCCCCTTGGTGTTATTGGTATTGTGGCATCCCGCCTGGTACGGCGTCACCATGTCCCCACCGTCCTCATTGCCATAGAAAACGACATGGGACAGGCTTCTGCCCGCAGTGTTCCAGGCTTTGATCTTTACGCTGCCCTGAGTGCATGCAGTCCCCTGCTGGAACAGTACGGGGGACATGCCATGGCGGCGGGTTTCCGCATTCTGAGCCGGAATATTCCTGCTTTTCAAAATCACTTCTGTGCCGTGGCAGCCCAGCATGCCCATCTCTGGGACAGCCCTCCGCCTCTCATGGTCGATGCCATTGTGGATCTGGACTCCCTCAGCCTGAAGCTCCTTGCCGAGCTGGACGCTCTCGGCCCCTTTGGCATGGCCAATCCTTCCCCCCTGCTTGCAGCGCGTCATCTTGAGGTTGTCCGCTCCTTTCCCATGGGCAACCAGGGAGCCCACCGCCGGCTTATCCTGCGCCAGCCCACGAGTCTCCGCACCCGACAGGTTTCCGCCGTGGCCTTTGGTGTGGGAAAGGATATCCCATTTCCACAACATATGGACGTATGTCTTTTCAGAATACGCAAGGGATGGCTCAAGGATGAAGAAATTCAATTGCACATTGAAGGCTGGGCCTGAAAAAAAACAAAGGTTTTTCTTGCGTCGGAACAAGGCTTTCCCTATGATACGCGGTAATTGATACAGGGCATGCGGCGGGTTCCGCACAGCCCCTACCTTCCACATCACAACCCGCAGAGGTCATGCAATGGCAAAGGTTTTCCGCCCGAGTAACCGTGAATCAAAAATCCTCTCCAGGATAGAATCTTCCAAGGAACGGGAGCGGGGGCAGGCCTTGCACATGGTGCGAAATCATGCCGACATGCTGAGCAACACCGTCTCCATGAAACTTGTGGAAAATGAGATTGTCGAAACCACAAACAAGAACGGTCTCCAGGCTCAGATTCTCAAAGCCCTTGAAGGCCTTGGTCACATGGAAGATTTTGATCTCGATTATAAAATCGCCCCCTATCGCCAGGTTGCCGCCAATCCCAATGTTGTCACCCTTTACCTGACCGCCTTTGTCATTGAAGATCTCATCAAAAACAGGGATATTGTGGATGTCTATGGTTCAGATGAAGATATCTATCACTGCATCCATCCCCAGGTAGAACGCTTCATGGCACTGGAAAAACCCTGAATTCAGAACAAAACCGTCTTTATTTAAACACGTATCCCTTCAGCCAACAAAGTGCCTGAAGGGATACATGTTTATGACGGTTTTTCATAGGAAAATCAGGCAGCCTCCCCCCCCCGCTGCTGGCGAAGATGTTCCTGAATCCGCAGATATTCCATTTCATAAAAGAAATGCTTTTTACCCATGGCGGGTTTCAGATCATCAATCCAGTGGGCTTCAGGGTCATAGGCGGCAAAAAAGACCTGGTTCACCCAGTCCGGATTACGACCCTGAATAAATTTCAGCACCATCACCCTTTCCCCCCCAATCTCTGCCAGACCATCCATAAGAATTTTACCCGGGCCTGCCGACATGGAGGGACCCCGAACCGTCCGGCACAAGCCTGAAACCTTTCTGTAGGCCTCCGTAAAAATCCCGTAAGCCTTTACCAGAGGGACATTAAAATACCCCACAGGCCCCGTATCCCGCTCCATGAACATATAATAAGGTACCGCTCCCAAGGCAACCTGACGCTTCCACATACGGGCCCAGACTTCCGCATCATCATTGATGTGACGGATCAGGGGTGCCTGACAGCGAATCTGGGCTCCTGTCCCCCGTATTCTCGACATGGCCTGCTCAACGGCAGGAGTAGACAGTTCTCTGTCGTGGCTGAAATGAGCCATCACGGAAAGATGGTAACCTGCGGCAACAATATCTTCAAAAAGACGCAGAATATCGTCTGAATCCTTATCGCTGATATAACGATACGGCCAGTAGGCAAGGGTTTTGGTGCCAAAACGGATGCTGTCCAGATGTCCGGGTTTTCTTTGGAGAAGGGGATCCAGATATTTACGCAGCAGTTTGGCATGCATTACCAATGGATCCCCTCCCGTAAACAGCACATCCGTCACCTCAGGATGTTCCGCCAGATATCGTGGCAGAAGATTTTCATCATTGCTGGCAAAACGAAAAGCCGTATCCAGCCCCACAAACTGGGGCCAGCGGAAACAGTAGGTGCAATAGGAATGGCAGGTCTGACCCTGGGTCGGGAAAAACAGAACTGTTTCTGGGTATTTATGCTGCATTCCCGTAAGCATCTGCCCATCAAGCATGGGAACGTTCAAGTCCATCTGCCCGGCAGGGTGAGGATTCATGCGCTGATGCACCTTGCGCACAAGGGCAGAAAAGGCTTCCCGATACCCTTCCCGGTCATAGTGCCGCAAACGCACCAGATCCTTTTCCGGTATCATCTCAGACTGGGGAAAGGTGAGCTGGAAGATGGGATCTTCAGGGATCCGATCCCAGTCAATCAGCTGATCCACCACATAATTGCTTACCCTGAAGGGAAGGATGCGGGAAACCAGCTTCATGGATCGGACTCGATCGGTGGGTATCTTGTCCAGTTGGGGCAGGGTATGAAAATTATCAAGGGTATAGGGGTGGTAGCGGGGTCTTGTGCTGTCTTTTTCCATGGCCTCCATCCTTTCCGGTTCCTGGAACAGGGGCTGGGCTACTTTCCTCCCGTGTTTCCGCACCGAAAACCCGAATTTGCAGCCCGCCATCAAACTATCTGGATCGGAAAAAAGGCCCTCATCAATTTAAATATCGACCTGCCTTTCAGATTCCGGGAACCGTTTTCCGAAATCATTCGTATACATCTGACTTTCCGATCCATATCTTTTTTTACAACAATAAAAATAGTTCCTTAGTAGTTTTATGTCAAGTGCAAGAGAACAAAAGCCACAAAACACTTTTTAAAACAAACTTTACGCTGAAAATCTTCAATTTTCTCATTTTTTCTTTAAAATATGAATGGCAATTTTTTTTATTGTTCCATTGTGAAATACGTAAACATTGATCTTCATGCAAATATTTTCCCGATTGCTGGCCTGAGCCAGTCCCGGTGTTCCTCCCCTGAGATGGGGGAACAGGCGCAGAATTGCCCCCCCGTTCCCACACCTGGGCAATCTGGCGCTCTCCGGGATGGGTGCTGTTCATGGTCAGGTGGTCGGATTTTCACGGACAAGCGGGGCGGGTGGCATGGAGTGGATTTTTGAGAAAAGACGGCATTGGGCGCAAAAGTACCCAATGCCGCGTTCCCATGCGAAAAACATGGGAACGTTGGCTGAAACAGCGCGATAATCCGTCTTTATCCTTCTCCGTCCCCGATAGACCGCTTATCGAGAAAAGCCAGCACCCGCTGTTCCACAGCATCGGCCATGAGGGTGATGCGGGTATCCTGGGGCATCACTTCTGCAAGATCCACCACCCGCACCATGTCCGTCCATTTTTCCGCTCCGGGGACAAGGCGGGTCAGATGGTTAGGGGCTCCGAGAATCAGGGACTCCTTCAGACTGTTGCCTTCTCCTTCGGGGAAAAGGGCCAGGTAGAGCATGTTCATCTCCACAAGTTCATTGAGAAAATGGGTGCCCAGGGAAACGTCAGGAATAAGGTTTTCCCGCATGGTCACGATCTCGCAAAGCACCCGGACCCGGTCAATTTCGGAAAAATGGGTGGGAATCCCCAGCTCCGGGCTGCTGGTGCCCCATCTGCCTGGCCCCATGATCATGAGATTGCAGGTGTCCATGTCCGTCAGACGGTTGATCTGACCGATGAGCCGGGCCACCTCATAGCGCTGCCGGATGGGAAGCTCTCCGTAAAGTCTTGGCACCACATAAACGATGCGGTCGATGGTGAGAATCCGGCTTCTGCCCACCACAGCCCCCCTGGCTTCAAGGATGCGGTTTTCCGGCGCAATCTCCACCTCCGGCAGGGCCACCTCATCCACACCTTCCACCTGAAGGGGCCTGCACTGGAGAAGGTTGATCCGGTAAGACTGATCTTCCATGAAGTTTAAGGAAAACTCGATATCCACAGGATGCTCATAGGCCGCTTCCAGGGTTTCGAGGATTTCCCGCATATCCGCCACAAAGGGGGTATCCCGCAGAAAACGGTCAAAGGTCACAATCCAGTGTTTAGGCCCCGGCCCCATAGGTTCTGTGGTGGCGGGAGAGGCCACAAGGGGCATGGGAAGTTCCCTGTTTTTCGCCCCTACTTTGGCAAACTCACCGGAAACCAGCTTGTTGGCCGCAAGATCCAGATAGTCCATGCGCTTCTGGGAATACTCACAGACCTCGTCGAAATTGGCCTCCGGCCTCCGCATGGGCGCATTGAGGGCCACCACACGGGTGTAATCATCATCCGCCCGATCCACGGCCCGTGTGCCGAGACCGAATACAAGGCGGATCACCCCTGCTTTGGGATCAATGTCCTTGCTCCATACATAGGGATTGTAGGAAAAACCCACCCCTGCGGCATGGGGATAGAAGGCATTTTCCGCAGGCTGGCCCGATACCCGCATGATGAGGAGCGCCATCTGCTCGTCCTGATCCAGAAGCCCCCTGTGACTCCGGTAACGGAGGGCCCTTTCACTCATGGCGCTGGCATAGACACAGCGGATGGCACTGAGGAGCATCTCCAGCCGGGCTTCCCTCGACCCCTGATTTACACAGAAAATGCTGTCATATTTCCCTGCAAAGGCATTGCCGTAGTTGTCCTCAAGAAGGGAGCTTGAGCGGACAATGTAGGGAGACTCACCGAAATAATCGATGATCTTCATGAACTGTTCCATGTGATGGGGGGTGAAGCGTCCCTGCTTGATGCGGGTCTGGGCTTCGGCGATGTCCGCAAGGAAGGTCTCCGGCTGACGCTGCTTCTGGCGAATCCACCAGATACCGTTGATCACAAGGAAGGTATAGAAAACATCGGAGCCGATATAAAAGGAATCGTGGGTTTCAAGAAGGCTCTGAAACCTCGGATTCTTTTTTTCGAGAATGGCACGTGCCACCAGCATGCCCACGGCCTTGCCGCCGATATACCCGATGCCGACCATGCGATCCCGCACGTTCATGACATCCTCAAGGCCAAGGTATTTCCGGACAAGCTCCAGCATGCGCTCATCCCGTGAGAGCATCATGCGGGCAAGGCGCATGAAGAGGTTCATCTCCTTTTCCTGGGGACACAGTCCGGCCCTGGCTTCCGCAAGAATTCTCGGTGCCTCGCTGAACATACGTCGCCAGAAGCCCATGCGCCTGTCCGTATGCAGGCCCGGCCAGCGGGCCGAAGCGAGGATTTCCGCAATGAGGGCGCTGCGGGTGACAGGGGGGAAGCTTTCAGGGGTCTCCCAGAAATGGATGGTGTTCATGGAGGAGGTGGAGCGGTACTGCACCTTGATGGGCCGGATGTAGAGGCGGCTGTTGTACTGAAAAATATCCAGAAGATACTGGGTCGTTTCCGTGATGGGTTCCGTGGCAAAGGAGGAATGGGCATTGCGCTGGAGGGCGAAATAGGTGACGGTCTCCAGCTCATAGAGTCTTGGGCAGGTAAGCATGAAAAAATTACCGAGCATCTGATCCGACTTCCAGGCCCCCGCCAGCCCGGAAAGACAGTCGAACACATAGGCCGCCCCGTGCCCCGCATCCTCAATCACCTCATGGATCCGGGTAACAAAGCCTTCGAAACCCAGATTGGGATCCAGACGGTGTATTTCTGCCGGGCTGTCTTTGGACAGAAGGGGTCTGTGGGAGGCAAACCGGAAGTAGATCATTCTCCGTCTCTGGCTGGCGGCAGCTTCGGTAAAGGGCAGCACAAGGGCCTCGTAATCCTCAATGCTGTCGATCTGCCAGACGATGTTATCACCCGGCATGACGCCTTTAAAAACCTTGTCCAGGCCCGGAAGACCGGAAGTAAAGGGGAGGGACATGGGTATCTTCTCCTGTATAAGGATCCTTTCCATGATGGGCAGAGAAGCCTCCTGCCATCGATACGTACTTTTTTCCGCAGTTTTCAAGGTATCTCATCCCACCCCGGCTTACAAGTTTACCCCTGCCATGACAGATTTCCCTTGCCTTTTTTGTGTTGCGTCCTATCCTTTCAATTTTTGAAATATGAGGGGGGATAGCATGAAAAAAGAAGCCGTTGAAACCCATATCCGGGAACTGGAAGAGATTCTGGATCGTTACCTCAATGCGGCAGGTCAGCTCAACTACGCCGTGAAGATCCTGGGACATCCCGGTATCGGCAAAAGCTCTGTGGTGCGTCAGGCCGCAGAACGCAGCAATTTTCTCTTCATCGACACAAGGCTGGCCTTCAAGGAAAACATCGACCTTGGCGGCTATCCCGTTCCGGATCATGAAAACCAGCGCATGATCTATTTCCGGCCCCGCTTCATTCCGCCGGAAACGGTTCCCGAAACCTACAATGGCGTGCTCTGGTTCCTTGATGAGGCCAACCGCGCCCATCCCACGGTGATCCAGACCCTCTTTCAGATCATCACCGAGGGCCGTTGCGGCGAGCACCCCCTGCCGGAAAAAACCGCCATCGTCCTGGCGGGAAACCTCGGAGAGGAGGACAGCACCTTTATCACCGATTTTGACGATGCCGCCCTGGATGGCCGTCTGGCCCTCTTTCATCTGAAACCCAGAGCAAAGGACTGGCTGCGCTGGGCCGCAGGAGACCATGTCCATCCCTCCGTGCTGCGCTACATCGCTCTCTTTCCCGAAAAACTCTGGGATGAACAGCGTATTCACCCCAATCCCAGGGGCTGGCACCAGGTTTCCCAGGCCCTTTCCCTTGCCTATGGTCTGAAAAACGAAGAAACTTTGGTGACTTTCCTCAAGGAAAAACCCGGTTCCAGTCTGGAAAAGCTCATCCTTTCCCTGATAGGGGAGCTGGCCGCCTTTGACTTCATCCGCCAGCTCACCCACCCGAGAGAAATCCATACCCTGGATATTCTGGAAGGCAACCCGGAAAAACTGCGGGCTGCGCAGGAGGAAAGCCTTCCCACGGAAGATCTGCTCTGGGCCATGACAGGGGCACTCTCCCAGCTCCGTGAAACCCTTGTCCTGCAAAACGGTATGCTGGAAGATGCCGGACTGACCCGGCTCGGCCACATACTTTCCTTTATCGCAGCCTGCCGCAGTGACAGCCGTCTTGCCTTTTTCCACCTGCTCCTCCGGGAATGCGGCCTGCTCACCCTCATTCCCCAGGCCATGGCAGGCATGAAAGATCCGGAAGTCGTCCGGAAAGTCCGCCTTTCCATGGAGACCCTGCTCTCATGAAAGCCCCTCTGCACCCCGTCTGGCGGCCCGTACTGGAGGATCTCTGGCGGCAAAGCCGCTTCACCTCCTATTTCTATCAGAGTGTGCAGTTCACAGAGAGCCTCGGCGTACCCACCCTGGCTCTGAGCGTTGCAGGCATGCGGCCCGTCCTCCTCTTTCATCCGGACTTTGTGGCGGGTCAGTCCCCCGAAAATCTCAAAGCCCTGCTGGTGCATGAACTGCTCCATATCGTCCATGGCCATGAGCACAGACACCTGAAAGACCATGAACCCCATCTCCAGAACCTAGCCCAGGATATGGTGATCAATTCCTTTCTTCGCAGTCAGGCGGACAGCTTTTTTTCCGGTGCAGACGGCAACCGAACCCGCCTGGAGCTACCGCCGGAGCTGCCGGGCATCCCCGATGCCTTTTTTGAGGAAACCGGGGAAAAAGACCCGTCGTGGGAAAGACTTTACCACTGGTTTGGCAGACGGGGGCCCGAAGCCCTGCGCCTTTTCAGTGATGCCGTTCGGGATATGTTCCGGGATCTGAAAAAGCCCCCCCGAAAAAAAGCCCGTGAAAAAGATACCGCTCTGTTTACAGAAGACTGCGATACGGAAGAAGACGACAGGGAGACCCTGCCCATGGAGGGACTCTGTCTTGTCGATCAGAAGGGAGAAGCCCTGCCCACAGGTGCCCATATTTTTCTGGGAACCCTGGAAAAACGTCAGCTTCAAAGTCAGGTACGCAGGATCATGGATCTGGCCCAGGGCGATCCCCTCACACCCCAGGATCGGGTCTTTGAGGCCCTGAGCCGCATGATTCAGGAAATTATCCCTTTCCGGAATCCCCCCTGGGAAGGCCGGCTGCGCAGCATTCTGGATCAGAACATTCCTTCCAGTGAATGGCTGTACAGCCGCAGCCGCTTCAACCGCCGCTATCTGCCCCATGGCATTTACAGCTCCGGTCGCATGTTCCGGGAAAAAGAAAGGCTGACGGTCTGTGTGGATGTCTCCTCTTCCATGACCACCACGCCCGGGGAGATGGCCAGGGCCTTCGGTGTGATCGAAAGCCTTCTTGACCGCTTCCGGGTCAACCTGCTCTGCGTGGATGAAAGGGTTTTTGTCCCCCGCATCCGCAACGGCACCCTGGAAAGACAGGGAGATCTCACACGGCCCTATTTCTACAGAAAAGGGGACTGGAAACATCTGGAAACGGGAAACTCCGGCACCACTTTTTTCGCGCCTCTGTTCAATGCCTACATGAAAAACCACAGGGAACTGCTTCTGGTTCTCACCGATGGCCACATCCATGACCTGGGCAGACTTGCGGTCTACACGCCCACCCTCTGGCTGATTGCATCGGGCAGGAAGGAGCCTTTTGTCCCCCCCTTCGGCACCGCCCTTGTGATGCCGGTTCAGGGATAACCCTTAAGACAGGAAAAGCCCGGATCATGCGCTTCAAAACTTCCCATGCACAGCCCGAGACCCCGGCAATCCCGCCCTCAGATCCCTATCTTGCGGTCATGGAAGGACGGCTTTCCCAGGAAAGCGCCTTACAGGAGCTGTGCCGGTATCCCCATGCAGAAAGCCTTTTTCTGGCAGGGCGGAACTGGCAGAATCCGGATCATGAAAAACTTCTGGAACTGCTCATTGCTGCGCGGGATCCCCATTTTCTGTATCAGGCGGGTCTGCACTGGCCCAGCCTTGACCGCAAACGGGCGGAAGCCGCCCTTCTTGCCCTGAAAGATCCGGAAAGCCTGTACCGGGCAGGACGGGCCTGGAAAGGCTTTGACACAAAAACCGCCCTGACCCTTCTTCTGAAACAAAAAGACAGCCGCCGTATCTACTATGCGGGCAATGACTGGAAAACCTTCGATTTCAAGGCGGGGCAGAAAGCCCTTTCCCTTCTGGGCGACGGAGAATTTCTTTTTTATGCGGGCTGTCACTGGCAGGAATTTGATTTCAAAAAAGGTATGGAGGCCCTGCTGGCAACGGGCAATCTCAAGTTTCTCTTCCAGGCAGGCAGACGCTGGCCTGTTTTTAACCATGATGCCGCCTGGGATCTTTTCGAAAAAAAGGTGACACACGGGGCCGTATGGCGGGCCAGCGCTCTGGAGGACAAAAGGTGGAAAAAAGCCCTGCTGCGCCGTTTCCAGAATTTATGTGGCATGGAATTCAGGCAGGAAGGAAAAGAAGCCTCCCCCCAGCGCGGACCTGGCCGCTGGGAAATCCATTTTGGTTCTCCGCAAGAGCCTCCCCTTTCCCGGAAAGGATGACCAGACCAGCCCCTTTTCCAGACCTGTCCACAAATCTTGACAGCGCTTTCATTTGTCCGCAGAGTGCCAGACAGGTACAAGGTTTTCCAGGTTCCCATGCTGCGTCCTTTCCCCTTTCACCCCATACCCGTCACAACATTTTCGGCAAAGGAGTTTTCCATGTACAGGAGAAAAAAGAGCCCCCTGATCGTGATCGCCTGCCTCCTCGTCTTCTCCATGGGATGCGGCGACAGCAGCAGTACCAGCAGCAGTCCCTCTCCAGCCCCCACACCTGCGGCCCCTCAGGGAAAAGTTGTCCAGAACTACGTCAATGGTGCAACGGTATGGGCGGATCGCATCGTACAGGACGGAATCGGAGATGCCATCCTTGAGGCAGAAGAAGAAGCAACGGCAACATTCTCCGATATGCTGGGACAGTTCCAGCTGAAGGCCACTCCCGCCTATGACTATGTGCTGGTCTCCACGGGCGGAAGGGACAGTCTCCTGGGAACCACGGCCCTGCCCATGCTGGCTCCCAAAGAGGCCACCCACATCACCCCTCTCACGACCCTGGTGACCCTGGAACCCAGCCTGAAAATCCTTCTGGGAGGCAAGGGGTTTTATGATGCGGATATCGCTTCCCCGGACGGGACAGATCCCGATCTGCTTAAGATTGCCAAAATTGCGGAACTGCTCGCAGCCACCCACTCTTCAACCCAGGATCAGCTGAAAATCATGAAGTCCCTGGCCAGCGCCCTGAAACAGGCCGCCAATCTGCCAACGGCAGCGGACGAAAATTTTCTCCTGAATATTCTCACTTCCCTTGCCCCTGCCACAAAAACCAGAGCCGAAGCCTATATCAAAGCCATTGGTGAAAAAACCATGGCGGGCAAGGTGATTGAGTCCAGGGTGGTCAAAGGAATGGAAACCTTTCGGGCAGACCTGTCAGCCTTTCACATGGATCAGGAAAAAATACTGCCCGGAGGTCTTCTCACCCTCAAACAAGGAGCCTTCTCCCAGCTCCAGAAAATTGGACTGGAGCTGACACTCAATGCAGGGACTGCCGATACAGCATGGCCCCATACCACCCTTGTCATTGAAGCTAAAAAAACGGAAAGGAACGCCGCCTTTCAAACAAAAATTTCCTTTTTGGACATCCAGGCTGCAAAGGACGGTAAAGCACTTGTCATCCAGGCTCCCCAGCCTTTTACCCTTTTCACCCACTCCATGATTGTGAGTGCAGATGGACAGAGTTCATGGGGTGGGGACGCCACAACGGTGTTCCCCGTCAATGAACTGGCCAGGGTGCTGAACATAACGGAGACTACCATTTTTCTCGAGGCTTCAAAAATACTCTCCAGCAGCTTCTTTACCCCGGGCGAATACATCCTGCGGTTTTCCATATGGAATGCCCCCGGCCTGATGGCATCGGAACAGATCCGCATCCTTGTCCAGGAATGAGCAGCTCAGCATTCACGCTACAGCGGGATTCATATTAAAGCACGGTGTTGCTCCATCCCGGTATCTGCGCTAAAGAAAACCGGGATGGATTCCCCTCCCCCCCCTTTTTATACCTGCACAAGGAGATCCAGAACGTGACAGCCCTCCATTCCCTGCGCATTGAGGCCCTGCGTAAACACATGAAGCCCCTGAACCTCGACGCCATGATGGTTCTTGTGGCGGAAAACCGCCGCTACCTCAGCGGCTTCACGGGTGAAGACAACGGATTTGATGAGTCCGCAGGCGCACTTTTCATTACCCAGAAAAAACTTCTCCTGGCCACGGACTCCCGCTTTGTCTTCCAGGCGGAAACGGAAGCCCCGGATTTTGAAGTCTATTGCTACAGAAAGGGACTTGCCGCTGAACTCCCCGATATTCTGGCAAAACTGAATGTCCGCACCCTGGGGTTTGAGCCTGCCCGCCTCTCCTTCAAAGAACATCAGCGTATGGAAATTTCCCTGAAGGAAGCCGGGTCTTTTGCAGCCCTCCTGCCCGTCAGCGATCTTGTGGAATCCCTGCGCGTCATCAAGGATGAGTCGGAAATTGACATCATGCGCACGGCCCTGGGCATCACCGAAAGGGCGCTTCAAAACCTCCTGCCCCGTATCCTTCCGGGAATGCACGAAAAAGACGCTGCCTGGATGCTGGAAAAAGAACTCCGGGAACTGGGAGCCGAAGGCCTTTCCTTTCCCAGCATTGTGGCGGGAGGAATCAATGCGGCCAAACCCCACGCCCACCCTTCCGACAATCCCTTCACCACAAAAGCCCCCGTACTCTTTGACTGGGGAATCAAACTCAAGGGCTACTGTTCGGACATCACCCGCACCTTTTTTCTGGAAAAGGCTGATGAGCGTTTCATGGAACTCTTCACTGTGGTGAAAACGGCTCAGGAAAGGGCTACGGCGGCCATTCGGGACGGTATCAGCACCAAAGAAATTGATGCCCTGGCCAGGGAAGTCATCACGGAAAAAGGGTACGGAGAATTCTTTGGACACGGACTGGGGCACGGTGTGGGGCTGGCTATCCATGAAGCCCCCAGACTCAGCCCCCTCCAGGATATTCCTTTAAAAAGCGGTATGGTGGTGACCGTGGAACCGGGGATCTATCTGCCCGAATGGGGCGGTATCCGCCTGGAAAATATGGTGGTGGTACGGCAGGATGGCCCGGAAATTCTCAACACCACAGGGGTGGAAGATTTTCTGCCATGACCCCCATGGAAAAAACAGTGGAAGAAAAAAAAGACCTCCAGGAGTCCCCTCCCCTGCTGGACGCCTATCTGCGTCATCTGCTGGTGGAAAAGGGGCTGGCTGAACTGACCCTCAGCGCCTACAGCGAAGATCTCGGTCGTTTTTTCTCCTACCTGAAGACAAGGGGGCTGGATGCGGAAGATCTGGCTCCCATGGATCTGCTGGCCTACCTTGTCCTCCTGGAAAAAGAAGGGCTGGCCCCCCGGAGCCGGGCACGACATCTGGTGAGTATCCGGGGATTTTTCACCTTTCTTGCGGAAACCGAGGATCTGGAGAAGGATCCATCCCGCATTGTCCGCCTGCCCCGTATGGGTCGCAAACTGCCCGACGTGCCTTCCTTAAAGGAAATGGAAGCCCTTCTTGCGGCTCCGGCTCCGGATACGGCCTTAGGACTCCGGGATCGGGCCATGCTGGAACTTCTCTATGCCACAGGACTGCGGGTGTCCGAACTCATGGGGCTGAAAATAACGGATTTACGGATGGATGCGGGATTTCTGAGGGTTCGGGGCAAGGGCAGCCGGGAAAGGGCCGTTCCCTTTCATATGCAGGCGAGACTCTGTCTGGATCTGTACATCAGGGAAGGACGTCCCCGTATCCTCAAAACCCGCAGCAGCGATTATCTCTTTGTGAGCGGTACGGGGAAACCCCTCACCCGTCAGGCCTTCTGGAAAAATCTTAAAACCCATACCCTGAAGGCCGGCATCCTGCGTCCCCTCACTCCCCACAGCCTGCGCCATGCCTTTGCCACCCATCTGCTCGAAGGTGGAGCGGATCTGCGGGTGGTGCAGGCCCTTCTCGGCCATGCGGACATCGCTACCACCCAGATCTACACCCATGTCAACCGTAAGGGGCTGAAGGATGTCCATGCGAAATACCATCCAAGAAGCGGTAAAAACGGAAACACAATGCGGGACTGACTACAGAAATCAGGGGTTTTCCTCTGTATGACTCCCTTTCTCCTTTTCAAGGAAAAAGGTTGTTTTACACTTCTCGCTGCAAAAATGAAGCAGCACACCGTCTTTTCTGACCTTCAGGGCTTCACTTTCCGGCAGGTAAAGTCCACAGACAGGATCCTGTACCAGCTCTTCCTGCGCCGCTTCCCGGGATTCACTGGAAGATCCCACAATAAGCCGCCAGAAAATATAAATCAGCAGCAGGGTTACAATGATGCCGGGCATGGTCTTCCTTTCAGGATACAAAATGTTCAGCGCAGATCCTTCGCAACGCGCTCTGCCATGAAGTCCCCGGAAAAAGGGGGAAAAGCCCCAGAAGCCTCTCCTGTTTCAAAGAAGAAGGAAAGGGCCTTTTCTCCTTCTTCTCCCAGATTCACAGAAAAATCATTGACATACAGCTCAATATGGCTGCGGATCACCGCCCTTTCCATTTCCTGGGCATGGCATTCGATATAGGGCAGGGAAATATCGGGAAAACGCCGGGCATACAGAATACTTTCCCGGATGGCACGGTTCAGCATCGGTGCAAGAAACAGCATATCCCGACGGAGGGCGATGCCTCCCAGAGGGATGGGATAGCCCGTCCTCTCCTCCCAGAAAAGCCCCAGATCCTGAAGGCATTCCAGACCATAGGCCTTAAAAACAAAACGCCCCTCATGAATCACCAGACCGGCATCCACCCTGCCATCCCGGACAGCGGGCAGGATGGTCTCAAAGGGCATGGGAACAAGGCAAAGATCCGCATCCTTTTCCATAAAAGAGCCCATAAAATACCGGAAAAGAAAGGTAGCCGTGGTGTCCATGCCGGGAACGGCAATGCGGCCCTTTGCCAGGGCCTCAGGAGAGAGCCGCTTCCGCCCCACCAAAAGAGGCCCGCAGCCCCGCCCCAGGGCTGCGCCGCTGCTTAAAAGGGCATAGCTGGAACGGAGGCGGCCCAACGCAGCAAAGGAAAGTTTGGTAACAGGATGACAGCCCTGAAAAGCCCACTGGTTCAGAGTTTCCACATCCGCAAGAAGGGGGCTGGGACAAAACCCGGGAAGCAGAACCCTTTCATGCACCAGAGCTTCAAAGATAAAGGTGTCGTTGGGGCAGGGAGAAAAGGCCAGGCGCAGCCTGGCCCTGGAATCATGCGGCATTGTCCATGCAGCATTTCTTGTACTTTTTACCGGAACCACAGGGACAGGGTTCATTGCGTCCCACCTTGGGGCTTTCCCTGCGGACAGTTACCGGTGTGACGGGCTGGCCATCGTAAAAATACCAGCGGCTGTCCTCCCCCTTACGGAAAGTAGCCCTTTCGTGGTGCAGAAAACGTTTCCCGTCCTGGGAAAAATGGGCCACAAATTCTACCCGGCCCTCGGTATCGGTTTCGCTTCCCCCATCCCTGGCCAGAACTTCCAGGCCATGCCATTCGGAGGATTCTGCCCACTGCCTGGCACCCGGTGCATCATAGTCATCCCGCTGATCGGGGTGGGTGGTTTCCAGAACATAGTCCATGGCAACCTGAACATAGGCGGTATAGCGGGAGCGCATCAAAGCTTCCGCCGTAGGGGCAAGAACTGCACCCGTGATATAGGGTTCACAGCAGGCTCCGTAGGGGAGACCTGATCCGCAGGGACACTGTTCCATTCTTTTCTCCTTAAATATGTTCTGTTTCCCCGGTCTGGATCACGCCATGCAGGGAAAAGGGGGTCAGGCTTTCATAGCCCGTTTCCGTCACAACAATGGTCTGCTCAAACTGCGCGGAAAGGCTGCCGTCGCGGGTTACGGCCGTCCAGTTGTCTTCCAGGACAAAAAGCTCCTTTTTACCAAGATTGATCATGGGTTCCACCGTAAAGGTCATCCCCGGAACCAGAGGAATCCCCGTTCCTTTTTTACCAAAATGCAAAATCTGGGGCGCTTCATGAAAATCCAGCCCCACACCATGTCCCACAAACTCCCGCACCACAGAAAACCCCTCTCCTTCGGCATAGCGCTGGATAGCCCAGCCGATGTCACCTGTGGTGTTGCCGGGCTTCACCATTTCAAGTCCTCTCCGGAGACTTTCCAGGGTAACGGCCACCAGCCTGCGGGCTTCGGAAGAAGGATTCCCCACAAAATAGGTGTAATTGGCATCTGCATAATACCCATCCAGGATGGTGGTGATATCCACATTCACAATATCACCGTCCTGAAGCACCTGCTTTCCGGGAATGCCATGGCAGATCACCTCGTTGGGGGAAATACACACGCTTTTGGGGAAGCCCCTGTAGTTCAGAGGCGCAGGAATCCCCCCATGTTTCAGGGTAAAACGGTGTACCAGATCATTGAGTTCCTCCGTCTGGATACCGGGCTTCAGATGCCCGGCCACCATGGCATGGGTTTCCATGACAAGACGACCGGCCCTGCGGATCCCCTCAATTTCCTCAGGAGTTTTGAGGCGGATATCGTAGGTACGCAGATAATAAGCCCCCACATCCACAGGGAGAGGCTCTTTACGCAACGAACAACATTTCTTATACTTCTTGCCGGAACCGCAGGGACAGGGATCATTGCGTCCCACCTTGAGAAGGAGCTGCATATGGAATTCCTTTGCATGCATGACCACAGATCTCCACGAACAGGGCGCAGGACTTTCCTCTCCCCAGAATTTCAGGACGCCTGTGGTGTAAAAATACAGGAAGCAACCTGCAAGCCAAGAAAAATATAAAAGAATGTCAGGCAAGTCAACCGTATGAATGCAAGATTCCCCACCCCCTGCTCCCTTACCCCGGATATGCTGGAAACTCTCTGCCTCCGCATGGGCCTGCACCATGCCGTTTCCATGCCGGACATCCCCCTGGCAGGAAGTCCGGAACGCAGCCGGGATCGTATGGTGATCCGTACGGATCAGGGCTGTTTTGTGCTGGAAGCCTTTTCTCCGGATCAGATTTCACACAAGCAGGCAATGGCCTCCATCCTTTTCCACCTCCACGATCTGGGACTTCAGCCGCTTCTGCTTCCCCTCAAGACCGCTGAAAACCATCTGCTGCTTAAACAGAACGGCTTCTTTTTTCAGATCACCCCCTACCGTCCCGGAGAGGATCTGCCCAGACCCGCCTGGGTGCAGGATGCCTGGCGGGGCAAGGCCTTTGCCACAGTTATTCTGGATCTTCTTGAAAAAAGAAAAGCCATGGACGCCTTTCTTGCCGGAAAGCCAAAAACTTTTTTTGCAAGACAGCCCTTTAACATCCTGGCCTATATCTCTACCCTCATGCATACCCTGAAAACCAACAATCCCACCCTTTACAGGGAACTGCTTCCCGTTCAGATCTGGACAGAAGCCATCCTTTCTCCGAGGCTAGCCGACATCCCCGTCGCTTTCTGCCACGGGGATCTTCACCCCATGAACGTGCTCTGGGGAAAAAAGGAAATCACCCATGTCATTGACTGGGAATTCTGTGGTATCAAACCGGAAATCCACGATCTTGCCAATCTCCTCGGCTGCCTTGGCAGCGAAGACCCCATGGCCCTTCAGGATGCCCTCGCCGAGACCCTTCTCACCTCCCTGGTGGATGCCAGAAAAATTTCTCCGGAAGGCTGGGAAGCCCTGGTTCCCATGGTGGTGGCCATCCGTTTCTGCTGGCTTTCCGAATGGCTGCGCAAGGAAGATCTTTCCATGATTGCCCTGGAATCCCATTATCTCAGGCTGCTGGTTTCCCATTCCCAGGATCTCCATCGGCTCTGGCACTCGCTTTTCTGAACAGCGTCTCCCTGCAGCAGTGCCCCCATCGTTCCCAGACTGGAACATGGAGGCACCCCTTACCTCAAAAGCTGTCTTGACAAAAAGCCCGCAGATTTCCTACACCCTTGGGCGGAAACTCCAAAGCCGCCACAAGACTCCCATCCCGTCGGCTCCCTGTGTCCCCCTAAAAATATGGAGAAGCCCCATGTTCATGGATCTCATACGCAAACGCCGCAGTGTCCGTAAATTCCTTGATCAGCCCATAGAAGCGGAAAAAATCCGTCTGCTTCAGGAAGCCGCCCTGCGCAGTCCTTCCTCCCGCAACCTCAATCCCTGGGAATTTATTTTTGTAAGCGATCCCACCCTTCTGGCTAAGTTGTCCCGCGTCAAACCCCATGGTGCCTCCTTTCTGAAAGGTGCCCCTCTGGGGATCGTTGTGATTGCAGATCCGGAACGCTGTGATGTCTGGGTGGAAGACTGTTCCATCGCCATGATTTTCATGCAGCTTGCCGCAGAGTCCATGGGACTGAAAAGCTGCTGGGTGCAGGTAAGAAAACGCATGTTCAGCGACAACATCAGCTCTGAAGAGGAAACCCGCAGGCTCCTTGGCATTCCCGAACGTATGAAGGTGCTGGCCATCCTGGCCACAGGCTACGGGACGGAGCCCCTGAAGGGACACCCGGACAACAGCCTGATGCGGGAAAAAATTCACAGCAACACCTATGGAGACACCTTCCCTTGCCAACACCCATAATCTGGAGCGCAGACCCCGTTCTTTTCAGCTTTGGCCCCTTGAGTATCCGCTGGTACGGTCTTTTTTTCGCTTCAGCCTTCATCTGCGGCATGACCTGGATGCAGTATGTTTTTACACAGGAAGGCAAGGATGCCGAGGCGCTGGAACCCCTGCTGTACCGCATTATGGCAGGGGTGATCATCGGTGCCAGACTGGGGCACTGCCTCTTTTACGACCCGGTCTTTTACCTGAGCAACCCACTGGAATTTCTAAAAATATGGGAGGGAGGACTTGGCAGCCACGGGGGGATTCTCGGGCTTTTCCTCGCTCTCTACCTCCACAGCCGAAAGAACAGGGAAACGCCCTTTTCCTGGCTTTCCGATCACCTTATGGTGGCAGGCTGCATGGGAGCAGCCTGTATCCGCCTGGGAAACTTCTTCAATTCCGAACTGGTGGGCATCCCCATTGCATCCGGCTGGGGGGTGGTTTTTACCCGTGTGGATCTCCTTCCCAGGCATCCTGTACAGCTTTATGAATCCCTGGCCTATGCGGGATGCAGCCTTCTGCTTTTTGTCGCATGGAAAAAAGGGGCTGGCAAAATCCCCTGGCGGCTCACATCCTTTGCCCTCATGGCTGCGGCCATCGCCAGAATTTTCCTTGAGATCTTCAAAACCCGGCAGACGGCCTTTGACCTTCCCGTACACATGGGACAACTCCTCAGCCTGCCCTTTCTTGTCAGTGGTATCCTGCTCTTTCTCTATTCCCGAAACCAGGCCTTCTCTGCACCCACAGTGCCAGAAACAAGCCCCAGACCTGAAGCAACGGCAAAGCAGAAAGCCCCAAAAAAACTGAAAGGACAGGCACCACGATAACAAGGGAACCAAAGAGGCCCATCCGGCAATCATTTCAAATAGATACGGACTATGAATGTTCACGAAGAACTGCGTACCTGCCTTGCGGAATACATGAAGATAGAAGAAAGACTCAAGGTGCTGAACGATGAAAGGGAAGCCCTGCGCACAAAAATGCGGGGGCTGCTCATGGAATCCAGGGTCTCCGGCTGCAATGTTCTGCTGGAAAAGACCCTTCTCAACGTCCGTCTCACCCACAATACCACCATTACCTACGACGAACCCCTCCTTCGGGAAAGGCTCAAGGAAAACTACCCAAAGATCCTGAAACCGGACATCAAAAAAATCCGGAGCCATATGGCGGAAATTGAACCCCTCCTGAAGCCTCTGCTGGAGACCATCGGCTCTCCCTCACGGACACGCATCAAAGAAAAAATCGAATCCGGAGAACTGCGTATGGAGGACTTCAAAAATGCCTTTCAGAAAACAGAAAAAAGCACCCTGTATGTGAGAAAAATGCAGCATCAGGAAGATCCTTTCTTTTGATTTTCTGCCAGCAGCTCCCCTGCATCCTGATGGCCTTTATCGGCAGGCTGCCATTTTTGGGCAGATCACCGGGCCATAAACTGACTTTTTTTGTCAAAATCCCTGTCCCGAAAACGCAAGCCCTGTCCTGCCCAGACCACAAAAAAAAAGCTGAAGGCCTGTCATGCAAAAGACTTCACACATCCTTGCAGCTTTATATAAATTCTGGCACGCAAGATGCATTAACACCTGATCAAGCAACAAAACCCCAAAGGGTTCGTTCAGGACTGAAATTCAGTCCCATCCTCAAACCGGCTTCATGAAAGGAGTTTCCTATGCTCAGTAAAATCCGCATGAGAAGAAACCAGAAGGGTTTCACCCTGATCGAGCTGATGATTGTTATTGCCATCATCGGTATCCTGGCCGCAGTGGCCATTCCGCAGTTTGCCAAGTACCGTCAGAATGCCTTCAATGCATCCGCACAGAGTGACCTGAGAAATGCAAAATCCTCCCTGGAAGCATATTTTTCTGAAAATTTTGTTTATCCATAACTGGTCTAAAATTATTAAAAATAAGTCATGTGATTTTTCAATCCTGAAAATATTTGGAGGTTTTTATGAAAAAAATTATACTCTCCGTCTTAGCCGGATCACTTATGCTGGGGACTTCAGTTTTTGCAGCAGCAATAACTACATCAACTTCTTTAAATGCAATTACCACTGTCACAATTGGCCTTTCAAACGGGGTTATCGGTTATTATGTTCCAGATACCGCTACAAATAATGGAGCTTACATAATAACTACTGGACATGCGAGAGGTGATAAGGTTTATGGTACAGGTAGCTTCTCAACAGAAATTTATTACAAATCTGGCACTTCTGGCAACATAGTTTCAACGGACGTTCAAATCTCCACTTTCGCAAGTAATGCTTTTGCAACTGGTTGGGAAAAAAATTAGTAACGCAGAATTTAAAAGAAGAAGTTTCTTTTCATGAATATTAACAATAAAAAAAGAATCCTTAACCTATTCAAGTGGAAACTTCTTTCATTCTGTAAACAAAAGCCCTTCCTTCAGGAAGGGCTTTTGTCTGTAATTTTTTTAACTGCTCTAGCAGTACACAATTTTCAATTCCCCTTCTTTTATAAATCAGCCCATGTATTCGCAAAAACAGGTTTGTTTTTATGGCTTTTTTTTACCCTGATTTATTTGTTTGCTATGCATCAACGCCCCTTACAAAAATTCCATCTTCCTGACCTGTTCCTTCTCTCCGCTCTGCTTACAATCGCTATTCTCCCCATCAATTTTTCTGTTCTGCCCCTAATTCTGCTTTATTATGGTAGCTATCTTCTGGCCAAACACCTATCCCACCTGCTCCTTCTGTATATGCTTGCCCTTTCCGCCTTTTTTGCCCTTACCATGGGACTTGCAGAATTTCATATTATGCAGCTCAAAGAATACACGCTGCTGAATTCTATCCGCTATTTTGTAGGGCTTAAATCCAGCTACTCCATGACAAGCTTTGGGAGCTATGCCCAGGCCAATCTTTTTCCTGTGCTGCTCATCACAGGTTTTTATGCCTACCTGAATATTCTGATCCTCAAAAAAGAGAACTTTCAAATCCCTGCTTTTTTCCTATCCCTGCCCCTCACCCTTTTTGCCTTTGCCATTTTCCTGACCCGCTCCAGAAGCGCTTTTCTGGCATTCAGCATCACCCTGCTTATCACCTTCCTCATCATGAACCGGCGCTCATTCTTAAATAAAAAAGAGCTGGGATATTACCTGGCTTTCCCGCCACTGGCAGGTTTTTTCCTTGCATGGCTGAACAAGTTTTCTGCTCTGACAAAAATCGGCTCCGGTTTTCAGAATATTGACCCCAGCACCTACACCCGCTTCAATTATTGGCTCAGTGCCATCCGTATGTGGCTGGACGCCCCCTTTTTCGGACACGGAATTGGCAGCTACAAAGTTCTCTTAGGGGATTATGCCATAGAGACGGCTGAAATCTTCAAGCTTGGATACGACACCGCAGGGGCAACCCTGTGGGCGCATAACAATTTTCTGCATATCCTTGCGGAAAATGGCATTTTTACCCTCATTTTTTTTTGCCTTGCCTTGGGTTGTATCCTTTTTTACGGATTCAAAAAAGCCCATACTCAAAGTTTTCCCCTATTAATGGCTTTTTCTGCCTTTCTCATTGCCATGTGCTTCACCCGGCCTTTCTCCCACCCAGGGCTTGTCTTCTGCCTTGCTTTGATGGCAGGTAGCCTCGTCAGAAACTGCCCTGTGGCTTTTCATATCCGACCCAGACTTTTCATTCCAATCATCGTAACAATATTTGCTATCAGCGGCGCGTGGGTCTTTGAACATGCCCGTACCATGCACATGGCCCATGAAATTCAGCAGGATCTTTTTTCCAAAAAACAAAATTATTCAGCCTCTGATTTTTTGCTTACAGAAAACAAACTTGACCATCTGGCGGCCCATCCTGTTTACTCCTTTGAGTTTCAGCACTATTATTACCAACACCTTACAGGACTGGCCTTTCGTAAAAGAGATAAAGATCTTGCCGCAATTCTTTTAAAAAAGCTGGATACGTATGGTAAATTGAATCGTTTTGCCCATACAAGCTACCTCAAAGCCCGTCTCTGCTATGTGCTGGGTGACTATGAACAAAGCTATATTCATATCTGGCAGGCTTACAACAAAGAAATGCACCACGCCGAATATTCTAATTTTATCCGTATCGTTAATATCCTGCGTCTTTCAAAGGCAAACGGGATTCCGGTAAAAAACCTGGCCGGAGAAGAACTGTACGAAACACTTCTGAAATTAAATCTCTTGCAGGAGGATCAGATGTCAGAAGATGGAGTTGCCCTATGATGAATACACCTGAAAAACTGCTGCAACTGGATGGCCTTTGCAAAAGTATTCGGACAAAAACACTGCGTTCTAAAAATATCCCCGTGTTGCAGGATATTTCCTTTGATGTCCGGATGGGAGAGATTGTCGGTATTATTGGTGTCAACGGGGCAGGCAAATCCACCCTGCTCAAAACCATCATGGGCTTTCTGGCCCCAAGCTCGGGGAACATGAAACTCGCCACCAGCGTACGCATTGGCTATCTTCCTGAAAATCCCTATTATTACGATTACCTTACCCTGAAAGAACTGCTCTGGTTTGCCGCACGGGCTTCGGGCATGTCTTCAGCTGCCTTTCGGGAAACATTTCCGGAAATTGTCCGAAGAGTTGGCCTTTCCGGAAAGGAATCCGGTCGCCTGCGTACCTTTTCCAAAGGCATGACCCAACGGGCAGGCCTTGCTGCGGCCATCATCCACAATCCGGATCTTGTCATTCTGGATGAACCCATGAGTGGCCTCGATCCCATTGGCCGCAAGCTTTTTTTTGATCTGATCCTTGATTTAAAAAATATGGGGAAAACCATCCTTTTCTGTTCCCACATCCTCACGGATGTGGAACGGCTCTGTGACCATGTTCTGGTGATGCATCAGGGCCGGATACAAGAGCATATCCATAAAACAGATCTGGAAATGACCGGGCATCTTCAGGTTCTTCTGGAACCCTCACAACAGGCATCGGATTGGCTGGCCTCCCTTCCCCCAGCTATCCATGTTCTGCCTGAAAAAAACGGTTTTTATTGCCTGCTTTCTGATCTGGACAGGATCTTGAAGGAATTCGCGCAAAAACACATCCGTATTAAAAGCATGGAAGCCCCGAAACAGTCCCTTGAAGACCTTTTCTGGCAGATTACCCGAAGTGCGGAAACAGGAGGTGTATGAATGTGGCCCGTTGCAGCCATTACCTTTCTTGAAGGTATCCGGAGCCGTGTTTTGTACGGCATTTTTATTTTTGCATGCAGCGTTATTCTTTTGAGCTTTGTCTTTGCCCATTTTTTCATGCAGGATCTTGGCAAGGTTGCAGTCGATTTCAATCTGGCGGCCTTATCCCTTGCAGGCCTTCTCATGTCCCTTTCCATCTCCGTGGATCTCATTGGAAAGGATCTGGACAAAAAAACCATCTATTTTGTCTTAAGCAAGCCCATCTCCAGAAATGCCTATATTCTTGGAAAATATTCAGGGATTCTTCTTATCTCCCTCATGGCCTACCTCATCATTGCCCTCCTTACCTGTTTTGCCCTCATCCTGCTGCAATCCTTCCATGCCGATTATTTTAAAAGTTTTGCCTGGCTTCCCTACATGCAGGCGGTTTTTCTGGATTACATCAAGATTTCCCTTTTCAATGCCCTCATCCTTTTTTTCGGCTCCTTTTCCACCAGCAGCTTTCTCAATATGATGTTTTCCCTCTGTATCTATATTGCAGGACAGAGTTACAGCGATGTCATCCGTTTTCTCTCCGTACAGCACCACGGAGAACAGATCAGCCCAGTGGTGCATTATGTCATTCAAACATCAAAATATATTGTTCCCAATTTTGAACTCTTTGACATGAAAATCCTTGCAGCCCATGGCCGTCTTATGGCCTTTTCTGATCTTATTCCCATCATGGGATATGGCTTTGCCTATATTGCCCTTCTTGTGGGACTTTCCATGATCATTTTCAGGAAAAAGGAATTCTTATGAAACGAATCCTGCCCTTGGGGATATGCCTTGGTCTCATGGGAATGATTCTTTTTTTCTATCCCCTTTCCTTTGCAACCAAAGAAAAATACCTTCGGGAAGAAGGGCTGCAACCAACGGTACTTCCTTCGGAAATCACAGGTATTGCGGCTCTGGATTTCAAAGGACTGGCTGCGGATTTTCAATTATTGCAGGCCATATTTTTTATAGGCCAGAAAATAGACCGCAGTGAAATGATCACCGTTGAAGACTGGCAACGGTTCATCCGCATGATCCATGCGGTAATTGATCTGGATCCCTACTTTTTTGATCCCTACTATTTTGCCGGTGCCCTGCTGGCATGGGGGCCGGGGATGTATGAAGATGCCATTGGTATTTTAAAACGGGCTCTCGACTACAGACCTGATGATGCTTTCATTCTCTTCAGAATCGGTTTTGTCTATTACTATTTTCTCAATGATTTTGAAAATGGTGCCCGCTATATTGCCGCTGCAGCCCAAAAACCCAATGCCCCTGATTTTTATGCTCCCCTCGCAGCCAGGCTTTCCTATTATGCGGGCGATACGGACTTTTCCCTTCTGCTGTTAAAATCCATGCTCAAAGATACCCGAAGTCCCGAAATCCGCAAATATTATGAAAAACGGATTCTTGCCCTGGAAGGTATGCAGATTCTTGAAAATGCTGTCCGCAGATTTCAAGAAAAACGGCAAGATAGTCCCAAAAATCTTGAAGAACTTGTGGATGCAGGTTTTCTGGAAACCATCCCCGAAGATCCCTATGGTGGCAATTTTTATCTGATGCCTACGGGGCGTATCTATACCACCAGTAAGCTCGTGGAACTGAAAAAATAAGACGAAAGCAAGAAAAAGAGGCTAAGTTTTTTTTCTGCTCCATAGACTGATGGGCCGCTCCCTTGCCCCCCGCTTTTCCATTGTAATAAGCGCTAAATCTGCTTATACCACGAAGGTGGTGCCCTTCATCAGCCATCTGTTATCGGCACGGAATTTTTGGGATCAGGCTTTGTTCCTGCCCGTCTTAACCAACCATGAGGAAAAAGGGGGCTTCCCCCTTTTTGTTGTGAGGAAACATGAAAGTTGGCATTATCGGCCTGCCGCAGAGCGGCAAAAAAACCCTCTTCACTGTACTGACCGGTGCAAGAATTCAGGAGGGAGCACAGCTCTCAAAACCCCTTCCCGGAACGGCAAATATCCTGGATCCGAGATTTGACCGGCTCGTAAGCCTGTATGAACCCAAAAAAAATCAGCCTGCCCGCATTGATTTTGTGCTTTTGCCAAGACTTGAAAAGGAAACCATCTCCAAAGGTGTCATTTTTCAGGACATTGCGGATATGGATGCAATCTGTCTTGTGGTGCGGGCCTTTGAGGATGAGGCCATCTTCCATGTGGATGGGGATGTCGATGCAGGGCGGGATGTGGACATGGTATGCGGTGAGCTCCTGATCCATGACCAGATTTTTGTGGAAAAACGCCTGGAACGCCTGGAACTCAGCCTGAAAAAAATCAAGGATGAGGATCAGAAAAAGGAATTTGCCCTTCTCCAGCGGATGCAGGCCCATCTGGAAGCCGAAAATCCCCTGCGCCTTTTTGAGATCAATGATGAAGAAGAAGCCCTGATCCGCAGTTATCCCCTCATCACCCGCAAGCAGATGCTGGTGGTGGTGAACACGGGAGAGGACGCCATCGGACAGAATGCTGTGTCCCCTGCCATTGAAGCCCGTTCCCGGAGGGATCGTATGGCCGTCATTCAGGTCTGCGCTGGCATGGAGGCGGAAATCGCCCTCCTGGAAGATGCCGAGGAAAAATCCGCCTTCCTTCAGGATCTGGGGATCCACGAACCTGCCCTCGGGCTGCTCACCCGTACAGCCCTGGAAGCCCTGGGCCGCATCAGCTTTTTCACCGTTGGCAAGGATGAGGTGCGTCAGTGGCTGGTACGAAAAGATGCTCCTGCACCCAAAGCCGCAGGGGTGATCCATTCGGATCTGGAACGGGGATTTATCCGTGCTGAGGTCATCAAGTATGCGGAACTCATCGCCCTGGGCAGTGAGGCGGAAGTGAAAAAAGCGGGCAAGCTCTACGTGAATGGCAAGGATTACCGGGTTGAGGACGGGGATATCCTCAACATACGCTTCAAAGTCTGATCTGATTGCTACCCTGACTCAGCCATGCCGTCTCAGGTCTTGTCTCTGCCTCCGTGCATTTCCCCTGAGATGTGAGAACGGGCGCAAAATTTACCTTTATCCATTCATCATTCCCACGCTCCAGCGTGGGAATGCATCTAAAGACGCTCCAGCGTCTTGAACCCACGGAAGCTGTCATGGCCCCAAAAAAACTGGTTGACGCCCAGAAACCGGTACGCCCAATATTCTGGTCTGGATGGTTCCGGTGCTTCGTCAATACCCAGTTTCCAAAGAAAAAAATTCGCGAGGACGCTGGCCTTGGGCGCAGGAGCACCCGGCAGTGCGTTCCCACGCTGGAGCATGGGAACGATAACTCAAGTAGGATGGTGATCAATTTTCTTACAAAAAAGAAGAACAGAACCCTTTTAGAGGAATCCAGGTTAGAAATCATCCTCCAGAGGAATTTTTTCCAAAGCTTTAAAGCCATACTTTAAAACGTCCTGCACGGTTTTTTCCGGTAGATTGGCTGCCATGGCGATGGAGGCTATGGGAAAATCCAATTTGTGGAGGCGCAGGATGGTTTTGTATTTTTCCCGGATCAGGCCTTTTTGTTCCCCAAGCATCAGACCTTTTTGTTCTCCAAGCATCAGACCTTTCTGTTCTCCAAGCATCAGACCTTTTTGTTCTCCAAGCATCAGACCTTTTTGTTCTCCAAGCATCAGACCTTTCTGTTCACCAAGAACAAGACCTTTGGCCATGCCTTCCTCAATCCATTTTTGAGCCAGTGTGGGCATAAGAACCTCCATGTATCCGCTGTTTTCAAGGGCCTTTTCAAGGATGGCCTCATCAATGTCCTGGCTTGCCGATATGGCGTAACGCAGAAATATTTCGATGTATTCCAGTGTGGTTTTGCCAGGCTCCATCATCTCGCTCAGCGCCCGGATCAGATCTGGCAGGTCATCCCGGATTTCCGGGCCCATTACAGAACCCAGAATCTTAAAAAAAACCTTTAGCACAATATTGTTCTGAAGGGTATGGGGGTCAAGGGTGCTGACATCGCAGAACAGGGTATCAAACTGTGGCGTGAAGGGCCGGAAAATCTCGGGATAACCTCCATCCAGCAGATCCACAATGTTTCTTGTGCACCAGTCTTCCTTTCCGTGATAGACGACCAGAGGAAGGATGGGAGGCAAAAGTTTCTCCGGCGTATTTCTGTGGAAGCTTTCCCATACAGCACTCATATATTTGAGTATCTGGAGGATGTACCAGACATCGGGCTGACTTTTGTGTTCAATGAGGGTGTAAAGGAAGGCCCTTGTCTGGCTGTTTTTCAGTTTCACGCTGAAAATCAGATCACTGAAGGCATTGCGGAGTTTTGGGCTGACAAAGCTGTCTTTTTCCGCCTTAAGGGTTTGCATATCGAGAAGGGCAACCACCTTTTCCGGCAGCATGACCGTGAAAAAATCCACGGCATGGATTTTTTCACCCAGAATTCTTTTAACGAGGGCATCATGGGGATTGCTCTTTGAAAGATCTTCCAGAAAATTGTCCTGTTTTTTCTTTTTCATGCAAGTCACAATAGCAGGTGGTTTGAAGGATGAAAAGGGGAGACTGGGGTATCATCCACATTGAAATTCAGGCAGACCGGAAAAGTATATTTTGATTATCCCCTATCTCAGCCATGCAGTCGTAAATTTTGCCCATACAGCATTGAACCCATCGTTCCCACGCTCCAGCGTGGGAATGCATCTTGAGACGCTCCAGCGTCTTGAGTCCCGGAACACTGCCATATCCCAAAAGCCTGTAGGACGTCCAGAAACCGGATACGCGCCATATTCTGGTCTGGATCGTCCCTGAGCTTCGTCAATTCATATTTCCCAGAGAAGGGATTGCCGGGGATACTGGCCCTGGGCGCAGGAGCGCCCGGTATGGCGTTCCCACACTGGAGCATGGGAACGATAGCTGAAGCAAAATGGTAAGCAGAAAGTCTGATCCGTTACGCCGAGGAGCCAGGCCCCCCCCGGCTCCCTCCGATTCTCTCTTCCCCCGGATTATTCGTAAATTTTTTCTTCCGCTGCAAAAGCTTCGGCGGCATCATTCTCACAGTCACGGGTCTGGCCCGCAGCCCTCTCCTCCATGTATTTTCGGTACCACTCACTGGCAATGATGAGGCTCATCACCTCATTGGTTCCTGTCCAGATGGAGGCCAGACGCACATCCCGGAAAATCCTTTCCACAGGAAAAACATTGGTATAACCAATACCGCCCATCACCTGCATACTGTTGTGTACCACCTTCTGACAGGATTCTGTGATGAATTTCTTGCTTTCCGAAACCAGCCTGCGGATCTCATTTTCCGGAACAGTCCCCGCATCCACGGCCCGACTGGTCGTATAGGCCATGCTCCGGCAGGCATCCAGCAACATGGCCGCTTCAGCCACCTGGAACCCAACGCCCTGAAATTTTGCGATTTCCTGACCAAAGGCCTTGCGCCGTGTGCTGTAGCCCGTAGCCACTTCCAGGGCAGGCCGGGCCGCACCGATGGTCATGGCGGCGGTTCCCAGCCTTTCGGGAATCATCATGGTATTGAACACCGCATAGCCATCGTTCAGCCTGCCGACAATGTTTTCCTTCGGTACCTTCACATCCCTGAACACAATACGGGCAGCACCGCCCCCCCGGCATCCCATCAGGCCGTAAAGGTATTCCACCCGTACCCCCTCACTGCGATCCACAATAAAACAGGTCAGGGCCTTATGCCCTCGGGCATCGGGATCGGTTTTTGCGTATACGAGAAAATAATCCGCCCCCTCACCGCCCACAATAAAACGCTTCTGCCCATTGAGAACAAAGTACTCCCCCTTGTCTTCCGCCGTTGTGCTGGTACCAAAAAAATCCGATCCGCCCCTGGGTTCCGTCAGACATTCTGCGGCAAATATTTCACCTTTTAAGAGAGGTTTCACATACTTTTCCTTCTGGGCATCCGTTCCGTGACGAATGATGGCATCACAGACCAGCTCCGCACCCACGCCAAATACGCAGGCCATGATGTAACCCAGGGTACCGATTTCCTCCATCACCATCACTGTGCTGACCCAGTCCAGCCCCCTGCCCCCCCATTCTCTGGGATAACGGCAGCCCATGAGATTGCGGCGACCCGCTTCAGCAAGAAATTCCTTTGGAAACTGTACCTTGTCCGCATCCATATCGAGAAGAAGCTGTCTCGGAACGGTCTTGACAAATTCCCGGACTTCTGTCCGCAGGGCAAGGGCTTGGGGGGAAAGCAGAAAATCGTACATGGAAACTCCTGTTGTCATGGGGTAGATAGGGGGGTGTCCGACCTTTCCTTCAGGGCTTTCAGCCTTTTTTCCAGGATGTCCTGCATGGCCAGGATATCCATTTCCAGAAGGGCCAGATCCTCTTTTTTCCGTGCAATCTCGGCAAGCTTTTCCCTGCCGAAGGCAAGGCTCCTGCAGATCTGTTCTTCCTCGTGAAGGGGAATATCTGCATATCCGATCATTTCCGCGATCTCAGCAAGGGAGAAGCCGAAACGCTTGCCCCGGAGAATGAGTTTGAGCCGGGCTTTGTGCTGCTTTGCATACAGACGCTGGTTTCCTGCGCTGCGATCGGGCTGTATCAGTCCCTTGTCCTCATAAAAACGGATGGTGGATGGGCTGATTTCCAGCTCCCCTGCCAGTTCGGATATGGAATACATTTTCTCTGAATGCATTTGTAGATCTCCATAAAGTTAAAGTCAACTTTAATTTCAAGGGTACGGTAAGACCAGAATCTCCAGGATTCTTCCGGGGAAAGGTTCCATCAGAATCTGCCGCATCCAGCAGCTCAGGGCACAAGAAGCTGACGGGCCAGTCCCATCACCTGCCGGGTAATGGCATGGGTACGGTGATGCCGCAAAAAAGGTTCCCGCCTCATGATGCTTTCTCCCACAGCCTCCTCATGAACAACTACGGCTCCAAGGGAAAAAACGGGCCCAAAAAACTGCGGATAAAAACCCATGAGCTGGGCGGCAACCTGGGCATCCAGGGTTCTGCGAACCTGATTGAGCAGAAGATAAAAACGGAGTCTGCCAAGATCCTCAGCAAGACGCAGCCCTGCATCTGCATTCCGGGATGTCAGGGCCATGACCAGATCCTGTGGTCTTACGGAAGATGCCGATCTGGTCGCAAGACAGATGCGGCTGAGTTCCCTCAGCCCGGATTCCCCGGTATGGGCCTGGATTTTCCGTAAAAAAGCTCTGTGAACAAAACGAAAAAGATTCTCAACGGCTGTGGGTTCCGGTGTACAGACCAGAATCCCCCGCGAAGCTGCAAGAAAAAAATCAAGGTTGCTCCGGTAGCTGCCTGCCCCAAGATCCAGCAGGATAAAATCATGGGAAAGATGACGCAGTGCCAGAATGAGACGCTGGGTGGACGCAGCGGGCAGATCCGCACCGTGAGCCGAACAGCCCTTGGCGGATAAAAGAAAAAGGCGGGGTATCGCTGTTTCGAGAAGACAGGCCTCAAGATCCGGAACGCGGCCTTCCAGAAAATCTCCCAGCCCCGGACGGGATGTGGAAATACCGAAAAAGGAATGGAGATTGGCAGCTCCAAGATCCAGATCTGCCAGTACAACCCGCTTACCCGCAGCAGCAAGGAGGCTTCCCGTAAGAGATGTGATAAAACTCTTACCACTGCCCCCCTTACCGCCTCCAAAGGCAATGAGTTCTCCCATGCCCACGTCCTTTCTTTTCCTGTTTTCAGCTTGAAACAAGGCGCAGGCGACAGGTTTTTCTCAGATGATCGAGCAGAGCATCCAGAAGAATCTCCACAGCCACCTGTTCTTCCATTTCTTCGACTGCCAGCCCCCCCCTTCGGGCGCAGTCCGCAAGAAGGGCCTCATTGGGTGGCCAGAGATAGTGCCCCAGAATGTAAACCGCCAGAGCCGAATCCGCCACTGACGGAAACTCTCCGTCCAAATGTGCCAGAGTCACCTTATCCCTCAGGGGGAGACGCAGATCAAGATCCGCCAGCACCGAGGCCACATCCGGGTAAGGACTGTCTTCCTGTAAGAGCGGTCTGGATTTCAGTGCGTCCTGCAAACGATCAGGCCGGGTGCGGAGAAGGCACATGGCAAAACAGGCCTTCAGAATGTCCCCGCATACAGACAAACGGGAAAATCCGATATCACAAGCAAGTTGCATGGATCCGATACCCTTCCCATGAATCCAGTCCCGTGTACGGGCCGCGAGGGTATGGACGGCATCTTCATCCGGAGGCAGACAGAGCCAGGGTTTCTGGCAGTTGCCTGCAAGGGTGCGCAGCGCATTCACCGTGTCCGTATCCGGATCTTCCGTAAAAAAGAGAATCCCCTCCGCCCGTTTGTCCAGATGCCAGGAAGTCTCCATGCTGTCTGTGGTTTCACATGTTTCCAGAAGAAGAATGCCATAGCTTCGGGCGATATCCGTCACCATCTGCCTGAAGCCCTCATTTTCACAGCCCACAAGTATGGATTCTATCATCAGCATATCCTCATCCACCTGACCGGTCAGGACGCACGGCTCCTGCCTTCCGCAGGTTTTCATTCAAAAACAAATTCCTGACGGGTGACAAGTCCCCACGCAGGGTCTTCCACAAGCTGCTCCGTATACCGCCCCTGTACCAGATGATCCAGCACCCTGCGCCAGAACAGCAAAGCCCTGTCCGCACCCTGAATCTGACGAATCTGCCAGGAACCGGGATACCGTCCGAAAATTTCCCCAGCCAGATACAGCCCCAGGCCCTGCCTTCGCCTTGCGGGAAGAATATAGCATTCGGAGACATCCCTGGGGGTTCCTGTAAAAACCACCATAAATCCAATGGGCGCCTCCCCTTCCATCAACAGAAAACCGTCATGGCAGGCATCCGGGGGGGTCTGTATGCCATACCACCCGGAAGAATCGGGCAGCAGACCGGTCAGCGCGGAAAACTCCGCTTCATAGGCCTGGGAAAGGTTGCCATACAACTCCAGACTCCGTCGATCTTCCATGGGAACCACCCGCCTGACGGGTAGCGTTTTTTCTGTCATTGCTCCTTTTTCTCCTTCAAATCCTCCTCGGGTTGCATCGCCCCCTCAAGCCCCTGCTCTTCCACGGGAACGCCTCCCTCTTTCAGGATCTCCCCATACCGTCCCGTTCTCCTGAGGGTTTTCAGTCCTTCATTAAAGGCTTCCATCAGAACATCATGACCCTCCACCTTCTTTGACAGAAGAAGATGCAGGGGTTCCCTGCGCAGGGGATGGGGATGCCGGGTGATGCGACTCCGCTCCGCCTCACTGAATTCACGTTTCAGCAGGGCGTAACCCGCAAAGGTATTCATGGGAAAAATCTGGATACGGTTCAGAAGCAGTTTCTTAAAATTGCTGCTGTCCCTGGATACCCAGTCCACCTTCAGTGTTCCCGCCTTCTCCGCTTCCATGAAGGCTTGCCCGTAGTCATAGCCCAGGGTGCCGCCGATCCGAAGCCCCTTGAGATCTTCCACGGTTGTCCAGTCAAAGGACAGGGTCTTGAGATGAAAAAAGGACTGGCTGTCCTTCACCAGGGGATCAGATACATAAAAAGCGGCCCGTCTCTCCGGGGTGGCAAACCAGGCCGGTGTGCCATCCAGAAAATCCCCGGCTTCCGCACTCACAAGGGCCCGCTTCCAGGGTACAAACACAAAACGCACACCAATACCTGAAAGGGCAAAGCTTTCGGATATGATCCGGCACATAAGCCCCTGACCGGGAAGCTCTTCCGAAATATAAGGGGGAAACTCATCCACGCCCAGCCTCAGGGTGCGCTGCTGGCTCCAGCCCGGAACGGGAACACAGAAAAGGAGGAGAACCAGTCCTGCCGCCATTGCTTTCCACGCGCTTTCCAGCATTCCTGCCTCCCGGCTTTTTCTGTCCATGTCCGCTCCTCCTGGGTTCAGGGTATTCTCACATCCTCGGGTACACGCCCTTTTCCGTAGTAGTCTTCAAGAATGGCCAGATCCCCGCCCCTGGCCTTGAAGGCCTGAAAGGCTTCTTCAAATTTTCCAAGAAAAGCCATTCCCTCACCACCACGCCGGGCCAGAAGCTCAATGACAAAATAGGGCCGGTGTTCCCAAAAACCAAAGCCCGCATCCCTGCCGGGAAACTGCCTTGCAATCATCTCCAGGGCCGTGATGTCTACGGTATGCCAGAAATCCACACGTCCGGCCATGAGTTTTCTCAGGTTGTTGTCCATCTTGGATTCCTCCACCACCATGCCCTTCTCCCGGAAAATCCCCGAAAAATGGCTGCCCAGGGAAGAAGCGATGCGGTACCCCTTAAAATCTTCCAGATCCGATGCGGAAAAATCCGGAAAAGCTGCTCTGCGGTAGGCCATCACCATTCTGGCCTTCAAGAGGGGAATGGCTGCCACCTGTCCGGCAAGTTCAGGAAAATAACGGCTTTCTCCCAGAAAAAGCAAATCCCCCTGCCCTTCTTTCAGAAACATCTGCAAAGCCCTTTTTCTGGGATACACGCGGAATACTGGCTGAGGCAACTTTCCTCCCCCGGCTTCCCGTATCATGCGGGGAAGAATCCCCGTACCATCCTCCTCCATGTAAGGAGAATAGGCAAAGGTGAGAATCTCCACAGGACGATTTTCTTCTGCCAGAGTCTGGACGGGATTCCAGGTCAGCAGCAACATCAGACCTGCCATAAGTAAACCGCCGCACTTTAAACACTTCATGGTCTTTTCCTTCCTCTATCAAGGCTGCTCTCTACCGCGCTGTTCAGAGAGCCTCTTTCCATGGGGACACTATACCTCGAAAAAAAATTTTCCCCCTTATAGTTTCGAGGCCGGATCCTCTCCCAAAAAATCACTGCTGTGCAGAAAGGCATGGAGCCGTCCTGCGCTTTCCATGCTGAACCCCGCCACCCCGGCAATCTCACCTGGGGAAGCCTCCATCAGCCTGCGAAAAGATCCAAAGTGCCCAAGGAGGGCCGCCTTTTTTTTCGGGCCCACACCAGGCGCACCATCGAGGCGGGATTTCAGCCCCGTCTGAATTCTCTGTTTTCTGTGAAAGGTGACGGCGGTTTTATGGGTCTCGTCCCGCACCCGCATGAGCAGAAAAAGGGGCTCCGGATCTTTGCCGAAGTTCACGGGATTCATGCGGCCGGGAATGAAAATCTTGTCTTCGGTCTCGCCCTTTTCCGCATCCATCTTGGCGATGGCCGCAACGCCGAAAGCACCGAAAAGCCCCATGGCTTTCAGCACATCCACCGCCACATTGAGCTGCCCCTTGCCCCCGTCCACCAGCAGCAGGTCCGGCAGGGGGCCGTCCAGCTTTTCCGGCGCAAACCGGCGGCGCAGGGTTTCTTCCATGTAGGCGTAATCGTCCTGCTCCGGCACATGACGGATCTTGTAACGGCGGTAGAGGGAACGCTCCGGCCGGCCTTCCATGAAAACCACCATGCCGGTGACGGGATTCTGGCCCGAGATGTTGGCGTTGTCAAAACACTCGATGCGCAGGGGCGGTCTGTCCATCCCCAGACGGGCCCCGAGACGCTTCAGAAGATCCTCATCCCCCTTCCGCAAGGTGAGCCGCTCTTCCAGCTCCTTTTCCGCATTGCTTTTCGCCCATTCAAGGAGCTTCACCTTTTCCCCGCGTAAGGGTTTTGTGATGCGCACGCCCTTTCCCGTCCACTGGCGCAGGGCTTCGGAAAGGGTTTCCAGATCTTCCGGCTCTTCGGGAACGAGGATTTCGCGGGGAGACTGGGGCTGCTCCGGATAATACTGACGGATAAAGGAGGCCACCTGTTCCCTGGGATCGGCCAGGGTCTCCCGGAAGGCAAAATGGCGGGTGTCCGCAAGAAGCCCGGCCCGCACCCGCATGAGGGTGAAAATGCCCATGCCGGGGGCCTCGGCCCGTCCGAGGATGTCCCGGTCCACCAGATCCGTGGCCACCACCACCTGGGTTTCCCGGGTGCGCTCCAGGGCAAAAAGCTTGTCCCGGATTTCCGCAGCCTTTTCAAAATCCTGCATCTCCGCCGCCCGTTTCATCTCCCTGCGGAGCTTGGTCAGCAGCACCGGGGTTTTGCCTTTGAGCACCAGCACGGCTTCGCGCACGTTTCTGCGATAGGCCGCCGCATCCACCTCCAGGCAGCAGGCGCCGATGCAGACCCCCATCTGATAGTTGAGGCAGGGCCGGGTGCGGGTACGCATCACCGTGTCCTTGCAGGTGCGCAGACGGAAGGTTCTGTTCACCAGCTTCAGGGTTTCCCGGACGGCACCACCGGAGGAAAAGGGTCCGAAATACCGGGCCTGATCCCGGCTGATCTTCCGCACCACCGTAAGGCTTGGGAAGGGATGGGAGAGGTCGAGACGGAGAAAGGGATACTGTTTGTCGTCTTTGAGAATGACATTGTAGCGGGGACGGTGACGCTTGATGAGGGTGGACTCAAGAAGAAGGGCCTCGTTCTCACTCTCCGTGAGAATCGTGTCAAAGTCCGCGATCTTTGCCACCAGCACCCCGGTCTTTACGGGATGGCGGTCCATGCGCTGGAAATAGGAGGCCAGTCTGCGCCGCAGGTTCTTGGCCTTGCCCACATACAGGATGCGGCCTTCGCTGTCCTTCATCAGGTAGACACCCGGGCCTGTGGCCACCTGGGCAAGCTTCTCCCGGATGAGGGGAGGCGGCTCCGGGGGTTCGCAACCCCCTTCTTCATGGTGGTGGGACGCTTCTTCCATGCTCACAGCTCCCGCATGTCCACGGATCTTCATGTTTTCAGTCTTTATCGAACGGGCATTTGCACTTCAGGGTGCCCAGGGCATCTGTGAGTGACATTGCAATCGTTTCGGATCAGAGCTTTGACGGCCTGTGCGAAAAGAAACGGCAACTGTCCGAAGTCGGCACAAAGGCAGCGTTCGTGAAACTGCCATGGCAATCCCACGGCCCGAGCTGCCTGTGCCGACAAGTTTTGCCGCTTCCGCACAGGCCAAGAAGCTCCCGAATAAGATTGCGTCACGAACCCATGCCCTGTGTACCGGAGTGCCCGTAAAACAGCAGACAGGCAGTTTCTGATCTTCCCGTTCTGTTCACAGATCCTGAATGCCCCGAAGCTCCCGGATTCTGTCCCGGAGCCTCGCCGCACGCTCAAAGGCCAGTTCTTCCGCAGCCGCCAGCATCTCCGCCTCCAGGCCCGCGATAATGGCGGCAAGATCCCCCCCTTTTTTATCCGTACCAAAAGCAGGGGCCTTTTCCGCCACCTGATCCAGAACCGGGGCTTGTGCATCCGCAACACCAAAGATCATCAGGGAGCCGATGGCCTTGGAGATGGTTTCCGGCGTGATGCCGTGAGTTTCGTTAAAGGCCAGCTGGATGTTGCGTCGGCGATCCGTTTCTTCGAGGCACTGGGCCATGGAGGGCGTGATGCGGTCCGCATACATGATGACCCTGCCCATGGCGTTGCGGGCCGCACGGCCGCAGGTCTGGATGAGGGAACGGGCCGAACGCAGAAAGCCTTCCTTGTCCGCGTCCAGTATGGCCACAAGGGCCACCTCGGGAATGTCCAGTCCCTCCCGCAGAAGGTTGATGCCCACCAGCACGTCAAAACGGTCCATACGCAGATCCTGAATGATCTCAATGCGCTCCAGGGTGGAGATGTCCGAATGCAGGTAACGCACCCGGATACCGAGGCCCGTGTAGTATTCCGTCAGGTCTTCGGCCATGCGCTTGGTCAGGGTGGTCACCAGCACCTTGAAACCCCGGCCAAGGCAGTCCCGGATGGCATCATAGAGGTCGTCCACCTGATGCTCCGCCCCACGGATCTCAATCAGAGGATCCACAAGCCCCGTGGGCCTTACAATCTGCTCCACCACCCGGCCTTCGGCCTTTTCCATCTCATAGTTTGCCGGAGTGGCGGACACGTAAATCACCTGACGCGCCTTTTTCTCGAATTCCGGAAACTTCAGAGGCCGGTTGTCCAGGGCCGAAGGCAGGCGGAAACCGAAATTCACCAGGGTCTCCTTGCGGGAGCGGTCTCCCTTGTACATGCCGCCCACCTGGGGCACGGCGATGTGGGATTCATCAAAAACCACAAGGAGATCCTCGGGAAAGTAATCAAAGAGGGTGGGCGGCGGCTCGCCTGCATTGCGGCCCGTAAGATGACGGGAATAGTTCTCGATGCCGGTGCAGTAGCCGATCTCCCGGAGCATTTCCAGATCATAGCGGGTGCGCTCTTCAATGCGCTGGGCCTCCACCAGCCTGTTTTCCTCGCGCAGAAAAGCGATGCGCTCCTTCAGCTCCGCTTCAATGGCGCTGATGGCCCGCTTGCGGGTGGTCTTTTCCGTCACATAATGGCTGCCGGGAAAGATGGCGGTTTTCCGCATCTTCCGCAGCACCTCCCCACGCAGGGGATCCACTTCGGAAAGGGCCTCAATCTCATCCCCGAAAAACTCCACCCGAACGGCCTGATTCTCCTCATAGGCCGGGAAAATCTCCACCCTGTCGCCCCGGACGCGGAAGGTACCCCTGTGGAAATCCAGATCACTGCGGGTATATTGCATGGCCGTGAGATCCCGGAGCAGCTTGTCCCGGCTCAGCTCCTGCCCCACGGCCAGCTCCACCCGAAGGGCCAGATAATCCTCCGGAGCCCCCAGACCATAGATACAGGAAACACTGGCCACCACAATCACATCCTTACGGGTGAGCACGGAGCGGGTGGCGGAATGGCGCATCTTGTCGATCATCTCATTGATGGCCGAGTCCTTGGCAATGTAGGTGTCGCTGGAGGGGATGTAGGCTTCGGGCTGGTAGTAGTCGTAGTAGCTGACAAAGTATTCCACGGCGTTGTGGGGAAAGAGCAGCTTGAACTCATTGAAAAGCTGGGCGGCCAGGGTCTTGTTGGGCGCAATGACCAGAGTGGGCCGCCCAATTCTTGCTATGACATGGGCCATGGTGAAGGTTTTCCCAGAACCCGTGACACCGAGCAGCACCTGGTGGGCCGCGTTGGCCTTCAGCCCCTCCGTCAGCGCCTCGATGGCTCCGGGCTGGTCGCCTTTGGGCTCAAAGGCCGAAACAATGTGGAATGCCCCATCTTCCACCGGAGATGCTGGATCTGATGCAGGCTCTGCGGCCACGTTTTCTTCCATGGGAAGGGAGGCCGGGAGGAGGGAGGTTCCGGAAGCTTTTTTTCTGACGGGCGCTGCCCCCCCCTTCTCCTTTGTCCCCTTTTTTTCCCTTTTCATTCCATCCGCCACAGGGTGCCTTCGGGCTTGTCTTCCAGCACCACGCCCATGGCGGCAAGGTGCTGACGGATTTCATCGGCCCGCTTGAAATTCTTATCTTTCCGGGCCTGGGTGCGTTCTTCCACCAGAGCGTCAATGGCGCTGGCATCCAGCCCTGAGGCGGAAAGCCCTTTTTCCTTTTTGGCGGCAAAATAGGCCGCAGGCGTGTCATGGCAGAGTCCCAGAATCCCTGTGATGGCTTTGAGATCTCCCGCCAGCAGAACCGCTTCCTCCCGGCCCTGGGCTTCCCCTCCATCCAGGTGACGGTTGGCCGTTCGGATGGCCTCAAACACAAGGCCAAGGGCCTTGGCGGTATTGAAATCATCGTCCATGGCCTCAAGAAATCCCTGCCAGAGACTGCCCCGCCTCTCACCAGGGGCAAGCCCCGCCTCCTCCAGCCTCAGGAAAAGCCCGTACATCTTGTCGAGATTCTGAGCCGCCTCGTTCAGGTACTGATCCGTGAAATCAATGGGGCTGCGGTAGTGGCTGGAAAGCAGGAACAGACGGATGGCCTCCGCATGCCAGGTTTCCAGCACGTCGCGCACCCGCAGGAAATTGCCGAGAGACTTGGACATCTTTTCCTGATTGATGTTCACAAAACCGTTGTGCACCCAGTAACGGGCAAAGGGCTGGCCCGTGGCCGCCTCGCTCTGGGCAATCTCGTTTTCATGGTGGGGAAAGATGAGATCCTTGCCGCCGCCGTGGATGTCGAAGGTGGCTCCCAGCAGCACGCAGCTCATGGCCGTGCACTCGATGTGCCAGCCCGGACGGCCCGGCCCCCAGGGACTTTCCCAGGAAGGTTCGCCGGGCTTGGCCGCCTTCCACAGGGCAAAATCATGGGGGTTTTTCTTGCGCTCATCCACCGCGATCCGGGCACCCGCCTCCATGTCCTCAAGTTTTCTTCCGGAAAGCTTGCCGTAGCCTTCAAAGGTTTCCACGGCAAAATACACATCCCCATCCACGGGATAGGCGTGCCCCTTCTCAATGAGGCGGTTCACCACATCAATGATGTCGCCGATGTGGGCCGTGGCCCTGGGCTCCATGTCGGGCCGGAGCACAAACAGCCTGTCCATGTCCTCGTGAAAGGCCCGGATGAAGGTCTCGGACACCGTTACGGAATCCGATCCCGTTTCATTGGCCTTCTGGATGATCTTGTCATCCACGTCCGTAAAATTCCGGACATAGGTCACCTCCTGACCCATGGCCCGGAAATAGCGCACCAGAACATCAAAAAAAACCACGGACCGGGCATGGCCGATGTGGCTGTAGTCATACACCGTGGGGCCGCAGACATAGAGACGCACCTTTCCCGTCTCCAGGGGGTCAAACACTTCCTTCTCGCGGCTCAGGGTATTGTATATGCGTAAGCTCATAAAAAAATCTTTCTCCGGCGGATTTGCATGAAATTCAAAATGATGATGACACAAAGGGCTGAGGATGCCTTTGTGGGAATGGCATTATAATCATTTGACCCCGCCTTGCAAACCTTCCTTTGTCCCTTCCTTCCAGATCAGGGCGATGGCGCTTGCGGAAATCCCTTCTTTTCGTCCCACGGCATCCAGTCCCTCGGTGGTGGTGGCCTTGATGTTCACCCGATCCGGATCCAGGCCGAGGCTTGCGGCGATCTTGGCTTCCATGGCCTTTCTGTGGGGGCTCATTTTCGGGGCCTGGGCAAAAATGGTGGCGTCGATGTTCACCACAACAAAACCCTTCTCCCGCAGGCGCAGGCCCACCTCCCGGAGCAGACTGAGGCTGCATGCACCGGCAAAGGCAGGATCCGTATCGGGAAAATGCAGGCCGATATCTCCGAGGCCCGCAGCACCCAGAAGGGCGTCGCAGATAGCGTGGGTCAGAACATCGGCGTCAGAATGGCCAAGGAGGCCCAGAGGATGATCCAGGGTCAGGCCGCCGATGACAAGGGGGCGTCCGGGTACCAGGCGATGGGTATCGCTGCCCATTCCCGTACGCAAGTCCAGAGGATGCATGATCGTCTCCATGGGTTGGTAAGATAAAGCCTTCCTGTCACGAAAGATGCTTATATCCTTACTCCATGGGAGCGTAAAGGCGTAAAACTGAAAAGACTAGAAGAAAGATCAGGTAGAAATTAAGGATCGGGCTGAAACGAGGACCGGCTTAAGTGAAAAGCGAACAGTATCCGGGAAGTTCAAAAAAACGAGGTGATCAGTGTACGGTGTGGGTTTCAATCTGCATGGAAAATTCATGCTGCAAAAGAATCATAAGAAGATCAAGGGAAATGGCATCCATGATTTCAGCATGCCAGCCCATACGGCTTAAGGCCGCATTGATACCCGCCAGCGTAAAGGCTCCGCCATCCCGAACCAGTCCATACACATCCTTCACCAGACGGTGTACATCCCCTGGCTCAAGACCCTGCCCCAAGAGGCGTATGAAAAGTGTCGCGCAAATATCGGCAGAATTGGCAACTACGGAAGAAATGCTGGGCATAGGCGGCCTCCTTTCAAAAAAAATCCCTGTCTGAACACCATATTTCCATTTTCCCTGCTTCACCAGAAGGGGCTTCTGGCAAACCTGTTTTTCAGAGAGAATGAAACGCTGTTCCCGTAAAAAAACATATTCCGAAAACTGTTTTCCATATTTCAGAAGAACGCCAATATGTCCATAGGGAAAAACATTTATTTTCCCGGGAAGTCCTCCCGGTTTTGCACAAAAAACCGGGACATAGGAGAGCCTCCCATGGACGGCAATCCCTGCTGTCCCGGTCATGGGAGGGCACACCAAAGCAGAAAAAGAAAAATTATTCAATAATAAAGATTGAAAAGACGGTCAGTTGTGCTACACCACAAAAAATAATGGTTCATGACAAGCACCTTACCGGTTTCCTGAATCCCTGTTGCTCTCCTGTGCTTTGCCGGCGTTTCTGCGTATGTGATAATAACAGGGGAATGGGCGTGGAATCCGCAACCCGACGGGAGGCCCCTTGAAAGAGCAGATCCGCATCCTCATCATTGACGATCATCCCCTTTTCCGGGAAGGACTGAAGTCCATCATTGAACGGGAAAAACGCTTCCAGCTTGTGGGGGAAGCCGGTACGGGCCGGGAAGGCATCCGCATGGCCCATGATCTCAAACCGGATCTGGCCATTGTGGACATCTCCCTGCCCGACATCAACGGTATTCAGATTACCCGTGAACTCACCGCAGCCTCCCTCCCCCTTCGTATCCTCATTGTCTCCATGCATGCCAAAATCGACTACATCGCCGAAGCCTTCCAGGCGGGTGCCATCGGCTACATTGCCAAGGATTCGGCCTCGGATCGCCTGCTTCAGGGCATTGAAACCGCCATGCGGGGAGATTACTACCTGGACAGCGCCATTTCCCATCAGGTGGTGGAAAAACTCATGCAGTTTCCCGTGAAGGAAGCCAAGATCGCCGACACGGAATACGGATCCCTCACCCCCAGGGAGCAGGAAATCATGCGGCTTCTTGCCGAAGGACATGCCGCCAAAGACATTGCCGACCGTCTGTACATCAGTCCCAAGACCGTGGAAAATCACAGGGCCAACATCATGAAAAAACTCAACGTCCACTCCACCATGGAGCTGGTGCGCTATGCGGCACGGCTGGGGCTCATTGATGTGGATCTGTGGAAAGAATGAGACCCCTCAGCCCCCCGTACCTGTTCTGCCCCTTCTCTGCCCCGCCCCCCCTGCCCTCCTGTACCCAATCTCCTTACGGATTCCCACGTATCCAGTGTGGGAACACATGCTGAAACACTGTGGAAATCTGTAAAAACATTCTCCGTCATTGACAAAAAAATCTGCATATCCTTTTATTGTGATGATCCGGAAAAAAAATATGAAAATCTGAAGGCTTACCGAAAACAAACCCTGACGATGGAGGTTTACATGAAGGATTCCCGCATAAACCCAAAACACCGTTCAGCCCTCTCCGGTTTATTTCCCGCCCACTTTCTCCAGATGAAACTGAAATTTTCCGCAGTACACCTCACCATGATCCTGCTCCTGTGCCTCGCCGTCATAAACGCTTGCAGCTCGGAGCCGTCGGAGGATTCCACCATTTATATCGGGCCATCCGCCGATGGCAAGGCCGTCACCCTGATGAAATCTATGTTCCCCCATGTAATTGCCACGGAAAAGAACACTCCGTCCAATCCCGCCGCCCCCCTTCTGGTCTCATCCAGAGACATGGAAGAACCCCATATCCAGCGGGCATTGCAACAGGCCTATGAAGCCGGTCACCCCGTCAGCGTAACCGATGCGACCCGTACGGATGGGAAACGACTGGCACAAATACTGGGTATCCGAAACGGCCATGGATTTGAAATGCCGGATGATACCACCACCGTTCCTTTACTGGGATTCCAAAAAATCCGTGACGGACAGCGAACCCAGTACCACTGCCATGTGATGTACCCATCAATTCCCATGAATACGCCGCTGCAAAACGAAACCTTTTCAGCCAAAGAACCCCTTTCGGACTGGCTGAGAAAAATTCATACCCGCAGTGCCGATTCTCTCCGTGAGGAGGAAAAAGTCCGCCGATCCGCACTGTCGCAGGAGGCTTCCCTGGCGGACATGGCCAGTGCAACGGTCTTTAACAGCATTGTCCACTATGACAATTCCGACAGCGCCATCAGCTGGACAAATTTTCACTGGTCCCTCCGATCCTTTGACCAGAAAAAAGATTACTATCTGGTCAGCCAGGAGCTGCAATACTATTTAGGGAGTGGGGATCTTCCTTCCGGCTACCATTATACGGACTGGACCAACCTGGTGTATACTACCCCTCGCAATGTGAGCAACTTCGACTTTCTTTCCGTTTATCAACCAAGCCCCCAGTCCAGCGAGTCCGTCACCACCTACACCACCAGCACCAGCACCACCGTGGGCGGCACCGTCGGCATGGACGCCACCAACGGCCCAAACGCATCCCTCTCCACCTCCTACACCGTAGGCCATTCCAAATCTGTGACCGTCCCCTCCACCTTCATCACGTTTACGGCAATTCCCGGTGCAGCCGCTTTTGAATGGAAATATAAACTCAGTGACAATAAAACCTTTAAATATGGAAATGCTACCTACATCGTTGACAATGCCTGGATCTGGATTGTGGATTTTGATTATTATACGTCCTATCCTGGCGCTCCCCGAACTACCAATCCAAATCCGGTAGAACAGCTTGCCTACGGCTTCGCTTTGAAGATGGATACCATTAGGTCCAAGCACCATACCGAACGGATGCACGCATATCCCTGGCAGGATGTAGGTGTGGAAGGATCATCATATTATCTGCTGCCCCAGCCCTTTGACAGTTATACCCTTGAAGACCCGACGGTAACGGGTATTTCCCCTGCAACGGTCTCCGCCGGACAATCCTTTACCATCACGGGCACCCACCTGTACCCCGGACTGATATCGGGGGTGCTCATCGGCGGCACCCCTTTGTCTGCGGATAATTACACCACGGTTTCCAGCACCAGCATTGAGGTAATCGCCCCCCGCCAAAGCGGTACAGATCAGCCTGTGGTGGTCAAAACCGAAAAGGGAATGTCCAATTCGGATGTCACTCTGACAATCCAGTAACGGAAGAGAACAGGAAGAAAGGTCTGGATGGAAAAGCAAGGCACAGGGGAAAAATTACGGCGGAAGCTCATCGGCTTCACGGAAAAAACCGGTGAGATGCCATTCTTCATCGCTGTCCAGCGCAGTCTGGCCCTCACCCTGCCGCTGATCATGGTGGGGGCGCTGGCACTCATGGCGCGGGATTTTCCCCTGCCGCAGTACCAGCAGTGGATGCGTGCGGTCTGCGGCCCAGCGGGATGCGGCCTGCTTGACCGCTTCATCGACGGATCTTTCGGAGTTGCCGCACTGGCGGTGCTGTGCGCCTATGCGGGTGTGATGACAGGCCTGCACAACCAGCGTCATCCCGGACATTCCCTGAGCCCGGTCATGACCCTTGTCGTGGTGCTCTCATGTCACGCTGTGCTGACGGGAAATGAAACCGCCCTTCTGTCACTGGATCGGGGGCTTTTTCTCTCTCTGATCATCGCGGCGGCGGCAACCCGTCTTTACCTCTTCCTTGCGCTGCGCAGGAGCCTGCGCCTGCCGCTCACGGCGGTGGGGGGCGACCATGTCATCGGCGATGTGCTCGTCTTCATGCCCGCAGGCATCCTGACCCTGCTCACCTTTGGCCTGATCCGCCTGCTGCTTCCTCCGGATACAGCACTGATTTTTCAGGATCTGGTGGCCGGAGCCCTCACCAGGCCCGGTTATGACTACGGGCTGGGAATGGCGCTCCTGTATTCGGCCCTGTGCCAGATTTTCTGGTTTCTGGGCATCCACGGCCCCAACCTGCTCTTTCCCATCGAAGCGTCCTGGCTGCTGCCTGCCAGCGTGGCCAATACCGTCGCCAGCACCCTGGACGCTCCTGCCCTCCATATCTTCACCAAACCCTTTTTCGACGCCTTCACCCGCATGGGCGGATCCGGCAGCACCCTCTGTCTTGTGTTCGCCGTCTTCCTCGCCAGCAGCAACAAAAGCGACCGGAAACTCTGCGCCTTTGCCCTCTTTCCCGCCCTCTGCAACGTAAATGAGCCTCTCCTCTTCGGCCTTCCCCTCGTCTTCAATCCTGTCTACATGATTCCCTTTCTGCTCACCCCGGTCATGCAGACCCTCTCCGCATGGGCCGCGACCACCCTTGACCTTGTGCCGCACACCCTTGCCGGAATGAGCTGGACCACTCCTGTTTTTGTAAGTGGTATTACAGCTACAGGCTCCATCAAGGGAGCCCTCCTCCAGGCGGTGAATCTGGCCCTGGGGGTCGCCCTGTACCTGCCCTTTGTCCGGCTCTCCTGCCTTGTCCGGGAACGCCAGGCGCAACGGCTGCTACAGGGTCTCATGCACAGCCTCACCAGCCCGCTCCCCACATCCCATGGGCACAGGTGCCTGGATCGTCCTGGCGGGGAAGGCCGGCTTGCGAAAATGCTGGCCCACGACCTCGAGCAGGCGCTGGAGGAAAATACCCAGCTCTTTCTGGAATACCAGCCCCAGATGGACGCCGTCCGAAACCATGTCCATGGTGTTGAAGCCCTGCTGCGCTGGCGTCACCCCATCCACGGAATGATTCCGCCCCCGCTCACCGTCGCCCTCGCCGAGGACATCGGATGCGATGACAGGCTCACCTCCTTTGTCCTTGAGGAAGCCTGCGCCCAGCGCGCCGCATGGACAGGACAGGTTCCGGAGAACCTCCTCCTCTCGGTGAATGTCTCACCGCAGCAGCTCGCCTGTCCGCATCTGCCCCATAATCTCAGCCGTGTTCTGGATCAGACCGGCCTTTCCCCCCACCTGCTGGAACTGGAAATCACCGAATCCTCCGTGCTGGAGCTGAATGCCCCTACCGTCTCCGCCCTCCTTAAACTGCGTCAGATCGGCACACGCGTGGCCATTGATGACTTCGGCATGGGCCATACTTCCCTGCGCTATCTTCAGGAACTGCAGATCCACACCATCAAAATAGACCGCTCCCTCACCCTGAAATCCCAGGGAAGCGTCAACAGTGAAATCATCCGCAGCATGATGGGACTGGGAGAAAACCTTCATATCCTCACAGTGGTCGAGGGCGTGGAGGAACCGGAACAGCTGGCCCATTTTCTGGAACTGGGATGCCGTATCTTCCAGGGGTATCTGTTCAGCCGTCCCCTTTCCGGAGAAGCCTGCCTGCATTTCATCCGGAAGCACTATGCCGACAGAGCGCAATGATGGTCAGGCAGGAAAAGGGGACGACAGAACGGCTTAACAGGCGGGAAATCTGTTGCATACCCGCAGGGGAACAGAGCGGCGGAGCCAAAAAGATCCTCGGAATTTCCTTAAAAAACCTCTTTACACGAACCTTCCATCCTTACAAAAAGGGTCTGACCCCTTTTATTTTTTATATTGACACCTGCCTTAAATAGTGACACAGTCCAAACCTTTCGATACCAAGGATACTGAAGGCAGCTCAGACAATGGCGAGCCACCGCCCCGCATTGAAAACGTTTTGGTGTGGATGTCTGGTGTTGACTCACGGACATCCACGGGATCGATACAGCCTCTGTCCTGAAAAGGATTGCCAGATTTTAAAATCACTTAAAAGGGTAAATAAATGAACAAATTATTAAGTAAAATTATCATTCTTGTTGTACTTATATGTATTGGTCTGGTTGTTGTAAATAAATTTGATTTTTTTAATTTTGGCAGTATATTCAGCTTTTTTGAGAATAAAACAGAAATTGAGCATGGCCCAATTATCTTAGAAGCAATAAAAAAATCAGCAAAATTAGAAACCATTAACATGGTCTTACGAACGGACACCCGCGTACGGAAGCTGGATGGTTTATGCGACGAACAGGTGCAATATCTTGGAATCGCAACAGTGTCAGCTGGCATTGATCTCGATTTAATTAAAGACACAGACATTTCAGTTGAGGTTGACGAAAAAACTAAAACACCTCTTGTGAAAATAGCCTTGCCTCCAGCACAGATTCTTCACGCTGAGTTAGACATCCCTAACGGACAAGTCATTAAACACAGGGTTTTAGCGTTTCCATTTCTTTGTCGTTACGGTACCCAAATGGATCAGGCGATTCGAGAGGCCCAGGCCCAGGCGAAGTCATATGCAAAAAATACAGCACAAGTTCAGGGCATCATACAGCTGGCACAAGAGCATGCCCAAGAAGTGTTAAAAAGTTTATTGAAACCGCTTAACTATACAAATGTAGAGATAAGTTTTGGTGCCTACACGCCCGTTGTTTATTGATTTTTCTGATTATCACCCTTCTTCAGCTATCGTTCCCACGCTCCAGCGTGGGAACGATAGCTGAAGAAGGGTGATAATCAGATATTTTTAAGCTGCCAGATTCCTGCTCCACTCACAGGCTTCCAGATAAAGTCCCGGAATAATGGTTTCCGGAAGCTTTATGGCGGCAAGGGCCTTGGGAACCTGATCCCATTGACCCTTCTCATAGGCCTCGGCCAGACTGAGAAAGGGATAAAGGGGGCCGGACTTTTCCAGAAGGGCCTTTTCAATATCTTTTGAAAGGGAGATCTGACCAAGGATTTTTTCCATGGATTCATCAAGAAGGGCATCAAGCAGGGAAAACATGCCAAGGGTGAAAAGCTGGCTGGAAAGTCCGGGGGTTTCCGTTGCCGCTCCCATGCGCTCACAGAACCTTCCCCTGATGCAGGAGGCCTTCATCAGGGCCTCGGGCTTGTTGCTGCATATTTTAGTCATGGTAAGAATGGCGATGAAACGGCGGATTTCATCGGTTCCCAGCATCATCAGGGCATCGCGGATGGATGTTATTTCCCTTATGCGCTTAAAAAAGGCAGAGTTGATATAGCGTAAAAGGTCATAGGCAATGCCCACATCCCTGTGGATCAGGGCTTCAATGCGGTCAAAATTCATATCCGGCATGGCACTTTCCGCAGTGATCTGAAGGAGGTTGAGGTGTTGCCCCTGAATCTGACGGCCCCGGATGATTTCCGGTTTGCTGAAAAAATACCCCTGAAAAAGGGTAAATCCCATGGAGACCGCCATGTCAAACTGTTCATGGGTTTCCACCTTCTCCGCAAGGAAAACCGGTTTGACCTTTGTTTCTATTGCCATGCTTTCTTTAATTTTTGTAGGGGGTGTATTCTGAAAATTAATTTTGATGATGCGGGCAATTTCAGTCAGCTCTTTCCATTCCGGTGTATAGACAAAATGATCCAGAGCCAGCACATAGCCCTTGGCCGCTATTTCCCTGCATGCCTGAATGACTTCCGGCGTAGGTCTTACGGTTTCTACAATTTCCACCACAGTAACCTTTGGGGGCAGCATCAGGGGGACTCTTTCCAGTAGCAGATTTTCCGTGAAATTGATAAAGGCCCATTTGCCTTCGGTCAGGGTCTGCATGCCGATATCCATGAAGCTGTTGGCAATGAGCTGGTAGGAAGCCTGATCCCCGTCCATTTCGGGCATGGCATTGTTCATGCCGTTGCGGAAAAGCAGCTCAAAGGCCACAATCTGTTTTTGGGAATTGAATATGGGTTGTCTTGCAATAAAGGTTTCCATGGCTGCCTCGTCATAAAAGGGATCTTTTGTCCCGCTGTCTGAAAAAAAACTAAAAATCGGATATGGCTTCTGGCTGTAATCCCTAACCGCAGATATCATGCATTGTTGTCATATACCAGTTTGGGCATATAGCAGTATGGGTTCTTTTTGTCATCCTTAAAGCCTGCACCATGGGCCGGACAACCTGACCAGCAAGTTGTGGCTGCGTCAGGGGAATAATCCGATCTGCTTTTACTCTTTTACCCCCATGAGAATTCCCGATTCTGTGGGGCCTCTATAGGCCAGCCGACGGATCTCAGAAGCTCCTGCTTTTTCCAGCATTTTCCGGATTTCAGGCTCGGAATAGGATTGTCCGCCATCCGTTGCCACCAGCATATTGATACTGAAAAGAGCTGCAAAAAGCGGAGCCGTGCGCAGATCTTCAAGGATAAAATCATGGATGAAAATGCGGCCTCCGGGTTTTAAGGCTGCCATGGCCTTTACAACAAGCCTCTGGGCATCCTCGGGATTCTCCCCATGGAGAATGTGGGAAATCCATACGGCATCAAAGGCTCCCGGTTCCACCACACTGTCCGTATGGAAATTAAAATCCGTAAAGGCCATGCGCCCTTCAAGGCCATAGCGGGCAATGATTTTTTCCGCAAAGGGTCTTGTGGTGGGCAGATCATAGACATCTGCCGTAAGGTCTTTGTTTTCCATACAAAAATGGATGGCAAAAGTTCCCGGCCCTCCGCCAAAATCCAGAAGACGGCGGCATCCGGAAAGATCAAGGGCCTTTGCAACACCCGGTGCGGTGGCGGAAGCGCTGTTGAACATCCCCATGAGAAAACTTTCCCGCTCCGCTTCTTCCGTGACACCGTCAAGGCTGCTGTCAACGGGTTTTCCCGAAAGAACCGCCTCGGACATACGGTTCCAGGAATCCATAAGATAGTGATGGTGCAGAATCATGTAGCCCACATAGGCGGGGGCATCCTTCACCAGAAAAGCCTCCGCAGCCGGGGTGTTGGCATACAAAGTTTCCTTTTTTTCGAGAAGGCCCATGGCAGAAAGGGCATCCAGCAGGGCCACCACTCCCCTGAGATCCCCCTTCATGGCATGGCAGAGGTCTCTGGCACTTGCAGGGCCTCTGGACAGGAGGGTAAAAATTTCCAGCTTCACCCCCGTATGCAGGGTGCAGACCTGCCAGTAGGAGCCCGAAAGGCGCAGAAGACTGCCGGGATTCCAGGAAGATTCCGTCATGATGTTTTCCCTTTCTCCATTATTAAAAAAATTGCGGGAGGCCTTGCCTCAGGTTCCGCAAAAAGTCCGATGCACAAGCTCATGGGGCTGCGGTGAGTCAGCATACTTTTCAAAACCCGGCTGAAGGTCAAAGGGCCGGGACAGCACGGAGAGCAGCGTTTCAAAGGGCTGGAAGTCCCCCCTGTCCTCTGCGGCCCGGATAACTTCCTCCACCCTGTGGTTGCGGGGGATGAAGAGAGGATTCACCTTCCGCATGGCTGCGGCACGCTCAAGGCCATCGCCACCTTCGGCATCCAGCCGGTGCAGCCAGCCCCCAAGCCATGGGCCACAGGCCTCAGGCTCCCTGAAAAGGGCCGTGAACCCGGATACCCTTGCAGGGTCTTCTGCAATATCGCAGAGATTGCGAAAACTTAAGGTGAAATCGGCGCCCTGGGTATACATCAGCTTAAATAACGACTGGATGTGCTTTTCATCCCCTCCCCTTACCGTAAAAAACCCGAGTTTTTGCCTCATACCGGAAAGCCAGTGCCGCTGGAAGGCATCGGGAAAGGCCCAGAGAACGGCATTGGCCTGATCCACTTCTTCGTTAGAAAAAAGGGGCTGAAGACTTTCTGCAAAACGCAGCAGATTCCAGTGGGCCATCTGCGGCTGCTGTGCATAGGCGTATCGTCCTGCCTGATCAATGGCACTGAAAACCTTCATGGGATCATAGGCATCCATGAAGGCGCAGGGGCCAAAATCAATGGTTTCTCCGGAAAGGGCGCAGTTGTCCGTGTTCATCACCCCGTGGATGAACCCCACCTGCATCCATGCCGCCACAAGGCTGGCCTGCCGCTCCATCACAGCCCGCAGCAGACCGACAGGCCCTTCCTTTTCCATCGTCATCTCCGGAAAATTGCGGTTCATTGTATACTCCGCCAGAATCCGAAGGGCTTTGTGATCCTGTTTTGCCGCAAAAAATTCAAAGGTTCCCACACGGATATGGCTCAACGCCACACGGGTCAGCACAGCACCGGGAAATCTTTTTTCCCGAAACACCTCTTCTCCGGTCAGTACCACAGCCAGAGACCGGGTGGCAGGAATGCCTAAGGCCTGCATGGCTTCCCCAAGAATATACTCCCGCAGCACAGGTCCCAGAGCGGCCCTGCCATCTCCATTGCGTGAAAAGGGGGTTGGGCCGGAACCCTTCAGCTGTATATCCCGGCGCACCCCGCCTCTGTCCACAATCTCCCCCAGCAGAATGGCCCGGCCATCCCCAAGCTGAGGCACAAAATGACCGAACTGGTGGCCTGCATAGGCCATGGCCAGAGGCCTGGCACCTTCAGGTACCCGGTTGCCTGAAAGAATCTCTTCCCAGACGTCAGGAGGAAACATCTCCCAGCGCAGCCCCAGATTCTCCAGAAGCTCCCGGTTTATTTTCACAAGCAGAGGCTTTTTCACCGGCACCGGATGCTGGAAACCATAAAAACGGGAAGGCAGACGGGCATAGCTGTTGTCAAAGGGAATGGCTGAATCCATGGGAAAGCTCCTGAGCCTCTGTAAGCCCGTTAAACTGCAATTTCAGGAAAGAAAGGAGGCAAGGCGTTCTCTGATGATCCTTTCAGCATCTTCCACAATGCGACGGATCAGTTCCTCCACAGAAGGCACATCGCGGATCAGCCCCGCCACAGGGCTTGCACCCCAGACACCGCCGTTGACATCCCCGTCCTTCAGGGCCTGTTCTCCCCTTTTTCCCGCAACAAGGGGGGCCAGCTCCTCTATGGTTGCCCCGCCCCGCTTTTCCAGCGCCACAATCTCATCGGCGAGGGTGTTTTTATAAATCCTTGCCGTATTGTGCAGGGTTCTGAAGATCAGTGCGGTCTGCCGTTCATCGGCATCCACAAGGGCCTGTTTGATGTTGGCGTGCACAGGTGCTTCCCTGGTTGCCACAAAGCGGGTGCCCATATTGATCCCGTCCGCCCCCAGTGCCAGTGCTGCCGCCAGTCCCCGGCCATCGGCAAATCCGCCGGAGGCAAGGATGGGAATATCAAGGCTGTCTGCGGCCAGAGGCAGGAGGATCAGGCCCGGAATATCGTCTTCTCCGGGATGGCCTGCGCACTCAAACCCATCCACGCTGACAATATCACAGCCCATTTTCTGCGCCTTCAGGGCATGGCGTACAGAAGTGCATTTATGAATCACCGTGATTCCGGCCTCTTTAAAGAGAGGCAGAAACTCCTCCGGGCTTCTGCCTGCGGTTTCCACAATTTTTACCCCCTTTTCCACAATCATGCGGGCATACGCCATATAGGGTACGGGCTTGAGGGTGGGCAGAAGGGTGAGATTCACGCCAAAAGGCTGATCCGTAAGGGAAAAAAGCCTGTCAATCTCATGGCCAAGGGCCTCAGGCTCGGGAGAAATCAGGGCCGTAAGGATACCGAGACCTCCAGCATTGGATACCGCCGCTGCAAGGTCTGCCGTTCCCACCCACTGCATACCGCCCTGCACAATGGGATGGCGGATACCCAGTTTTTCCGTAATCCGTGTTTTCATCGTTCTTCTCCGCGAAAAGGTTCAGGATTCAGCCGCCCCCCCCTGAGGGGTACGGCAGCAACATGGCTCAGAAAAGCCTTTTTCCGGCTTCACGCACCAGCACATCCGTAAAGTCCCTCAACAGAGAGGAACCGATATCCCAGCAGTGCCAGAACAGGGGAACATCCATGGGCATATCCGCTACCAGTTCCACCAGAGAACCGGAGGTGAGAAAGCTGCGGCTCTGGAGGTCCGGCACCATGCCGCAGCCCAGCCCGAGAAGGATAAAGTTCAGAAAGCTTGTGGCAGAAGGAATATAGTGCACAGGGGGATGAACACAAGAACCCCTTACCTGATTAAAAAAACGATCCTGCAACCGGTCTTTCCGGTTAAAAACCAGCACCGGTGCTTCAAGATCCCGCAAATCTTCCAGCCCCGACGGCAGCCAGCGGGCCATGTAGGCCGGTGAGGCCAGCATCCGGTAGCGCATACTGCCAAGGGGATAGATGCGGCATCCCTGAACGGCCCTGTCCCTGCTTGTAATGCATCCCATGACCTCCCCGTCCTGAAGCAGACGATGGGTCACATCCTGATCATCCGTCCTGAGATCCAGCAGGATATTGCGGGAAAGCAGAAATTCCTGCACCGCCTCAGGAAACCATGTGACAAGGCTGTCGGCATTCAGCCCCACCTTCAGGCTGCGGTAAGCCCCCGGCCCTTCAGGCAGCAGAGCATCTTCCAGATCTGCCTCCAGAGAGGCCACCTGCCGGTAATGTTTCAGAAGCCGTACCCCCGGCTCCGTTGCCCGGGGCGGACTGCTCCGTACCAGCAGCACCTGCCCCGTCTGACTTTCAAGCAATTTAATCCGCTGGGACACCGCAGACTGGGTGATGTGCAGCGCCTGTGCCGCCCGTTCAAACCCGCCCTCTTCCACCACGGATGCCAGTGCTTCCAGCAGTTTATAATCCAGCATATCCGGCAGCCCCCTCTCTCTTCCACCACCCTCTTCCAGCCCTCTCAAACCCCATTCATAATACATTTTTATGGATCATCAGAATAATGAATTTTCCTTTTAATGCCTCTGAAGCTAAAGGCTGAAGAAAAAAGGCCGCCGCAGCCCGGTACCCTTACAAACACCCGCCCGGCCGGGCAGACACGGTGCAGAAAAAGAAAACCTGAAAGGAAAAAACCATGCTGGCATCTGCTTTTTACGGATTTTCCGTATGTCTTGGACTGATCGTTGCCATTGGTGCCCAGAACGCCTTTGTGCTGAGCAATGGCATCAGAAACAACCGCCCCCTTCTCATTGCCCTGATCTGCATTCTCTGCGACAGCCTGCTCATCGGCATCGGTGTCGCGGGACTGGGAAGTCTCCTTGTCTCCAGACCGGACTTTGTCCGTTGGGCCACATGGGGCGGGGCTGTTTTTCTCATGGTCTACGGCTTCCGGGCCTTCTGCGCCTCCATCAAAGGCGGGGCTGGGCTGGAAACCCCATACAACGGAAACCTTACGGCCTCTTCACTTATTCTCGCCACCCTTGGCGTCACCCTCCTCAATCCCCATACCTACCTGGATACCATTGTGCTGATGGGCGGGCTTTCCGCTCCCTACATGGGAACAGAAAGGCTGGGATTCTGGCTGGGTGCGGTAACAGCCTCCACGGTCTGGTTCATTACCCTGACCCTTGGAGCCCGCAGGCTGGCTCCTTTTTTCAAAAAAGCCGCCGCATGGCGCATACTGGATGCGGGGGTATGTGTCATCATGTGGGGCATTGCTGCCGCTCTGGTGCAGCAGGCCCGGGCCCTCTGAAAAAAACGGACTCCCTCCCTGCCACACAGCCCCTGACAATACCTGCGGAAACTGCTGGAAGGTCAGGGAGACAGGCTTTCCTGTACTGTTTAAAAAAACTGAATCCCCGATACCTTTAAAAGAACAGAAACCTCAAAATCTCTGTTCCTTCCCCCGGTTCCGTATTCCAGCATTTCCTCTCTCCGACGCCGGCATTCTGAAAACCGGAAAACGCCACACAACAGCACGGCTGTCACTCCTCCAGAGCGCACACCTGCTCTTTCCAATCATAGGAAAAGGCCTGAACACTGCCTGCGGGTTGTCCGGAAGCTTCCGCTATGCGTCCCAGCATCCCTTTGAAAATCAGATGATGGAAAGGCAGCAGGGTATACCAGTACGCAATGCCCAGCAACCCTTTGGGCAGAAAGCGGGACATCTGCTGCAATTCACAATGGCCATCCCCCAGATCCTTCATGCGGAATTCCAGCAGGGCTTCGCCGGGAAGACGCATCTCCGCCAGAAGCAGCAGCCGTTCACAGGGTTTCACATCCAGCACCCGCCAGAAATCTAAGGCATCCCCCACCAGAAGCTCCTCGGGATGTCTGCGCCCCCGTCGCAGGCCCACGCCCCCTGTGATCTGATCCCAGCGTCCCCGGATGCGCCAGAGCAGATCCCCGTAATACCAGCCATTTTTACCGCCGATGGACGCCACCTTCTGCCAGATGTTTTCTGGATTTCCCCGGATTTTCACCTTGTAGCAGCAGTCCAGAATGGTGCCGCCGCTGTAGGAGGGATCCGTACACTGCACCCATTCCGGCGGAAGGAGCTTTCCCGCATCGGACCAGCGGGTTTCCACCTCTTCCTGGGCCACCTTGCGGATGGCCTCGCGGATGGCTTCCCTGCAGGAGAGAAGCTTCTGGGGAATCAGCCCGGCAATGCGCATATCCCCGCAGACCACCGGATTTCGAAGACCCTCCGCAAGGGGCTTGGCAATCCCTGCGGGAAGGGGACAGACCAGATACACCCAGAAGGCTGAAAGCCCCGGCGTCTGAAAAGGCACCGGGATAATCAGCCGTTTTTTCAATCCGGCCTCTTCCGCATAGAGCTGCATCAGATTCTGATAGCTCAGAATGTCCGGGCCGCCGATGTCAAAGGTCTCTCCGGCCATGTCCGGATGCACCATGGCCCCCACGAGATACTCCAGGGTATTGCGGATGCCGATGGGCTGGCAGGAGGTTCGTATCCACCTTGGGGTCAGCATAAAAGGCAGACGGTCCACCAGATAGCGCAGGATTTCAAAGGAGGCACTGCCCGAACCCAGCACCATGGCCGCCCGGAGAACGGTGACCGGCGTTTTCCCGGAAGCCAGTATCCTTGCAACGGCATGTCGGCTTTTCAGGTGGGAGCTGAGATGGGGATCTTTTTCATCCCCAAGGCCACTCAAATAGACGATCCGTTCCAGACCGGCTTTTTCCGCAGCCTGCACCATGTTCTTTGCCGTTTTTTCTTCCCTTGCCGCAAAACCGCCCCCATCGCCCTCCATGGAATGCACCAGATACCAGGCACCGCCACAGCCTTCGGCAGCCTTTTCCAGAGCGGGGCCATCCATGAGGTCACAGGCCAAAAGCTCCACATTGGGGTGCCTGCTCCAGGGCCGTGCATGCATTTTTCTCAAAGACCGGGAAAGGGCCCGGACTTTAAATCCTCTGGACAGCAGAAGGGGAACGAGCCGCCCCCCGATGTACCCTGTCGCCCCCGTAACCAGCAGGGGTTTTTCCGGAATTTCAAAATCCATGGTTCCTCCTTTCATGAACAGCATCCCTGACAGGACATCCCTTCAAAAGAGGGGATATCAGAATATCTTCCAGCCCGGAGTTCAACAGTGAACAACCTGATGGTTACCCGACGCAGCCTTGCAGTCCCAGGTTTTGCCCTTGATTCCATGCCATTTCCCTGGGACAGGAAAACAGGTGTAAGATCTACCTTTACAGCATTGGGCCGCGCATTACCACACTGGCTGAAGCAAGGCGGGAGTCAGATTTTTTGAAAACCTCCTTATTTTTAAGGTCAGGCCTTTTCTGTCCGGGCCGATGAGAAGAACAGCACAATGAAAGCGGGCTCTTTTCATAACAAATATTTTATGCTTTAAAGTGGGAATCTTCTTCCGCAGCCAGAGGCGGATCGTCCCCAGCAACCAATCCTGTGCGCCGTTCTTCTCCTTCCCCTTTCAAGGATTAAACGCATGAAAGAAAGCCTGAAAACAAAAGAGGATCATGTCAGGGCACTGCTTGCCGCCGGACGGACAGAAGATGCCATGAACCTTCTCTTCACTCTGGTGAAAGCCTGTGCCGCAGCCCGCAAATTTGACCATGCGGAGAGACTGCATCAGCAGATGATGGAGGTGGACGCCATGGCCATCCACCTCGTTATCGCGGCTGCCGAAATCATCGAAGAAGAAAAAAACAAGGCCATTGACAGTTACCATCTGGATCGGTGGAAAAACTGGTATACCCGGTTAAGCCAGGAAGAACGAAGTGCTTTCTTTTTTGCCACCCAGCCCTTCACCTTTTCTCCCGGCAATGTGCTGTTTCAGAAAGGAAGGGAAAACAATACCCTGTTTTTTATTGATCAGGGTGCCCTGAATCTGATTTCCACATCCGATACCGGTCAGGACGTTGTGCTGCGCCGCATCGGGCCGGGGAACCTTGCAGGGGAAGAGAGCTTCTATAAAAGCAGCGTCTGCACCACCTCCCTTGTAGCCCTGATGGCAGGCGAAGGCCGAAAACTGACACGGGAAGCCCTGCTGCCGCTGAATGAGACGCTGCCGGGACTGGAACCCAAACTCCGGGACTTCTGCATGTCCGGCCAGTCGGAAAGCGAAGTGCTGCGGGCAAAGGGCATCAACCGAAGAAGTCATAAACGCATCCCCGTTCAGGGAGCGATTGTGTTTCAGGTGCTTTCGGGAGAAAGCACGAACACGGCCAGGGGGCGTATGGCAGACATTTCCGCAGGGGGACTCTCGTTTTATGTCAAAACTGCCAATGGCAAGGGTATCCGTCAGCTTCTGGGCCGTCAGCTGGGAATGAAATTTCTGCTGCCCAATGTCACCAATCCCCATCCCATGGTCTGCAAAGGCCTTGTCACCGGTGTGCTCTGCCACATGGACAATGAATATTCCGTGCATGTGAAGTTTGATAAGATTCTGGATCCCAGAAATTTTACCTGATTCACATAAAGACGCCCAGCGCTTCAGCACCATCCTTCTCATGTTCCAGCGCGGGAACGATGGATTTCATGCTGTAAAGGTAAATTTTACGCCTGCTCTCACACCTCAGGGAAAATTCATGGAGGCAGACAAATACCTGAGACGGCATGGCTGAGTCAGGGTAGCAATCAAAATAAAAAATCCGTACTTCTTTAAAAACAACACCTTAAAAAAAAAGTTTCGGGTCATATTTTTTTTCATTGACAGTTAAAGGCCTAGCCCGTATAAGTTGCCTCGTTCTGCTGCGAAGCGGAACGTTGCTCCCCAGTAGCTCAGTCGGCAGAGCAAGTGGCTGTTAACCACTGGGTCCGCGGTTCAAATCCGTGCTGGGGAGCCAAACAGTATATCCCTGCACACTACGGTGTGCAGTTGGTTTTTATAACGCCCCCTGCCGTAACCCGGCAGGGGGTTTTGCTTTTCTATTCCACCATCCCCCTATCTGTTCTCCAGTCTGCGCCTTCTTTCCTCCCCCCAAAAAAAACTTGCCACGAATAATAAAATCTGCCTATTTTCACATTCATCATGTCCATATTCAAAGATACAGATCGTTTTCCTTATCCCCAACAAAGGAGACCGGCCATGCCCCCCTCCCAAACCACCCTCTGGGGTCACCCCAAGGGACTCTACATCCTTTTTTTTACTGAAATGTGGGAACGCTTTTCGTATTATGGCATGCGAACCCTCCTGGTCTATTACATGATCAAACACCTTATGTTCACCCATGGTCATGCCTCCCAGGTTTACGGGCTTTACACGGGCCTCGTCTATCTCACCCCTGTTTTCGGTGGCATGCTGGCGGACAGGGTGCTGGGCCAGCGCAAAACCGTCATCATCGGCGGTGTGCTGATGGCCATCGGCCACCTCATCATGGCCCACGACGCCCTCTTCTACCCTGCCCTGGCCCTGCTGATTCTGGGGAACGGAGCCTTTAAACCCAATATTTCCACCCAGGTGGGGCACCTCTATCCTCCGGGGGATCCCCGCCGGGACCGGGCTTTCAGTATCTTTTATGTGGGGATCAACCTCGGTGCCTTCATGGCGCCCCTGGTCTGCGGTACCCTGGGAGAGCTGTACGGCTGGCACTACGGCTTCGGTGCGGCGGGCGTCGGTATGGTCATCGGTCTGGTAATCTATATCCGGGGACAACGCTGGCTGGCTCCGGACAGCATCCGGCAGGAAACAACAGATGGAACGGCAGCACTTCCCCTGGAATCCAGTGACAATGACAAAAGTCGCCTGATCGGACTTGGGGCCATCTGTCTTGTGGTGATTCTCTTCTGGGCCGCCTTTGAACAGCAGGGCAACACCATCGCCCTCTGGGTGGATGAAGACACGGATCGCCACCTTTTCGGATGGGAAATTCCCGCGACATGGTTCCAGTCCATGAACCCTTTTTTCATTTTCATGTTCACCCCCCTCATCACAAGCTTCTGGGCCTGGCAGTCCCGCAATGGGAAAGAACCCTCCTCTCCTGCCAAAATGACCATTGGCTGCTTTCTTCTGGCCCTTTCCTTTCTTCTCCTTGTCTATCCTGCCGGGCACTATGACACCGATGGCGTCCGGGTCAGCATGCTCTGGCTTCTGGGCTTTAACGCCGTCCTCACCCTGGCCGAACTCTACCTTTCCCCCGTAGGTCTCTCCCTTGTCACCAAGCTTGCGCCCCTGCGCATGGTGTCCATGCTCATGGGTGTCTGGTTCCTTGCCCAGTTTGTGGGCAATTACATGGCAGGCTATCTCGGGCATTTCTGGGATATCTGCTCCCGGCAGTCTTTTTTTCTCCTGGTCGCCGCCGCAGCTGGCCTTGCGGGCTGTATCCTTCTTCTTCTCCTGAAACGCCTGAAGCGGGTCATGGATCACTCCTGACATGAAAAATCCCCATTTTCCCCAACACCCCGGCATTCCATGGCATAAAACCTGCTTTGGTACTTTCTGCAAAGCGCGGCTCGAAATCTGCCGCACCTTTTTCCCTCAGACAAAGGAGACAAAAATGCAAAACAGACCCTTATTTTTCCCATCTTACCTGGCAGGCATGTTCCTCCTGCTTCTGTCAGGAACCCTTCTCATGGGCTGTAACAGCAGTACGCCAGCCTCACTGCCCATCAAAGATGTTGAGGTTAAGCCTTACGAAGAGGCTTCGTTCACGGATAGCGACACGTTCAAGACAGAGATTGACACTGCCATGCGAACGGCCCTGGCCCATGAGAACACCCTGAGCACGGCACTTGGCGGTTACGGAACCATAGAGGACATGCCAACTAAAATGGTGGAAGATGCCAACAATCTTGGCACCCCCATCAATATTCTGGATCTCTTCTCAAAAATTTATGAAGCCTTTGCCTGGAAATATAAATATGGATGGAGTGCTTCCAAGGTAACTTACACCTGGAAAGCGGATGGTCGCATGGAAAGTGGTCTTCTTGTGGAGCCCACGGCTGTTTTCCATAGTAAATATCCCATGCTGGTCTTTCTGCATCCGACCCAGACCTTAAGAAAATATTCACCTTCAAAAAACAACAACAGTGATGACCAGCTTACCACCCAGCTTGCCAAATTTGCCATGGCACCCCTCGGGTATATTGTGGTGGCGCCGGATTACCCCGGCCTCGGTGATAATACGGATACCCATCCCTACTGTCTCACCACTCTGGCCAATTCCGCCATTGGCATGATTCGCGCGGTGAGCACCCTGAAAACCCGCTGGGATGGCCGTATCTTTATTATGGGCTATTCCGAGGGGGGCTATGCCACCCTGGTCACGGCAAAGGAAATTGAAACCAAACACCCGGATCTGAACCTTGTGGCAGCAGCGGCCCTGGACGGCCCCCACTCCCTTTCCGATACCATGCATGACCTGATGCTGGATGCCGGTGCGGATTATGCCACCCCCTATTTCCTTCCCTATGTGGTGGCAGGTTATGGCAAGGCCTATCCCAATGTACCGGAACTGCAATTTGAAAATGCCATTGCAGAAGACGTAAGAACCCTGCTGCTGAAGATGATGGACGGAGAATCCACCGGCGGTGAGATCAGCGACATCATGAAGCGGGTTGATCCGTATACGGGGCCTTCAAGTGTGCTGACCCAGGGAACCCTCATGGCCCTGCGCAACCAGGAAAGTGAGGTCAGCAAAAAATTCAAGGAAAACGACGCCTATGCAGGATGGACACCCTCTGCCCATCTGCTTTTAAGCCACAACGTCTATGATGATTCCGTACCCGTGGGGAACACGCAGAACGCGGTCAAGGCCTGGAATGGCCTCACCAACGTTAAGGCCGACTATTTCCTGGATTATGTACCCAAGCTGGGAACAGTTCATGCGGGCGCCCTCCCCTTCGCCTACCTGCGCGGCCTCGCCTGGATCAATGAGCAGGCGGGGAAATAAAAGAACTGTCAGGTGATCATGCAAGGGCCTTCAGCAAGTCATGGTCACCTGACATTCTTCAGAGACGTCCCGATCTGTGCCCTCTGATCTCTGTAAAAAACATCCGGGAAGAGAAACAAAGAATCTTTTCAGAATTTCAAAAGAAGGCTGATCCAATGAAAATATTCAGAATACTGACAGCATTGTTCTCCCTGGCCGGACTTTTGGCATGTGGAGGGAGTATCGACAGCCCCTCCTGTGTCAGCATCACGCCGGACAAGGGATTCTTCCAGGTCAGAATAAACTATCCGGAAGGAGACCGCTATGCTGTCGGGAAAGAATACGGTCTGGAAGTACTGGCTGCGGTTCCCGATTATGAAAAGCTGACGGACAGCTACCTCATGGAATTGCTGGAAGCTGCCACGTCACTGAACCATCTGAAAATTCCTGGGACGGAAGGAGTTCTTACCCTGGAAATCATGATCGGACGGGCTCTGGAAATCAAAAAACAGATCGACCCCCTCTACCTCCAGGAACTGGACGGATTCGCATCCACCTTAAGCGGTGGCTCCCAGGATATGCTGGGAGACGGGAAGCTCTCCAGAAACGAGTATCTGATTCTCAATCTGGTTCCGGACATCGCCACCTCCACAGCCTGTTCGACACTGGCTGTATATGGAGATCGATCCGCTACCGGTAAAACCATTGTTGGCAGAATCACGGACTGGTTCCCTGGAACGGAAGGACAATTCGGCGCACTGAATGCATTCGTTCACGCCAGCACCGGGTCAAAACAGGTTGTGTCCTTCGGATGGCTTGGCGTACTTGGCAATCTGGTTGCCATCAACGACAGCGGCGTCTTTATTGCAAATCTTTACAGCCCCGTAGGGGAGCCCTATTCAGCCGTTGACCGACGTTCCATTCTGCTGGACATCCGGAAAGCAATGGAAACCAGCGCGACCCTTGAAGAGGTGGCAGCGTACCTGAAAGATCCATCGAAACGCTATGGGTACAACAACAACATGTTTCTCGCTAATGCAAACACTTCAAAGGTACTGGAGAACAACTTCAGCAGAAACAGGGAACTCAGAAGTTCTGACAGTACGCTCAACCCCGGTATCAGCTGGGGATTCACTGATTCAGTGGCCAGTGTCAATTCCTTTCTGCTGTCAGGCAATGATGACAATCACACCCAGGTTCCGGTCAATACCGAACGCTGGGCCAATTACAAAAGGATGCTTGCCGCCCAGGGAACACCGGTTGATTTCAATGCCATGAAAACCATCATCTCCTATCATAAACCCGATGCTGGCGGTACGGATGCGGGAGATATTTATGGAAACACATCTGTTCAGGCCATTGTTTATTCCTTTGAAGACAAGCATCTGGAGTTCTGGGCGCATCCCCACACCGGAACCTTTACGGAACATCCGCAGCTCGTCACGGTGAAAATGCCATTCTGACAGCCATACCGGAATATTTGCAAAACACCCGCAGCCCAGCACTGAGCTCACACCATTTAAAAAAAGGTACTTTCTCAGGCTTTCCGCCCTTCCCTTAAAGATCGGAACCCTCCACCCCAGAAGAGGCCCTCCATGGACAACAACACGCAAAAAACCAGTCTTGTAACCGCAACGGCCCTGATCACCGGCAACCTTGTGGGCGCTGGCATTCTGGGTCTGCCCATCAACACCGGCCTTGCCGGTCTCGGCCCCTCCATGCTGGCCATCCTCGCAGGGGCAGGGCTCATGTACCTCAGCGCCAGCATCCTTGGGGATGAGGCAGCCCGAAACCGGAGTGAAACCTTTGACTATCCGTCCATGTACGAGGCCCTGCTGGGAAAAACCGGCAAATGGGTCGCCATGGCTGCCAACCTCCTCATTCTCTATGGCCTGCTCACCGCCTATTTCACAGGAGGTGCCAAGATCCTTGCAAGCCTCTTTGGCATGGAATCCCACCTTTTTCTCGTCATGCTGCTCTTTTCCCTGCCCCTCATTGCCCTCACCTCCATCAATCTCAGCTTTCTCGCCCGGCTCAACACCCTTTTCATTGCCGTTCTTGCCCTGCTTTTTGCCGCCCTCCTGGCCCTGGGAGCCGGGCATGTACGGGTGGAAAACATGGCCTACATGGACTGGAGCTACCTGCCTGCCACCCTGCCCATCATCATCACGGCCTTTCATTTCCACAACATCATTCCCACCATCAGCACCAGCCTTGCCTGGGATCGAACCCAATACCGCAAAGCTGTTTTATGGGGCATGGCTCTCGCCTTTGCCATGAACGGTCTCTGGATTCTCGTGGGCATCGGCGTCATCCCCCTCACAGGCGAAAACAGCCTCCTTGCCGCCTGGGAAACCAACATGCCCGCCACCGTTCCCATGGCCTTTCACCTACAGAGCCAGACCTTCACCCTCTGCGCCCTGGCCTTTGCCCTGGTGGCCATTTCCACCTCCTTTCTCGCCAACGGGCTGGGACTTCAGAACTTCATCCGGGATCTTCTCACCAACACCTTTCACATCGAAAGCCGGGGCCTTGTTCTGGCCCTCACCTTTCTGCCCCCTTTGGCCATCGCCCTTGTCTATCCGGACATTTTCCTGAAAGCCCTGGATCTTGTGGGCGGGGTGGGCATCGTGATCCTCTTTGGTCTGCTTCCCCTGCTCATCGCCCTCAGAGATCCCAGCCGGAGCCGGCTTGTCCGGGGAATCTGTATCCTTGCCTTTTCCTTTGCCCTTGCCATCCTGGCCATGGAAATCCTCCAAGAAGCCGGGCTGCTGCAATTAAGGCCCTGGGTGGAATACCACAAGATTGATTTCTAAGGAGAAACGGCCATGCAATCCCTCAAAGAGCTTTACCGCTACGGCATGGGGCCTTCCAGCAGCCACACCATGGGCCCCCGCAGGGCTTTTCTCTGTGGCAAGGACAAGCAATCCGGCATGGACTTTGACCACCGACGGGGCTGGATTGCAGAGCGTATCATGGAGCTTTCGGCCATCTTTTCCATTGATGTGGCGGCCTATGCGGTCATGAGCAACCACTACCACATCGTGCTGCGTGTGGATGAGGATCATGCCCTTTCCTGGTCGGATCGTGAAGTTTTCACCCGCTGGACACAGCTTTTCAAGGGGCCGGATATAGCTGAAATAAGATGGTAACCAGTAAAGTTAATATATTTAACTTAACAACAGGATGGTAGAAAAAAATGCTACGCAAACTTCCCAATATTATACTGTTTCTCTTTATTATGCTGCTTCTCTTTGTGAGCTGTTCCAGTGAAGAATCGTCTGTAGATCCCTATGGATCCAATGATGATATCTTTATCAAATTCCCTCTTCCAGAGCCGGCGCCGGGTGATAAACCTCTTTTGGCCAGTGAACTGGACAATCCCAGATGGGAAGACAAGGCGTATTTTGAAGCATGTACTGCCCATGTAGGTTTTGCGGTGGGCATAGTTTCACCATCAACAAACCATGAAGATGATACTGGTTACAGAGTGTTTGTTATTACCTCTTTGAATAATTTCCAAAGGTGGCACATTGTTGGAAAGTCGGATACGACGTACCACTTTTGGATGTCTGCCTATGATATGGGTTACACTGATTTTTGCCAAACTCTGAAAGTTCAATCGTACCTTACTGAATGGTTTACGGGGCATGCCCCGGTGGTCTATATCGGGACGGAAGTGAGAAAATGTGCGGGTTCGTGCAACCTGTCTCAAGTATTTGCATACAAAGAAGTATTTGACATGGAGGTTGGAAAGAGTGAAGTGGTCAAAGTGCTCCAAGTGAAAGCGGAAGAAACCGCTTATGTGTGGTATGAAGTGCATAACGCACACCCGACAATGCCAGCAAGGATCTCGCTTCGGGGTGTTCCTTTTGAGACTAAAACCGGATATAAGGCTCCCACATACGATTTGGCTCCGGGTGAGACGAAAACCTTCAAAGGAAAAAAGAGTGGTTACCTGAACTCGACCAATCCAATCAGTGATGGCGCCATCGTGCCATTTTCCATTGAAGCGCTGAGTGACATATGGACTGTTAATGGTAATAAATCGACTATAGCCTACTCTGGCCAAAAAGACGGTTTGGACTGCTGGAAAGGCGAACTCGTGTTTGACCTTAGGGAAAAACACCCCGAGGAATTGGTGAAGCTGAGCTTAGTGCAGGGTCCTGTGGCCTTCGGTAGCACCTGGCTCTTGCAAAACGTCAGGCCCCCCTACCTGACAAGTGATTCCTGGGCGGTGCCGCCCTTTGTGACTGAAAGATTTGTGGAAACAAAAAAACGAAACTGGGGAATGAATAACCTGACTGGCCGCATGGTGTTTGCCTGGCCCTGCATGATGTGCTCGGTCGAGTTTCGAATGAAAGAAGACCGGATTTATGCTTACCCTGACTTTAGTGCCTGCGACGGTTGCATGTGAAATATAGATACGGCACAGATGGTGCTCACGAATTTCTCCCATGTACCAGTCAGCATGCCCGGTCTTCGAACACACCTTCAACGCAAAAATATGGTCAAGGGTAAAATTACCCTTCTCAACGGCATCTATCTTGACACTTATCGCTTCCGCACAGGGCAAGAAGCTCCCGAATAAGATTGTGTCACGAACAAATGGTCCGATTGCCTATGCACCTGATTAAAGGCATTTGATTTAACGAAGAAAAATTATGCTGAACAGCAACCCACGCCGTGTTACGGCGTTTTGTCATAAAGTAACTTTTGAAGTTACTCAGAAGTTACTTGATTTCTAAGGAAAAATGGCCATGCAATCCCTCAAAGAGCTTTACCGCTACGGCATGGGGCCTTCCAGCAGCCACACCATGGGCCCCCGCAGGGCCGCAGAAATCTTCCGCAAAAACCATCCTGAAGCTCAGACTTTTCGGGTGCACCTTTACGGCAGCCTCAGCCTCACGGGCAAAGGGCACCTGACAGACAGAGCCATCGAAGACGGGCTTGCCCCCCTGCCCTGCACCCTCATCTGGCATCCCGAAGCCCTGGATTTCCACCCCAACGGCATGGTTTTTGAAGCCCTGGATAGCGAAGACCAGGTTCTGGGACAGTGGCGGGTTTTCAGCATCGGCGGTGGGGAACTTCGGGAAGAAGGTGCCAGCAAACCGGAAAGCCCCAACCTCTATCCCTATGACAGCATGGAAGAAATGGTAAGGCTTTCCGAGGAAAACGGACATTCTCTCTGGGAGCTTGTGGAAAGATGCGAGGGAAAGGAGATCTGGGATCATCTGGAATTCATCTGGGAAAAGATGCAGGAAGCCATCCTCACGGGACTTGCCGCAGAGGGTGTCCTGCCCGGAGGGCTGGAACTCTGCCGCAAGGCGGCCACAAGCCTTGACCGGGCAAAGCGTCTTCCTCTCCATGAAAACCGCACAGCCCTGATGGCCGCATACAGTCTTGCGGTTTCAGAAACCAACGCCTCTGGCGGTTTTGTGGTCACGGCCCCTACCTGCGGTTCCTGCGGGGTTTTGCCGGGCGTGCTTTTCTATCTCTACGGCAGGGGAGGCCATACCCCGAAAGACATGCTGAGGGCTTTGGCCACGGCAGGTCTTGTGGGCAGCCTTGTGAAAAGGAAGGCCTCCATTTCCGGAGCAGAGGTGGGATGTCAGGGGGAAGTGGGGGTTGCCTCCGCCATGGCCGCTGCGGCGGCCGCCCAGCTTCTCGGGGGCCTGCCCCGCCATGTGGAATACGCCGCGGAGATGGGGCTTGAACACCATCTGGGCCTGACCTGCGATCCTGTGGGGGGGCTTGTGCAGATCCCCTGCATTGAGCGCAATGTTTTTGGTGCCATCCGGGCCCTGGCCTGCGCCGAATATGCCCTTCTCTTTTCCGGTAGCCACCATGTCACCCTGGATCAGGTGGTGGAGGTTATGAAGGAAACGGGGCATGACATGCAGGCCCTTTACCGGGAAACCTCTCTGGGGGGACTTGCCAGAATATATCGCTCCATCCCGACAAATCCCAAATAATAACAAAACAATAAGGATATAGCCCCTTCCATACAAAGGTGTCTGACCCCTTTTTTATGCTTTAGTATTTTTTAAATATGCCGATTTATAAACTTATCTGAATCGCTGATCTGTTTTCACAGCCTGACTTTCAAGAGGGGGGTAAGTTTATGAAAATTCTATCATCCGACGTTTATTTAACATCGCGTTCCACCTATTCCCATACGAAGGACGAAACACTATATGCCCTTGATGAAAAAGGTCAGGTGGCGCATAAAACCCGGAATAAAACCCAGATAGAGCGCGAGACAAGCTCCACTGCCCGTTTTAAAACCCAGGGGGATTATACGGTTGATATCCAGCATACGCCTCTCTCCCGGGAAAATGTCGGGAACACCACTTCCACTGAGCGGGGTGGGGACTTTGATGATGACCTTGAAAAAAATCTTTATCTGGCCTCTGTTTTTGAATGGGCTGCCAATACCATTGACGAGGTCGTGGCCAATTTCGAAGCCCGGAAAAAGGAACAGGCTCCAAACCCGGAAATTATGGCTGCCCCGTCAACGGATGCTTCTAAAATACACAGTTCATCCCAAAATGAGAATATTTCATCCACAGATTTAAAGCTTACAATTTATAAGGAAGTCGCCGCAGGCTACCGTCTTCAGGCCAAGGCTCTGAGACCGGCATCCATGAATGCCTCTGATGACCGCATCAGGTATACGAAAAGCCATGAAAAAGAAACCACCCTGGTTCAGGCCGGTGGTGTGGTACATACGATTGACGGCCGCAAACTGGATTTTTCGCTGACTGTGGGCATGCACCGGGAGAACAGGGAAACAAAAACCGAAGCCTATCGTCTGGTGGATCCCCTGGTCATTAATTTCTCAGGTACATCAGCCCAACTGGAGGATGAAAAAATCGGGTTTGATCTGGACGGAGATGGTGAGCCTGACCAGGTGTCCCGTCTCGGTCAGGGCAGTGGTTTTCTTGCCCTGGATCTGAATCAGGACGGGGAGGTAAACAGCGGCAGGGAACTTTTCGGCCCTTCAACAGGAGATGGATTTCAGGAACTTTCCTTCTATGACAGGGACAAGAACGGATGGATAGATGAAAACGATGACATCTATGATGAACTGATGGTCTGGATTCAGAACGATTCTGAAAAGGGACTTTTGAAAAAACTCTCTGAAACCGGAATCGGTGCCATTCATCTGGGCGCTGTGAATTCGGAATTTCTGCTTGAAAATTCTCATCACGGAGCCGCAGGAAAAGTGGTTTCCACGGGTGTGGCCCTGACCGAAGCCGGGGAGGTGAAAACCATTCAGCAGGTGGATCTTATAGTCTGAAAAAAAAGGTACCCCCTTTTCGGGCATCGCACACTGAAAACAAGGAAAAAGCCCATGGAACTTTCCGCACTGGGTCGTACCCCCATCCCCGGCCCTTCTCCGGCAGGAACGGATGTGCGGTATGAGGCCAGCTACATGGCCCTCATCGAAGAAATTGAAAAACTGTCTTCCGTTACCCAGGCCTCTGAAGTGAGCTGGAAAAAGGTCTGTGAACTGGGAACAGGCATTCTGGAAAACCAGTCCAAGGACATGGTGGCCGCAGCCTACACGGCTGTGGCCCTGATGCAGACCCTTGATCTGGAAGGACTTTCCATCGGGCTGGGCCTTCTCTCGGATCTTCTGGAAACCTTCTGGGAGACGGGCTTTCCGCCCAAAAAACGGATGCGGGGCCGGATCAATGCCCTTTCGTGGTGGCAGGAGAAAACCCTTGCCTGGCTGAAGACCTGTCAGCCAGCCCCCCTGGAAGTCTTGCAGCATCAGAACCTTCTGGATCAGGCCAGAAAACTGGACCAGCTCTTTGGAGAAAAACTGCCGGATCTGCCTGCCATGCGGGAGATGCTCCAGCGTCTTGCCTCCCTCCCCGTGCAGGTTCCCCCCAAAGAACCCGCCCCTTCCGAGACGCTACCCGTTCCCGCCTCCCCTGAGACAGCGGTTCTGCCCCTGGAGTCCCCTCCTGCCCAGCCGTCTGAAACCGGAACATCGTCTCCGGCCCCGAAAAAGCCCTCCCCTCCCCTGGCGGGCGCAGTCTCTCCGGAAAGCGCCCCTGCCAAATCCGAAGCAGCTCCGGAAGATCTTCAGGCCAGCCGCAGGGCTTTGATGGAAGCGGCCCTCACCTTTGCCTCCTTTGCCCGCAGGGAAAACCCCGAAGATCCATGGGCTTTCAAAGCCACCCGCATGGCCGCATGGCTGAGGGTGCAATCCCCGCCCCCCTCGGAAAACGGGGAAACCGCCATCCCCGAACCGGAAACTGTTATTAAAACCGCTCTCCAGACCCTTCTTAAGGATGGTCACTACAGGGAGGTGGTGAAGCGGGCGGAGGACTATGTCACAGCCGCTATCTTCTGGCTCGATCTGCAACGCCTCTGCGCCCAGGGTCTGGAAGGTCTTGGAGAAAGCGGGAAAGCGGCACTGAAGGTGCTGCAAGGAGAACTTTTACTTCTGCTCCAGCGCTTGCCCGGCCTGGAACAGCTCTCCTTTGCAGGAGGCCTTCCCTTTGCCGATGGGGAAACACGGGACTGGATTGCTACCCTTCAGGCAGCCCCCGCTTCCGGAGCGGAAACGGAAGATCCTCTGCAAACTGTGCTGGAAGAAGCCCGCTCCGCCCATGCGAAAAAGGAGGAAGCTCGTGCCCTGAATCTCCTGGATACGGCCATGGGGCAGACGGCAAAGGCTTCGGATCGGATACGGCTGCGTCTGGCGCAGGTGGAGCTGCTCTGCCGGTCCGCCCGCTTTGCCCATGCCGCAGTTCTGGCCGAAAATCTTCTTTCCGAAAGTGAGGCCCTTTCTCTGGAATCCTGGGATCCCATTCTCGCAGAACGGCTTCTTGCAGGCTGCCATCAGGCCTTTACAGGGCTGGGAGACGAGGCAGGCCTCAACAGGGCAAAGGCCCTTGCCGCCCGTATCTGCCGCCTGAGACCCGCCGCCGCCCTGAATCTTGGCCTCTGACCCTCCTGAAACACCGGGTGCCCACATTCCTGCCAACTTTTTTTGCACTGCCCCCTGACGTGGGCAGCCGACAGCGAGGAAAGCCCTTTCTTTTATCCCAACAAGGCTCCGCTGATCTCCATTCAGACCATGGCATACAAGATGCTAATAAAATCTTTGAGATAAAATACTGTCACCAGAAAGCAGACAGACCTTAAAAACAGAAGAACCAGCCCCCCAGCCCCTTAAAAATTCCATTGATCTTTTTTTTGAGACCCCCTAATCTTGCTGCATTGCAGCCTGAAAAGCATCCATCGCAGTTTCCACAACCGATCCCATACCATGCAAGGAGGTATTCCCATGCCACAGGAAGGATCCATTGCCCCCAAAGAACGGGTGAACATTGTTTACCGACCCGCCACAGGTGATGCCCAGGAAGAGGTGGAACTTCCCCTCAAACTTCTCGTTCTCGGAGATTTCACACGGAAAACCGACGACCGTATGGTGGAAGACCGGGATCCCGTATCCGTGGACAAGGACAACTTCAATGACGTCCTCAAGGCCCAGGGACTGGAACTGACCCTGAATGTTCCGGATAAAATTTCCGGTACGGAAGATGCCCAGCTTGCCCTGAACCTCCAGTTCAACAGCATGAAAGACTTTGAACCGGATGCCCTTGTCCGGAAAATCCCGGAACTGGCAAAGCTCATGGAACTGCGCGAAGCCCTGAAAGCCCTGAAAGGGCCTCTGGCCAATGTGCCGGACTTCCGCAAAAAAGTGCAGGAACTGGTCAAGGACGAAGGTGCGCGCGAAAGACTGCTCAAAGAGCTGGGCATAGAAGGCTAGGGAGGAAAAAAGATGACGGAAGAACAGGTTCAGGGCCAGGAATCCCAGACGGATCAGGCAGCAGGTGAGGGAACGCTTCTCGATGAGATCATCGCGGCTTCAAAAATCCACCCCAGCAGCGAAGGCTACTCCCTCACCCGCGCCGGTCTCCAGGCCTTTCTGAAAGAGATGGTGGAAAACAAAAGCGAAGCCAAGGTCTCCGGAGCCCTTGTGGATGACATGATCGCGGCCATTGATGAAAAGCTTTCCGCACAGGTCAATGCCGTCATGCATCATGCGGAATTCCAGCAGCTGGAATCCGCATGGCGATCCATGAAATTTCTCGTGGACAGAACGGATTTCCGCCAGAACATCAAGGTGGAATTCATCAATGTCTCCAAGGAGGATCTGCTTTCAGACTTTGAAGACGCACCGGAAGTGGTGAAATCCGGACTGTACAAACAGGTCTATACGGCAGAATACGGGCAGTTCGGCGGCAAGCCCATCGGTGCCATGGTTTCCAACTATGATTTTGGCCCAGGCCCCCAGGATATCCAGCTCCTCCAGTATGTATCCTCCGTATCGGCCATGGCCCATGCCCCCTTTATCGCAGCGGCGGACAAGTCCTTCTTTGGCGTTGATTCCTGGGAAGCCCTTCCCAACCTCAAGGATCTGCATGCCATCTTTGAAATGCCCCAGTACACCAAATGGCGCTCCTTCCGGGAGTCGGAAGATGCCCGCTACGTGGGGCTGACCCTGCCCCGTTTTCTGCTGAGGCTGCCCTATTCACCCTCGACCATACCCGCCAAAACTTTCACTTTCACGGAAGAGGCCCAGGAAAACGAAGACTTCTGCTGGGGCAACACGGCCTTTGCCTTTGCCTCCCGCTTGACGGACAGCTTTGCCAAATACCGCTGGTGCGCCAACATCATCGGCCCCCAGGGCGGGGGCGAGGTGGACAATCTTCCCCTCTACCAGTTCCAGGCCATGGGCCAGACCCAGAGCAAAATCCCCACCCAGGTGCTGATTTCCGAACGCCGGGAGTATGAGCTGGCCGAAGAAGGCTTCATGGCCCTCACCATGCGCAAGGGCTCGGACAATGCGGCCTTTTTCTCGGCCAACTCCGCCCAGAAATCCAAGGTTTTCCCGGATACACCCGAAGGAAAAGCAGCGGAACTCAACTTCAGGCTCTCCACCCAGATGCCCTATATGATGATCATGAACCGGCTGGCCCACTACATCAAGGTGATCCAGAGGGAGAACATCGGTACCTGGAAAGAGCGCCAGGATCTCGATCGGGAACTGAACAAATGGATCGGTCAGTATGTGACGGAAATGGACAATCCCGATCCCATCACCCGCAGCAAGCGGCCCCTGCGTGCCGCACAGATTGAGGTCAACGATGTTCCCGGAGATCCCGGCTGGTATTCCGTCAGTCTCAAGGCAAGGCCCCACTTCAAGTACATGGGAGCCAGCTTCACCCTCTCCCTTGTCGGTAAACTGGATAAAGAATAATTTCCCCACCATCCCCAAAAAGGAGGACGACCCATGGCTTTGACTGCTTACATGGCCGTAAACGGAAAATCTCAGGGTGACATCAAAGGCGACTGTGCCCAGAGCGGTGACAAGAAAGAAAAGATTCTGGTGTACAATTCCGACCATACCGTGGAAATTCCGAGAGACACCCATACCGGTCTGCCCACAGGCCAGCGCATCCACAATCCTTTTACCATCACCAAGCACAAGGATCAGGCGTCCCCCAAGCTCTTCAAGGCCTGCTGCACGGGTGAGGGCTGTACGGTCACCATCGATTACTACAGAATCAAACCGGACGGTGTGGAAGAAAAATATTATACCATCAAAATGGAGGATGCCATCATTGTCTCCATGCGGGAATACACGCCCATGACCTTCCTGCCGGACAACAGACCCTACCACGACATGGAAGACGTCTCCATGACCTATTCCAAAATCACCTGGACCTATAACGACGGCAATATCGAGTATACGGACGACTGGAAAAAATAAGCACTGACACCCACAAAAGGCGCAGGGCCATAACTGTATCTGCGCCTTTACTTCTTCCCCCAAGCATACCAGGCATAGTGATCATTTAAAGCATAAACACCTGATACCATATTACATACTAAAAAGTTCATTTCCCACTCGACGTAGATAAAAAGGCTTGATTGTTGTGGTCAGACAGTAAAGAGTGAATGCTTTGTCGAGTGCGTTTCGGTCTTATTAGTAAGTCATGTAGAAATTACACAAGGAGGTTCATGATGCGTTTCGACAGGTTAAATTCTTTTCTGATTGCAGCACTTTTTATTTCTCTATCAACGCCAGTCATTATGGTTTTTGCCAGTGAGAACGTCAGCATTGTAGGCCATCAGTACACACCCTATCAGAATCAGGATCAGTCAGGTTTTCAAAATGAGTTGGTCAAAAAGGCCTTTAATGCCGTTGGCATAACTGCCGACATAAATATCACACCTCCTTTCAGGACAATCAAAGATTTTTATGACTGCAAATATGCAGTTTGTGCTGATGGTGAAACTCTTGAAGATGAAACAAAAAACAGAGAGCTAGATGTGAGAAAACATGTCTACTGGAATGTACCTATCGGCCTTATGTATTATAAACCCAATTTAACCGCATCAGAAATCAAAGCGCTGGAATCGGTCACCGATTTTTCACAAATCAATCCTGGTTATTCCATATTAAGTTACGGGGGATATGATCCATATAGTCCAAAAGGGTTCAGAGGAAAAGTGGATTCCAAATCACACTCTCCCGAGCAGACTCTGATGATGATAAGAGGTGACAGATATAAACTGGGATTCGAGGTTCTGGGTGTCACACCCCATTATGTCATCAACAGTGACAATCCGAATGATCTAAAAAACTGGGGATTTGTGAATGTGTGGGTTTTTGTACCTCAATATATGGCTTTTAAAGGAAAAGACCCAACGGGCGGTCACTATGAAAAAAAATTTCTTGAAGGCCTTAAAATAATAAAAAAAAATGGAACATATCTGGATATATACGAAAGGCTTTACGGGAAAAACAATATTCCAAGATCCGCCATTGATGACCCCAATGAAGAGATAACAAAGGAAGATAGAAACAGACTTGTGGATGATGCCAAATTTGATATGCAAAAATTTCTCAGACAAAAAAGAGACACTACAGGATCTATTGTGGAGTTTATCGATTAATTAAATATCTGATTACTCGTCTGATTCAAACCGTGCAGCCCCAAGTCTTGCCCTTGATTCTATGCAATTCCCCTGAAAGACGAGAACTCATGAAAAAGATTTACCGTTACAGCAACGTCCCCAGTGTTCCCCACCCCAGCATGGGAATGCATCCAAAGACGCTCCAGCGTCTTCAGCCCATGGAAGGCTGTCATCGCCTGGCGTCCAGACACCGGTACGGCATTCCCAGGCTGGAACACGGGAACGATAGCTGAGATAAGATGGTAATCAGCATCAATTTAACAAAGAGCGAAAACCATGCGGGAAAAACGGCTTCTCGAAAGGCTGCGGGCCATGGAGCAGAACCCGGACTGGCGCGGTGAATCCGATCCCGGCCAGGCCGTTGCCTCCGTCCTGGATCATCTGGGAAAAATCCTCAACACCCGTCAGGGCAGTGCGCCCATATCTCCGGATCTGGGAATGCCGGACTTTACCAGTCTTTCGGGTCTGATGGGAGAAAAGGCCCTGCCCCAGATGGAGGCCGTCCTTACCCAGGTGATTCATCGTTATGAACCCCGACTTGTGGATGTGCACGCCCATTTTGACCCCAGGCCGGATCGTCCCTTTCTCATCGCCTTCAAACTGGTGGCCAGGGTGCGGGTGGAAAACCTTGAAATGCCTGTGGTGTTTGAAACCGTACTCAATCCCGATGGCCGGATTACCGTGCTGGAGTAAGCTGTGATCAAAAAATACTACGAAAGAGAACTGGCAAAGCTGCGGGATCTGGGGGCGGAATTTTCCAAAATGCATCCTTCTCTCGCCTCCATGCTTTCCGGCCCATCCGGAGACCCCGATGTGGAACGTCTTCTGGAAGGCAGCGCCTTTCTTTCGGGCATGATCCATGAAAAGCTGGACGATGATTTTCCGGAAATTGTCCATGGTCTTATCCAGCTCATCTTTCCCCACTATCTGAGACCCCTTCCGGCAACCACCCTGATCCGCTTCACGCCCAAACGCAGCCTCATGGAAAGCCTTGCCATTCCCAAGGGAACGGCCATTGAGGCCATTGAATCCGAAGGCACCCGCTGTATCTTTACCACGGCCTGTGCGGTACAGCTTCTGCCCCTTACCCTCACCGCAGTAAGTTTCAAGGCCGGAGGCGACGGTCTGGGCCTTCTGCGCATGGACTTCCAGCTTTCGGGCATGGATCTTTCCGCCTTCAGGGAAAAAAGTCTCCGTTTTCACCTTGCAGGGGTTTATACCGAGGCTTCCCGCCGGAACTGGCTTTTTTTCACCCGGCTGCGGCAGGTTCGCGTGGTCTCCCAGGACGGAGAAATCCTTGATCTGGGCAGAAAGGCCGTTCACCCCGCAGGATTCAGGGCGGATGAGGCCCTCATTCCCTTTCCCGACCGTTCCTTTCCCGGATACCGCATTCTTCAGGAATACTTCATCCTGCCGGAAAAATTTCTCTTCTTTGATGTCACCGGGCTGGATCAGTGGAAAAACCGGGGCAAGGGGACACGTTTCTCCCTTGTGTTTGACTTTTCCGGCCTGCCCCAGGAACTGCCGCCCATGCGGATCGAACACTTCCAGCTTTTTGTCAGCCCGGCCCTGAATCTCTTTCCCCACCGGGCCGACCCCATTCTGCTGGATCACAAAAAAAACGAATACCCCATCCGGCCGGAAGGAAGAGATCCCAAACACTACCAGATTTACAGTGTGGACCGGGTGACGGGCTTTGTGCAGGGAACCGTTCAGGAACGCAGATATCTTCCCTTTGAGCTTTTCAATCCCCAGGTGGAATCCACACCCGTCTATGCTGTCCATCACCGTCCCTCCCCCCTGGACGGCAGGGCGGAAATGCACCTTTCCGTGGCCTATCCCGGTGCACAGCATCCCCCCGTTCTGGAAACCCTCTCCCTTGATATTCTCTGCACCAATGCCACCCTGCCCGAGACCCTGCATACGGGGGATGTCTGTGTCGCCACGGAATCTTCACCGGAGCTTGCGGAATTCACAAACATCCGGCCCCCCACCGCAGCCGTCCAGCCACCCCTTGGAAAAAATCTTTTATGGCGGCTGCTTTCCCATCTTTTTTTAAACTATCTTTCCATCGCCACGGCGGAAAACCTGCGCTCTGTACTCAAGCTCTATATTTTCACGGAAACCCGGGACAGGGCGGCTGTGCTGGCCAATACCCAGCGCATCGAAGCCATCAGAGAGCTTGATGTCCGGCCCGCAGACCGTTTTGTGGACGGACGCCTCCTCCGGGGACAGGAAATTCTCATCCGGGTGGACGCCCAGGCCTTTACCGGAGAAGGAGACATGTATCTCTTCGGTTCCGTTCTGGATGTCTTTCTGGGCAATTATGCGGCCATCAATGCCTACACCCGGCTCACCCTGGAAGACACCCTGAAAAAGGAGCACTTCACATGGCCCATCCGTCTGGGCGACCGGATACTCCTGTAACAGAAAGTCTCAGTCTCCGGAGATCCCCCAAAAAACATTCCGTGCTGGAAAGCCTGCTGGAAAACCCCAAAGGCTTTTCCTTTTCCCAGGCCCTGCGTCTTCTGGCCCGGGCCCATGGGCCGGAAGGCCCGGAAAATCTTAAACGTTTTCTGAAGGATCAGATCCGTATCCGGCCCTATCTTTCCTTAGGGTTTCCACCGACGGATCTCACGTCCATCGAAACACTCCCCGCAGAAGAAGGCCGGGAAGAGGAGGCTGCCCGTTTCCGCATGACTGCCACCTTTCTCGGACTGTACGGCCCCTCCTCTCCCCTTCCCACCTTTTATACGGAAGAGCTGCTGGAGGAACAGAATGAGGATAAAAGCGTCAGCCGGGATTTTCTGGACATTCTCAATCAGGGCTTTTTTGTCCTCTTTGCCCTGGCGGACACCCAGTACAGCCTCATCCGCAGGATCTGTGAAGAGACCAGCGAAGATCTCATGCAGCGGCTCTACAGCCTTGTGGGTATGGGCCACCCGGAAATGCGGGAAAAGCCTTTCCACAATCCCGGCAGCCTGCTGCGGGTGATGGGGCTTCTTACCCAGTTTCCCCGTTCCGCCGCAGGCCTGCGCGGACTTCTGGCCGACCGCATGGGCGTCCCCGTGACCATCCGCTCCTGTGAGCCGCGCATGGCGACCTTCCCCGAAGACCAGCGGGCCTGCCTCGGTATCCGGGCCAGCCATCTTGGGGAAGACTGCCGGATCGGCTCTGTGGTGGAAGATGCCATGGGCAAAATCGCCGTTGAGGCCGGTCCCATGGATGCGGACACCTATGCCCGCTTTCTTCCGGGAGAAAGGGAGCACCATGAACTTTTCACCCTTGTCCGCTTTTACTGCACCCAGCCCCTGGAGTGTGATCTGGAATTTCTCCTGAAGCCTGAAACCCTGCACTGCGGCATTCTGGGCCAGCCCCTGGGATGCCGTCTGGGCTGCGATTTCTGGCTGGCGCCACAGCCCGGCCTTCCCGTCCGGGCAAAATTCTCCGATTCCCATGCTTTCCGGAAAACCCCCTCACAAAGGAGTACTGGCCCATGATCGGTGTCGACATGAAAGCGCTGCTGGAAAAGTGCAATACCCACTGCACCCAGGCCCTGCACAGTGCCGCAGGACTCACGGTGAACCGCAGCCATTACGAAGTGACGGTGGAACATTTTTTCCTCGCCTGTCTGGACGATCCCCGTGCGGATCTTTCCCTGGCCCTCACCCGTTCCGGCCTCAATCCCGCCGACCTGAAAACAGCCCTTAACCGGGTTCTGGAAGATTTCCGGGCAGGCAATGCCGCAAGACCGGTCTTTTCCCCTCCGCTCATGGAACTGCTGGAGGTGGCCTGGCTGGTGGCCTCCGTGGATCTGGGGCTTTCCCGCATCCGGTCGGGTGCGGTGCTGCTGGCCTTTCTGCGGAAAACCGCCCTCTACGCCCAGGGCGGATACGGGGATCTCCTCCGCCAGATCAACCGGGAAGACCTGCAGAAAAACTTCCGGGAGCTGGTTCGTGTATCCTCGGAAAGCACGGATACCGAAGAAAGCGGAGGCAAAACCCAACACCAGGAAGCCGGGGAAGGCCGTTCCGGCGAAAGCTTTACGGCAAAATTCTGTGAGGATTTCACGGCCAAGGCAAAGACGGGAAAAATCGACGCCGTTTTCGGAAGGGATGGGGAAATCCGGGAAATCGTGGACATTCTGGCCCGCCGTCGCAAAAACAATCCCATTCTGGTCGGGGAACCCGGCGTGGGCAAGACGGCGGTCATCGAAGGCCTCGCCCTGCGCATCGTGGAAGGGGATGTCCCCGAAGTGCTGGCCGGGGTCACCCTCCTGGGTCTCGACATGGGGCTGCTTGAAGCCGGGGCGGGCATGAAGGGAGAGTTCGAACGCAGGCTCAAGGGGGTTCTCGACGAGATCAAGGCCAGCGAAAAGCCCATCGTTCTTTTCATTGACGAAGCCCACATGCTGGTGGGCGCGGGCGGTCAGGCGGGCGGATCCGACGCCGCCAACCTCCTCAAGCCCGCACTGGCCAGAGGGGAAATCCGCACCTGTGCGGCCACCACCTTCAAGGAGTACAAGAAATACTTTGAAAAGGACCCCGCGCTGGCCCGCCGTTTCCAGCCCATCACCCTGAAGGAACCCGATCCCGCCACAGCCGCCCTCATTCTCCGGGGCATCCGGGACAGCTATGAGAAAGCCCATGGCGTCCTCATCCGGGATGAGGCCATTGAGGCCGCAGCCACTCTCTCCCACCGCTACGTCAGCGGCCGCTTTCTTCCGGACAAGGCCATCGACCTCATGGATACGGCCTGCGCCAGGGTGAAGATCAGCCAGAGCGCCAAACCCGGCGCGCTGGAAGACAGAGAAAGAAAAATCCAGGCCCTGCTCCGGGAAAAAAAGGCGCTGGAGCGCGACCGGGAAAACGGCGTTGCCGTGGATGAGGATCGCCTGCTGGATCTTGAAGAAAAAAAACGTTCTCTGGAAGCCGAGGCGAAAGATCTCCATGCACAATGGGAAAGGGAAAAGGAGGCGGTGCAGGCCCTCCTTGCCGCAAGGCACGCCCTTCAGGCAGCCCTCGCCGAAAAGAAGGAAGAAGAGGCGCTGAATGCCCTGCGTGAGGACGTACATGCCGCGGACGCCGCCCTTGCGGAAGTCCGTCAGGAAGAGGAGCTGGTGGCCGTGGAGGTGACGCCGGATCTGGTGGCCAGGGTGGTGAGCGACTGGACAGGCATTCCCGCAGGCAAGATGGCCAGGGAACAGGCCCTTGTGGCTGCGGAGCTGGAAGAGCGTCTGGCCCGGCGCATACGGGGGCAGGATGCGGCCCTCAGGGTCATCGCCGAAGGGATACAGGCCTCCCGCGCCGGACTGCGCTCTCCGGAACAGCCCGGAGGGGTTTTCCTGCTGGTGGGGCCTTCGGGCGTGGGCAAGACGGAAACGGGGCTGACCCTTGCGGACATCCTCTTTGGAGACGAACGCAGTGCGGTGACCATCAACATGAGTGAGTTTCAGGAAAAGCACACCGTTTCCCGGCTCATCGGCTCCCCTCCGGGCTATGTGGGCTACGGCGAGGGCGGCATGCTCACCGAGGCGGTAAGGCGCAAACCCTATTCCGTGGTGCTGCTGGACGAGGTGGAAAAGGCCCACCCCGATGTGCTGAACCTCTTCTATCAGGTCTTTGACAAGGGCCTGCTCACGGACGGGGAAGGCAAGGAGATTTCCTTCAAGAACACCCTGATTCTCCTGACCTCCAACCTGGCCTCGGACGTGATTCAGGAAATGACGGCGGACGGGGCGGATCTGGACGCAGACACCCTCCTTGCCGCCATCCGGCCCATGCTTTCCGAATATTTCAAGCCCGCCCTCCTTGCCCGCATGGCCGTTGTGCCCTACCGCAGCCTTTCCGGAAACGCCCTTTCCGCCATTGTCCGGCTCAAGCTCGACATTCTGGCCCGCAGACTCATGGAAAACAACAGGATGGCGCTGTCCTTTTCCGACAAGGTGACAGAACAGATTGCGGCCCGCTGCACGGAAGTGGAAACCGGAGCGCGGAATATCGACTACATCCTCTCCGCAAGCATTCTGCCCCGCATGTCACGGGAAATCCTTTCCCGCATGTCCGGATCGGCCATGCCTTCGGCCCTGCATCTCGATGTGGCGGAAGACGGCACCTTTTCCATGGAATTCACCTGAACGCAGAAGGAGACCCGTGCGTGAAAAAGAAGGTATGGATCACCATTCTTGAAAAAAACGAAACCCTCGGAAAGGACATTTTTCAGGAGCTGAGCCGCTATGGCCTTCAGCCTGCGGGACATTTCCGGGAAGACGATCCTTCGGGGCTGGCCTGGGCGGCCCTGCTCCCGGAACTCACCCGGGAAGACTGCGCCGCCTGGATCCTTGCGGGCGAGGCCCGGCATTTTGAAGACCCCGCTTTAAGGCGGGAGCTTTCCCTCCTCGCCCTCTGCGCCCAGGACGCCCACGGCCACGGCTTTCCCATCCTCCTTTTTCCCTCAGGAGGCCGTCTGACGGGAACAGGGCTGAGCACCCCGCTCTCCGGTGCGGAAATCCTCACAGGCGGTCTGGGGGCAAAGACCCTGGCCCGGGCCAATGCAAAACGCATCCACCCGGAGCCGGAGTATCGCCTGCGGCCCCATCCCCTGCCCGGCCTTGGGCTCTGGTTTGAGCTGGGCCCCGGAAAAGATCCCTGGGAAGGGGCCTTTTTCGGATGCGCAGGCAGCGATGGCCCAGCACCGGATGCCCATGGCACAGGTGTGGCCGGTACCCTTCCCCGCACAGCCATCCTGCACCACCCCGTACAGGGCATGACCCTGACCCTGGGAGAACGGGAATTTACGGCCTGGGGTGTCCACAATCCCCTGTCACCAGCGGAATCCTACTATGTCCGGGTAAGCGGTTCTCCGGATGCCCTTGTTTTCGGTCCCTTTCCGGAAGAGGATACGGCGGAAGTGTTGACCCTCTCACTGGTTTAGGGCATTTTGTGAAGCTGATTACTATCTTTCTTCAGCTATCGTTCCCATGCTCCAGCGTGGGAACGCCATACCGGGCGCTCCTGCGCCCAGAGCCAGAATCCTCGGGAATTCATTTTCCAGGAAATGGATATTGATGAAGCGCAGGGACGATCCAGACCAAAACATGGAGTGTATCCGGTTCCTGGACTTCCTACAGGCTTTGGGGCATGACAGTGTTCCGGGATTCAAGACGCTGGAGCGTCTTAAGATGCATCCCCACGCTGGAGCGTGGGAACGATGAGTTCAGTGCTGCATGGGCAAAATCTGCGACTGCATGGCTGAGTCAGGGTGGTAATCAGATTTTGTGAAGCTGACGTCCATTTCCCGAGAGGTTTTCTATGTTTTTCTGGCCCAGCCCGTACAGGCAGGTACATACGATCCTCGAAAAATTTTCCGGATATTCTGTTTCCGGAAAGTTCTGCCTGGCTGCCCTTGTGCTGATTTTTCTTGCCTCCTGCCAGCAGGCGACCCAGCCCAAACCCTGGGAAAGCCCCCAGAATGCCCCCAGTCCGGAGGCGGTTCACTGGAACTATATGCCAAAGGGTCTTGCCCTCAACATCGAAGCCTTAAGTTTTCTTAATTATTCGGAAGGTTTTGCCTACAACCTCATGCTCTGTACCTACCAGCTTTCCGCACCCGCAGCTTTTCAGGAACTCGCGGCCACACCCGGCGGCATTCACAAGCTGCTCCAGTGTGAACGCTTTGACCCTGCGGTGGTGCAGGTGGAACGCCACTTCATCCAGCCCGGAGAGAAACGCACCCTGCTTCTGGACAGAGCCGAAGGGGCCCGCCATGTGGGGCTGGTGGCAGGCTACAACCAGCCGGAACCCGGTCTTGTCACCCGGCTCTACACCTTTCCCCTGACCAGCCACCGCAGGCACGGATGGTGGCCCTGGTCTTCCAGGGTCTACAATCCGGGGACACTGTCCCTGGATCTTCTGCTGGATGACCGTTCCCTCCAGCTGATGGGAGTTGAAAAATGAGTGAAGGGCCCATTTACTGGCATCAGGGGCTTTTCCTCCAGCCCCAGCATTTCCAGATCCTCCAGACCCAGATGGAGGGTCAGCTTTCTCCCCTGCTGCCCCGTCTGGCCCCCTTTTTCTGGGGGCTGGTTTCCGGGGGGCTGAATCCCGCATCCCTGGCCGCAGGCCGTCTTGAAATCAGCGAACTTTCCCTGCTCTTTCCCGGCAGCTCCCAGATCCTCACCGTTCCCGGCAATGCCGTATGCGCTGGCAGGTCAGTGAATGCCGCTTCCATCCCCGCAGGGGGAAGCCTCCGGGTTTTTGCCGGAGTCCGGGTGCTGAGACCCGAGGAAGCCAACGTCACCGTGGTGCCGCACAAGGCGGACATGGGATCTGTCCCCACCCGCCTTGTCACCTCCTCTGTCCCTGACAGGGTTGCCGATATGTACGCAGGCGGGCCTGTGGCCGAAGTACAGCGCCTGACCCATGTCCTGCACTTTGTTTTTGAGGATGAGCTGGATCAGGTGGGGATGATGGAACAGCTTCCCCTGGCCCGTCTTTTACGTCAGGAAGATCGCATTGTCCTGGATACGGAGTTTACCCCCCCCTGCCTGAGCCTCTGCGCCTCTCCCCTGCTTTCCCGCATTTTTAAGGAAATCCGGGACTGGGTGCTGGGCAAGGCCCGCCAGCTTGAGGGCTACAGAAACCTGTCCCTGGGTACCGTGGAATCCTCGGAAGTCACCTTCATGCTCATGGCCCTGCGTACCCTCTCCCGCTTCACCATCCGGATGGATCACATGGGAAGCGCCCCTTTCCTTTCTCCCTGGAATGCCTATGGCCTTCTGGCGGAACTGGCTGCGGAGCTCTCGGTTTTTTCCCTCCATACCATCCTGCCCGGAGAACACTCTGAAGACGACAGGACTGAAGGGGAAAGGGGGCTTGCGCCCTACAGCCATGACAATCCGGGCCCCTGTTTTCTGGCGATCCGGGAGATTCTTCTCAAACTGCTGGACGGCATTTCCGCAGGCCCCCGCTTTGTCACAAACTTTGATCTTCAGGCAGACTACAGAACAGCCCGGATTCCCCGGCAGATTCTCGATGAAACCCAGTCTTCGGGCAGCGAATACTGGATGGTGCTGCACTCCGGAACCCTTCAGGCAGAAGCGCTTGCGCTTTCTGCCTCCCGGATGCTGAAGCTTGCCGCCACAGAACGCATGGAGTCCCTTCTGGTACGCGCCCTGCCGGGTCTGGCCCTCAGCCTGTCCAAGAGTCCGCCTCCGGGAATGCCGAGACGTCAGGGTGCCGTGTATTTCCGTATCCACAGGGAAGGAACCCTCTGGCCGGATGTGGAAAAAAGCGGCAGCCTCTCCCTGCACTGGCCTGAAGCGCCGGAGGATCTCGACGCCCAGCTTGCCGTACTGATGAGGTAGCCATGACACTGACCGACGCATTCACCCCGCCCATGGCCTTTGCTGCCCTTCTCGCCTCTCCCCAGACGCCGGAAAGCCTGCCCTTTGCCACAGCCAGGGCGGACATGGAAAAGCTGCTGGATCAGGCCATGACAAAGGCGCTGAAGAAGAATCCGGATCAGGCGGTTCAGGCCCTTTTTGCCGTATGTGCCTTTGCCGATGAAAGCATTCTGACCTCCTCCTGGCCCGGAAGACGGGAATGGATGGGCCGGAAACTTCAGCAGCAGCATTTTGATACGGGCAATGGGGGGGAGGAATTTTATACCCGTCTCGAAACCCTTCTGACGGAAGAGGGGGCCGATACGGAAGAAGGAGGCCTTCCCGGAGGCCCACAGCATGGCGAACAGAAACGGGATGTTCTGGAAGTCTATCTTGCCTGTCTGCATCTGGGCTTCCGGGGCTGCTGCCATGATCTGGCGGGAAAGGCCCGGATTGAGAGCCTGATCCGTACCCTTACGGAAAAGGTTTACGGTACGGATCCGGAGGCGGGAAAAAAGGCCTTCTCCGGTCTCTACGATCCTTCCTGTTTCCCCCCCCGGCCTTCCCGATCCGGAAACGCCATCCGTATGGCCTTTCTGTTCGGAGCACCGGCCCTGCTCACGGCAGCCCTGCTCACGGCCTTCGGCTCCCTGCTTTCCGCCTTTGTCGGCAACTGGCTTCAGGCACTTTCGTCAACCCTCTGAGGTGTCACCGGGATTCATGCCATGACCCGAATCTTCATTACGGCCCTGAAAATTCTTCTCTTTCTGCTCCTTTTTCTCGCCCTTGCCGCCGGACTCTGGCTGCTGGCGGGACACATGGGCTGGCCCCGCTGGACAGTGGCCCTGGCACTGGCTGCGGTACTGTCCCTCGTGTTTTTTATCCTCTTTCTGCGGCGGTACTACTACCGCAGACGGGAAGCCCGCTTCATCCGCAGGGTGGTGGATCAGGACAACGAGGCCATCCGCATGGCGCCTGCGGAAGAGCAGAGAAACCTCACCGCCCTTCAGGAACGCTGGGCCGCCGCCGTGGCCACCCTGCGACAGTCGAGACTGCGGCACAGGGGTGATCCCCTTTACACCCTGCCCTGGTTCATGGTCTTTGGAGAAAGCGGTTCCGGAAAATCAACCGCCATTGCCCACGCACGGGTACACAGCATCCTCACGGATGTCGGCCCCACTCCGGGCATGGCCAGCACCCGCAACTGTGACTGGTGGTTTTTCCAGAACGCCGTGGTGCTGGATACGGCGGGCCGCTACGCCATTCCCGCAGATGACAAAGACAGAAAGGAGTGGGAAACCTTCCTCGGGCTTCTGGGCCGGTACCGGCGCAAGGAACCTCTGAACGGTCTCATCCTCACCCTGCCCGCAGACAGGCTGCTTTCCGGGGATACGGACAGTCTCACGGCCTATGGACGTTCCGTCCGTATGCGCATGGATCAGCTCATGCGGGTACTGGGGGCGAAATTTCCCGTGTACATCCTCATCACCAAGCTGGATCAGGTGCTGGGCATGGACACATTTGCACAGTGGCTGCCGGAAGCCCTCAGAAATCAGGCCATGGGCCAGCTCAATCCGGAAGCAACCCGTGATCCGGAAGCTTTCCTCGAAGAGGCGATGGCCCGGCTGGGCGAAAAGCTGAAGGCCCTGCGCCTGCACCTGCCCACAGATATCGGTATTGCTGGCGGTTCGGCCTTTGTCTTTCCCGATGAATTCAAAGCCCTCGGCCCTGCCATAAAAGCCTTCAGCGAAGCGGCCTTCCAGAAAAATCCCTATCAGGAAACCCCCTTTCTCAGGGGTCTGTTCCTTTCCAGTGCCAGACAGTCCGGCCTGGCCCGTTCCAGAATTTTCAACACGATGGAAAGCATGAAGGGGCAGAGCTGGGCCTTGCCCGAAACCGCAAAGGGAATTTTTCTCCACGATTTCTTTGAGGCCATTCTGCCCAGGGATCGCAGCGGCTTTCTTCCCCTGGCCGAATATCTTTCCTGGCAGAAGGCCACCACCCACCTGGCCCTGGCGGCCTGGCTGCTCCTCCTACTGACGGTCACGGGCCTTGCCAGCCTCTCCTACCGCCATATCCGTCAGGCCATGGCCCCCGTACACGCCGCCTTTGAACAAAAACCGGCACTGGGAAAAGAGCTGGCCCAGGACATGCTCACTCTGGGGCTGTTACAGGACAGAATTGCCGAAATGGAAACCCGGCTGCACCACCCTGTCCTGTCGTATCTGGGATTTCCCCAGGGACAGCAGGCCCTGGAAGGACTCAAGCAGCAGTACACCATCTGGTTCCGGGATTTCATCCTGACCCCGACAAGCATACGGATACAGGAAAAATTCGCCTCCCTGAAAGGAGAAGAACAGGACAAAGCCATCAATCCCTATCTGGAACATCTTGTCTGGCGCGTCACCCTCCTCCATGAGAGGGAAAAGGAGATACCGCCAGACCCTTCAGTGCCTGACGGGGAAGATCCCATCCGGATTCTGGCCCTGGCCTTTGATGGAAAAATGCCAGAAACAGCCGCTTTTTTCCCCGATATGTACCGCGCCTATGTGGCCTGGGAGGACAGCCCGGATCTGATCCGGAATGAGCGCAGCGCCTTGCAGGTGCAGGCCCGTGAATTTCTTGACATCCGGGGCCGGAATCTGCACTGGCTGGCCGCCTGGGCCCATACCCGGCCTGGCGTCTCCGCCGTGACACTGGAAGATTTCTGGATCGGGCCGGGCCGGGTGAAGCAGGCCGTTCCGGTTTCCGCTGCCTTCACCGAAAAAGGACAGAAGGAAATCCGGGAGCTTCTCCGTAAAATTGCCCTCATTGCCCCGGATGAGAAGGATTTTGAGCAGCGCAGCGTCCTGTTCTGGAACTGGTATGCACGGGAACTCCATGTACAGTGGTCTGATTTCGCAAGACATTTTGACCTTGGCACAGCCAAGTTCCTCACCCGCAACGACTGGCTCAATGCAGAAGCCGCCATGGCCACCCTGGACAATCCCTATTTCCGGCTCATTGAGCGCATGAACCTGGAATTCAGCGCTGTCCGCACCCTCCTTTCCGGAGAAGAAGAGACCCGGCTGGCAGGGGAACTGACCGACATGATGAAGGCCTACCGGGCCAGACAGGAGCAGGCCAGCCTGGGCGAAAAAATTGCCCTCAGGCTCCAGACCCTGGAGGCCCAGGCCAGCCGGATGCAGCAGGCCATGGCTGTGGAGGCGTTTTCCCTCTACATGCAGCAGATGGGCACCTTCATCACGGATACGGCCAGTATGGATGCGGCCTTCCGTTTCGCTTCCCGGCATTACGGCCACACCGGTCAGAACACGGAGACCTCTCCCCTGGAACAGGCCCTGGCGTCTCTTCAGAAAATACGCAACCACCTGACCCCAGGAACACTTCGGGACAGCCTGCTCTGGGATCTCATGGAAGGGCCTCTGCTGTTTATGGTGAGGCTGAATACCCAGGAAAGTGCCTGCGCCCTCAACAGTCTCTGGCAGTCCGCCGTGGTGGCGGAAACCCGGTACACCCCCCAGCGGGAACTCTGGCAGGCCCTTTTTGGAGAAAAAGGTACCGTGCAGAACTTTCTGGAAGAAGCCGCCAGACCCTTTTTGCAACGGGATGGGGAGGGATGGGGCGCAGGCTCCTGGCTCCATGTTCCCTTTCCCTTCCATCCGGAGTTTCTCCACTTTCTGGATCAGGGAGCCATCAGACGTCAGCAGCTTCAGCCCCAGTACACCGTTTCCATTGCCACCCTGCCCACCCGTGTGAACAAAGGTGCCCGGACGGAACCCTATCAGACCCGGCTTACCCTGCAATGCGCCGAAGGCGCACAAAGCCTCAACAACTTCAATTTCCCGGAATCCATGGATTTCAACTGGAAACCGGATACCTGTGAAGACGTGACCTTAAGCATCTTTTTCAGAGAAACGACCCTCACCCACACCTGGAAAGGCCCCTGGGGATTCCGGGATTTTCTCCGGGATTTCCGCTCCGGAACCCGAACCTATGCCCCTGCGGATTTTCCCGGCCAAAGCGCCCTGCTGAAGGATCTGGGCATTCAGTCCGTACAGGTCCGCTATACCCTCCAGAATGCCGCCCCCCTCATCCTTCTGGAAGACTATCCTCCCCTGAAAATCCCGGATCAGGCCGCCCAATGCTGGGCAGGTCTGGGTTCCCCAAGCCTGCGGTATGAGACCCCGGAGAATCCGGCCTCTTCCGGTTCGAATGGAGGGCAGCCATGACCCCCCTGACCTCTCCGAAAACCCTCTGGTACATGGTGACAGTCTTTTTTGCTGCGGCCCTCACCCTTTTTTTCCTTACCGCAGGTCAGGATCTGCCCCTTCTGCCCCAGGCCCTGAAACAGATGTCGGCCCAGAAATGGACGGGGGATATCCGGGAGACCCTCCACCACACGGAAACCCTCCTGATTCAGGAAGAAAAGACCATCCGCTACCGCATTGCAGAAAATCTGGAAAAGGCCGGGGAAAATCTGGCCGATCCCGACCCAGCCCCTGCCCCTGCCCCTGCCCCACCCGTAAAACAGCCGACCGTATCCAGAAAAAAAATCCCCCTTCTCCCGGATCATGGCGGGGTTTCCACACTTCTCCGCCATGAGTTCCGCAGGGATGCGACGGGGCTGCATCTCCTGTTCACCGCAGACCAGCCCTTTCCGGCACCAGGGATTTTTTTCATGGAAAATCCGGCCCGATGGGTGCTGGATCTTCCGGGAAACTGGCGCAGTGAAACCCTTCTCAGCACAGGGCTGGAAGATCCGGATATCCAGCGGATGGTGCTGGGAATCCATGAAAACTTCCTGCGTATTGTCCTGCATCTGCGAACCGAAACCCAGTCCCTGCCGAAAAAGGAACCCCGGATTCTCCTGAGCGAAAGACGCATGGAACTTGTTGTGGAAGATCCGGCCGTTTCTTCCGGTTCTGTCCCTTCCACTCCGGAAGCCCCTTAAAAACGGGAAGGAACCCCTATGCCGACACTGAAAGAAAATGCCTTTTCCTTTGAAAGCCGGGCCTTGCCCGCAGACACCTTCACGGTGGTGCATTTTTCCGGCGAGGAAGGGCTGTCCACACTGTACTGTTTTGACATTCTCCTGATTTCCGAAAAAAAGGATGTGGATCTCACGGCAGTTCTGCAAAACCCCGCCACCTTCACCATCAAGGGCCTTTTTTCCCAGGGCCCGGATCTGCCCTTTCACGGGATTCTCGCTTCCTTTGAACAATTACACGAGGCAGGCCCCCATGTTTTCTACAGGGCGGAGCTGAGGCCGAGGCTCTGGTGGCTGACCCTCACCCGGCACAACCAGGTGTTTCTCAACAAAAAACCCGAAGAGTTTCTTTCAACGGTGCTTCAGGACGGCGGTCTTTCTCCAGGGCTGGATTTTTCCTTTCTCCTCAAAGAAAAAAGCCAGCCCCTTGCCTGCCTCTGTCAGTATGGGGAATCCCACTTCACCTTTGTGTCCAGATGGCTGGAACGGGAAGGCGCCTATTACTGGTTTGAACAGGGAAAAGAAGGGGAAAAAATGCTGGCCTCGGACACCCGCATCGCCCACACCCCCCTTGAAGGACACGAGACCTTTGCCTATTCCCCGCCCTCCGGCCTCGACGGAACGGAAGCCGGGAAGGTCATCAAGCGTTTTTCCTTAAAGCAGAGCCCCCTGCCCGCCTCTCTCCTCATGAAGGACTACAACGACATGAAACCGAGCCTCGATCTCCGTGTGGAAACAGCGGTGCGGGAAGGCGGACGGGGCAGAATCTATCTCTACGGAGAGAATTTTCAGGAAAGAAGCGAGGGCGAACGTCTGGCCCGCATACGGGCCGAGGAATACCGCTGCCGGGAAAAAATCTTCCATGGTCTTTCCGCCATTCCCGCCCTCAGGCCGGGGTATCTCTTCACCCTGGAGCGCCACTACCACCCGGACTTCAACCAGCCCTACCTCACCACCACCGTGCGCCACGAGGGCAGTCAGGAACGCTACCTCATCAGCGGCCTCGGCATACAGGGGATTGAGGGACGGGACGAACTCTTCTACCGCAACACCTTCACCTGCATTCCCGCCACCACCCAGTTCCGGCCGGAACGTGTCACCCCCAGACCCCGGATCACGGGCAGCCTTTCCGCCAGAATCGACGCCGCAGGCTCCGGAACCTACGCGGAACTGGATGCCCATGGCCGCTACAAGGTCATTCTGCCCTTTGACCTTTCCGGCCGCAAAGGGGGCAAGGCCTCAGCCTGGGTGCGCATGATGCAGCCCTATGCCGGAGAAGGCATGGGCTTTCACGCCCCCCTGCACAAGGGGACGGAGGTGCTGCTTTCCTTCCTTGAGGGCGATCCGGACCGGCCCGTGATCTCCGGTGCCATCCCCAACGCCGAAACCCCCAGCCCCGTGAAGGACAGCAACCAGACCCAGGTTCGTCTGGTATCCGGCAGCGGCAACGTCATGCACATGGAAGATCAGGCGGGAAAACAGCGGATTCTCATGCACTCCCCTGCGGCCAATTCCTTTATCCGCATCGGTGCTCCCAATGATCCGCCGACTGATCCACCCGACCCACCAGATCCGCCAGATCCGCCTGATCCGCCTGATCCACCTGATCCACCAGATCCACCTGATCCACCTGATCCACCTGATCCACCTGATCCACCTGATCCACCTGATCCGCCAGATCCACCAGATCCACCAGATCCGCCTGATCCACCAGATCCGCCAGATCCGCCTGATCCGCCAGATCCGCCTGATCCACCTGATCCGCCTGATCCGCCTGATCCGCCTGATCCACCTGATCCACCTGATCCGCCTGATCCACCTGATCCACCAGAACCGCCTGATCCGCCTGATCCACCTGATCCACCTGATCCACCTGATCCGCCTGATCCGCCAGAACCGGAATCCTCAGGCGATGAAAACGATGAACACTTTTTCAGCGATGAAGGCATCCGTCTCTTCTCCCTCGGCCCCTTTGAACTTCGGGGAAGCGCGTGGAACAAACTCGTTCTTGGCGAAAGTGGGGATGGCGTTCTGGGGGCATCCATAGGCTTCAATGTAGGGGTGAAGACAGAGCTGATGCTGGGCGGTGTCGGCGGTTACGCCCCGCTGCACTGGACACTAAAGGGAAGTGAGGAACGGGTACTGACAAATGAACTGAAGGTTCTCGCAGCCAAACAGGCCGCCATCGGCACCTACAATGTGGTCGAGGGAGAGAAAGGAAAGGTGACGGCAACGCTGAACGAGGTCACAGGAGAAATGGCCCAGGCTGTGGCCAGCCATCAGACCGTGAAGGCGGCGGTGACCACGGCCATCGGTGAAGAAACCAAGGCCATAGGGGATCGCATTGATGCCGTGGCCGAGCAAACCCAGGCCCTGGGCACCTGTGTGAAGGCCATCGGTACCCAGCTGCACGCCGCAGGATCCAAACTGGAAAGCGCGGGATCTTCCATCCAGAATGCGGGCACCAGTGTACACAATGCCGGAACCCGCATCCAGAGCGCGGGTTCCCATTTAAAAAATGCGGCCGTCATCATTGATGATGCGGCGATCATTATGCAAAACTGAAAGGGATGCCCCTCCATCTTTCTTCAGCTATCGTTCCCATGCTCCAGCGTGGGAACGCCATACCGGGCGCTCCTGCGCCCAAGGCCAGTATCCTCGGGAATTCCTTTTCAGGGAAATGGGTACCGACGAAGCGTCGGGACAATCCAGACCCAAACATGGGGAGTTTCCGGTTTCTGGACTTCCTACAGGCTTTGGGGGCATGACAGTGTTCCGGGATTCAAGACGCTGGAGGGTGGGAACGATGAGTTTAGTGCTGCATGGGCAAAATCTGCGACTGCATGGCTGAGTCAGGGTGGTAATCAGATAATAAAAACCCTCTCAGGTTTTGGGGTGTGCCGTTACGGGCTGGTTCAACATGGGATGAGATCGTGGTTCGTTCCTCACACGATCTATCCTTATTTGTCAGCCTCCATTCATCGGTCATCCTATTTCAAAAGATGTTACTCCAAAAATACGATTAACCGACATATCAGGAAGTTCCCCTGTGTACATTCTGGCGGTTGCAAACGACACTTTCATGTTATAGCGCTCAGCCAATGCTACGGCCGACTGATTCACCTCTGGTACATCGAGGAAAACCGTTTCCGCAGATTTCACTTTGGATTTTATGGCAAGAAAAAGGGATTCGGCTAATTCCGGGGTGTCCGCAAATAGAGGACCGATTTTGTACCCGATGCGACATGCCCGGATGGTGCCATAACCTGAAAGTTTTCCATTGCGCATGATTCCCAGAGAATAACCGTCAGGTTGATTGATCCAGGAATTAATAAAGCGAGATCGGTTTTCAGGAAAAAGGGATTGATCATATGAAACAATGGTTTCAAAAGGCAATCTGGAAAGCTCTATGATTTCTGAGTCGGAGGGGAAAGAGCTAACGAACTTTCCTTCGTAGCGGATGTTACGATAGGCCGGTTTAAAGCCGGATTTTTTATAGTTTTCTTGCTGCGCAACGACACCGTCAAGACCAATGTTCCGACCTTCAAGATATTGAAGAGCGGCGTTCCAGATCTGAATTCCATATCCTTTGCCACGATGTTCTGATTTAACAATGTAAAATCCCAGAAAGCCAAAGGAATCACCATATTTGATCGCAGAAACTGTGGCAATGGGTTCATCGCCAATCAGACCGATGAAAAAACCGTTCGGATCTGCTGTGAAATAGCATTCGGCATCATAGAAGCCCGGGTTCCATCCCTCTTTTGCTGCCCACTCAATGGCAATGTCCACTTCTTTTTGGCTCATTGTTCTGATGATGTAGTTATGGTTTTGCATTGTAACTTCCTGAAAATGAATCTCTGTTTAGAGGCTAACGCCCGCAATAAACGGCGCGAGGAACGAGCGTCCGGCGACCGTAGGGAGCGAATTTAATTGCTTGGTTATGCATTCTGATTTTCTATCCAGACACAGAAATCGGTGATCTCTTTCAGGTCAGGAAATTCACCGTCTTTTGGTCCCCACCATCCCAAGGAGTCCCGATAGAGATAGTAAATATATTTATGGTACTTGTCGTAGAACTGAGTGAGGCTGAGCTTAGATGATCTTTCATAGGCGACATGCCCACAGACCTTGTTCCGGTATTCTCGAAAGTCCTTTGCAAACTCCTCAGGCACCTTTACATCATAAAAACCTATGTCGTTTACCCAGTCAGGCGCGCGGCCATCTTTAATGGCATCACGATATTGGTCCATCACACGCTGCGCGTGATGCATTATGTAACTGTCAATTATAAGGGTTCGTTCCTCACCTCTCTTGTTCGTTATCTTCGTGTTGCCGGAATCACGAGCATTACACCCCAAAACAAACTCGTACAGGTGATGCACGAAGCTTGAATACGCATTATAGGCTCGATAAGAAACCTCTCGGGTACGCCCTTTCATAATCATGATGGTGGCGTAATGTGTGAACCGCTGAAACTCGTCATGACACCTGAACATTTCATGAGTCAAAGCAGTGCAGTGATCGGAATCGACAACGCCGCCTACCTCAAACTTCATGACTACTCCTTGATGCATAACGCTGAAATCAGGGGCGCGGCTTTTTGCGTCCCCTGCATTTATTTGTTAAAAAACCCCATAATTGTTGCAAAAATTCCAGTAATAGTTGCTATTACAGTAAGTAGCGTCCAAAGCCAGTGTTTGGTAGCAACCTCAATTAATATTGCAGGATGCACTCCATTGATTTCCCACCATGTAGCTTTTGTCTTAAGCGAGCCATCAATGGTACGCTCCAATATATTGGACAAGATGTCGGCTTTTCTAAGTGTTGACTGGTGCAATTTAACAAATTCTTTATTATTAAATGCTTCAGCTTCTTCAGCACCAGTCAAAGCATCTCTTGTTGTCATTTTATTTAATTCAACTAAATTATGTAGACGGCCATTTGGCTTATGGCCAATATACCCAACACCATATATTGCAATTATAGCCCTCGCTAAATCAAATTTTCGTGTGTCATCAATAACGAAGGGAGTTCCACCAAGGACACTATATCGGTGCTCTATAGCTTGAAAACCGTAATTAATATCGCGCATATTCCAATGGATGAAATTATAACCATGTCTTGATTTAATGAAATCGAAATATTCATCCAACATCTGCTTCTCAAATTCATCATAGCGACCATCAATTTCATCTACAGTCGCTCCTTGTTGTTCTGCACACTTACTAATGGAAAAAGAAGAAGTTTGTCCAGTTGAATAATTTCTTATAGCAATTGAAGTAACACGTGGGGTATGTCCATCTTTAATGTCATAAAAAGATTCGCAGGAATAATGAATGACAAGAGCGCTATCACATTTCTTTTCTATATCTTCAATTTGTTTTAACGCTGCTTTTCTGCGTTTCAGTTTTTGTAATTCTTTGCCCATCTATACCCCATGTTTATAGAATGTTTTTTAACGCCGGAATAACCAGCACAAAAAGCCGACCACACCGGTTGAAATTATTAAAATTTTTATTAAACGACAGACTCAATAAAAAAGAAAACAGTGTACGGCTTTTTGGGTCTGAGTTTATGAACTTGTTGGTTTGGAATAACTTTAAAGCTGAATTTTATGGCAATGTTCAAATTGCTTTATCATTAAAATAGTTCTGTTTTTATTCACTTTAAATTTTCGTTACTACGACGTTAAAACCGAAACCATGGAACCTGTTTATTTTTCTGTTAAAATGAATAACCCTTTTTAAGAGATTGCTCAAAGTAAAAAAACAGGGGTTATTAAAATTACCCTTAAAACGAGATCCTGAATTTTTATTTCAGTTTATGAAATGAGAAATTCCGGAAAGAACAAAATGTCGGTGGACTCAAAAACCAACAGTTCAATAAATGGAAATTTTTCCATGTTATCCGTCCCTATATCTGGAAAATTTTCCGTTTATTCTCATATTCAGGGGCAAAACATGGAAAATCCTGTTCAGCCCTTGTCCGTTTATCCCAAAAAACCTGACTTTCCATGTATTCCGCTATCCAGCCCCAAAACATGGAAAAAAGGTCGGAATACCCTCCCCATCACTCTTATGCTGCAAGTTTTCAGGGGCGGATTTTCTTTCCCCATCCCACCTCTCTTCAGCCCTGAAACGATGTTTTTCCCTTATCCTGCCTCTCTTCCCATGGCAAGATTTTATTTCCGATCACCGCATTTTCCCACAAGAAACGCCCCCTCCCGCCTGCTTCGCATCCTCAGGAGAGTTGATGTTGATAAATGATTTCAGACCTTCATCCGCTGCCCTCAGCAGCATTTCCGGAACAAGGCCCTTCTGCTCCCCTGTAAAAATCCACTGCACCTTGCTTTTACCTTCAAGGATGTGGCTTTCAAGGACAGGAAGGCCGTCCCTGTGGTAGGCGGCGCACAGGGGTTCCAGATGGGTATTTCCATGGCAGGGAAAAAGGGCTAGGAGGGGAGGATGCATGTGGGAAAGCACAAGGCGGATCAGCTCCGGCCGTATGAAGGGCATGTCGCAGGCCACCACAAAAACGGTATCCGTTTTCGCATGAAAAAGGCCTGCATGAATGCCCGTGGCGGCTCCGGGAAAGGGAAGGACATCCTGTACCACGGGAAAACCAAACTCCCCATAGAGGCCGGTTTCCCGGCTCACGATGAGGAGTTTTTCGCCAAAAACCTCTGTCATGGGTCTGAGCACGGCATCCATGAGGCGGCCCTCTCCAAAGGGTACCAGGGCCTTGTTCCGCCCTCCGTAGCGGGTGCTGCGCCCGCCTGCAAGGATAACGCCCGTGCAGTCGTTTCTCATGGTTTTTTACCGGTCATGGATTTCCCTTAAATTTCCTGCGTCCGGCATCGAGAAAACCGCCTTCCCCGAGGCTTGCCATGTCGGCCCGCGTGATGGGAAGATCGGCAAGGAGCCAGGGCAGAAGAAAGTCCATGGCTGTAGGTGCAGAATACAAAGCCCCCGCGGGAACCCCAAGGATGCGGGTGGAGGCAATGCGTCCGGTGAGGGTCATGGCTCCGGGAAGCACAGGCGCCCCATAGACCTCATCCACAAGGCCCGCCTCCTGAAGGGCCTTTCGGGTCACGTCATCGGGATCCACGGAAAGGCCTCCGGTCACCACCAGCACCTCAGCCCCTCCCGCCACCATCTCCGAAGCGGCTTTTGCGATCTTTTTCGCATCGTCCGGGCATATCCGGCTTTCCGTGACTTTAAGATCATACTCCGCCGCAAGACCTTCCAGAATGGGCAGGAACCCGTCCCTGACCCGGCCTTCAAACACCTCCGTTCCCGTCACAAGAACTCCCAGCCGTGAAAAAACATAGGGAGCAAGGGAAAACAGCGGGCCTTCGGCCAAAACCTCCATGGCCCTGTCAAAGGCCCTTTTTTCAAGGAAAAGGGGGATGGCCCGTGTGCCGCCCAGCACCATGCCAGAGCTTACGGGACTGTAATTCCTGCGGGTGGCGCACATCACCCCCTCACAGCGGTTGAAGCGGAGGAGGCGTTCCCGGTTCACACGGAAAATCCCCCCCTGCTTTGCCGTGAAATCAATCTTTCCTTCTCTCGGAAAGGGAAGGTAGCCGATGCCGGAGCCTGCCATTTTTTCCGCAAAGGCAAGGGCTGCCTCGTTTTCATGGAGAAGGGCCTCGCCTCTGTTCTCAGGCCCCTTCCCTTCTCCCCCGTTCTCTTCAATCCCGATTTCTTCCACCCCGATCTCTTCTACATAGACCCTTTCCCGGCCCATGGATTTTAAGAGCAGGATATCCGCATCCCCAAGACTCTGGCCCTTCACAATGGCCGCCCCCTTGGAAATGCCCGGCTCAATGCGGGTCATGTCGTGCAGGGCTTTCCGTCCCCCGGCCTCTTCCACGGGAAGAACCTGCATTCCGGAACGCTCCTCCCGCAAAGGAGAAAACGCCACCCTGCCCATGCAGGCCTCACAAGCCCCCGGCTCCGATCCCCTGAAACTTTCGCCACAGTCCGGGCAGGTGAAAATCCGGCCTTTTTTGGGAAAGCGCTTCCGGTCCACAACAATCCGCTCCACCTTGTACAGCCCGAAACCCGCTTCGATGATTTCACTGAAAAGCCGTTTTTTATCCTGCTCCTTTTTGGGCTTCAGCTTCATGGCCCAGACATGGACTTCCGGCCACTTTTTAAGACGCTCCGGATCCAGAGCCACCCGCACCCCCTGCCCCGTGTGCTTGTCATAGAGGAGAATGGCAAAACGGCCCGTATCCTCAATGCGCAGCCAGCCGTTTCCGATGGTGCAGGGGGTAAGCACCTGAATGGCATCGGGCAGACAGGCCCTGGTTTCTGCAATGGCATCGTACAGCCCCCCTTCGGGAAGGCTCTGAAAGGCCAGCTCCACCATGAAACCGCCACAGACCATGCCCGGAGCCAGATGACCGTGAAAGGCCCTGACTTTTTCAAGATAAGCGTCAACGGATACTCCCCGGATCTCCATGGTCACAGCCCCTTCCCTTCCCCACAGACCTCAAGCCTGCACGGTACAAAACGGTGAAGGGGCGTTCCGATGGGATCCCGGTGGGTGTGCAGCGTAAGATCGTTCACATTAAAGCCCCATTTCACCCCGTTATAGATAAGACCAAAACCATGGGGAATCAGCACCATGCCCGGCCGCACGTCCTCTTTCACCTCCAGCTCGCCAACGGCACTGCCCCCTTCCGTGACCACGCGGACGGTATCTTTGTCCTGAAGCCCCAGTTTTGCGGCCTCTTCGGGATGCACGGCGATGGTGCAGCCCCGCTTTCCCTGAATCCATTCCGGGTTACGCATCTGGGTGTTCATGTTGGTGGAGCGGTGCCGTCCGGCATTGAGAACCAGCGGAAAATCCTCCGGCAGGGTCAGGGCCTTTATTTCTTCTTCTGCATTCAGGCTTGCCGCCTTTTCCGCCAGCTCCCCAATGAAGAGATCAATTTTTCCGGAAGGGGTTTTGACTTCTTTCAGATTGTTTTCCGTATCCACCTTCCCGACCCAGAGTCCCTGGGGATGATCCAGCAGGGCCTGAAAGATCCGGTCGCCCATGTCAAAGCCCGTTTCAAATCCGGCGCGGGCCGCATTTTTTCTGAAAGACTTCGGGGCCGTCATCATCATGCCCCAGAGGGCCGCAAGGGCCGCACTGTCCCAGGCCCTGCCCAGGGTTTTTCCCAGAATGAAGAGCATTTTGGAAAGGTGCTCCGGATGGTCTGCAATCCAGCCCATGAGTTCCGCGCCAAAGGTCATGCGGTCTTTGGATGCGGCTTCCATCACCTTTTCCGGAATTTCCGGGATCAGGCCCAGCCTGTCCGCAAGCAGGGTGAAAATCTGCGAGGCTTCAAGGCTTTCCCCATGGGGGGTCACAAGGGGCCTTCGCAGCTGGAAATACACTTCCGGATAGGTCCACGGGAAGAAAGTTCCGTCATAAGCTTCATAGAAACTGCGACAGGGCAGCACATAGTGGGCCAGACGGGCGGTTTCGCTCATGACCATGTCACAGACCACGAGAAGATCGAGGCTGGAGAAGGCCTTTTCCAGAGCCTTGGTATCCGGCCAGGAACGCAGAGGATTGCAGGTGCTCACGATGATGGAGCGGATGCGGTCTTTGTGATCGGTGAGGATTTCTTCGGACAGGATGCTACAGGGAAAAGACCCGGCTGCGGCAGGAGGCATTCCGGTCACGGCGGATTTCCAGACCTTTTCACTGCGCTCATCCGCATGAAAGCCTAAGGGCATGACCATACCGGGGATGATGTTGCCGCCCCTTTGTCCGAAAATACCGCAGACAGCGCCCAGCACATTGAGGAGATAGGAGTTGAGGGTACTGTGCCTGCCCATGTAGATGCCAAGATCCGGATGAAAGCCCCAGCGGCGGGTGGCCATGAGGCGGCAGAGTTCATGAACGGTTTCATAGACAAGACCGCAGACTTCAAGGGCGGCCCTGCTGTCAAAATTTTCAAACCAGGGGCGGATACGCTCCCAGCCCTCGCAATGGGCTTCGAGGTATTCTCTTTTCTCCCAGCCTTCCTGCACCAGAATGGCGATCATGGCCTTGATGAGGAGGGCATCCGTTCCGGGCCGGAGGGCAAGGTGGATATCCGCAATTTCAGCGGTTTCGCTTTTTCTGGGATCGACTGCCACGAGAAGGCGCTGGGGATCTTTGCTGATTTCCTTCAGCACCTTAGGGGTCTTGGGCATCTGATGGCTCTGCATCCCGTTCCAGCCCCAGGCCACCAGCATCTCGGTTTCATGCTCATCCGGGCCGGTGAGGATATACTGTTTCCCGAACATGCGGCCCTGCACCCACCAGGTTCCGCTGAACTCCTGACCTGCGGAAGTGTAGAGGTTCTGGGAACCGAAGGCCCGCATGAGGCTTACCCCAAACCCCGCTTCCATGTGTCCCCCCTGGGCGGAAGCTCCCAGATAGGCAAAGGAGCGGGGGCCGTGGGCAGCAAGGCCGGTTTTCAGTTTTTCCGCAATTTCCTCCATGGCCTGATCCCAGGAAATGGGGACAAAGGCATCGCCCACCCGTTTCAGGGGATGGGTGAGACGATCCGCAGGATACTGATGATAGAGCACATTCAGCCCCTTGCGACAGGCATAGCCTTCGCTTCTGGGGTTGTCCTTATCCGGCCTTACTTTCACCATACGGCCTTCTTCCACCAGAATTTCCAGCCCGCAGTTCTGGGCGCAGAGCACGCATCCCGTCTTATGCCAGTCTCCCATGAAAATCCCCTTCCATTTGTTGTCCGTCACTCCCCGCAAGGCCCCCACTGAGGGTCTCCCTGCCGGATTGCCCTGTTTGTGGCTGCCCCACGATCCTCCCTGCACCGCCTTTTTGAGCGTTTCCATACGCCTGCATGGGAAGGGGTGCCAGTGCCTGTTCAGAAATCAAAAAAATCCCGCTGACCTCTTCCCGGATCAAAAAGACGGCTTTTCCGTCACCCCGGAAAAACCGGCCCGGTATGCCTCTTCCATCAGCCATGCAAGCATCTTCTCCCACAGGGGCTGGGCCTGAGACCGAAAATACCCCATATGGCCGATGGGGCCAAACCCTTCCTGCTCAGGATCCAGATCCACCCTTGTAACGGATGCACTGCCATATCCCGCAATAAACGCATCTCTCGAAGGCGGCAAGGCCCAGAGATCATCCAATGCGCATCCCGCAGCAATGGGCATACGCACTTCCCCACAAAGAGATTTCATGTGGGGCATGTCCGGGTCATCAAAAAAATAGTGGGGAAAACGGCACCAGTACCGCCACTGCTGATACACCCCACGGGGAAGATCTTCCCCCATCCCCACCAGAGATCCGGGACAGTAGCCCTTCCACCGGGTTAAAATGGGCAATACGAGGTTCCACAGCAGACGGACGCGCAGACTTTCCAGGGGCGGCATCCAGCCGTGCCATCCCGCACCTGCGGCAAGGGTGTAGCAGGCCGTCACCTTCCGGTGGTTGGGAAGAAGGCCCAGGGCATGACCGCCAAAGGAATGCCCCACGAAAAAAAGCGGAAGCCCTTCGCTGGCCATGGCATCCACGCCACTGGCCAGATCCCGACATGCCCAGTCCAGAAAACTGGCCTCAAATCCCTTCAGGGTTGCGGGTTTTGATTTGCCGATTCCCCGGTAGTCCAGAGTGAGGGTGGTCAGGCCCTGACCGCTGGCATAGTCCGCAAAACGCCGGTAAAACGCCTGGGGAACGCCTGGGGCACCTGCCACCACAAGATGCCCCCGTACCGGGCCCCTTGCATGAAAGCGCGTGGCCCCGATGGGGTAAGCATCGGCGGTAGTGAGGGTGAGGGGTTCCACATTTTCTGCAATACGGCCTGGGTTCATGGCGGCTCCCTTGGCGGATGTGGGGGGGGATGAAAGAATTTTATTATGTATACAAAATAATGACCCAAACTATTCCGCACACGTACTAATGTCAAGAAAAAATCCTTTCCGTGTATAAAAGTCCCCCCTGGTAGCTGTCAGTAACCCTTCACCCGATGGGGGATGAGAGGGTCGATTCCGAACAGTGTGAAAAAACACTGGTTCAGCAGGAGCTTGTTTCTGAACCCATGTTTATTCTACCCTTCTGATTTACGCTTCCCCATTTTCCCTCCCGGCCAGAGCTTCCAGTTGTGTAAGCCAGCCATTGAACAGCGGGCAGGCGGAACGCATCCCCGGTATACCGATGGCTTCGGCGACGAAGCGCTGTTCCGTTGGCCCCTCCACGAGCACCACCACCTCGGCAAAGCTAACCATGGGCTGTACCTCCCTGAATCACGTTTTTTGTCCAGAGCTGCCCTACGGAATAGTCCTCCAGCCACTCCCTAAAGTCATCATATTCCAGCCGCTCAAAGGTGGATTGCCCATGTTTGCGGTTCACAACAACAATATCCTCAATGGCAAACTGATCCAGAAGAAGGGGGGACTGGGTGGCCACAAGAATCTGGGTGCGTCCTGCGGCATCCAGAATCAGTTCCCCAAGGATGCGTATGGCTTCGGGATGCAGGCCCAGTTCCGGCTCATCAATCACAATAATGGAGGGCGGGTCGGGTTGCAGAAGGGCTACAGCAAGGCAGATAAAACGGATGGAGCCATCGGAGAGGTGATAGGGCTGCATGGGAAAATCAGAGCCCTTCTGCTGCCAGCTCAGTTTTACCTTTTCCGCTTCTCCGTAGCGAAGTACATCCAGACGGAAATCATCAAAAAAAGGAATAACCTGCCGGATGGCGCTGACAATCTCCCCGTAACAGGAGGCCCTCTCATTTTTCAGTCGCAGCAGAAAAGGGGCAATGTTGCCGCCATGGCTTCTCAAAACTTCATTGTCTTCAACAATTTCCGAGCGGCGCATGGGGGCTAAAGCACTGGTATCGTGGAAATGGTACACCATCCAGCGGGCAATGGATGCATAGACATAATAACCCACTCCGTTCTTTTTCCCACTAGATGATCTTTCAACACGTTCATCAAAAAGGCGGCTTTCCAGTGAGGGGCTGCCATAGGAGCGCCAGTCCGTTGTTACATATTTTTTTTCTTCGCTGACAAGAAAGGTCTCATCCACCGTTGGGGTCAGTTCAAAACGATAAAAATTGGAGCCTTCGGCATAGATACTTGAAGAATCGAATTCAAAATGCATCCTGATCGAAGGTGTCTCTTTGGGGCCGTTGTGCAGGAAATTGTCCGCACCGCCATTTTCCAGAATAAACTTCTGGAAATTCTTCCGGGTCATCACCATGAGCATACGGAAAACCTGAACAAAGTTGCTTTTACCGGCACCGTTGGCACCAATAAAGACATTGAGATTTCTGAGTTCCAAGGCCTCCAGATTCCGGATGGATTTAAAACCGCTGATATGGATTGTTCTGAGAGTTCTTTTCACACCATTCCCTCCACATCCCACATATATTTCATAAATTCATCCTTAATGCTGACAGGGATCTCCCTGCGCCAGTCCCCTTTTTTTGTTTCTGTACTCAGGAACTCTTAGCCTATCCCCCTGCCCCTGACAAGATTCAAGGGAAAAGACCGTCACGGGAAAAACCGCACGAAAAAAGGCCTGCCATAACAGCAGACCTTTTCCTTCCCGTTTTCAGTGCGTCACCGGTGAGAGGCCGCTGTCATACAGGGAAACAGCGGTAATGTCATCATGGGTTTTAAAGCGGGGATGAGATCAATCTATGAAACCTTACCCCTGCACACCGGAAAGCCTGAGTCCGGAACCTGAATCCGGAAAAAACCTGGGACGGATTCTTATCCTGTCAGGCCATGTCCCTTGCCATGGCACTGAGCCTCCGGATCCGTTCTTCCATGGGCGGATGGGTGGAAAAAAGCTGGGCCATGGAAGCCCCGGAAAGAGGATTCACGATAAACATATGGGCCGTTGCCGGTCTCGCTTCCGCTTCTTCCATGGGGACACGCAGACTGCCCTGCTGGAGCTTGTTCAGGGCATTGGCCAGAGCCATGGGATTGCCGCAGAGACTTGCGCCCATGGCATCGGCCATGTATTCCCTGGATCGGGATACGGCCATCTGGATGAGGCTTGCCGCCACGGGGGCAAAAAAAGCGATGATCAGGCCCCCCACCATGCTGCCGCCACCCTCTTCCTCATCGCTGCTGCGGCCCATGCCCAGAAGAGCGCCCCACTGGAGCATACTGGCAATCATGCCAATGGCTCCTGCGATGGTGGCGGCAACGGTGCCGATAAGGGTGTCCCGGTTGGCCACATGGGCCAGCTCATGGGCCATGACCCCTTCCATCTCTTCCCTGGAAAGCAGGGAAAGAATGCCCTGAGTGGCTGCCACGGCGGCGTTTTCCGGGTTTCTGCCCGTGGCAAAGGCATTGGGACTGTCCGAAGGAATGATATACACCCTGGGCATGGGAAGCCCGCCCCGCTGGGCCAGTTTTTCCACCATCCGGTAGAGGGAGTGATCCGGCCCCACCTCCTGGGCATTGTACATGCGCAGGACAATTTTATCCGAGTTCCAGTAGGCAAAAAAATTCATGCCTCCTGCAATGAGAAAGGCGATCATGGCACCGGAACTGCCTCCCAATGCACTGCCCATCCCCACAAAAATCAGGGTCAGGGTGGTCAGCAGTATGCCGGTTTTCAAGCTGTTCATGGAAATCCTCCATCCTGTTGTTTCGGGTTGGTAAAAACATCATTTTTTGAAAGGCCCTCGCATTTATGCTGCAAAACACGTAGGCTGGCGCTTCGGACAGAGAGAGAATCCTGCCCTTTCTGAAAACGGGTCTCCTTCATCAGGAGTCTCTCTGGTTCTGGAGTGCATATGCCGGAATATACTTAAAAAGTCCGGCATACCTCCAAAAAAACAAATTTTATGGAGAAAATAAGGGATTTTCAGATCCCGTCAAGGTCGAAGGAGCATTCAGCCCCCTGATTCTGTCCCCTTCCACATCTTTCCTTCATACCTCTTCACCCAGAAACTCCGGAGCTGTTCATGCACAATTCGGTATCAGACCCCAAAATCCAGGCCCAGGCCACCATGCTGGCCAATCGGGTACAAAAGCGTTTCCGCCATCTCCACAAGCGTTTTTCCCGTCAGGGAATTGAGATCTTCAGACTCTATGACTGGGATATCCCCGAAATCCGGGCCGTTGTGGACTGGTATGCAGGGCATCTTGTCATTGGCGAATACATGCGGGAACAGTCCCTGCCCTCCTGGCTGCCCGCCATGGCCGAGGCTGTGGCAGCCCTGCTGGATGTTCCCCCGGAAAGGGTGCATCTCAAAAAAAGACAGGCCGGACTTCGGGATGGCAAGCGTTATGGTCGCCTGGATCACAGCCATGAAAAAATCATTATGGGAGAAAGGGATCTGAAATTCTGGATCAATCCCAGAGATTTTGTGGATACGGGGCTCTTTTCCGACCACAGAAACACCCGGCTCATGGTGCGGGATCTGGCTTTAGGGAAGGATTTTCTCAACCTCTACTGTTACACGGCAAGCTTCACCTGCTATGCCGCCGCAGGGGGGGCCAAAGCCAGCATCTCCGTAGACCGTTCCCAGGGCAACCTGGACTGGGCCAGGGAAAATTTCAGGCTCAACGGACTGAACGAAAAAGACCATGCCCTGGTGCAGGCCGATGTGCCCGAATACCTGGATCGCCTGAAACGGGAAGGCCGCCGTTTTGACCTTGCCGTACTGGATCCCCCCTCCTATTCCTCCATACGGGAAACCCCGCACACCTTTGACATCAACACGGAACATCCCGCCCTGCTCCACAGGGTCTGTGATGTCATGAAAAAAGGCGGGGTTCTCTTTTTCTCCACCAACCATCAGGGCTTTGAACCCCTGCTGGACAGCCTGAGGGTAGAGACCATTGAAGAAATCACTTCCCGCACCCTCCCCGAAGATTACCAGAGCAAACGAAAAAGGATACACCGCTGCTGGCGTATCCTCATCTGATCACTGCGCAGCCTTCTGGCTGCCCTGTTTTCTGAAGCAGGCAAAAAAGGCTCAGGTGACCCGAAGCACCTCGGCGATGGTGGTCAGTCCCTCACGGATTTTCCGGATGCCGTCCTTGCGCAGGGTTACCATGCCGGCTCGCACTGCGGCATTCTGGATGGGGTTGGAATCTGAAGTCTTGAGTACCAGCTTTTTGAGACCGCTGTCCATTTCCATGATTTCATAAATGCTCATGCGGCCCCTGTACCCCGTCTGAAGGCAGGCGGTACAGCCCTTGGGCTGAAAAATCTCCCGGCCCCTGAGGCATTCCCCGTCAGGCCCCAGGGTGTCAATTTCCTCGGGCAGGGGCTGATAGGGAATCTTGCATTCCGGACAGAGAGTCCGCACAAGGCGCTGGGCCATGACGGCCTTGACCGCTGAAGCAATGAGGAAGGGTTCGATGCCGATATCCACAAGCCGGGTAATGGCACTGGCTGAATCGTTGGTATGCAGGGTCGAAAAAACAAGGTGGCCCGTAAGGGCCGACTGGACGGCAATCTCTGCGGTTTCCTGATCCCGGATCTCACCGATGAGAATGACGTCCGGATCCTGACGCACGATGGAGCGCAGTCCCTTGGCAAAGGTGAGGCCGATCTTGGGATTCACCTGGATCTGGCCGATGCCGGGGATGCGGTATTCCACGGGATCTTCAATGGTGACGATATTGATGTCTTCCCGGTTGATTTCCGCCAGGGCCGCGTACAGGGTGGTGGTTTTCCCGCTGCCCGTGGGGCCGGTGACAAGAATAATGCCATTGGGAAGACGGATCAGGCGGTTCAGGGTGGCATAGGTATCCCCGGACATGCCAAAGTCCGACAGTCCCAAAAGGGTATTGGCCTTGTTGAGAAGGCGCAGCACCACCCTTTCCCCAAAGGCTGTGGGCACGGTGGAGATACGCACATCCACGGACTGTCCCCCGATTTTCACCTCCAGACGTCCATCCTGGGGCAGACGCTTTTCCGCAATGTTGAGCTTGGCCATGATCTTGATACGGGAAACCAGGGGAGCCTGCATCCATTTGGCGGGCCGCATCAGCTCGTAAAGCATCCCGTCCATACGGTAACGGATGACAAAACGATCCTGATAAGGCTCGATGTGGATATCCGAAGCATTGGCTTTCACGGCCTGGGCAATGATGTGATTGACCAGCTTGATGATAGGGGCGTCATTGCTGTCATCCAGAAGATCGGCGGCCTCTTCGATTTCACTTAAGATGGACTCTCCGGATTCCTCCTCCAGATTCTGGGCAAATTCCTCCACAGACGTACGGGCTTCATCATAGGCATGGTTGATGGCCGAAAGGATGCGCGCCCTGGTACCCAGTACGGGAGAAAGGGGAGGAATACCGAGAAGGGCAGAAAGATCGCCTGCCGCCTCCAGACCCGAAGGATCGTTCAGGGCCACCCTGCCCTCATGCAGCATGGGAAGAAGAAGATGACGTTTTAAAAACTGTATGGGCAGCCTGCGGGCAAAATCCATATCCTTGCCGTCCAGCTCCAGAGCAGGCAGAAAGGGAATCCCCAGCGTCCGGGAAAGGGCGAGAAGGATGCTTTCCTCATCCGCGACCTTCCGCTTCAGAAGCCCGTCCACAAGCCCCTCATCCCCTTCGGCAAGCACTTCCGCCAGCACAGACGCCCCGCAGCCCAGGGAAAGGGCCAGCTTTTCCAGAAACGCCTCACGCATCGGGACTTCCTTCCGTGGGGGTAAGGGGCATGGCCGGTGGAAGGGCCTGCTGTTCTCTTTCCGGAGCATACATGGGAATCAGTTTTGGGGTGAGTTCTCCGAGATTTTCAATACGGTCTCCGGTCACCCGCTTCACATCTTCCACCGTACGGATGATGTGGGGGGTGATGAACACGAAAAGATTGGTTTTCTCACTGGATCGGCCCACACTGCGGAACAGATAGCGCAGCAGGGGAATATCTCCAAGGCAGGGTACCTTGTACTCGGATTCCGAAAACTTGTCGTCAATGAGACCGCCAATGACAACGGTACTGCGATCCCGCACCAGCACCGTGGTGTCAATCTTGCGTTTCAGGGTGGTGGGCAGTTCGTTGAGATTCCCGGCTGTGGAATCCAGTTTGGTCACTTCCTGAAAAATATTGAGGCGTATCAGACCTTCCTTGCTGATCTGGGGGGTGATTTTCAACTGAATCCCCACATCCTTGTATTCATAATTGCTGTAGGCATTGTCCCCTGAGGTGGATTTGATGAGGTAGGGAATGTTCCGGCCCACGGTAATGCTGGCTTCCCGGTTGTCCAGGGTGGTGATCTGGGGCGTGGACAGAATGTGGACACTCTTATCCGACTGAAAGGCCTGAATCAGAGAGCTGAGGTTGGGAAACACCAGTTCCTGTCCGCCGGATTTCAGTACCAGAGGAGCCGCAGCCACACCGATGGAAAAACCGGCCGGCAGAACACCTTTGCTGGCCAGTCCCACGGAATTGGACCAGGCGGAAGTTCCTCCGGTTCCGGAAAAGCCCCCACCAACGGCGGCATCCGCTCCATTTGTGGAGAACTTGTCCCCCACCGCCCATTCCGTCCCCAGACCAAAGCTGTTATCCAGATTGACTTCCGCAATGAGGCATTCAATGAGCACCATGGCCCGTGGAATATCCAGTTTCTGAATCACATCGGCCAGCACCACATGGTCACCCTGGTTGGCCATGATGACAAGACTGTTGGTGGCCTGATCCGGGGTAACACTCACATCCGCCGATACAATGGCTTCTCCCTTGGCCCCGCCGGATGCTCCGCCGGATGCGGCGGCTGTGTTCCCCTTGCCCACAATGGATTGCAGCACCTTGGCAAGGTCATCAGCCACGGCATTTTCCAGATAATAAACATGCACCCGTCCCCTGCCCTTGGGCAGGGCACTGTCCAGCTGGTGAACAAGGGGGGTCACCCTGTCCAGATCTGCCTTACTGGCCAGAATGATCAGGGTATTGGTTCTGGAATCCGCCACAAATTTCACGGGATCTTCCGTAACGCTTTTCCCCTCTTCCCGCCGGGTCTGGCGGAATACGGACTCCAGGGTTTTCACCAGATCCTGGGCATCCCCGTGGGCCAGGGGGATGATGCTGATCTCCCGGCCCATATCCCGGACATCGAGATAACGGACAATTTCCAGAAGACGGCGGATATTGGATTCCACATCCGTGATGATGAGCATCTTGCTGGAGGCATAGGAAAGCAGCACGCTGGTTTTGGAAACCAGGGGTGCAAAAAGACGCCTCAGCTCTTCGGGATCGGCATATTGCAGGGGAATTAGCTGGGTAATCATACGATCCGTGGCATCCGGAGGAATATCGCCGACGCCCGTGTGCATGGCCTTGGTCCGGGCATCGGGCTGGGTAACAACTTTGTACACCTCCCCTGAAAGCACGGCGGCAAAACCGTGAACCTCCAGCACAGACTCAAACACATCCCAGGCCTCTTCCACCGTTACGGCTCCGGGAGAAACGATGGTGATCTTGCCCCGTACCCGGTTGTCGATCACAAAATTTCTGCCCGTGACCTCACTGATGTATTTGATGAAAACCGTTATCTCCACATCATTGAAATCAATATTCACCTGTCTTTCCTCTGCACCCGCAGGCGGAGAAAGCAGCAGGAAAAAGAGAAGAAAAAAAAGGATCAAAAAATGACTTCGGGTCTTGGAAAAATGTCTTCGGGTCAGCATCATCCGCTTGGGTTCTCCATGCGCGGTTCGGGCCGCTTTCAGTTTCTGATGGTATAGGAAAGGGTCTGGGGTGCACCGCTGCGTTCCACCTGAAGGGAAACGGAATTGGCACTTTTCAGCTGGTCATAAAAGGTCAGGGCATCGTCCACGGACTGAATCTGCTTTCCGTTGACCCCTTTGATAATATCGCCGTTTTCAAGGCCAAGCTGCCGGAAAATGGAGTCCGACCGCAGACGATCCACCCTCAGCCCCGCAGGCTTGCCATCTTCAAAATTGGGCCGGATACGGATCTGGCGCATCAGCTCATTGATGTCCTGCAAAGAGCTTTCAATCGTCTGGCGGGATACCTCCTGCATGGTGACAGATCCGGATCCGCCAGATGAAGCTGCTGCCAGGGGAGCCAGAGATTTCTGCCCTTCTTCCGCATCCATCTCCAGAATTTCGTCCTGTCCCCTCCGGGTGAGCACCACTTTCTGGCGAAGGATCATGCGCACCATGGCATCCTGAATCTTATCCCCCACACGGTACAATTCCTGACTCTTCTTTGTGGTGTCTTCAATAACGGCAAAGGCTTCCCGTGCATTTTGGGACGCCACGGTACCCAGAAGCTTCAGCCTCAGGCTGGTACGTTGCAGATTGTCCAGATTGATGGCGGGTTTTTCCTCAACCGCTTTTTCCGGGGTACGGGTTCCGAAAAGATTGCGTTCGTAAATCACCGCATACGCCGCCGGATCCCGCTGCAATCTGCCCCGATCCGCAGTTTTACCTGCTGCGGACTCCACAGGTATAAAAATGCCTGAATCCGCAGGTGTCAGGCGTTCGGACAGAAGGCCGTATCCCAGGGACACCAGGGCATAGGCGCCCAGAGGAATCATCAACAGGTTCCAGAAAAGAAAAACATAGCGGATCATAACGCCTCACAGCCGTATACCCGCAAGGCTCACCTGCGGATTGTCAAGGGTTCCCGCCACGCGCACCGGAATTTCCCGTTGTCCCACAAAACGGCCAATGACAGGGCCAATGCCCCCCATGCGGGTCAGTTGCTGTAAAAAGGCGGCATCCGGACGGATACCGCCGGAAAAATCCAGAAGAGGGCTTCTTCCCATGGGGTCACTGATGCTGCCCCGAAGGGTCAGGGTACCGAAATTACCGGACAGCGCAATGTTGTCTATGTCCAGTTTCCGGGCATCCATACGGCCTTCAAGTTGCAGGGCCACAAGACGAAGACTCAGGGAGGCCAGCATGGGTTCGTTCAGGACAATATCCGCACCCTCCATGTCCAGGGCACCTGAAATTTCCAGCTTCCCCTCTGCGGGCAAAGCCAGAAAACGGCCCGAAAGCCGTCCCTTCACCCCAAAGGGCAGTGGCCTCGGAGAAAGATCCGCCACAGCCGTCATATCCAGATTTTTCAGGTGAAGGCTGCCTTCGCTTTCAAAGGGATGGGAAGGACTGATACGGAACGCTGCCGCAAGGGAGCCTCCCAGTCCATCAACAGCAAGGTCTCCCCCCGGTGTCCCCTTCATGAAAGCGAAAAGGGAGGGGGTAATCCGCACCTTCTCAAGAACAATCCGAAGATCCTTTTCCAGACTACAGTCCCGCAGGTGAAGGCTGGCGGGAAAATGCAGGGAAAGCTCTTTCATTTCAAGCCGGACACCCGTTTTCTCCAAAACGGTGGATTCGGTAAAGCGACGAAGGGATTCTGCGGGAAAAAGCAGGTACATGAATAAAAGCACCATGCCAACAGCATAAAAAAACCAAGCGCCTGCCCTGATCCACGATCCCATCTTCATTGATCCCATGGTCACCCTTACCTCATCCCGCCACGGTCTGCGCATTGAGAACAACGGAAAGGGTTGCAGGTTCCCTTCCCGCCTTCCGGGTAATGGACAGACTGCGAATCTGAATATTTTCCGGTGCATTTTCCAGATGAAACAACAGACGGGTGAGATCCATCATGCTCACATCCTCAAGACGCATCTCCACAAGGGAGAAACGCACTCCCGTGTTTCTATCCTCCGCATTTCCGGGTTTCATGGAAGCGATATTGCGTTTCAGGCCCGTTTCACCGGCCACACGTTCCAGAAAAGCAAAAAGGGTAAACCCTTCCCTGCGAACGGCAAGGGCGGTAGCGGCCCCTTCATTGCTGCTGCGCAGCTCTCGGTAACGGGCAGCAAGGGCCTGCATCTCCCCCAGGTTTTCCGTCTTAACGGCAATGCTGCGATCCAGACGGTTTCTCCAGTCCCGGAGGGGAGAAATCAGAAGCTGATCCAGCAGAAGAGCAAACAGCACAAGACCCGCAATGAGGATAATTTTCTTTTCCCGTCTGGAAAGTACCAAGGAAACCATGATGTCCTATCTCAGATCCGCGCGGAGGTTGAAGCGTACCCGGCCTTCTTCCTGATCCGCAGTGGCCTGGGTAATGGTCACAGAAGAGAAAAAGGGCTGGGCAGCCAGTCGGTTTTTCAAAGCATCCACATTGTTATACGCCCCCGTCTCTCCGGAAAGGGTCAGCTGATCCCCCGTAAGGGCAAGGCGGGTAAAGGTCATGGATACCCCTTCCGGAGCCGACTGAGCCAGTCCCCGGAGAAGATCCGTCATGGAATGGGCCGCAGCGCCACTGGCGGCAAAGGCCGAAGCCTGTTCCATTTCCCTGAGATGTACCCGCATCTGATGCAAAGGATCCACGATACGGGTGACATTGGGCAGGGTTGCGGTGAAGAGACTGCGGATTTCATGATCCAGCATACGATCCCTTGCCCGGAGGCGCTGCATATCGAAAATGAGATGGGTACCGAACAGAAAAAGAACGATGAGACCCAAAAAAGCGGATCCCACCAGGGCCTTGCCATGGCTTGCCCAGAAATGTTCAAAACGCCATCCCCTCTCCCCGAATTTCGGTTCCGCCTTCCCCTGAAGGGCGGCCCAGCCCGACAAAACCGCACAGGCCCCCTCCATATCCGCATCCAGCCGGTGATCCGGATCCAGTCCGGCCAGGGCGTCCCCTCCGAGGACACGAATGGGAAAATCCAGCTTTTCCTGCAAAGGGTTCTGCAAGACAGCGGAACCGGATCCCATGACATACAGCCCTTTCAGATCCAGAGCCGGATACCGCAGGGTACAGAGTTCCCCCAGAAGGGCAAACACCGCCTGTACAAAGGAGGTTTCTCCCTGCTCCGCAGGAGCAAGGACACGGAGAGCCAGAGGGGTTTTACCCCGCATCAGAACAAGACTGCCCCGTGTATCCAGCAGTCCCCACCCCTCCTGTATCTTTTCCATGGAGGCCAGGGAGATGGCTGCGCCAACCTGGGAAACGGTCACGGCTTCCACAAAATACCCCGCATTGCCGAGATGGCCCACCAGCCTCTCCATGCGGGACTTTTCCAGAGCCAGAGCCAGAACCTTTGTGCCGGATGCCCCTTTTTCAGTTTCACCCGTTTCAATAAAGGCCATCTCACAGGCATCCGCAGCAAGCCCCAGCCCGGACGCCATTTCAAGGGGAAGAACCTGGGAAATTTTCCCGGCGCCCCTGAAGGGCAGGGTCATGTTGCGCACCATGAAATCCCATGCCGGAAGACAAAGATACACAGCCGCATTTTCCGCGCCCAGGGATTCCAGGAGGGTCAGCGCCACCTCTTCCAGGCCATGTTCCGGATCAGGGCGATGCAGAAGCATTTCCTGAAGAAGGATACGTCCACCCCTTTCACGGGAAAAACGACAGCCCCGGACAGCTTCCCGGGAAATTTCAAGGGCAAGAAAAGCCTGGGACATGAAAGAGACAAACCCTTCTTTGATGATCAGCGTTTATCATGGCATGGGCCTGCCACCATGGAGAAGTTTCAAGGAAAAGTTCCAGCAATCACACAGAGCGGTCAGAAAACAGCTCTGGATCTGAATTCCCTGCCCCGGGCAGACATTCATCAAAAAAACGGCTGAGACAAGCCGCCTGAGGAAAAAAAGGTATAGGCTATTCTTCCCGCCAGCGCAAGATCCGGCAGAAAAAACGTCCCGTATCCCCTTGTTTTTCCCGCCGTACAATGGCGGTGATCTCCGCCTGTGCACCATTTTTCTCTGCCCTGGATACAATGCGAAAAATATCGCTGCGCTGTGTGATCAGATCCGTGGCAAGGGGCGTCTCCTCACAGCCCGCACAACGGCGGTACCATTCCCCCTCAAGCGCATTGACATAGATTCCTTCACTTTTCTCATCACGGAAAGCCTGAATTTCTTCAGCCATATGCATGCTGGATGTTTCCGTGATCAGGGTGGCAATCACCTCCACCGGAGCCGTATTGATATTGATACGGCCATCCACATGGACATTGCGTCCGGAACGGCTTTCTTCTCCCCAGACCGTCATGAAACGGCCCAGCCCTTCAACCCCGCCTACCCGCGCCCACAGGGCCGGAGTGATGCCCCTCACCCTTTCCAGCTCGGAAAGATCCGTAAAAGGCCCGTTTCTGGGGGCATAGGGAGGATCCAGGGACGCATAATAATCCCCTTCCGCGCCATCCATTCCTGTGATGCTGTCATCCTCACCGGAGTCCAGCCAGTCGATGAGGGGGTTGATAATGGCACTGGGACGGGTTCCGATGAGGCTTTCATCGTGGAGAATAAGGGCGGAGAGAAAACGATCCCAGAGTTTCGCCTGCTCGGCATTGACCTCATTGGGCCGTTTGACCAGGGCATTGACCTGAATCTTACCCAGTTCATCTTCAATCCGCACCTGGGGCATGGGGGAAATGCCGGAAGCGGCAAGGGCTGTCTGCAAGATTTCAGGATCATTCCAGGTATCCTGAAGACTGTCCTTTTCCGTCAGTTCCCGATCCCTTGCAAGGAGGGCCATGGCGGACTGGGTACCGGCAAGGGCGGCATGACGGGCCTCTTCCACATCCCAGTTTTTTCTGACGGAAACAAGGGTATCCCGCATCTGACGGTGCAGGGTTGTGGCCAGCGCCACCAGAACCAGCATCATGGCAAGAACGGCCACCAGCACCATACCGGAAGATCTGTGCATCACACCTCTCCCTGGGAATTCCGCCGGACGGGAATCAGAATTTCCGTTTCCATGCGCCGGGCATCCGGCCCCTTGCCCACTTCCAGACGGATACGCACCGCCCTGGGGGTGGCCCAGCCATACCGTTCTTCCTCGGACTGCCATTCGCGCTGCCATTCTCCCCTGTCATCCAGAAATTCCAGGGTAAAGGCCTGCAAATGGGAACAGACAAGAAAACGGCGCACCGTATCCTTTTCAGGATCCGGATAGGGATGGAGGTCATCGCTGCGATACAAAGCCCATGTACCTTCCGCAGCTTCCTCAATGGTGTAGCCGATACGGGCCACGCCCCGCAGGGAAGATCCGTAAAGGGGCAGATGGGCATCGGCTGCAAAACGCAGCCCGGACATTCTTTTGTCCCCCACCAGGGTCTCCCAGGCTTCAAAATAAAAAGGATCCTTTTCATCCTCAAAGGCTTCCGGCCTGCGATAGGCCGGAGGCAGGGAAACCACGGTGGCGGTGAGATCCCGTGTGAGCCAGGTCATGGCCCGCCTCGCTTCCTTCAGGTTGCGCAGCATGGGGCCCATGGTCTGTTCCGATCCCACCATGGCAGAAAAAGCAGCATAGGCCGATCCCATGATAATGGACAGAATCACCAGGGAGACAAGAATCTCCATGAGGGTGAACCCCGCCTCCCGTCCCCTGTTCTTCACCATGGTGAGGTTCATGGCAGGACTCCATGGATGGTCTCCCGGATCAAAAAGACCGTTCCCCGCCTCAAAAGACGCACATGCACCCGGAAAAGCCGGGAATTTTCTTCGCCAAGTTCCATATCTTCAAGGGGGCTGACCTTCGCCTCCCAGGTGAATTCCGGAAAATGTTCAAAGTCTCCTCTTAAAACACCGGGATCGGGAAGTTCACGGATCATCCGGCTCATGATCTCAGAAGCCAGGTAAGGCGCCTGCACTTCCGCACTGGCACGATCCAGAAGCCCGATGCTCTGCCCGTGAAGCCTGAGTACGGAGGTGAGCACAAGCCCCAGAATACTGAGGGCAATCATCACTTCAATCAGGGTGAACCCCTTTGCCGTCCTGAGGGACTCCTCACACACCATGATCCCATCCCTCGGGATGCACAAACCCCTGTACCAGTTCCACCCGCGCCTGCAGGGGATGGAGGATCAGGGTTTTCCGTCCCAGACGGCTTTCCAGCCAGAAAAAAACAGGATCCGCATAGCCCTGGGGATAAAAGACAATTTCCCGGGTTTCGGGAAAATCCCTGCCCGCACGGCGCAGGGAATGGACGGAAAGACTGGCCGGAAAAACCCATTCCCTCTCCCCTTCCCCTGAAATCCTGAGGCTTTTATAATCCGGGGCCAGTTCCAGCATTCTTTCTTCTTTTTTTTCCAGGGCTTCCTCCCCCAGCGTTTCCAGCAGGGCCGCAAACTGATCCAGTGCCCTGCGTTCCTGATCCGCATCCAGGGCCAGACGGATTCTGGGAAAACTTAAGCCCAGAATCACGGTAATCAGGGCCAGCACCACCACAAGCTCCATGAGGGTGAACCCCGAAAAATCCCCCCTGCATCCCCCCCTTTTCATTTCTTTTCCCAGGAGGTGATGTCCGCATTGGCCCCATCGCCACCTGCCACTCCGTCTGCCCCATAGGAAAGAATATCGTATTCCTCATGGATGCCGGGAGAAAGGTAGATATAGGCATTGCCCCATGGATCCTGGGGAACCTTGCGGCTTTCAAGATAGCCGCCCTCCCGCCAGCGTTCTCCGGCACTGTCCGGTTTGCGTACCAGGGCCTCCAGTCCGTCCTCTGTACCGGGATAGCGTCCCACATCAAGGCGGTAAAGCTTCAGGGCGGTTTCAAAGGAGGTGATATCCATTTCCGCTTTGGTGCGTCTGGCGTCATCGGTGCGGCCCAGAAGCTTGGGGGCAATCCATCCCGCAAGAATCCCCAGAATGACAATCACCACCATAATTTCAATCAGGGTAAAGCCCTGATTTCCCAGTCTGCGCTTCATACAACCTCCACAAAAGGGTTCTTTAGTGTTTTACGCCCCATGTGTACGTAAAAAGAAAACAAAAGGCAACGCCACCTTGACCCCCATCCTGTCCTTCTGCTAAAGAGCCAGACCTGAAAGGTGCCTTTTTTACACATTTTTTTCCTGAAGGCGTCCCCGTATTTTTTTGTACTGTCTCCTCAGACAGCCCCCCTGATCCTGCTCCCTTCCGCGCTGCGGCAGGGAAACTTTAAAAAACAAAATAAGGTGACTCATGGAACAGACCCTTGCCCTTATCAAACCCGATGCCGTAGAACAGGCCTGCATGGGGATTATCCTGGAACGTATGGAAAAGGAAGGTTTCAGAATCCGCGCCATGAAAATGCTGCGGCTTTCTCCGGAAGAGGCCAGAGCCTTCTATAAGGTGCATGAGGGCAAGGCCTTCTTCAGAGAGCTGGTGGATTTTATGGTTTCCGGCCCCCTGGTCGCCCTCATTCTGGAAAGGGAAAACGCCATTGCCCACTGGCGCAGCATCATGGGCGCAACAGACTACAGAAAGGCCGCCGAAGGCACCCTGCGCAGCCAGCTGGCCACAGCCCTGGAGCGCAATGTGGTGCACGGCTCCGATGCCGAAGAAACGGCAAAGGAAGAAATCGCCTTTTTCTTCAGCACACGGGAGCGTATCTGAATATGGAAGCCCTTGCAGCAAAGACCATCAGCTTTGTGCTTTGCCGTCCCAAATTCCCGGAAAATATCGGATCTGCGGCCAGGGCCATGAAAAACATGGGGTTTTCCCGCCTTGTGGTGGTGTCGGAAGAGCCATTTGATATGGAAAGGGTATACCGCATGGCCACCCATGCAGCACGGGATGTGGTGGATGCCATCGTCTGGCATGAAAACCTGGCCCAGGCTGTGGCGGATAAAAGCTATGTGGTCGGTACAACGGCCCGGCTGGGCCGCAACCGCAAACGCAGCCTGCTCACCCCCCCGCAGCTGGCAGAGCAGATTCACCGTCTCTCCACTGAAAATGAGGCGGCCATTTTATTCGGTTCGGAAGACAGGGGCCTTGAGAATGAGGATCTGCGCCTCTGCCACGCCTTTGTCTGCATTCCCACCGCAGATTTTTCTTCCCTGAATCTGGCTCAGGCCGTTATGGTGATTGCCCACACCCTCTTTTCCCATGCGATGCCGCCCAGCCTGGAACCCCTGCCCAAACTGGCCACCCGTCAGGAACTGGACGCCCTCTACGCCCATATGCAGGAAACCCTGATCCGCATCGACTTCATGCGGCCGGACAACCCCGATTACTGGCTGGACAACTTCCGCCATCTGCTTTCCCGCATCCCCCTCAAGGCCAGGGAGGTACGCATGCTGCGAGGTATCTGCCGTCAGGTACAGTGGTACGGGGAACATTGCTACGAAGAAGGACGGAAAGGATCTTCCCCCTCCTCCCCCACCGGGGAATAGGATTTCTGCCCTTTTTCAGGACGGCATGTCCGCAGATAACGGAGCCGTCCTTCCCGAATCCGAACCGCAGACCAGCCCGAAAGACTTTCTTCAAGCCATAGGACAAGCCGTTTTACGGTCTCGTCCTCTTCCAGGGACAGGGACGGCAGCCCCTGCTTCCGCCTCAGAGCGTCCAGAGGGGACAACAGGGCCTGCGTTTCCTCGGCAGGGGGGGATAAGGTCATGACGGTTCTCCTGTTTTCGGCTGTACCGCTTTTTTGCAAAAAAAGACTTCTTTCCTCAGGAGTCCCCCTTTCCCGGAAGCCAGGCTGCCAGGGTTTCGGCCAGATCCTGACCGGAAAGGGGTTTGGCAAGGTAGGCGTTCATCCCCGCACGAAAGCAGAGCTTTTCGTCATCCCGCATGGCATTGGCCGTCATGGCAATGATGGGAATCCCGCCATGCCGCTCTCCGGCCTCTCCTTTCCGGATACGACGGCTGGCTTCCAGACCGTCCATCCGGGGCATCTGCACATCCATGAGGATGAGATCATAATTTTTTTCCCCCAGCAGGGCCAGAGCGTCTTCCCCGTTTTCCGCCACATCCGCCCCAAGCCCCAGCTTTCCCAGAAATCCCAGTGCCACATGCTGGTTGGTGAGGTTGTCTTCCACCACAAGGACACGGGCTTCTTTCTGCGCAGCTGTCAAGAGGGATGCAGGGGAAAGGCTGGGTCTCTCCGGGGGCTTTTCATCCCCTTTTTCACGGGAGCTTTCCGAAAGCTTCATGCGCACCGTAAACCAGAAGGTACTGCCCTGATGCTCCTGACTTTCCACGCCCATTTTCCCGCCCATTTTTTCGGCAAGCTCCCTGGAGATGGCCAGACCCAGTCCTGTGCCCCCATGGGTGCGGGAAATGGAGGCGTCTGCCTGGGAAAAGGGCTGGAACAAAAGCGGAATTTTCTCCTTTGAAATCCCCATCCCCGTATCTTTCACAGAAAAATACAGCAGCACGCCCTCTTCATCCTGCACCAATAAGGAAACATCCAGACGGATTTCCCCCTTCCGGGTAAACTTCAGGGCATTGCCCACAAGATTGGTCAGGATACGGCGCAGCTTGTCCGAATCTCCGCAGAGACTGTCCGGAACCCTGGCGTCGACATGCGAGACAAGGCGGATCCCCTTTTCCCGGGCCAAAATCCCCATCGGTTCAGAAAAGGTCTCCAGAAAATCCCTGAGCGTGAAAGGAATGGACTCCAGACAAAGCTGCCCTGCCTCAATCTTGGCAAGATCCAGAAGACTGTTCAGCATACCGATAAAGGAGCGGCAACTCTCCTCCACAATGCGGACATAATTGTGCTGCTCGGCATCCAGGGAGGTTTGCAAGAGCAGTTCCGCCATCCCCTGGATACCATTCATGGGCGTTCGAAGCTCATGGCTCATATGGGTAAGAAAAGCACTTTTGGCTTCTGTAGCCGCTTCAGCATCTTCCCGGGCTTTGGCCAGCACCTTCTCCATCTTCTGGTGTGCTTCCAGAGAAGCTGCAAGCCCTCTTTCCGTCGCCCTGCGTTCAATGACCCGTCCCATGAACGCCGCAGCCTGCACCATGATATCCAGCATCTGGGCGTCCTTTTCCGCCTCCCTTCCGGAAAGAAAGAGGGCCACGGCCGCCGTGTGCCCTGTCCGGGATACGGGCAGCATACAGGCGCTTGCTACAGGAGATCCCTTTTCCCGGAAAAGAACCATGCCGGGAACCCTTTCCTGTGTCCCGGAATTGAGAAAAAGGGCGTGCTCAAAGTAAAAACAGTCCTCGGGCCGGATTTCCTGCAAGAGGGTTTCCACAAAATCCGACCAGACCTTTTCCCAGGATCTGGAGTACGCAGAAAAAACGGCATGGCCCTCCGCATCCAGTTCTTTCACCCAGAAGAGACCTGCCTGCCAGTCTCCGTAGGCACATATTTTTTCAAGAAAAACATGCACAGCCCCTTCCAGGGTTTCGGCATCCTGGGTCAGGACGGCAATCTCCCGCATCACTTGTGTAATTTCAGATCTGGCCTTGAATTGCAGGGCTGATGCTTCGGCTCTGCGCCGCTTTTCCGCCTGCCTTTGCAGGGCCATGGCCAGAAAAAGAAGGGAAAAAAGACTCAGACCAAAGACAATCCCCACCGTCCACAGTTCCCGTCGCCACCGCGTCAACAGCATCCCTTTATCCATTTCAACGGCAAGGTAAAAGGGAAAGTCGGGAAGTTGACAGGTAACGATGAGGGTGTCGGCATTCCCAAGAATCCGGATACCGCCCTCCGTAAGCGTCTTCAGATCAAAGGCCTTAAAAGCGGTATAGCCGGAAAGGAGGGGAGAGGGGGACTTCAGATGAATGTCTGACCAGCCTGAAAGAATTTCCCCTTCCACATTGTATAAAAAAATAGACCGAATTCCCTCCGCAGCAAATTCCCGGTAATTTTCCCGGAAATGGGCAAAATCCACAATTGCGGTGAGCACACCGGCAAACGTACCATCGGGCCTTTCCATCCTGCGGCTGAACCGGAGGCTGCGGCTTTCCTCCCCGCTGTTCTGCCCTGTGTGGATATGAAAATCCATCATGGCGTCCCTGTGAACGGCCACCAGAAAATCCCTTTCCGCAGCCGAAAGGGGGGACAGCTCCTGATGGGTGTAGATCAGATGCCCCTCCGCACCCAGAATCTGAATATCCTTCAGCTGATGCAGAAAAAGCACCCGCTGCTGTATCCGCCTGCGAAAATCCCTCTCCCTGAGATCCCCCTCTCCCTCCAGGGACGAAAGGATGGAAATGAGGGTGATGTCTATGGCACGGAAAAGACCGGAACCGTGTTCCGCCAGTACGCGGGCCTGGGTCTGCCCCCGGATGGCAGCGTTTTCGAGAAGAATCTCCCGGTCTTTCAGTTTGGTGAACACCACAAAGCCCAGAAAAACCCAGATAAGGATAAAAAGGGGGAGGATGAAAACGGTGGCAGGACTGAATAAAAAACGTTGAAATCTTGAAGTGTTCTGGTGCATCCTCTCTCTCTTCCTGTCAGGCAGATCCTGTACAGCATCTCACTGACCCGTGCTCTTCACTGTTCCCCGAAAATCTCCAGAGTCCTGTGGTACAGACCCGTATCCACTCCCAGAGATTCCGCCATGGCGACCTCTTTTTCCCGCAAAAAGGCCCGGTAGTTTCTCAAAAGCTCTTCAGGAGGCCTGTAGATTTTCATGCCTGCGGCCAGCAGGATAGCACGGGCTTCCTCCTGGGCCTGTACAGCTTCCTCACGGGCCCTGTCCACATGGGCTTCCCAGGTCTTCACCAGAAGCTCCTGAAGATCCGGAGAAAGACGCCGCCAGAAATTCTTCCGGACAAGGGGAATGTACTGGGGAAAGTACTGCCTGTCCTCGAAAATATAGTGCAGCCCGGACTCCCAAAGCCTTGCACTGCGGATGCTTTCGTGGGTGGTGAGGATCCCGTCAATGCCCCCCTCCCGCAGCCTTGCGGGCAAATCCGGCCAGGCAATGGCCAGGGCTGTCCCCCCAAGGGCCTCGATGCGCAGGGCATTGCCCCGTCCACCGGCAACCCGGATTTTCATGCCTGCCATCTCCTCACGGGCATGGATGGGCCGGTGACTGTAGACATGGGCATGTCCCAGATCCAGCCAACGGCCTGGGACGGAAACGGGCAGCAGCTCTTCAATGCGCTCCACCACCTCCCTTCCCACCGGCCCGTCGGACACGGCATGGATCTCCGCCCTGCGCCTTCCATAAAAAGCGGGCAGCAGAAACAGCCCGACATCCGGAACATAGCGGTCAAAATGCCAGATTCCGGGAACGGCCATTTCCACCCTGTCTCCGGCAAGGGCACTGAGCACCTTGGCATCCCTGTACAGCCGGGCACTGTCGTAAAACTCCACCCGGAGGCGTCCCCGGGTCTGTGCCGCAAAATCATCGGCAAAACGTTTCACGGCTCGGGAATGCACATGGCTTGCCGCATTTTCAACGGATATCCGCATGAGGGGAAGATGCCCGTCCGCTCCTGCTTCCAGAGCACCAAGGCACATCAGAAAACAGGCTAAAGGATATGCACAACTCCTGAAAATCCTCCTTTTTCGCATCTGTGCCTCCTTCTCTTCTGTCCATTGTCAATTTCAACATCTGCCCCCTCTGCATCCCCCGTGCAGCCCGGGGACTTCTCCCGGATTCTGCGCCATTTCCCTGAAATGAATGCGAAGATGGGCTTCTCCTGTTTTTGACAAAAGAATGCGGTCTGCCTACTATGCAAAACGGAGTTCATCTGAATTCCTGCATCTTTTCACTTTCTGACCGTGAGGAAAAATCGCCATGCATCCGGAGATTATGCCCGCCTTTAACCAAATCCGCAATGCCGTTCTGGGAAAGGATGCGGCCATCCGACGCTGTCTCACCTGCCTTCTCGCAGGCGGGCATCTTCTCATCGAAGACCTTCCCGGCATTGGTAAAACCACCCTGGCCAAAGCCACGGCAAAAACCCTGGGCCTGACCTTCCGGAGAATCCAGTGTACCAGCGACATGCTGCCCGGCGACATTCTCGGAGTATCCATCTTTGAACCCACAGAACGGGCCTTCCACTTCCACCCCGGCCCCATTTTTACCCAGATTCTCCTTGCCGATGAGATCAACCGGGCCGGCCCTAAAACCCAGAGCGCCCTTCTGGAAGCCATGGAGGAAAATCAGGTCAGTGTGGAAGGCGAAACCCGGCCCCTGACCGCACCTTTTTTTGTCATGGCCACCCAGAATCCCAGAGAACAGGCCGGTGCCTATCCCCTGCCCGAATCCCAGCTCGACCGTTTTCTCATGCGTATTTCCATGGGATACCCGGATCGGGATGCGGAAAGACGTATTCTGCTGGGCGAGGCCAGACTGGCCCTGCCCGGTCTCACGCCCCTTCTTTCCGCAGAAAGAATCCTCCAGTTCCGAAAAGAGGTGGAAGGCGTCCTCATTTCCGATGCCCTGCTCGGCTATGTGCAGGACATTCTGCACCACACCCGCAGCCAGCGTCTTTTCCATGTGGGCCTTTCCCCAAGGGCGGGCATGGCCCTCATTCAGGCAGCCCGGGCCTGGGCCTTTCTCCACCAGAGAGCGTTCTGCCTGCCCGAGGACGTACAGGCCGTCTTTCCCTGGGTAAGCAGCCACAGACTTCAGAAAGCAAGGGATCTTTCCGGTTTCACCCCCGAAGAGATGGCGGAGATCCTCAGGGAGATTCCCATCCCATGAAACACCGCCTGCCGCTCACCCCCAAAACCCGGCAGATCTATATCCTGCCCACCCGTGCAGGCCTTTTCATGGCAGGTATCCTCCTTGTGTCCCTGCTTGCCTCCCTCAATGACACCAACAATCTCGGACTGCTGCTCACCTTTTTCCTTTTCAGCATGGCCCTCATTTCCATTGTGCTCACCCAGAAAAACCTCAAGGGCCTGCATCTCAAAGCCCTGTCCTGCCCGCCGGTTTTTGCCGGAGAAGCCGTGGCAGTCCATCTGGAGCTGATCAGTCCGGATCGGGAAAGGGCAGGGCTTATGCTGGTCTCAGGCTCTCTGCATTCTCCCATGCAGGAAATGGAGAAGGATGCAAGCCAGACCCTCACGCTTTTCCTTCCCGCCAGAAAGAGGGGGCTGTTCTCCCTGCCAAAGCTGGCCCTGGAAAGCCATGCCCCCCTGGGTCTCTTTTTCGCCTGGGTCCCCCTGGCGCCTCCTGATACCATTCCGGTCTATCCAGCCCCCATATCAGGCCCCCTGCCCCGGAGCCAGGGACAGGGAACGGAGGATGACAGCCTGGAAGAAGGCCAGGACAAGGGCGGCAGTGAGGATTTCACAGGGCACAAGCCCTATCAGCCCGGCGACCCCCTATCCCGCATCAATTGGAAAATCCTCTCCAGAAACCGGGGCATGCACATCAAAACCTTTGCCGCTCCGGCCCATACCCCCATGCTGGATTTCAACGATTTTTCCGGCATGGATACGGAAGAACGCCTGTCACGACTCTGCCATGGTGTACTTCTGGCGGCTTCCCGGGGGATGGCCTTTGGGCTGCGTCTTCCGGGAAAGGAACTTTCTGCGGCAAACTCCCTGGCCCACAGGGATCGCTGCCTTTTGATGCTTGCTGCCCACACCCCGGGAGATACCCTGGAAAAAAAAGCGCCGGAGGAAACCGACCATGTCCCTGTCCTCCAATGAGCAGAAAACACTGCTGCCACCGCTCTTTGCCGCCCTTCTTTTCGCCGCAGGCCCCCAGTTTCTGCACCAGCCCTTCTGGCTTTCCGCCCTGGTACTTGCCGCATGGACAGCCCGTCTGTTCATGGCCTTCAAAAACCGGCCTCTGCCCGGAAAGAAAACGCGGATTTTTTTCACCTGGCTGGGCTTTTTCATCATCCTTGCGGGCAGCAGCGGCAGCTTCGCCCAGGATGCGGGCTCCCGGCTGCTCCTCATGATGGCGGCCCTGAAACCCTTTGAGATGCAGACAAGACGGGATGCCGTGGCCCTGGTTTTCATCGCCCATCTGCTTTTGCTCTCAAGCCTGCTCTTTTCCGAATCCCTGGCCATGGCCCTCTATATGATGCTGGCCCTTATCCTCAACCACGGGACTCTTGCCCTTGTCCACAATCCCGGCGCCGACCTTCAGCGCCATCTCCTGAAAGCCACACGGCTCTTTGTGCTCGCAGCCCCCCTGGCCCTTGTTCTTTTTCTGGTTTTCCCAAGACTTTCAAGCCCGCTCTGGGGGCTTCAGAGGGCGGCTCCCAAGGGGACTTCGGGGATTTCCGACCGTCTCCAGCCGGGCAGCATGGCAGCCCTTGCCACAGACCCTGCCCCCGCCTTCCGGGTTCACTTTGAAGGTTCCATTCCACCAGCGGAAAAACGTTATTTCCGGGGTCTTGTCTTCAACAGGGCCACACCCGGCGTCTGGCTTCCGGATACGGACTCTTCCCCCCTGGCTCTTCCGGAAAATCCCCTTCCTGAATTTTCCCGCTATACCCTCATTCTGGAACCTCACCAACAGCACTGGGCCTTTGCCCTGGACTGGCCCACGGGCAGTGCCCAGGATTTTTTTCTGACACAGGAGGGACTTCTCCGCAGCAGGGAAAAGGTGAAACGCCGTGTGGCCTATACCCTGAACGCTTCGGAAAACAGCCTGCACCTTGATCCCGGAACAGAACGGGATCTTTCCCTGCCTCCGGATGAAAACCCCAGAGCTCTGGCCCTGGGGCGGCGCATCCGCGACAGGCATGCCGATCCAAAGGCCAGGATTGACGCCATCCAAAACTGGTTTTTATCCCAGCCCTTCCGCTACACCCTGAACCCCGGACGGCTTCCGAAAAAAAATGCCATGGATGCCTTTCTCTTTGACATCCGGAAAGGCTACTGTGAGCATTTTGCTTTAAGTTTTGCCCTTCTTGCACGGGCTGCCGGGATAAAAAGCCGGGTCATTGGCGGGTATCTTGGCGGAGAAATCAATCCCCTGGGAGACTACCTCGTGGTGCGTCAGTCCGATGCCCACGCCTGGACAGAAGTCTTTCTGCCGGATACGGGCTGGCAGCGTGTGGATGCAACCGCCTGGATCGCTCCGGATCGTCTGGCAGAGGGGGGCGCGAGCGCAGCCCTTCCCGAGGAAGAGCGCCTGATTCTGGAAAGGGGCCGCGGTGACACCTGGATGGGAAGGGCCGCCAAACCCCTCTTTCAGCTCTGGGACAGTGCCACCGACCTCTGGCACCGTCAGGTGCTGGGCTATACCCATACCCGTCAGCAGGAAATCCTGAAACATGCGGCAAGCTGGCTGAAAAGCATCCGCCCCCTCCTCGTTCTGGGAAGTGCGGCCGCCCTGGTCTTCCTTTTCCTTTTCTTAAAAAAATATCTTCCGCCTTTACCAGCCAGAAAACGCAAAGAAGATGCCCTTTTTCGTGCATGGATGCTTTTGGGAAAAAAAATGGAAAAGGCGGGGCTGGCACGCCTGCCCCACGAGGGTCCGCTGGATTACCAGCAAAGGCTTGTTCTGGAAAGACCGGATCTTAAAGAAAAACTTGAACCTCTCTTTGCCGGGTATATACGGCTGCGTTATGCCACCTTGCAGACAGAGACCATGGAACTCCAGGCCTTTCTCCGCGCCGTACGAAAACTGAAAATTTCCGGGAAAATACCGGAAAAGAGCCCTCAAAAATCCTGATGACCAGCTTACTTCCGCCATCGTTCCAGTGCTTCAGCGTGGGAACGATGGCGACAATGGGGACACAGGCCTGTAACAGCCCTGCCCCCCCATCTCCGATGACGGGCTGGATCTTTCCCCTTCCTCCATGCAAAAGATTCCGGGATATACCCCACAACCCCCTCCCCCCTTTGACAAAATTCCCCTTTTTTCCATCCTCAGCCTGTCATTTTTCTATTCCGTACTTATAGTCCCATGGGTTATAAGAAGTCCGGACTGCAAACCTGCCCGTAAAAGGGCGGACAACCATAGGAGAGCATTGCGCATGTGGGATTACACGGACAAGGTTCGGGAGCACTTTCTGAACCCAAGGAATGTTGGCGAAGTAACAAATCCGGACGGTATTGGCGAGGTAGGCTCCATTGCCTGCGGCGATGCCCTGAAACTGACCTTCCGTCTGGGAGAAGATAAAAAAATTGCGGAGGCGAAATTTAAGACCTTTGGCTGTGCCAGCGCCATTGCCTCTTCCTCGGCCCTGACGGAAATGATCATCGGCAAAACCCTTGAGGAAGCCGAAAAGATCAGCAACGAAGACATCGCCCTCTTCCTCGGCGGGCTTCCCAAGGAAAAAATCCACTGCTCCGTCATGGGACAGGAAGCCCTGGAAAAGGCCATTGCCCATTACAGGGGAGAGCCTGAAAAAATTCTCGAAGGGGAGATTGTCTGCCACTGCTTCAACGTGACGGATGTGGATATCACACGGGCTGTGCAGGAGAAGGGGCTGCGTACCCTTGAAGAGGTCACGGGCTACCTGAAGGCAGGAGGGGGCTGCGGTCACTGCCATGAGGAAATTCTGAACATCATTCAAAAAAGCCAGGGGCTGACCATCCTGCAACCGGTAAAACCGGCCTCAGGACTCACCAACCTCCAGAAGATCCGCAAAATCGAGGAGACCCTGGAAAGCGAAATCAAACCCGCCCTGATCCGGGACGGAGGCAATATCGAGCTTGTGGATGTGGACGGCAACCGGGTTCTGGTACGCCTCCAGGGGGCCTGTGCCACCTGCTCCAGAAGCCGTATCACCCTGAAAGACCATGTGGAAGCCAGACTGCGCACCCTGGTCGCCCATGACCTTGTGGTGGAGGAGGCCTGACCATGACACCCATTTATCTGGACAACAACGCCACCACCAAAGTGGCTCCGGAAGTCATGGAAGCCATGCTCCCCTTTTTCACGGAGCTGTATGGCAACCCCTCTTCCATGCACACCTTCGGCGGCCAGGTGGCCCAGAAAATCAAAAAAGCCCGGGAGCAGGTGGCTGCCATCCTCGGAGCGGCAGAGAGCGATGAGATTCTTTTCACCAGCTGCGGCACGGAATCCGATGCGACCGCCATCCATGCGGCCCTGAAGGCCTTTCCCGAAAGAAAACACCTCATCACCTCCACGGTGGAGCATCCGGCCATCAAAACCCTCTTTGAACGGCTGGGCAAAGAGGGCTTTCGCATCACCACCATCCCCGTGGACAGCCGGGGACGGCTCAATATGGAGCTTTTCGAAAAAAGTCTTGATGAGGATACGGCCATTGTCAGCATGATGTGGGCCAACAACGAGACCGGCACCCTTTTTCCCGTGGAAGCCATTGGCCGCCTCTGCCGGGAAAGGGGCGTCCTTTTTCATACGGATGCCGTACAGGCCGTGGGGAAGATTGCCATGGATCTCAAAACCATGCCCATCGACCTCCTTTCCCTTTCCGGCCACAAGCTCCATGCGCCCAAAGGTGTCGGTGCCCTGTATATCAAAAAAGGCAGCCCCTTCACCCCCTACCTTGTGGGGGGCCATCAGGAACATGGCCGCAGGGCAGGCACGGAAAACGTGGCCTCCATCATCGGTCTCGGGCGGGCCTGCGAGCTGGCCCAGGCCAAAATGGAAGAAGAAAACACCAGGGTGAAAGCGCTCCGGGATCGGCTGGAAAAAGAACTGCTCCTGCGCATCCCCAAATGCTTTGTCAACGGGGATCTGGAAAACCGCCTGCCCAACACCTGCTCCATCAGCTTTGAATACATCGAAGGGGAAGCTATCCTGCTCATGATGAACCAGCATGGTATCTGTGCCTCTTCCGGTTCCGCCTGCACCTCAGGTTCCCTGGAACCCTCCCACGTCCTCCGGGCCATGGGCGTTCCCCACACCGCAGCTCACGGAACCATCCGCTTCAGCTTAAGTATCTACAACACCGATGCGGAAATTGACGCTGTCATTGCCCTGCTGCCGCCCATCGTGGCGAGACTCCGGGAAATGTCTCCCTTCTGGGCCGCGAACTGATTCCGCAAGCCCCAAAAATATGAAACAGGCTGCACAGGAGGGGGTGGAAACGGTTCCACCCCCTCCCCTCATATCATAGGGGCGCGGTTTCCTGGCGCCTGAATCATGACTCCTGGTATGCATCTCCCCTCCCCCCCAAGGGCGGCCCTTCCCACATCCGTCTTCCTCTGCCGTTTTCATCTGTCTTGCCAAAAAATCCCACACAGGGTATACACTCCCTTATTCAAAGTCCCGGTTCCAAAACAAGGTTCCCAGGGTCTGGCCCGAAAAAAGCAAGGCGATCCGGCCCGCACTCCCCAAAACCCCCTGTCCCCGGCTTCACGCCAGGCATCTGCGAGGTTCATTTGCACTACACCCGCGTTGATATCAAGGCCATCGGCTATGAACTTCCCCCCCATGTGCTGACCTCAGAAGACATCGAAGCCCGGCTCGCCCCCCTGTACCAGAAACTCCGGCTCCGTCCGGGACAGCTGGAAGCCCTTACGGGAGTGAAGGAACGCAGGCAGTGGACGCCGGGAATGCCCCTTTCCCAGGGAGCCATCCTTGCCGGCCAGACAGCCCTGGATCAGGCGGGCATGACGGCAAAAGACATGGACATGCTCATTTACGGTGCCGTTTGCCGGGAAAATCTGGAACCTGCCACCGCCTGCGCCGTAGCCCATGGTCTGGGGCTGCCCGACCATGCCCAGATCTTCGACCTTTCCAATGCCTGCCTCGGAATGCTGAACGGTATCCTCCTTGTGGCCGATGCCATTGAAGCGGGCCGCATCCGGTACGGCATGGTGGTGGGCTGTGAATCCTCACGGCAGATCATGGATCTCACCATGGACACCATGCTGGCCCAGCCCACCATGGACGTTTTTACCAGGGGCCTTGCCACCCTCACGGGGGGATCCGGTGCTGCGGCGATTGTTCTCGGAAAAAAGGAGGAGAAAAAAACCGGTCCTTCCCTTGTCGGAGCCGTTGTGCGCAACAGGGTGGCCTGCCACGATCTCTGCATCTGGGGCCCGGATACGGGTATCCCCGCATCAGCTCCCATGCGTATGCGCACCGATGCCGCCGCCGTACTCCGCGAAGGTGTGGCCCTTGGGGTGGCAACCTTCCGCGATTTTCTCAGCACCTTCTCCATGCAGAAGGAAGATCTTGACCGCATCATCTGTCACCAGGTTGGTGCCCCCCACCGCCAGACCGTACTCGCAGCCATCGGCATTCCCATGGAAAAGGATTATGCCACCTTTCCCTTTCTCGGCAACATGGGCACGGTTTCCCTGCCCATCACCGCAGCTGTGGCTGCGGAACAGGGCTTTCTCCAGCCCGGCCACAGGGTGGGCTTTTTCGGTATCGGCTCCGGACTGAACTGCCTTTTAATGGCCCTTGACTGGTAAGGAGTTTCCCATGAAACAGCTTCCTCTGGCCCTTCAGGCCCTGTATCCCTTTGCATCACATTTTACGGATATCCACGGCTTTCCCATGCACTACCTTGATGAGGGACAAGGCTCCCCGGTGCTCTGCCTCCACGGCAACCCCACATGGAGCTTCTACTTCAGGAATGTGGTCAAGGCCCTGCGCCCGACACACCGGGTGCTGGTTCCGGATCATATCGGCATGGGGCTTTCGGCCAAACCCCATCCCGGATGCCATCCCCACACCCTCATGCAGCGGGTAGAGGACATGGAAGCCTTTCTCGATGCCCTGATCCCGGATCAGCCCTTTCACCTCATTGTCCATGACTGGGGTGGCATGATCGGCACCCTCATTGCCCTGAGACAGCCGGATCGCATCGCAAGCTTCACCATCACCAACACGGCGGGTTTTCTCAAGCCCGCACACAAAAGCCTGCCCCTGGGCATCCGTCTGGGCCGGGATTTTCTGCCCATCGCCGCACCGGCTATTTTAGGGATGAACCTCTTTTCCAGATTCGCCCTTGCCCTGTGTTCCAAAAAAGGACTGTCTCCGGCCATTCGTCAGGGCTATCTTTTTCCCTACGACTGCCCTGCCCACAGACGGGCCCAGCTGGCCTTTGTGCGGGATATCCCCCTGAGTCCCCAGGATGCAAGTTATGCGGCTGTGGCCTGGGCAGAAAAAAATCTCGCCCGCCTTGCTCCCATCCCCAAATGCATTCTCTGGGGAGAGAAGGACTTTGTCTTTGACACCACATACCGGGATCTCTGGAAACACCATTTTCCGGACGCTTCCTGTCACAGCTTTCCCGAAGCAGGCCATTACCTGTTTGAGGATGAAGGGGAAGCCTGCCTGACCCTCCTGAAGGCCTTTCTCACAGAAAACGGCTCCTGAAAGGTTTTTCCGTGCAGAAAACAGATCCGAAAACCGGCGATAAAAAACCCGGCGCCCCAAAAAAAAGAAAGGGAGGCAAAGACGAAGCGGAATCCCTTCCCCCGCCCCCGCCACCACCGAAACGCTCCAGAAAAAAACGGATTCTTGCCGCTTTCGTCCTGCTTGCCCTCGCCGTGGCCGGAGCCTTCGCCATCTTGCATTTTCTTCCGAAACCGGAAGAAAAGCCTGCTGTCTACCCTGCTGAAATATTTGAGCATCTTTCCATGAAGGATGCCCTCCTCGCCTTCACCTGGCAGTATCTTCCGGAAAGCTACGGGGCCTTGCGGGGACTGAATGCGGAACTCCGGCTCATCAAGGAGGAAATCCTGCGCATTGAGGCCATCGCGGCACAGTTTCCCGACCAGAAACGTATTCCCCAGACGGAAATCCGGGAATGGGAAAGTCTCAAACGGGAAATGGAAACCACCCTTTCCAGAATTCAGAACGCCCTTCAGGCCCTCTATGTCACCCACCTGGTCAATGCGGAAAAAGGAGAAGAGGCCATCCGCCAGGAAGCCCCCGGCATCACCTCGGATCTGAAAAATCTCCATACCCTCTCACGGGAAAAAACCCTGCGTCTCAGCGAAGACCCTCTCCAGGTGCCTCCCTCCGGCCTGGACAAGATACTTCAATGGCTGCCCTGGAAACGTTCCTGAAAGGGCTTCAACCTTAATTTTGTTCCAGAGGTTTTACATGGAAAACGCCAACATTGCCCTCATGCTCACAGAAAACGCCCTCCGCACCCCTTATAAAAGGGCCCTTGTGATCCCTGCGGGAAAGGATGGTCGCGGATATCTGCGCAGCACCCAGCTCACCTTTTCCCAGCTGGACAGCCTCAGCACCAGGGCTGCGGCAGGCCTTCAGGCCATGGGCATTCTTCCTGGAACCCGCACCGTACTCATGGTGCCACCGGGACGGGATTTTTTCATCCTCACCTTTGCCCTGTTCAAGGCAGGTGCCATACCCGTTGTGGTCGATCCCGGCATGGGCCTCCGGCGTATGGCCGACTGTCTCGCCTCCACACGGGCCACGGCCCTGGTGGGCATCCCCAAAGCCCACCTCTTCCGCCTGCTTTTTCCAAAGGCCTTTTCCCATGTACGTCATGCCGTGAGCACCCGAAGCCTTTCCCTGCCTGGCATCAAAACCCTGGACAGGCTCCTTTCCAGTGAAATAACGGGGTTTGAAACCGCTCCCTGCGAACCGGAAACCCTGGCCGCCATCCTCTTCACCACAGGCAGTACAGGCCCTGCCAAGGGCGTCTGCTACACCCATGCCAACTTCCGTGCCCAGATCGAAACCATACGCCAGCAGTTTGACATCACGGAGGATGACCGGGATCTGCCCACCTTTCCCCTCTTTGCCCTCTTTGACCCCGCCCTCGGCATGACGGCCTTTGTACCGGAAATGAATCCCACGAAACCGGGAAAAACAGATCCCAGACCTCTTCTGGAGGCCATCCGGCATCATGGCATCACCACCATGTTCTGTTCTCCCGCCCTTCTGGATCGTCTGGGCCGTTATGGCAGCCGGGAAAGCATACGCCTTCCCAGCCTGAAACGGGTGGTCTGTGCAGGCGCCCCCGTCCGTTCGGACATTCTTCAGTCCTTTGTGCCCGTTATCGGCACCCCTGCCCTTCTCCACACCCCCTATGGGGCCACGGAAGCCGTTCCCCTCATGGGCATCACCGCAGGCGAAATCCTTTCGGAAACCCGCTCCTTCACGGATCAGGGCATGGGAATCTGTGTGGGAAGACCCTTCAAAGGGGTGGACATCCGCATCATCGCCATCACGGAGGAGGCCATTGCCACCCTCACGGACGCCAGGGAACTCCCTGAAGGCGAAATTGGCGAAATCATCGCCCAGGGCCCCATGGTCACTTCCGCCTATTTTGAAAACAAGGAGGCGGATCGCCTCTCCAAAATCGCCGATTCAAAAGGTTTCTGGCATCGCATGGGAGATCTGGCCTGGAAGGACAATTCCGGAAGATTCTGGTTCTGTGGCCGTAAATCCCACAGGGTCTGCACCCTTCAGGGCGAACTCTATACCCTGCCCTGCGAAGCCATTTTCAACACCCACAAAAAAGTGAAACGCAGCGCCCTCGTGGGGATTGGCCCGAAAGGCAATCAGACCCCTGTCATTGTCATTGAAACCTGGAACAGAAAACTTTCCCGTAAAAAACGGGCCGAACTTCGCGGCGAACTGCTGCAACTTGCGGGAGCCTTTGACCATACTTCCGGAATCCGCCATCTTTTTTTCCATCCGGACTTTCCCGTGGATATCCGTCACAATGCCAAAATCCACCGGGAAAACCTGACTGTCTGGGTAAAAAGGAGGATGAAATGAAACAGGCCCTGGTAACGGGTGGCAACGGCTTTCTCGGTTCGGCGATTACAACAATGCTGCTGGAAGCCGGATGGAAAGTCCGTATCCTGGCACGGGGAAAAACGGGAATTCCTGAAAAAAAAGAACATTGTGTCTGGACAGAGGCGGACATCCGGGACAGGGACAGGGTCATGCAGGCCGCAGAGGGGGTGGATACGGTTTTTCACACCGCAGCCCTTGCCGGGGTCTGGGGCCCGGAAGAAAACTACCGCAGCATCAATGTGGATGGAACGGACAATGTCATTGAAGCCTGCCGGGCCGCAGGCTGCCGCCTCATCCACACCAGTTCCCCTTCGGTAATCTTTGACGGCACCGATCTGGAAGGCGTGGACGCCTCCCATCCCTATCCGGAACACTACAGTGCCGCCTATCCGAAAACCAAGGCAGAGGCAGAAAAAAAAGTCCGGCAGGCAGCAGCCGAAGGACTCTCCTGCATGATCTTACGCCCCCACCTCATCTGGGGGCCCGGAGATAACCATCTTGTCCCGCGTATTCTTGCCAGGGCCAGACGGCTGGCCCGCATCGGCCCGAAGAACCCCCTCATTGACACGGTGTACATCGATAATGCGGCCTGGGCCCATCTTCTTGCGGATCAGGCCCTTGCCAGAAGGCCGGAACTTTCCGGGCGCACCTATTTTGTATCGGACAACAGCCCCATCCCCCTCTGGGACATGGTGAATGCCATTCTGCATACTGGCGGCAAACCCGCCGTGTCCCGGAAAATTCCCCTGGCCCTGGCCATGGGCCTGGCACAGCTCATGGAAAAGAGTTATGCTTTTTTTCGTCTTCCAGGAGAGCCTCTGCTCACACGCTTCACGGTGAAGGAGCTGAGTACGGCGCACTGGTTTGACATTCAGGATCTCTGCCGGGACACAGGGTATGTCCCCCTGGTATCGAGAGAAGAGGGACTCCTGCGTCTGGGCAGGTACCTCAGCAACTCCTGAAAACGTCCTCCCATCATCCACCAAGGAGTTTTGTCATGACACCACCCCGCTTCTCCAGATGTCTTTTCACTGCTTCCCTGGGCCTTGCCCTCTGCACCGCTCCCTTCGCCCTGTCTTTCGCTGGGGCGGAAACGGCACAGGAAGGCTCAGCTCTCATTGAGACCCGCTGTGCTTCCTGCCATGGAGCCGCCAAAGTCACCCAAACCCGAAAAGACAAAAGACAATGGGAAAAAACCGTGAACCGCATGGTCGGTAAGGGCGCCCAACTGACGGATACGGAAAAAGCCCTTCTGATCGCATACCTTGCCGAACACCATGGTAAATGAGTCCGGAAGGGGCTTTACACCCGCTCTCGGGTAAAAAGCTGCCTTTCCACCCATTGACCATCTTCCGGAAGTCTTGCCAGAAGATCCGCCATGGTTTCATGCAGCAGGGGATGCCGCATTCCGGGATCCATATCGCAGAGGGGAACAAGGACAAAACGGCGCAGGTGCATTCTGGGATGGGGCAGAATCAGATGGGAAGAGGTACTGACCGTATTTTCATATAAAAGAAGATCCAGATCCAAAAGGCGCGGGCCGAACCGGCAGGCCTTCGGCCCCTGCCCCGCCTCCCTCTGAAGCCGCAGCAGATGACCAAAGAAAATTTCAGGGTCATGGGAAGTGAGAATCCGGGCTGCGGCGTTCACAAAATCCGGCTGATCCGTATAATCCGTGGGGGCGGTTCTGTAAAAAAAAGAAACCGCATCCACAAGCACCCCCGGACAGCGGGAAAGACCGTCAAGCGCCCGGTTCAGACTGGCTTCGGGGTCTCCGAGATTGGCTCCAAGGGAAATCCAGGCCCGGTTCACAACCCTTTTCCTTCAGCGGGGGCTGTGCTGACACGGGCTCCCGGCCCTTCCGCACCGCCCGCAAGAAACCCCCGCACCTCATAGAGAAAGCCCCGGTCCGGGTCGGCCCTGTCCTCAAAGCTTCTCGCCTCAGGCCCCAGCACCGCACGCAGAACATAGGCAGGGGGGCACTGGTCACAGTCCGCATCTGAAAGGGGCGCACGAAATACCCGGAAGCCTGCGGGAGCCTCCCCCTGGATTTCCCATGAAAGAAGAAAGCCTGAAGCCGTTGGCCGGGCAAGAAGGGCCTCAGGAGTGGCGGGAAGGCTTTTTCCCGGAGGAAGGGGAGGTGCCTTGAGACCACAGGCCACCGCAAAAAGGACACAGACAAGAAGGGTGAAGCGCCCCCCTTTTTTGCCCAATGGCCCCAGTGCATTCTTTGCTTTCTGAATCATGATCTCCCCCTGTATCCCCCTCCTGTCCGCTCCCATCACAGCGCTCGCCTTTTGTGCATCGGAATCCCCGCATTGTCTCCGGGTGCTCTGGCAAAAACCGCCACCAGCACTCCTGCCACACAGGCCGTCCCCGCCACCAGCAGGGCTTTTTCAAAACCAATGGCAATGGCAAGCCGTGGTGCTGTCAGGGCGGCAAGGCCGTAAAAGATAAAAATGGCCCCGTAATTGTTGCCCACATGCACAAGCCCGAACCATTCCGCCGTCAGGGTCGGCAGCATGGCGGCAAGACCTCCGAAGCTGAAGCCCACGGCGCAGGTGGCCACAAGAAAGCCCGCATAGCCCATGGGGATGAGGGCCATGTAGAACATGGCGAGACTGAGCAGGACAAAAATGCCCAGCATGGCAACCTTCCTGCCAAAGTGATCAGAAATCCATCCCCATCCCAGACGGCCAAAGGCGTTGAAAAGCGATATCGTGACCACGGCGTTGCCCGCAGCCCCAAGACTCAGCCCCACCAGGGTCGTCCCGATATTGGCCGCCACACTGATGATCATGAGCCCTGCGGAAACCCCGAAAAACATCCAGATCACCAGCATGTAAAACTGTGGGGTACGCATGGCTTCGAGGGGCGTAAAATCCTTTGAGGAAAGAGAAATTCCACCGCCATGGGAGGCGGGGGAAGGACACCAGCCTGCGGGCCTGTATCCCGGCGGCGGCACCACCAGAGCCATGGCTCCCGTCACAAGCAGCACACCATAGATGAGACCAAGATAGAGAAAAGAACGGGAGACCCCGAATTCCCCAATGAAAAAAAGAATCACGGGTTTGAACAGCATCCCGCCGAGACCGAGGGCCGCAAGAATCAGCCCTGTGATCAGCCCCCTTTTTTCCGGAAACCATTTGGAGCAGGTGGCCAGGGGCGTGACATAGGCCGCACCGATGCCAAGACCCGCAATCACGCCATAACTGGCATAAAGAAAATAGATATGGGTGGCAAAACTGGCGAGACTCACCCCCAGTCCCGTAAGCAGGCCACCGGCAATGGCCACCTTGCGGGGCCCCACCCTGTCCTGCACCCTGCCCGCCACAATCACGGCCAGGGAAAAAAAAGCCAGGGTAAGGGAAAAGGTGAACACCGTGTCACCGGGTGTCCACCCAAAAGCCTCCACCAGAGGCTGGTTAAAAAGGCTCCAGGTATAAATGGCTCCCAGACTGAGCTGCATGAGCAGGGATCCTGCCACCACCCGCCAGCGGTTGGGAAGTTCTGCGTCTTCAGGTGATACGGCCACAATGCCCCCTTTGCCTATAGTTTTCCCCTTCAGGCGGAATCCCCCCGGCTCCTGAAGGGAAAAAGCTTCTTACAGGCAATAAAACGGTTCTATAAAACTGTCCGTGCGCTGCGGATAGCCGCCTTCACGTTCTCCGTGGCCGTGCCTCCCGCCGAACGCCTGCGGTTGATCATGCTTTCCACGGAAAGGGCCTGAAAAATGTCCTCTTCCACCAGCCCGGAAAACTCCTTCAGGTCTTTGAGGGAAAGATCCTGAAGCTCCTTGCCCCAGGAAAGGGCATAGGCCACGGCCTTTCCCACCACGCTGTGGGCCTTGCGGAAGGGAAGTCCCCTTTCCACGAGATAGTCGGCCATGTCCGTTGCGTTGAGAAAGCCCGTTTCGCAGGCCTTTTTCAGACGTTCTTCCTGCACCTTCATGGTGGGCAGCATGCGGATATAAATGTCCAGCACGTCCTTTAAGGTATCCACGCCGTCAAAGAGCGGGAACTTGTCTTCCTGCATGTCCCGGTTGTAGGTCATGGGCAGGGATTTCATGAGGGTGAGGATGTTCACGAGATGGCCCAGCACCCGGCCCGTCTTGCCCCGAACCAGCTCAGGAATGTCCGGGTTTTTCTTCTGGGGCATGATGGAGGAACCCGTGGTGAAGGCGTCGGAAAGCTGGATAAAGGCAAACTCCGAGGTGGACCAGAGAATCAGCTCTTCGGAAATCCGGGAAAAATGCACCATGCAGATGGAGGCTGCGGAAAGAAATTCCGCGATGAAATCCCGGTCCGCCACCGCATCCATGCTGTTCGCCGCCATTTCCGGAAAATCGAGAAGCCTGCGGACAAGCTCCCGGTCGATGGGGTGGGGGGTTCCCGCCAGGGCCGCAGCCCCGAGGGGCATGACATTGATGCGCGTCAGGGCATCCTCGAAACGTCTGGCATCCCGGGTGAACATCTCGTAATAGGCCATCATGTGATGGGAAAAGAGCACGGGCTGGGCGCGCTGGGTATGGGTATAACCGGGCATGGGCACATGGAGGTGGGCCTCGGCCAGATCCACAAGAACGCTGCGCAGACGGCGCAGGCCATCAAGAATCTCCTGAGTTTCCCGCCGCAGCCAGAGACGGATGTCCAGGGCCACCTGATCGTTGCGGCTGCGGGCTGTGTGCAGCTTTCTCGCCGCGTCCCCGATCTTTTCCGTGAGGGCGGTCTCGATGTGCATGTGGATATCTTCGAGGCTGTCGTCATAGGCAAAACGGCCAGCCTCAATCTCTTTTTCAATCTCCCTCAGGCCCTTTTCAATGGCGTCCGCCTCCGCATCGGTGAGAATGCCCACAGAGGCCAGCATGCGGGAATGGGCAATGGAGCCCTGAATGTCCTCCCGGAACATGCGGGAGTCGATGGCGATGGAGGAGGTGAAGCGCTCCACACTTTTGTCTGTGGGAATGGCGAAACGTCCGTCCCAGGGTTTTTCGGCCATGATTCTTTCCTCTTATCTTTTTCCTCTTATGACGGTAAAGGCGGCCTGAATCAGACCGCCCTTCGGATAAAAATTCTTTAAAAAAGAAGACTTATGAAAAACAACAGAGGTCAGGACTTCATCAGTCTCTGGATGCGGAGCCGCAGGGCGTTAAGCCGGATGAAGCCTTCGGCGTCCCGCTGGCGGTACACCTTGTCATCCTCAAAGGTGGCAAAGGCTTCAGAGTAGATGGAGTTATCGGACTTTCTGCCCAGCACATAGCACTGGCCCTTGTAGAGCTTCAGCCGCACCACGCCGTTCACCATGGTCTGGGTTTCATCGATCATGTGCTGGAGAAGCCGCATTTCAGGCGAGAACCAGAAACCGTTGTACACCAGTTCCGCGTATTTGGGGATGAGGCTGTCCCGCAGGTGGGCCACTTCCCGGTCGAGCGTGATGGACTCCATGGCCATGTGGGCCTGACGCAGCACCGTGCCGCCGGGGGTCTCGTAGACGCCTCTGGACTTCATGCCCACAAAGCGGTTTTCCACAAGATCGATGCGGCCGATGCCGTTGCGTCCGCCCAGGGTGTTCAGGGTCTTCAGCATCAGGGCCGGGCTCATCTCCTCCCCGTTCACGGCCACCGGGTTTCCGGCGCGGAAGGTGATTTCAACGATCTCCGGAACGTCCGGAGCCTTTTCCGGAGCGATGCTCATGGTGTACATGTCATCCGTGGCCGCCGCCCAGGGATCTTCCAGCACCCCGCCCTCGTAGCTGATGTGCAGGAGGTTGCGGTCCGTGCTGTAGGGCTTTTTGGGGGAGGTGGGCACCTCGATGCCGTGCTTTTCCGCAAAGGCCATGAGGGCTGTGCGGGAGGTAAGATCCCATTCCCGCCAGGGAGCAATGATGCGGATGTGGGGATCAATGGAAAAATAGCTCAGTTCAAAGCGCACCTGATCGTTGCCCTTGCCCGTGGCGCCGTGGCTGACGGCGTCCGCACCCTCGATCTTGGCAATCTCCATCTGACGCTTGGCGATGAGGGGCCGGGCGAGGGAGGTACCCAGAAGGTACTGGCCCTCGTAAATGGCGTTGGCCCGGAAGGCGGGGAAAACATAGTCCCGGACAAACTCTTCCCGGAGATCGTCGATATACACCTTGGAAGCCCCGGTTTTCAGGGCCTTGGGCCGGATGAAGTCCAGCTCTTCCTCCTGACCGATATCCGCGGAGAAACTGATGACCTCACAGCCATAGACTTCAATGAGCCATTTCAGGATCACGGATGTATCCAGCCCGCCGGAATAGGCAAGCACCACTTTTTTCACATCACTCATGTAAGGTTTTCTCCCCCCATCACAGGAATAAGGTTCCGGAATGCGGATTCCGGAATCATGCAGATCATACAATCAATAAAAACGGAGCATGAAATCTTTTTACAGCTGCATCCGCTGGTTTTTCAATCCAAAAAAGGCTTCACACACGGTAGCTCTGCGTGAAGCCCCTTTTTCAGGACGTTTTTCTGTTCACAAGACAGTCGAGAAGGGCGGCATGCATGTGCATCTTGTTTTCCGCCTGATCCCAGAGCTCGGGGTGGGATTCCATGATCCCGTCGGTGATCTCTTCTCCCCTGTGGGCGGGCAGGCAGTGCAGCACCAGGGCATCCTTTGCGGCAAGGCCCATGCGTTTTTCATCCACACAGAAACCCGCGAAATCCTTTTCCCGCTTTTTCTGCTCTTCTTCCTGGCCCATGCTGGCCCAGACATCCGTATAGACCACATCGGCCTTTTCCATGGCTTCTTCCGGACTGCGCACCACCGTCACCCTGCCCGGAGACCGGGATTCCGCAAGGGCCAGGATATCCGCATCCGGATCATAGCCTTCGGGGCAGGCCAGCACCAGGGGAAAACCGAGAACGCCTGCGGCGTTGATCCAGGAGTGGGCCACGTTGTTGCCATCCCCCACCCAGGCGAACTTCAGGCTGGGAAGATTGTCAAAGCCGCCCCGCATCTCCACCACGGTGAGCAGGTCGCTTAAAATCTGGCAGGGGTGGAAGCGGTCGCTCAGGGCGTTGATCACGGGAATGGAAGACCATGCGGCAAATTCCTCGATGAGCTCCTGGGCAAAGGTGCGGATGACCAGCACGTCGATGTAGCGGGAAAGCACCCGCGCCGTATCCCGCACCGGTTCGGAACGGCTCATCTGGGTGGCGCCGGTGGACAGGAACATGGGGTGCCCGCCCAGACGCGCCCAGGCCGACTCAAAGGACACACGGGTGCGGGTGGAGGCCTTGTCAAACACCATGCCCATGACCTTGCCCGCAAAGGGCCGGTCCACAATGCCCTGACGCCGTCTGGCCTTCATCTCCACGGCCCGGTCCATCAGCAGACGAAAATCCTCCCGGCTCAGTTCTCCGAGATGCAGCAGATCCTTTTTCACCAGCTCTCTTCCTCCCTTCAAAAAAATGCGGCTAAATATGAATTTCCGAAAGAAGCCCGTCCAGGGCCGCAATCATGGCGTCGATATCCTCTTTTTCAATGGTGAAGGGCGGGACAAAGCGCAGGGTATTGCCCTGCACGCAGTTGATGATAAAGCCCTTTTCCATCATGGCCTTTACCAGGGGCACGCCGTCGCAGGCAAGCTCGATGCCGATGAGAAGCCCCAGTCCCCGCACTTCCTTTGCCACCGGATGGCAGAGAAGCCCGTCCAGTTTTTCTTTAAAATACTGGCCCATCGCGGCACAGCGTTCCACCAGCCCTTCCTTTTCCAGGATCTCCATCACGGCAAGGGCCCCTGCGGTCACCAGAGGCGTGCCACCGAAGGTGCTGGCGTGGGAGCCGGGGGTAAAACTCGCCATCACCGCATCCTTTGCCAGCATGGCACCGATGGGAAGCCCGTTGCCCAGAGCCTTGGCCAGGGTCATGATGTCCGGAGCCACACCGGAGTGCTCATAGGCGAAAAGTTTTCCCGTGCGTCCGATACCCGTCTGGATCTCATCAAAGATCAGGAGAATGCCCCTTTCGTCACAAAGACGGCGCACCCCTTCCAGATACCCCGCTTCCGGCACCCGGATACCGCCTTCACCCTGAACCGGCTCCAGCATCACCGCACAGGTGTTCTCCGTCACGGCCTGCTCCAGGGCGGCAAGGTCGCCGTAGGGCACATGGGAAAAGCCTTCAAGCACGGGCGAGAAGCCTTCCCGGATCTTTTCCTGACCCGTGGCCGTAAGGGTGGCCATGGTGCGGCCATGGAAGGATTTTTCCATGGCGACGATGTGATGACAGTCCGGCCCCTTATGCCCATGCCCGTATTTCCGGGCCAGCTTGATGGCCGCCTCATTGGCTTCCGCGCCGGAATTGCAGAAAAAGACCTTGTCCGCAAAGCTTTTTCTCACCAGCCATTCGGCAAGCTTCACCTGGGGTTCGGTGTAAAAAAGGTTGGAGACATGCACCAAAAGGGCCGCCTGACGGCTGAGGGCCTCGGTCAGGGCCGGATGGCTGTGGCCCAGACTGCACACGGCAATGCCGCTGACAAAATCCGTATATTCCCGGCCCTCTTCGTCCCAGAGCCGGACGCCTTCCCCCTTCACAAGGGTTAAGGGGTAGCGTGCATAGGTGTGGGCCATCACCGCGTCGGCCCGTGTCTGCAGATTCTCGCTCATAAAAGGACTTCCGTTCCGATTCCCTGATCCGTGAAAAGTTCCAGCAGCAGCGAATGCCGCCGCGTCCCATTGATGATATGGCATTTGCCCACACCGCCGGACAGGGCGGAAAGGGCGTATTCCAGTTTGGGGATCATACCGCCCACAATGCTTTCATCGCCGATCATGCGGCGGACAGTCTCCGCGTCGATGGAGTGGATCAGCTTTTTATCCCGATCCAGCACACCGTCCACATCCGTCAGCAGGATGAGGCGGAAGGCATTGAGGGCTGCGGCAATGCGGCAGGCCACCACATCGGCGTTGATGTTGTAGGTCTCCCCGTTTTCGCCCACACCCACGGGAGCCACCACGGGAATAAAACCCTTGTCCGTGAGGGTGCGGAGAATCTCGGGGTTCACGCGGGTGACCTCGCCCACAAGGCCGGGATCAATGATTTCAGGGGGGGCGTCTCCCACCCCTTCCTTCACGATGGTCATCTTCCGGGCCTGTACCAGCCCCGCGTCCTTGCCCGTGATGCCCACGGCCCTGCCGCCCGCCTGGGCAATCTGGGCCACAATGGACTTATTGACCTTGCCGCCCAGCACCATTTCCACCACGTCCATGGTTTCGGCGTCCGTAAGACGCATCCCGCGCACGAACTGGGGCTTGATGCCCATGCGGTCCATGACCTCGTTGATCTGGGGGCCGCCGCCATGCACCACCACAGGATGGATGCCGATGTATTTCAACAGGGTGATGTCCCTTGCAAAATCCATCTTGAGCTGCTCATCCACCATGGCGTGACCGCCGTATTTCACCACAATGGTGCTGCCCGCAAACTGCCGGATATAGGGCAGGGCTTCAATGAGAATGTCTGCTACGTTCTGTGATGGCATGGTGTTTTTTCCACGGATAATATCAAATTATTATTTTTTCAGTTAAAGGGAATGAAACCCTTTCGCTGATGCCCTGAAAACTTCTTCAAACATAGGAATCAAATATGTATTTCCATATTCACTCAAATGATCATCATCAAAATAGAGTGGTCTTCCATCTCTTGAACCATAACATTTCAGTTCATCACAAAGCCAAGGCAAGGGGTTTAAAATTTTAACTCCGCACTTTTGTGCAGCCTCATCCTGTGCCTCCCACACCAAAGTATTGCGTTCGTAGTAAACTTCAATCGGTATGGTAAAATCACCATTGTCTCTACCTAAAAGAATATTTCTACTTAAAGTTTTTGGAACATCCAAAGCCATTTCCGGCACTGGTCTCATCATATAAACGGGCCGTTTTTCCGCCAATTTACAGGCTGTTTGCACAAGAACATCCTTGAACTCTTTCTGAAATGACGGATCATTACGATACAGGTACTCCTGGCTGAAATATACAGATGTGAACTTTGCTTCTTCTTTTCTATCAGGTTCATTGGCACCCATAACATAGGTGGATGTTCTGCTTACCAGAATTAAGGGAATATCTTCAGAATAATTCTCCAACTCCTTAAACGCCCATAAATTAAAGTTATTACACCTTAAAGGATTTGAAGATCGTCTACTTCGGCTTGTAGATTTGATAGATGCCATTGTAGGGCAGCTATCCATCCCCCAAAACACCACCCCATTCCCATATTTTTCAGCAGCCTTACCTGCGGCAGAAATTACACTTGCAGCATGAGAATCTCCCATCAGAATTGCCTTAATCTTATTGTCATTACCAAAAACACACCCTGGAGAACCATGCTCTGTTGCAACATCAAAGCACTCTGGCCTACGAGTGTTTTTATTAGTTGCTTCTTTTGCTGCAATTTCAACCAATTCCGGAAGTCTTCCTTCAAATTCGATCAGTCTCACTGCAACAGAGGCTCCGCCTAAGAATCCAAGAACTATAACGAAAACAAAAACTTCTTGTATAATACCTTTTTTCGGTAAAAAAATTCTCGCAGGTTTTTCTACGAAAAAATATGAAAAATGACCTAAAATAAAACTAATCAAAATACCCATAAAAATAAAATATTTATTTCCATGGTATCCCAAATAATAAAGAGTTACTACAAGGGGCCAATGCCAAAGATAGATAGAGTAAGAACGTGTCCCAATCCATTGAACAAGACGGCTTGAGCTGATCCAACTTTTCTGATTATTAGCCAACATCACCAAAACTGTTCCTGCCACTGGAATCAAGGCCCAGCCTCCGGGCCATAGAAAATCTGAAGAAAATAAAAAAAATGAGATAGCGATCAGCAACCACCCCAATCCTTCCAATATTTTTTGAAAAAAAACAGAAAAATACAAACCTCGCCCTGCAAAAAAAACGAGGCCACCGGCGGCCATCTCCCATGCTCTTGTTGGCAAAAGATAAAAAGCGGGTGTAGGTTTCCATGGCGTTGCTATACAGCTTAAAACAAACGACGACACAAAAAGGAGTATAAGCCCCCCCCCAAAACACCACATCTTGATTCCCGGCCTAATCTTCCAAAGGATTACAAGAAAAAGAGGAAAAAGAAGGTAGAATTGCCATTCCACGGAAAGTGACCAGGTATGTAAAAGTAATTTTTCATGCGCTGCTGCATCAAAATACCCGGCAGATCTCCAAAAATATATATTAGATAAAAAAAGGAGAGAATAAGCTGATTGAGAACCCAGAGTCTTATAATCTGGTGTAGGTAGCCAAAACCAGCCAACAATGAGCAGCACAGTTACAAGAGCAGCAAGAGCCGGAATAATCCTCCTGGCTCTTGCCATGTAAAAACGCCAGAAGGAAAAATTCTTATTCTCAAGCCCCCCAGCTATAATTGCTGTCATTAAAAAACCAGATATCACAAAAAAAACATCTACTCCGGCAAATCCACCGCTAAAACCTGGGATTTTAAAATGAAACATCAAAACAGCAATCACAGCCCAGGCTCTTAAGCCTTGAATGTCTTTTCGAAAAACATTATTCATAATTAAAACGAATCCTTTTATTGACTTACCCGAATGATAATCAGATTCAAGGCCTGAAAAAAATCAAACGCAAGCCCCTCCCTTACGTAACTAAAGGAACAGAAACGCTCAGAGAATGAAACGGCTCAGATCCTCGTCCGCCTTAATGTCAGACAATTTTTCCCGTACATAGGCCGCATCCACACAAAGGCTTTTTTCCGTCACATCCGGCCCGTCAAATAAGGGATCTTCCAGAAGCTTTTCCATCAGGGTGTGCAGCCTGCGCGCGCCGATGTTTTCCGTACGGCGGTTCACCTCTTCGGCAATGGCCGCGATCTCTTCAATGGCATCTTCGGTAAAACGGACAGAAAGGCCTTCGGTTTCCAGAAGGGCCGCATATTGCAGGGGAAGGCGGTTCTGGGGCTCGGTGAGGATACGGATAAAATCGGCCTTTTCAAGGCTGTCCAGGGTGACACGGATGGGAAAACGGCCCTGAAGCTCCGGAATGAGATCCGAGGGCCGGCAGATATGAAAGGCTCCTGCGGCGATAAAAAGGATATGATCCGTTTTCACCGGCCCGTATTTCGTGTTCACCGTGCTGCCTTCCACAATGGGAAGAAGATCCCGCTGTACCCCTTCCCTGGACACATCCGGCCCCTTGCCACCGCTGCGGGCCGCCACCTTGTCGATCTCATCGAGAAAGACAATGCCGGAATTTTCCACCAGGGCCACGGCTTCCCGGCCCACCTTCTCCATGTCCACCAGGCGCTGGCCTTCTTCCGTGGCCATGGTTTCCAGGGCTTCCTTGACCGTCATCTTTCTGCGGCGGGTCTGTCTGGGAATGAAGGCGGCCATCATTTCCTTGAAATTGTTGCCCACCTCTTCCATGCCCGTGCCGGAGAACATGTCCATGACCATACCCTTGGGCTTTTCCGTGGTTTCAATTTCAATCTCCCGGCCATCGAGTTTGCCCTTGCGCAGAAGACTGCGCAGCTTTTCCCGGGTGCTGCCCGCATCCCCGGCACCCACCAGATCAATGCTCCCGTCCAGTACAGGGCTTGAGCTGCGGCCCGGAGGCAGCAAAGCATCCAGAATTTTTTCCTCGGCAAGGTTCAGGGCCTTTTCCGCCACGGCGGCCTGCTCCTTTTCCTTCACCATGGCCACACCGATTTCCGTGAGATCCCGGATCATGGATTCCACGTCCCGGCCCACATAGCCCACTTCCGTGAACTTCGAGGCCTCCACCTTGATGAAAGGGGCATCCGCCAGCTTGGCGAGACGTCTTGAAATTTCCGTCTTGCCCACGCCGGTCGGGCCGATGAGGATGATGTTCTTGGGCGCGATCTCGTCCCGGAGATGCTCCGGCACCTGCTGCCGCCGCCAGCGGTTGCGCATGGCAATGGCCACGGAACGCTTGGCCGCACGCTGACCGATGATATAGGCATCCAGGGCTTCCACAATGCGGGCGGGGGTCAGGTGGTCACCGCCTGGGCTTTTTTCCTCAATCCGGGCAATCTCGTTCATCCGGAAATCTCCTCTATGGTGAACCGGGCATTGGTATAAACGCAAAGCCCTGCGGCAATTTCCATGGCATTTTCGGCAATCTCCCTCGCCGTCTTTTCCGTGTGGCGGAAAAGCGCCTCCGCTGCGGCCTGGGCGGCCACGGAACCGGAACCGATGGCGATAACCCCGCTGTCCGGCTCAATGATGTCTCCTGTGCCGGAAAGAAGATAGATGCTCTCCGAAGAGGCGGCGATCATCATGGCTTCCAGGCGACGGAGCATACGATCCGTGCGCCAGTCCCGGGCCAGCTCCACAGCCGCCCGGGTGAGGTTGCCGCCAAAGGCCTCCAGTTTGGCCTCAAGCTTTTCAGAAAGGGTCAGGGCATCCGCCGTGGCGCCGGCAAAGCCCACCACAATACGATCTTTATAAATACGCCGCACCTTGCGCGCCCCGTGCTTGACCACCGCGCTGCCCAGGGTGACCTGTCCGTCCCCCGCCACAACGGTCTGCCCGTTTCTGCGAACCGCCACAATGGTGGTGCCGTGAAAGTTTTCCATTCTTATTCCTCTGTCTTGCTTCGGGGATGGGCCTTGTCATACACGGCCATCATCCTGTCCAGGGTCATGTGGGTGTACCGCTGGGTGGTGGAAAGGCTCTCATGACCCAAAAGCTCCTGCACAGACCGCAGATCCGCGCCCCCGTCCAGAAGGTGGGTGGCAAAACTGTGGCGCAGGTCGTGGGGCGATACCCGCATAGGAAGGCCCGCCCTCCTGGCCTCAGTATCAAGAATCGTCCGGATGCTGCGCACCCCGAGCCTTGCCATGCGCGTGTTCCGGAAAAGGGCATGCCCCCCCCTTCCCTCCGGAAGACGAAAGGCCGCAAGGCCGGAAAGGGCTTCCCGGTAAGCGGCAATGGCCCTTAAGGCCGGAAGCCCGATGGGAACCAGCCTGTCCTTTTCCCCCTTGCCCGCCCGCACCCGCACCAGCTCCCGCTCCGCGTCAATATCCTGCACATCCAGACCCGCCAGCTCCGATACCCGAAGCCCCGTGCTGTACAGGGTTTCAAAAAGTGCCCGGTTGCGCAGATCCTGCCAGTCCGAGGCGGGCATACCGTCGAGAAGACGGAAAGCCTCATCCACGGTGAGCCACCGGGGCAGATGTTTTTCCCTTTTGGGGGTGCGCACCCCCAGGGTGGGATCCGTGTCCTTGAGATCCTGACGCATCAGCCAGGTACAAAAACTGCGCAGGGCCGAAAGCTTTCTGCCGATGGTGCTCCTGGCCATCTTCCTGCGGAAAAGATCCGCCAGCCAGAGGCGTACCATGTCCCCGTCGGTTTCCGCAATGCGGATAGGTGTCTTCCTTTTTTTTTCCGTTACATCCAGAAAATCGCTGATGTCCTTTTCGTAGGCGATCACCGTATGACCGCTGGCATTGCGCTCCGCTCCAAGACTTTCCAAAAAGAGGGGCAGCATCTCCCGTAAGAATTTTTCTTCCATGGTCAGATCCCGAAAAACCCGGCAATGTCCGCCCAGGAGCGCACCTCATGGAAGGGATGGGGCCTGCGGTTCCAGGGTTGGGTGAAGAGCAGAGGCTCAATCCCCGCATCCTTCAGATAGAAGCAGGTTTCCAGACGGTCTTCCACAAAAAGGGTCTTGCCCCGACTTTCCAGCACCTCAGCCTTGTTGTCGAAACTGCCCGTAGCCACCACCTCAAAACACTTTCTGCCAAGGCCAAGACGCCTTTCCAGCCAGTCCTGTACCGGAGCCGCATCCGGTCTTGCGGTCACAAAAAGAAGGGAACCTGCGGTATCCAGAAGCCTTGGCAGCACGCTATCCGCACCGGGAAGGGGTTCCAGACGGTGGTTGTAGTCCGGCCCCACCACCTTGGCAATGATCTGGATCAGGGTATCGAGATCCACATCCAGGCAGCGGGAAAAATCATAGTCCGTGATCTTTTCCGGATACAGGTCGTGAAGACCGAACTCCTCCCTGCCGATGGCTGAAAAAAGGCTCATGGTGTCCGCCACCACACCGTCAAAATCAAAGGCAAAGGCCCCGTTTTCCAGAAAAATTTTCCCTGCTTCCGCACCCTGTTCCGTCATCTCCACCCTCTTTTTTCCTGTCAGAAAAAATCAAGCCGTCAATCTAGCCCAGAGGAAGAAAGACTGTCAACAAAGAGGACGCAAATACACCATTTATACCTGGAGATCTGGCCCATATCCGAAAAAATGAACTTCCATATACCTGACGGGGATCTCACGCAGAAATGCTCCGCCTCATTGTCCGATCCCCGCTTCCAGCCAGATCCCCCACCCCTTGGGCTGTCCCCGGAAAGGTGAAGGCCCTGCCTGCGCTACAGCCATTTCTTTTTTCTGAAAAAACCATAAAGCCCCAGCCCGACCACCAGCATCAGCAGAAGTGATGCATAATATCCCCAGTGCCATGAAAGTTCGGGCATATTCTGAAAATTCATTCCATAAACACCGGCAATGAAGGTCAGGGGCATGAAAATCGTTGCAAAAAGAGTGAGCACCTTCATGATTTCATTCATGCGGTTACTGGTGCTGGAAAGGTAAAGATCCAGCATACCGGTAAGAAGATCCCTCAGTGTTTCCACCGTATCCAGCACGTAAACCGCGTGATCATGAACATCCCGTAAAAAAATCCGGGTATCCTGTGAAATCAGAGGGCTCTCGTCCCGGGTCAGACCACTCAGAAGCTCCCGCAAAGGCCAGACCGATTTACGCAGAAGCAGAATTTCCCGCCTGAAATGATGAATCTTTGCCAGCGTATCGGGCGTGGGCGATGCAATCAGTTCCTCCTCCAGGTCTTCCACCGCATCGCCAAGGCTTTCCAGAAGGATAAAATAATGATCCACCACAGCATCCATCAAGGCATAGGCCAGATAATCGGCTCCCATAAAACGAATACGCCGGTTCGTTGCAAGACGCTTTCGCACCTCTCCGAAAACGTCTTTTTTCCCCTCCTGGAGGGAAACCACAAAATCAGAACCCAGGATAAGACTCAGCTGTCTGCTTTCCACCTGAAAACTGTCCGGACTGTAGTCCAGCATGCGGACAACAATATAGAGATACCCGCCATAGTCTTCCAGCTTGGGCCGTTGCCGGGTATTCAGGATATCTTCCATGACCAGAGGATGCAGTGCAAAAACTTTGCCGAGACTCTCCACCACAGCCACATCATGCACCCCTTCAACACAGACCCAGGCTACGGAAGAAGCCTCCCTGCCACCGGTCAATGCCCCAAGGGATTCTTCCCGGATCTGCTCTTTATTGTAGATCGTGACACGGGCCTGCACCTTTTCGCCTGGGGAGGCATCCCCTTCATAAAAAAGTGTTCCCGGTGCAGCACCTGCCTTTTTTTTCTTTTTTTTGATAATACGCTGGCCCATGGACTTTTCTCCTGAGGTTCAGAGGGGAAAAAGCTGTCCGCATCCAGGATGCAGACACTACAGGATAAAAAAACACTCTGCCTGTTTTCAGCGACAGCTTATCTGCACTTTGTCCAGTTCAGACACGTTCATTTCCCCCGTCATCAGCCTCAGACCACCACCCGGAAAGAGTCCCTGCAATCTCTTCCCTCTCCATCCCATCAACAGGCCTCAACGCTTCCGTCTGAATCAACTCTTCTGCAAAAAAAACGTACAGAGGGTGGCCACCACCACACCGGGCAGGACAGTCCAGGCAATATCCTGTCCCAGGATAAGGCCAATGAGCAGGGTAAAAACCGGGGTGAGGTAGACATAGCCCATGACCTTGCCCACGTCCATACGCAGACTGGCATACTGCACAATAAAAAATGTCAGCATGGTGGTACAGAGCACGATGTAGAACAGACCCCAGATGAGGGGAGCTGGCCAGTGGGTAAAATCCGTATCCCCCAACTCCCTGAAGGACAACAGAAAAAGCAGAAAAGATCCGGCCACAAGGGTACGAAAGGTCATCACAGCCGTAGGCTCTCCCCGGCTGAATTTTTTGGAAAGGGGAGAAAACAGCCCCATGGAGGCACAGCCCGCCATGAAAACCAGATCCCAGGGATTCAGGGCAAAGGCAAAAAATTTTTCGGGAGAACCCCCCACAATCACCCAGAGCGCTCCTGCCATGGCAAAAAGCAGCCAGCCCATACGTGCGGCAGAGGGGCTTTCTCCCAGAAAAAGCCTGCCGAAAAGGGTGCTGTACAGGGGCACCAGGGTATAAATGATGGCCGTATTCAGGGCCGGGATATGGCGCAGCGAGGCAAAAAGCGCCCAGAAATATCCCACAAGGCAGGCACTGATGAGAAGATAGCGGAGCATGTCCCGGAAAGAAGGCATCCGCAGACCATGGCGCAGCCCCACATAAAAACCAAAAAAAAGGGCTGCCAGGGTAAAACGTACAAAGGTCAGGACAAGGGGCGGCATATACACCGTAATGCGGTGGCCCACATGAAACGAGCCTGCAACCAGCAGGGCATAAAGGGCCATGAGCAGGTGGGGCAGCAATTCATTTTTATTCATTATTTGCAATCAGAAAGGCGTTTGATCCCCTCAGAATGACCGTGAAAGACAGCCTTTCCACAGTCACCCGGAGGATCAGAAAACCCGAAAAAAATGTCCGGGGAATCTGTGGCAGGTTTTTAAAGACTGATCACAGCACTTTCACAGGAAAGGGCGATCAGCTCCACGGCAGTGGCGTAACGGGCGCCTTCGATGAGTTCGTCCTCTCCAATACGGCGGGCCTTGGCGCAGGGCGTGCAGACGAGGATGGGTACCTCAAAGGCCTGAAGATGGGCAATGAGATCTGCGGCAATGTCACCTGTGGCGGCACGGAGATTGTCCGCAAGTCCTTCCTTTGCGATAAAGGCGGCATCGTCCAGCAGAAAGACCTTCACGTCCTTGCCCTCCCTCTGGGCCACGGTGGCCAGATGCAACCCCCTTGTGGCCCGGTTGGGATTGTCAAGACCGCAGGAAATCACAATCAATACCTTCTGCACCATAAAGCACCTCCTTTTTTCTTGAAAAAACGTAGACTTTCGGCTTCCCGGAACGGCCCTGTTCAGGTCAGTCCCAGAAGCCCCATGATCTTGCGTACATCCTCCCAGGTATCCCGTTTCAGGCCAGGGTTTACCAGCATCTCCGCCGGATGGTGGGTCACCATGAGGGGCAGGGAGGCAAAGGTAAAAAACCGTCCCCGCAGCTCCGCCATTCCAGTCGGCTCCCCGGAAAGGAGCTGCCCGGCCTTTTCTCCCAAAGCACAGATCACCTCCGGCTTCAGAAGACGGATACTGTCCTCAAGAAAAGACCGGCAGGGAAGGGCGGCAAAGGGCAGCGCTCCCTGACCCGGAAAGGGACGGCACATCCGCGTATGGGTCACATACACGGCATCGGGACTGAGCTTCATGGCTCCCGCAATCTTCCAGAGCAGGGCTCCCGCCTCACCGCCCAGAGCACTGCCCTCGCGCAGGGAAACCCTGTCCGGCATCTCATCCACAAACATCAGCCTCACCTTTCCCGGCGGGGGATGCAGGAGCCTGCCATGCACGGAAGACGGCAGTCCGCAATGGGTGCAGGCTTCCACCTTCCGGACAAGATCACTGAAACGGGAGGGGCGGCCTCCCCTGCCCCAGCGGGAAAGAATTTCCAGGGTTTCCGGAGAGGCCCCTACGCCATCCAGCCCCAGGGTTTTCAGATCCTCAAGGCAGGTGCGGACAGTGTCGAGACCTGCGGCCATGAGAATCTGTAAGGCTCTTCGCCTCTCGGATTCCGGGGAAGACTCGTTTACCATCATGCCCCCTCCGGACACCTGCGCCGACAGATGGCATCCAGCAGACGGTCAGCCACCTTCTCCTTGGGCAGGGCTTCCAGGGCCTCTTCGCTGCCGTCGGGATAAAAGAAGGTCACGGTATTCCTGTCCGAGCCAAAGGCCGAATCCGGGCCGGACACAAGGTTGCCCACGATCATATCCAGGTTCTTCCGGGCGATCTTGTCCTTCGCATAGGTGGCCAGATCCCGGGTTTCGGCGGCAAAGCCCACCAGAAACTGACGGTTTTTCCGCTGGCCCAGGGTGGCGAGGATGTCGGGATTTTTTTCAAGCTCAATGACCGGTGTGCCTTCGGTTTTCTTGATCTTGTGATCTGCCGCATTTTTTACACAGAAATCCGCCACAGCCGCCACCTTGATGATGATATCTGCGGACTCCATGCGGCTTTCCATGACCAGAAGCATTTCCCTTGCGGATTTCACGGCAAGCCTTTCCACTCCCACGGGAAAGGGCAGGCTCACGGGGCCTGTCACCAGGGTCACCTCCGCCCCCCGGTATTCCGCCGCCCTGGCAATGGCATAGCCCATCTTGCCCGAGGAATGGTTGGAAATGTAGCGCACAGGGTCAATGGCCTCCTGGGTGGGACCTGCGGTCATGAGGATGTGCAGCCCCTTGAGATCCTTAGGCGAAAGGAGTTTTTCCATGCGATCCACGATAAACGCCGGATCCGGAAGCCGGCCGGGGCCGGTGACACCGCAGGCGAGATCCCCGCTGTCCGGCTCCAGCACCGTCATGCCGTACCCTTCCAGAAGATCGAGGTTGCGCTGCACGGGCCGGGATTCATACATATGGCTGTTCATGGCGGGGCAGAGCAGAACCGGAGCCCGCACGGCCAGCATGAGGGTGGAAAGGGCATCATCGGCAAAACCATGGGCCAGCTTGGCCACACAATTGGCCGTTGCCGGTGCAATGACCACGGCATCGGCCCAGTCCGCCCAGGCGATGTGGCGGATACCACCTTCAGGCCCTTCTTCCAGGACATCAAGATAAACAGAATGACCGGATATGGCCCGGAAGGTCAGAGGCCCCACAAAGGCGGTGGCGTTCCGGGTCATCACCACCCGCACCGAAGCCCCGGCCTTCTGCAGAAGCCGCAGCAGCTCCACGGATTTGTAAGCGGCGATCCCCCCGGTCACACCCAGCAGAATCTTTTTATTTTCAAGCATCCCCATAACCCCTCCATGCCTAACGATGCGTAAGGATTCAGCGCATCTTCAATGCCATGACCTGAAAATCCGGACGGTGCATACCGCAAGCGAATGCCGTCCCTCTTACACCGCTCTTTCTTACGCCGCCCTTTTTTCTTCTTCGGAAACGTCCCGCCAGACCCTTTCTGACATGATTTCAAGACGCTCCGCCTTCTCCGCCCAGAGTCCGTTGAGCTGCTCCTGGAAAGACTCCCTGAAATCCCTGTCGTTGAAATAATCTCCCCGCAGCCCTTCATGGATGGGCAGGGTTCGGATATGCATACGGACAAGGGGAACCTGACCGCAGAGGAAATGCCAGAAGGTGGGGGTACCTTGGGGATAGGCCAGGGTCACATCCACAATTCTGTCCATTTCCTGCCCCATGGCGGAAAGCACAAAGGCCGTTCCCGCTGCCTTGGGCCGCAAAAGTCCCCTGAAGGGACTGTTCTGCCGTTTGTGTTTGGCCGCCGTAAAGCGGGTGCCTTCCACAAAATTCATGACGGAAACCGGGGTTGTGCGGAATTTTTCACAGGCTTTCCGGGTCGCTTCCAGATCCTTCCCCTTCTTGTGGGGATGTTTCAGGATATATTCCCTGGTATAGCGCTTCATGAAAGGATAATCCTGGGCCCACCAGACCATGCCCATGACCGGCACCCAGATCAGTTCCTGTTTCAGGAAAAATTTCAGAAACGGAATCCTGCCGCCAAGATTCCTCTGGAGGGCAAAGATATCCACCCAGCTCTGATGGTTGCACAGTACCAGATACCAGCCTTCCGGAGAAAGATCCTCCCCTCCGCGGATTTCCCAGCGGGTTTTGTGAAAAAGGGAAAAGATACCGTTATTCACATGAATCCATGAGCTGCTGATGCCAATAATGATACGGGTACAGAGAAGACGGCTGATCTTCAGGGGAATCATCACCTTGACCAGGGTAACAAGAATCAGGGGAATAAAATGAATGAGGGTGGAGACGACAATGATACTGATCACAGCCAACCCCCTGATATGGGCAAAGAGAGGAACGCGCATGGCCTGTCCTTCATATGAGAGATGAAAAGTCTCGCGGCACACCCAGACCCCGCTGAAAGATCCCATGAACCGCTTCCTATGGAAAAGCTTCATATAACAGTCTGTTTTAAAAGATTCAACAGGCCGGACTGTCTGAAACCCTGATGATGGAGGAAACGTCAGTATCTGAGCTCAGGCCTTTTTCCTTCCTGCTTCAGGAAAGTGCTGCCAGAGTCCTGGGACAGGTGGCCCTGGAAAAAACATCATCCCGGAAAGACAGCTCTCTTCCCGCCCTGAGATAATGATAGCCCGCAGCAGCAATCATGGCGGCATTGTCGCCGCAAAGGGAAGGAGGGGGAACATGCAGGCGCACCCCCTGCCGCAGGGCCTCCTCCCCTGCCTTCTGTTTCAGGCCCTGGTTCGCCGCCACCCCGCCCACAAGGATGAGATCCCGACATCCCGTCCTTTGTACGGCCAGAAAGGCCTTGGTGACCAGTACCTCCACCACAGCCTCCTGAAAAGCGGCGGCAACATCGGCCTTTGGTGTCTTCCCCCCATCTTCTGAAAGATAGCGGGCCACGGCAGACTTGAGGCCGCTGAAACTGAAGTCCAGCCCGTCCTTATGGAGAAAGGCCCGGGGAAAGGCCATCCCCCGGCCATCCCCCTCCATGGCCATGCGATCCATGAGGGCACCACCGGGATACCCCAGGCCCATCAGCTTGGCCACCTTGTCATAGGCCTCGCCTGCGGCATCATCCCGTGTCTGCCCCAGAAGCAGCAGGGTCAGGGGATCGGGCACATGGTAAAGGGCCGTATGACCTCCGGATACCACCAGGGCCACAAAGGGATACGCAGGGGGCTTTCTGTCCGGCTCCAGAAACACGGAATGCACATGGCCCAGAAGATGGTTGACCCCCACGCAGGGAAGCCCCGCTCCAAAGGCAAAAGCCCTGCCAAATCCAAAGCCCACCAGAAGGGCGCCCACAAGACCCGGCCCCTGGGTGACGGCCACGGCATCCAGCTCCCCGATTTCCATGCCGCAGCCGGACAGAGCCGCCTCCACCACAGGGCAGATGGCCTCCAGATGATGGCGGGAAGCCAGCTCCGGTACAACACCTCCGTAACGGTGATGCACCGCCACCTGGGAGGCCACCTCTGAGCTCAGCACCCGAACCCCGTCCTCCACAACTGCGGCTGCGGTTTCATCACAGGAGGATTCTATTCCAAGAATACGCATACAGGCTCTCCAGATAAGACGCGCCCAATAAAAAAGACCGGTAATCCCGCAAAGGGCGGATTCCGGTCATGGTTTTCTTCATGCCCAAAAACTTAATCGATCCAGACCACCTGAGGTTCATCCCCCTGACGCTGCACCACGTCTCCGATGACAAAGGCCTTTTCTCCGAGAATACGCAGACGATCCATCACATCCGCTGTGGCGTTTTCCGGCACCACGGCAATCATACCGATCCCCATATTAAAGGTACGGTGCATTTCATGGGTCTCCACGTTACCCGCCTGCTGGAGGAAGGTGAACACGGACGGCACCTCCCAGCTTCCTTTGCGGATACGCACCTTGCAGGCACTGGGCAGCACCCGTACGATATTTTCCGTAATGCCGCCTCCTGTGATATGGGCCAGACCGTGAACGGGCTGATCCTTGATCAGGGAAAGCACCGTATCCACATAGATCCGGGTCGGCGTAAGCAGTACCTCTCCCAGAGAAGCCCCAAGGCTTTCCACGGGGCTTGCCACCGTAAGGCCCAACGTATCAAAACAGATTTTGCGCACCAGCGAAAAACCATTGGAGTGCACACCACTGGAGGCAATGCCCACCAGCTGATGCCCGCCACGGATGAAGGAGCCGTCAATGATCTTTTCATTGTCCACAAGCCCCACGGCAAAACCGGCCAGATCATACTCGCCATCACTGTAAAGACCCGGCATTTCCGCCGTTTCTCCGCCGATGAGGGCGCACTGGGCCTGACGGCAGCCCTCGGCCACCCCCTGAATCACGGCTGCGGCCACGGTGTTCTCAAGCTTACCGATGGAAAAATAATCGAGAAAAAACAAGGGTTTTGCCCCTTGAACCAGAATATCATTCACGCACATGGCCACAAGATCAATGCCGATGGTGTCATGGCGGTTCATCATAAAGGCAATTTTCAGCTTGGTGCCCACGCCGTCCGTGGAGCTGACCAGAACAGGGCGTTTGATATCCCCAAGATTCAGGGAAAAAAGACCGCCAAATCCACCAATCTCTCCCATAACACCAGACCGTGGAGTATTGTTGGCAAGCTTTTTAATGGTTTGAACCAGAGTGTTGGCCTTATCAATATCGACACCGGCATCCGCATAGGTCAGAGATTTGCTCATTGGGGTCCTCTTGCAGGTTGATCCATAAGAAAGCATAAAAAAATAAAAACCCAAAAAAATTACCCCTTGAACCGTGGAAAGTCAAAACAATTTTTGACATTTACGCTGAAGCTATTGTAGGAAAGCCTGGTGTTCTCCTGATTTTTTCTTCAGACGGACACGAATTCCATTCCCGATTTTCTGCCCGCACAGAACCATGGAAATCCCTGTCTGTCCCGGCGTCACCCCTCACCCCTGGAGTTTTGATGAAAAGGATGCAGATCGGCCTGATCGGATGCGGCACCGTAGGCGAAGGTGTTGCCCGCATCCTGCTCGGCCAGCAGGAACTTCTCAGAGACCGCCTCGGCATGGAACTTTTTCTGAAAAAAGTGGCGGATACGGATACCCAAAGAAAACGTTCTGTCACCTTTGCCGAAGGGGTTTTCACCACGGACGCCTCCGAAATTCTTTCTGATCCCGACATTGATGTGGTGGTGGAAATGGTGGGCGGCACCGGCTTTGCCAGGGATGTTATCCAGAAAGCCATACAGGCAGGCAAACATGTGGTCACGGCCAATAAAAAACTCCTTGCCCTGGAAGGCAACACCCTCTTTGCCGAGGCTGAGGCAAAGGGGGTCACCATCGCCTATGAAGCCAGTGTGGGCGGCTGCATGCCCATCATCAAAACCTTGAGGGAAAACCTTGTGGCCAACCGCATCAGCGCCATGACGGGCATCCTCAACGGTACCTGCAACTATATCCTTTCCGAGATCACCCGCCTTGGGATTTCCTTTGAGGAAGCCCTGGGCCAGGCCCAGGCCAAAGGCTTTGCCGAAGCCGATCCCACCCTCGACATCGAAGGCTTTGACGCAGCCCACAAGCTCGCCATCCTCTCGGCCATCGCCTTTGGCATGGAAATCGACTTTGAGGGCGTCTACGTGGAGGGGATCTCCCGGATTGAGGCCATGGACATTCTCTATGCAGATCAGTTCGGCTACCGCATCAAGCTTCTTGCCATTGCCAAAAACCATGGTGACCGCGTGGAAGCCCGCATCCACCCGGCCATGATTCCGACCGACTGCCTCCTCTCCCAGGTCAACGGTTCCCTGAATGCGGTCAGCGTTTTTGGCGATGCTGTGGAAGAAATGATGCTCTACGGTCACGGAGCAGGCATGATGCCCACGGCCAGTGCCGTGGTGGCGGATCTGGCGGATATCGCCCGGGACATGAAAAGGGGCGACGGCTGCCGGATTCCGGGCCTCGGTCATCTCCTGCCCAGTATCCGGAAAATCCCCGTCATGCCCATCTCTGAAATCAGAACCCACTACTACTTCCGCGTGGCCGCTGCGGATCGTCCCGGTGTGCTTTCAAAGGTATCCGGCATTCTCGGCCAGCACAACATCAGCATCATGAGCGTCCATCAGAAAGAACGCCACGCTTCCGACGCCGTGCCTCTGGTCTTCATGACCCACAGGGCAAAGGAAGCCGATATCCGCAAGGCCCTTGAGGAAATCAGCGCCCTGCCCGAGGTCTGCCGGGATCCCGTGCTCATCCGCATTGAAGACCCCGGTGCCAACGGCAACGACAGGTCATGAATCCCATGTGAAAAAACGACCGTCCCCCTACCCCCCAGGAGAAAACTGTCATGCATATCATCTGTTCGGATCTTGAAGGTGTTTTTATTCCGGAAATCTGGATCAACGTGGCCGAACGCACGGGCATTGAGGAACTGCGGCTCACCACAAGAGACATTTCCGACTATGACCAGCTCATGACCCACCGACTCAGGGTACTGGATGCCCATGGCCTGAAACTTCAGGACATTCAGGCCGTCATCGCCACCATGGAGCCTCTTCCCGGTGCTGCGGATTTTGTCGGCTGGCTGCGGGAAAAAAGCCAGCTCATCGTGGTATCCGACACCTTTTTGCAGTTCGCAGCCCCCCTCATGGCCAAACTGAACCAGCCCACCCTCTTCTGTCATGAGCTGGACGTAGCCGCCGATGGCCAGATCACAAACTACAGGCTTCGCCAGAAGGATGCCAAGCGCAAAACCGTACATGCCCTGAAAAGCCTCGACTATACGGTGCTGGCCTTCGGGGATTCTTACAATGACGTGGGCATGCTGGAAGCCGCAGACTTCGGCTTCTTTTTCCAGCCTCCGGACAATGTGGTGGCGGATTATCCCCAGTTTCCCGTGACACGGGACTATGAAGCCTTAAAAAACCACATCCGCACCGCCCTCGGAGTGGCATAGGATGCAGGAAGCCATGGCGGATTTTCTTTCCCCCTGCAAGGAAGGCGTTCGGATCGCCCTTTTTGTACAGCCCAAGGCTTCGAAAAACGAAATTCAGGGGCTGCATGGCAATGCGCTTAAAATCCGTATCAAGGCCCCACCCGTGGATGGGGCCGCCAATGAGGCCTGTATCCAGTTCATTGCCAAAAAAATCAAACGCCCGCCCTCAAGCCTGAGGCTGGTTTCCGGTCACAGTTCCCGGCAGAAGCAGATTTTAGTTCCCCTGACCGAAGGAGAATCTCCAGAATCTCTCTGCATGAACATCCTGGAATGCCTGGGAAAAATATAAACTTTAAAAGATTTATTAAAAAAGAATTGACTTTGAAGGGCGCTATAGGTATTCTGTCTTTCGTTGCTGCGGGGTGGAGCAGTCTGGTAGCTCGTCGGGCTCATAACCCGAAGGTCGTTGGTTCGAATCCAGCCCCCGCTACCAAAAAAAGAGCAGGCCTGGGGTGAAAACCCCGGGCTTTTTTTGTTTCTTCTCTCCTTCACCCCATGGGCTCCCATTCCGATCCGATAAAATCGGGGTCAGACTTCCCTGAAATATCAAGGGATAAAAAGGAAAAAATCCTCTTTTACCCCAGGGTTGCCCTCCTCAGGAGAGTCCTTTTCCTCCCGTACCCGCAGTGGCTGGTTCAACAGGGCTTTACGGGATGGCCACAGGGGCAGAAACCGATCCATCAGGGCCTTGAAGCGGGCATTGTGGGAAGGCTCCAGCAGGTGAACCAGTTCATGCACAATCACATATTCAAGGCATGAAAGGGGTCTTCTCGCAAGATCCGTATTCAGGCGTATGCTGCCTGCCCTGAAATTGCAGCTTCCCCAACGGCTTTTCATGCTGCGGACAAAAAGCCTTTCCACCCTTACCCCCATCTTCTCCTCCCACTTCCCGATAAGGGGAAGGCTTGCCTCCCGAAGCTGACGACGGTACCAGCTCTGGAGCAAAGCCTTGCGCCCCTCTGCATCCGTTCCGGGCCGCACAGAAAGACAAATCTCCCGGCCCTGAAGGGTCACAGAGGGCTTTTCCGGAATCTCACAGAGCTTCAGGTGATGGGGAATCCCCCACAGAAAATGCAGCTCCCCATCCGTATACCGCCAGGCGGCCTCCACAGGCCGGGCACATATTTTTTCCCGGTTCTTCCGAATCCAGTCCAGCCGGGAAAGGGCAAAACTGCGGATATCTCCAACGGCCATGCCCAGAGGGACAGAGAGACTGACCCGGCCTTCAGGCGCATGGACTTTCAGATGAATGTTTTTAATCTTCTTGAAGGTGATCTCCACAGGGAAACCTTCTATATGGAGCCAGTTTGACATCAATGCCTCCTCAGGGTGAAAAAAAGCATCCTTTATCGCCGCATGGGGAGGCCATCCGGAAAGCCTCTTCCTACCCCAGCCAGTCCGCCATCTCGGAGAGCTGCGCCCTTTCCATGAGATCAAGATCGCCAAACTGTTCCGGCGTGAACAGCACAAAAGCCCCCGTTGACGTGGCGCAGATGTCGCCGTCTCCATCCAGGATATCGGCCTGCATGGTCACCTGACGCTCACTGCGCCGCTCCAGCACCTGGCTGTACACCGTAAGCTCCGTTTCAATGCGCACCGGCTTTCGGAAGCGCACTTCCATGGATTTCGTCAGAATGAAACGTCTGTGCAGATGAATGGCGGCCCAGGACATGGCCTCGTCCAGAATGGTGGCCAGCACGCCGCCGTGGACAAGGCTGTCCCAGCCCCGCAGGTGCCGGGGCACGGTGAGACGGGAACGGAAGCGTTCTCCGTCGGTTTCAAAGGTCATGCGAAGGCCGTGGGGATTCTCCTGCCCGCAGGCAAAACAGTGGGGATCCACACCCGCAACGGGCTTCCATACCCCGGTGGGGGGATTGGGGGTCATGCGTGTTCTCCTTTTTTGTCAGATACCGGCTGAATGGAAACGGGGATGCCGTTCAGTACGGCATTGCCCGAAACCGGATCCATGGCACGGGGAGTAAGGCGGTTTGTGTTCACGCCGGGATGGGTCTGGGCCACCGAAAGTCTTGCGCCGGGATCGTGGTGTCCCCAGCCGTGGGGCAGACTCACAAGGCCCGGCAGAATACGTTCCGACAGGGTGACGGGCACTTCGAGACTTCCCGCGTCGGAAGTCACCCTGACCCTCCCGCCTTCCTTCAGATTCAAATTCCTGGCATCCTCGGGATGCAGCATGAGGGTGCAGCGGCTTCCCTTCAGAAGCGATGGGAGATTGTGCATCCAGGAGTTGTTGGTGCGGAGCTGACGCCGCCCGATGAGGAGAAAGGGCCGGTCCGCACGGTGCTTCCTCTCTTCTGCCCTGTCCAGACGGCGGATGTCTTCCGCCAGAATCTCCGGCAGAAGATCCATGCACCCGTCCGGTGTGGCCAGCACATCTTTGAGCCGGGACTTCAGAGGCCCAAGATCCAGCCCGTGGGGAAGTGCCGCCAGCTTTTCAAAGGAAAGTCCCTGGGGCTTCATGCCAAAGGCATCCCCATAGGGGCCGATTTTTAAAAGAAAATCCAGAATCCGCTCCGGCCCCGGCGGCGGGGTAAGGCCCTGAATCAGCATCCCGGCCGTCACGCCGGACTTTTCTCCCAGAGCGGCCACCACCTTATCCGCAAGCCCCTCCAGAATTCTTCCTTCCACAAGCTCCGGCACCGCATCTGCCCCCTTTCCTTCCGCAAGAAGGGCGAGCCGGGCCAGAATCTCCCACTTGGTTTTCTCCCCTTCCGGCACGGGAAAGACCGGAGCACTGTACACCGCCGTGTTCCGCACGGAAAAGCCATGAAAGACAAAATCATAGTGGCCCTGGGAAAGGGGGGAGGTGGGCGGCAGAATCACGTCCGCATGGCGGCTTGTGTCGTTGATGTAATAGTCCACCGCCACATGGAAATCGAGTTCGGATATGGCCGCATCCAGCCGCTCACTTTCCGGCAGTGCGATGACGGGATTGCCCGCCACCGTGATGAGCATGCGAATCTGCCCTTCTCCCGGAGTCTCCATTTCCTCGGCAAGAAGGGATGCTGGCAGCTCCCCCATGACCTCCGGCGCTCCGGAAACCCGTGAGTGCCAGCGTCCCGTGACAAAGCCCTTTCTGGACGCGGCTTTCGCCTGCATATGGGCGGCCAGGGGAAAGCCCGTGCCTCCGGGAGTATCGAGGTTGCCGGTGAGAAGGTTCAGCACCTCAATGGCCCAGGAGGCCAGGGTGCCATGGGCTGTCACGGATGTGCCCATGCGGCCATAGAGGGCAGAGGGGCTTGTGAAGGCAATGCGGTCTGCCAGATCCTGAACCGCTTCCGGCTTCATCGCGCAGACCCTTGCGGCCCGCTCCAGGGTAAAGGGGCAAACCGCTTTTTGCAGCGCCTCCAGATTCCGGAGTCTCTCGCCAAAGGCTTCCGTGCGGATCGCCTTTTTTTCAAAAAGATGCCGGATCAGACCCAGAAGAAGATAGACATCCGTTCCCGGCAGAATGGGCAGGTGGATGTCCGCGACTTCCGCCGTACGGGTGCGCATGGGGTCGATCACAATGCAGGTTCCCCCCCGCTCCTGAAGTTCCCGGATGCGGCGACGCATGTCCGGAGCCGTCATGAGGCTGCCGCCCGACACCAGGGGATTACCGCCGAAAACCACAAAAAGCCTTGTCCGGTCAATGTCCGGAACAGGAATGGCGGCAGGGCTTCCATAAAGAAAACCGCAGGCCGTCTGTTTGGGAATCTGATCCACACTGCTGGCTGTATAGATGTTCCGGGTTTTCAAAGCCCGGATCAGGGGTGCCATGAAAAGCGCCCCCGCCATGGTGTGGGTATTGGGGTTGCCAAGATAAAGGGCCACGCTGTTTTTGCCATGGGCGGCCCGCACCCGCTCCAGGCCCTCCGCCACCTTCCGGAAAGCCGTGTCCCAGTCCACGGTCCGGAACCCCTCTTTGTCCCGGATCACCGGCATTCTGAGACGATCCGGATCTTCGTGAAATTCCTTTAAGGCGATGCCCTTGGGACAACAGAAGCCCCGGCTCAGCACATGGGCCTTATCGCCGCGCACCTGCACCACCTTCTCACCCGAAAGGGTCAGCTCCAGGCCGCATCCCGCCTCACAAAAGGGACAGACCTTATAATGTATCCGGGTTTCCATTGCTTTTTCTCCTCAGGGGTAAAAGGACGCTGGCCGGGGCCGGAGGACAGAGCGCCGCCTTCAGGCCCTGCACGGAGGTTTCCAGGATGATGATGTCCCGCTTCAGCCGGGCCAGCAGTATGGCACCCTCAAGGCTGGTGAGGATGCGAAAGGCCAGGGTGCGGGAAGCCTCCACCGGTGCAAGAGACCCGTCTTCCATGGCCCTTTCGATCCAGAGATCCAGGCCACGAAGGCTTTCATCCAGCACACGGGATACGGCCTCTGCAACGCGGGGCACGGTATCCGCCGTTTCCATGGCAAGGTTTCCGAAGAGGCAGCCCCCCGCAAGCCCGTTTTCCCTGTGAAAATGCAGCACTCCGTCCAGAAGACGATGCAGCCGCTGGCCATACGGCCCCTTTCCCGCCCGCTTCATGAGATAACTGCGGTATTCCCGCCAGGCCCAGTCCACCAGAGCCACCACCAGGGCTTCCTTTCCCGGATAGTGGAAATAGAGGTTTCCCTTCTGCACCCCTGTGGCTTCCATGATGTCCCGGAGGGTGGTGGCATGGTAGCCCCGTGTGTTGATCAGCTTGAGAGTGGTGGCAAGGATGTGGCGGCGGGTGGTTTCTCCCTTGGTGATGGCGTCTTTTTTCATGAAGATGCCATAACAGGAATGTACCGTTCGGTCTATTCTTTTTTTTCCCATGCCCCATATCGGTAAATTTCGGGGAACCATGCGTCAAAATCCGTTAACGCTATAAACACTGTTCCGACATTGTCATTCGCCCTTCTTGACACCTGCCCCGCCTTTCGGTACATCCTGTAAGACTTACTTCCCGATCTTTCCGACCCAGCTTTTCTGAAACCCATCAGCCAGGCCCGCGTTCCCGGCCTTTTACTGGATACCCATGATGACCCCTTTCCCATCCCGGCCCCTTGGCCTCTGGCGACCCGGTACCCCGGACGCGTCACAGCCCCCTGACATGAAAAGTGCCCTTTTTGCCCTCAACCAGCCCTTTTATCTGATAGAAAGCCCGTCCGGCCCCGAAGCCCGTACTTCGGGCACGGCACTTGTGGGGCAGACGCAGTCCAGCCCCGGTGACCGGCCCCTTCTGGCCCTGGCGCCTCCCCTTCCTCCGGAAAACCTCGGCAACCCGGAATTCCTCGCCCGCCATGGCTTAAAATATCCCTACATCGCAGGGGCCATGGCCAATGGCATCACCTCGGAAGCCATGGTCATGGAAGCAGGACGGGCTGGGGGAATGGGCTTTTTTGGCGCAGGCGGCTGCACCCTGAAACGCATTGAAGAAGCCATCCTCTTTCTGAAAAAAAAGGCTCTGGAAAAACCCTTTCCCTTTGGCTTTAATTTTCTGCACCAGCCCGGCTCCCCCGAAGGGGAGATGGTTCTTGCGGAGCTGTACCTCAGCCACGGCATCTCTTCTGTCTGTGCCGCAGCCTTCATGCGCATGACCCCTGCCCTTGTCTGGTACAGGGTAAAGGGCGTTCACAGGGATGAAAAGGGGGAGATCTGCCCCCGGAACCGCATTATCGCCAAGGTGTCCAGAGTGGAGATCGCGGAGAAATTCCTTCAGCCTGCTCCGGAAAAAATTCTGCGTCAGCTTGTGACCGAAGGCAGACTCAGCGAAGAGGAAGCCCTTCTCGGTGCAAGCCTTCCCATGGCAGACGATATTACAGCAGAAGCCGATTCCGGCGGACACACGGACAACCGCCCGGCCCTGGCCCTGTTGCCCGCCATTCAGGCCCTGCGGGATCGCATGGTGCAGAAGGGTCCCTTTCCCCACAGACCCTGCGTGGGACTTGGGGGCGGCATTGCCACACCGGCTTCCACGGCGGCGGCCTTTGCCCTTGGCGCGGACTACGTGCTGGTGGGTTCCGTGCATCAGGCCTGCGTGGAATCCGGCACCTCGGATGTGGTGCGGGACATGCTGGCCCGCTGCGAACAGGCGGATGTCACCATGACGGCAGCGGCGGACATGTTCGAGATGGGCGGCAGGGTACAGGTTCTGAAACGCGAAACCATGTTCGCCCTGCGTGCCCAGAAGCTCTACAGCCTTTACCGGGAATATCCGTCCATCGAGGCCCTGCCTCCGGATGCCATCGAATTCCTTGAAAGCAAAATCTTCAAAAAAAGCCTGGCTGCGGAATGGGCCTCCACCCAGACTTTTTTCCAGGAGCGCGACCCCTCCCAGCTTACCCGGGCCCAGGCCGATCCCCGTCACCGCATGGCCCTTCTGTTCCGCTCCTATCTGGGTCAGGCCTCCCTCTGGGCCATTCAGGGACTCAGTGACCGCAAGGTGGATTACCAGATCTGGTGCGGCCCTGCCATGGGCGCCTTCAACGCCTGGACCCAGGGGAGCTTTCTGGCCCGGCCCGAAGAACGGCGCATCCGAACCGTGGCCTTCAACCTCCTCGCCGGAGCCGCCATTCGCACCCGTTTTTTCATGCTGAAAACCCAGTATCCGGCCCTTCCCTCCCATCTGGCCGAAATTCCGCCCATGCCCCTTGAAGCCCTCGAACCCATGATGACCTTTTCACCATGACCCCTTCACCCGGAATTTTTTACCAGGAACTTTTTACCAGGAATTCCCATGAGCGCTTCCCCTACACAAAAGCCCTGTGATCTCGCCGTCGTCGGCATGGCCTGTCTTTTTCCCGCATCTCCGGACAAGGAGGCTTTTTTCCGGCTTCTTTTCCGCAATCTCGACACCATCACCGAAGTACCCCCCAGCCACTGGCCCAGGGAGGCCTATTTCGCGCCCTCCCCCGGCACGCCGGACATGACCTACTGCACCCGCGGGGGCTACCTTGCACCCTATCCCTTTGATCCTGCGGCCTTCGGCATTCCGCCGAACCTCCTTGAAGTGACGGACACCTCCCAGCTTCTCGGTCTCGTCACGGCCCGCTGTGCCTTAGACGATGCGGGCTACCCCCAGAGCCGGGAATTCGACCGCTCCCGGGTCAGCGTGCTTCTCGGCGCAACGGGCACCCAGGAGCTGGTGGTGCCGCTGGCCTCCCGCCTCAGCCACCCCATCTGGAAGGAAGCCCTGGAAGGGGAAGGGCTGACGGAAGCACAGAAGACCGCCATTCTGGAACGCATGGCCGAAGGCCATACGGCCTGGCAGGAAAACGCCTTTCCGGGACTGCTCGGCAACGTCATTGCAGGCCGCATCGCCAACCGCCTGGATCTCGGGGGCAGCAACTGCGTGGTGGATGCCGCCTGCGGCAGCTCCCTTGCCGCCGTGTACATGGCCGCAATGGAACTTCAGACCGGCAAAGCGGATATGGTCATCACCGGCGGTGTGGACACCCTGAACGACATCTTCATGCACATGTGCTTTGCCCAGACCGGGGTGCTCTCCCATTCCGGGGACGCCAGACCCTTTTCCGAAAAGGCCGACGGCACCGTTCTCGGTGAAGGGGTGGGCATGGTGGTGCTGAAACGCCTTCAGGATGCAAAAAGGGATGAGGATCGCATCTATGCCGTCATCAAGGGCATGGGAACGGCCAGCGACGGTAAAAGCCAGAGCATTTACGCACCAGGTGCAGAAGGGCAGATCCGCGCCCTGAAAAAAGCCTGCTCAGAAGCAGGCTTTGCCCCCCAGAGCGTGGATCTCGTGGAAGCCCACGGTACCGGAACCCGTGTGGGCGATGCCGTGGAATTCAAAGCCCTGCAAACGGTCTACGGTACGGACAGGGGAAGCCATCCCTGCATCCTTTCCTCCGTTAAGGCCAATATCGGTCATGCCAAAGCCGCTGCGGGTATGGCGGGATTCATCAAGATCGTGCTCTGCCTTTACCATAAAATTCTGCCCCCGGCCCTGAAGCATCTGCCGCCGGATCCGGATCTTAAAATGGAAAACTCGGGATTCCGGATGCTGGAAGCCCCCATCCCCTGGATCACAGAACCGGACCGGCCACGGCGTGCGGCGGTCAGCGCCTTTGGTTTCGGAGGGGCGGACTACCATGCCGTGCTGGAGGAATACGTAAAAGAACGCAGGGAAAGGGCCTGGGATTTTCATCACGAGGTGTTCTCCGCTTCCGGCCCGGACAGGACAAGCCTCCTTTCCAGACTTTCCGACCTGGAAAGCCTGGATCCCAGGGAACCCCGCCAGCTTCAGGAAATCTGTGCCCTGTCGAGAAAAAACTTTTCCCCGGCACACCCCCTGCGGCTTCTTCTCCTTCTGGAGCCGGATACGGACATCAGGACGCTTCTTTCCCAGGCCAGAACCTTCCTTGAAGAGGAAAGGGAGGGAGTTCACGGCAATCTCTTTCTCGGTAAAGGGGAAAAACCGGGCAAACTCGCCTTTCTCTTTCCCGGACAGGGCAGCCAGTATCCGGGAATGGGACGTTCCCTGGCCTGTATTTTTCCTGAAATGCTGGAAAGTCTCCAGATGGCCGATGTGGCCCTGCGGGAACAGGGTGCTGAGCACAGAAAGGAGCATCTCCTTTCCCGTTCCATCTATCCCCTGGAAGGAGATGCCAGAACCCAGGAAGAAGCCCTGCGCAGCACGGATCTTGCCCAGCCCGCCATTGGCTGCGTCAGTCTCGGCATGGCAAAAGTCCTCAAACGTTTTGGCATAGATCCGGACGCAGTCTGCGGTCACAGTTACGGTGAACTTCCCGCCCTGGCCCTCGCAGGTGTCTTTTCCGAAGCAGAATGCATGCAGCTTTCCGTACTCCGGGGCCGCTACATGGCGGGCGATCCCGATGACCCCCGTGACCGGGGAAGCATGATGGCTGTGAAAGGCGATGTGGAAAGCCTTCGCAGTCTCATTGAAAAGGAAAACCTGGATGTGGTGCTGGCCAATGAAAACAGCCCTTCCCAGTGTGTGCTTTCCGGCGGAAGCGCTGCCCTGGATCATGCGGCCAAGGCGCTGAAAACCCATAAGATCCGGGGCATCCGCCTTCCCGTTGCCGCAGCCTTTCACAGCCCTCTGGTGGAAGATGCGGCCAGACCCTTTGAAGCAGCCCTGGAAGCCCTCAAGCCCCAAAGCCCCGTCCTTCCCGTCATGGCCAATGCCACGGGAAAGGCCTATCCCCAAGAAACGGGAGCCATACGAAAAACCCTGGCCTCCCAGCTCCTTTCTCCCGTGCGTTTCATTCAAAATGTACGGGATCTTTTTGGGATGGGTGTCCGCACCTTTGTGGAGGTCGGCCCCAAAAACGTGCTCACCGGCCTTGCCTCCGCCATTCTGGAATCCGAAACCGTTCATGGTTTCGCCATGGATGCCTCTTCCGGTAAAAATGCAGGAGACCGGGATCTTCTCGTCCTTCTCTGTCATCTTGCCGCCTTAGGCTATGGGGTGAACTGGGCAGGTCTGCCCGATCCCCCCCCCAACCCCAGACGCAAAATGACGGTCTGGCTTTCCGGTGCCAACCTCAAGCCCAAAGGCAAAAACGGCAAGGCCATGGAAAAGGCCACGCCCCCCGTACCCACAGGTTCTGTGGGAAAAAGCCACCCTGAAGACCGGACAGAAGAGCCACCTTCCGCTTCCAGCCTCACAAAAGGACTTCAGGAAAAATCCCGGAAAGAGCCCCCGGAAGCAAGAAGTGAAGGCCTCCAGCCTTCCGCACCTTCCCAGGATGCCCCTGTCAGGGTTCACACCGAGCCGTCCCGTCCCCCATCCCCCTCATCCAAAGGAGTTCCCATGGACAAAACGGTGCTGATGGAGGGTCTGCACACCCTGCGCAGTCTTCAGGAACAGACCACCCGCGCCCATGAACAGTTTCTGTCCCTGCAATCCGAAGCAGGCCGCACTCTGGAACGGCTGCTGACCACCATGGGGAACACAGCCTTTTCTGTCCATACACCTGCGGAAACCAGAATGCCCGGTGCCCCTCCGATCCCGACGGAAGCCACCCCGGCCTTCCATCGGCCCCCCCCACCTGAAAACGTCCCCCCCCCCTATCCGACAGAGCTGGCTTCCCCCGTCAGCGCCTCAGAATCCAGGGCCTTTCTGCAACACAGTCCGCCGGCACCAGTCCCTGTTCCGCCCCCCTCGGTACCCCTGGGCCACCACAGCCCGGAACCGAAAAACACCATCCTTTCCCTTCTCATTGCCACGGTTTCCCGACAAACGGGTTACCCCGAAGAAATGATCCAGCAGGACATGGATCTGGAAGCCGATCTCGGCATTGATTCCATCAAACGGGTGGAAATTCTGTCGGAACTGGAAGGGCATTTTCCCAAACTGTCCTCCCTGGCACCGGAGATTCTTGCCGAAGCCCGCACCCTCGGGGCCTTTGTTGCCCTCCTCTCCCAACCCGAGGGAACCAGCTCTTCACCCGCATCCCAGGCCCCTTCCCAGGATCTTTCCACTCTCATCACCCCCGCCTCAGCCATCGTTGCCATTACGGGCGTGGTTTCCCGTCAGACCGGCTATCCTGAAGAAATGATCCAGCAGGACATGGATCTGGAAGCCGATCTCGGCATTGATTCCATCAAACGGGTGGAAATTCTGTCGGAACTGGAAGGACTGTATCCTTGCCTGGCCAGCCTGCCCCAGGAAACTCTGGTCACAGCCCGCACCATCGCGGCCATTGCCCGCCTTGTGACTCCGACACCAGCGACACTCCCGGAAAACCCCATCCGGAATCCGGAAGCCTCTCGCCCGGACAGCTCCCCTTCCGGCATCCTCCCCATGGACAGGGTACGGGCCGTCATTGCCGCTCAGACCGGCTATCCCGAAGACATGATTCAGGAGGATATGGATCTCGAAAGCGATCTCGGGATTGACTCCATCAAGCGGGTGGAAATTCTATCGGAACTGGAAGGCCATTATCCGGTTCTGGGAACCCTGCCCCAGGAAACCCTTCAGGAATGCCGCAGTGTACGCCGCATTGCCGCCCTGCTGGAAGGGCCTCCCGCACCGGAAGTCCATATGCCGGAAAAAACGGCCTTCCCCCTCCCCCAGCAGGCTCCGGAGTCCCCTTCTCAGGAAAAAACTCCTGAGTCCTCTCCCCCTGTTATCCTCCGCAACCAGATGCTCTGGGAAGAGAGCCTGCCTGGAAACCCCCTTCAGCCTGCCTCCCCTGCCATTCTGGAAGACTTCGGGGATGAGAACACACTTGCCCTTTTCAAAGGAATTTTTTCCGGAAAGGAAGCCCTTTTCTTTTCTTCCGGAAATCAGGCTGAAACCTTCCACGAAAATCTCATCATCCCCTGGGATCGCAACCATACCGAAAAAGCCCTGAGAGATCTTTTCTGCTTTCTCGGCACCTGGGGTAAAAAGGCCCTTTTATCTGAAAGCCCCTGCTCCCTCTGCCTCTTTACCCGTAGCGACGGACATCTGGGCCAGAAAAATCCCTTCAGCGCCTCCCCGGAAACCCAGAGTCTTGCCGGACTCATGCGAACCCTGGAAAAGGAATGGCCCCGGATTTCCCTCCGTCTTGCGGATCTGGCCCTGGACGCCAGACACCCCGAGTCCCTGCTGGCCCCCCTTCTCTTTGGCAAAGGCCCCCTCATCCTTGGATGCGGATCCAGGGGCAAAATCCGAACCCCCCGTCTCAAGGCCCTTCCCCTCCGCGATAAAAATCCCGATTTCCTGCCCCCTCAGCCGGAGGATCTCATGCTGGTCACGGGAGGGGCCTACGGTGTCACCGCAGCCTGTGTCGAAGCCCTGGTTCGCAGCTACCCCTGCCGCCTGCTCTTTACGGGCAGATCCCCGGAGCCTAAGCCCGAACCGCTCTGGCTTTCTGGTATCCGCACCGAAGAGGAAATACGCAAGGCCCTGCTCCGCCATCATTTTAACGGTAAAATCCCCACGCCCAGAGAACTGGACACCGCCTTCCGCGCCCTCCAGAGCAGCCGCGCCATCCGGGAAACCCTGCAAAAACTGAAGACCATGGGATGCGAGGCCCGGTATCTTTCCCTGGATCTGGAAGATCCCGAAGCACCCGCCACCCTCATGGCAATGCTTGAAAAGGAGGGATCTGCCCCCAGTTACTGGGTACACGGCGCCGGTGTGCTGGCGGACAGGGCCATGGTGGACAAACGGGAAGAAGACTTTGACAAGGTCTTTGGTGTGAAGGCCCTTTCCGCAAAACGCATGGCCGCAGCCCTGGAAAAAAAGCCTCTGAAGGGAATGATCTTCTTTTCTTCCGTAGCCAGCCTGGAAGGCAATCCCGGACAGGCGGACTATGCCCTGGCCAACGGCTTTCTCAATGCCCTGGCCCGCAGGGAGGAGGTGAGACGGGAAAACTGCCGCAGCCTTTCCATCTGCTGGGGGCCCTGGGAGGGGGGGATGGTGACCCCTGCCCTGGCCCGGCATTTCCAGCGTCAGGGCATTTCCCTCCTTCCCCTGGACAAAGGGAGCGAAGCCTTTTGTGACGAACTGATCTCCGGAAAACTTCCGGAAATTCTCATCGCAGCAGGTCATCTTTCCCCCAAAAATCCCGATGACCTCCCCGGTGAAGATGGGGAAGGGGAAAAACATACCAGGACTTCCGGAAAACATCCGGCAAAGACAAAGGGGAAAAAATCCCCCCGGATTTTTTCCCTTCAGACCCATCCTGAATTCAGGGATCACAGGCTTGGAGAAAAGGCGGTGGTGCCCTTTGCTTCCCTTGCCTGTGAAATGCTGCGCCAGGAACCCCTTACGGAAGAAAAAAACCATCCGTCCTTCCGGGTACTGGAGGATCTGCGCCTTTTAAAGGGCTGCGTGCTGGAAGAAGGCGATACCCTTCCCCTGGATCTGAAAAAAAAAGACGACCTTCTCACCCTGGTTTCCCTGGAAAAAAGTCCGCCTGTACCCAGAATGCAGGCCCGCGCACGGTGGGATGCCGCATCCCCCTCCCCGCCCCCAGCCCTTTCCCATCCCCGCCCCTACCCCAGAAACAGGGAAACCGTTTACCGGGAAATTCTCTTTCACGGCCAGGGGTATCAGGTGCTTCAGACCATCGTCTCCATGGGAAAGGACGGCATGAAGGCAGAACTCCTGCCGGAAACCCTTCAGGCCCACCCGGATCCCCTTTCTCTGGTACTGGACAGCGCCATGCAACTGGCCTGCCTCTTTGGCTTTGAAAGTACGGGCAGGCTGTATCTCCCAACGGGGGTAAAAGTCCTGCGCCTTCCCGCTTCCTTTGTAAACATGAAAACAGCGCCTCCGGTCAGCATCCTCAGCTATGCGCTGGAAAACTGTGACAGCCACACCCTTTTCGGTAACATCCATTTTCTTGACCCTGAAAATCATCCCTGCATGGAAATCCTTGGCCTCACCATGACCGCCACAGAAAACATGCCCCAAAAATTCAAGCCCGGCGGCGTGATCCTGGCCCCCTGTGCCCTGATGGCCTGAGCTTTTTCAAAGACAACAGGGAAACCTTAAGGTTTCCCTGTTGTCTTCCCTTCCATCGCTTTTCTCAGCCAGAAACCAGCTTATTCCACCCTGAAGGCGACGGTGTCCATCACATTGCCCGCAGCATCACGGATTTCAACCCGCCATTGACCCGTGAGACCGTAAAGACTCTTTTCCGCCCGTGTTCTCCAGCGTGACCCCGCCGAAAGGGGTAAATCAATCCGATGAATTTCCTCCCCCTCATAAATCCAGGCAAAGGTCACAAAGGTATCCTGAAGGATGTTTTCTGCCTCAAGAAAACAGAAAATTCTTTCCGTATCCCCGGAAAAAACCGTGGCCTCTCCCACAGGTTCCCGATCCTGGATTTCTGTGGCCATGACCAGACGGCCAATGCGAAATTCCGGCTCCCCGTTCTGGGCAGAAACGACAACAGCCAGTGCCAACAACACCAACACCGTCAGAAAAATCCGCTTTTTCATAGCCTGTCCTCTCTATGGTTGTTCCGGCATCCTGGAAGAGGGTTCAACAGCCCCTCACTTCCGCCCTACAGCCTCTTTTCCATAATCACCACCACCCTGCCCGAAAGGGTATCAACGCGCAGACGCTGCCAGCCCAGAACGGTATAGAAGTCCTCCCTGTCTTCGGTAAAAAGATAGAGCACTGGAATGCCAAGACTCCGGGCCTCTTCTTCAGCCCGAAGAACCAGCTTTCTGCCAATTCCCCTTTTTCGTGCCGTTTCCGTGACATAAAGGTTCCCCAGCCAGGGAGAAAGGGGAGCAAATTCCCGGGCATCTTCCTGAAGAAGACTCACAGATCCAAGGCATCTCCCGTTTTCAAGAACCAGCAGGGTGGTGGGAAGAGCACAGCCCATCCTGTGGGTACGCAGCTCCGCAGCCGCCTCTTCCTCGCACCATCCCGGATACAGGGGCTGCCAGGCCGCCACATGCCAGCGGGCAAGAAATGGCACCCAGTCCATGTAATCCGCCAGATACACGATCTTCATGATGAACCTCCGGGAGATTCCGGATCACCGCCTGCTGTCATCGGGAATTCCTGTTCCGGACTGGCAGAGGATAAAAAGACCGATAAGAAAGACTCTGCCCTGACCTTGCAGACTCAGCACCGGATTCTTTCTGTTTCGGCCCATAGTTTACCGGAATCCATGTCCAGAACTCCGTGACTGACGGGCCAGACTTCCCCGCTGACCCGCAAAGTCCCTTCCGGATCCTGAACCACCGTAAGCTGACTGGGCCGTCCCGCAAACCGGCCCTGGGCCAGAATCACAGTCTGCTCCGGAGAAAGGCGTCCGTGATGCACAAGATAAGCACCAGCAGGGCCTGCGGCACTTCCCGTGGCACTATCCTCCATCTGTCCCAGGTTATCCCAGGTTCTGATTTCCAGACCCTCGATATCAAAAAGCAGAATAAATTTTGCCCCAAAGGCTTCCAGGACAGACTCAAGATCCTTTCCCCGGATGGCAGCTCTGGCAAGGGCTTCCGGCCTTACGGGGAGGATCAGATAGGGAAGCCCCGTTGAAATCACCCGGGCGTCAAGATCCCTGACCCCGTCGTTTTCCCCAAGCCCCAGCCGTGCCAGAACAGGGCTTACGTCCGTCCAGGAAAGCGCTGGCCCGAAAACCGCTTTCCCCTGATTCATTTCACAGAGATAATGCTCCTCCACCCGGAGGCTTGTTATCACGGATTTCCCATGGGGCATTGCCAGTACCCATTCAGCCCTCTTTTTCCCTGCCGCCTGCATACGATGCAGTACCGCCGCTGCCCCCAGAGCCGGATGTCCGGCAAAGGGCTATTAACTGCCCACTTGACATCTAATTAAATATTATCTATTCTTATCATCATGAATAGACTTGTCCCCATCGGCAAAGCCGCAGAAGTTTTAGGTGTATCCATCCCCACCCTGAGAAGGTGGGAAGCTGAAGGCCGCATATCGCCGGAGAGAACCAGTTCGGGGCATCGGCGCTATGATCTTGCGGCCCTGAAACCTGAGCTTTTTCATGCCCCGTCGGACACCCGCCGCACCCTGGCCTATGCCCGTGTGTCCAGCCATGACCAGAAGGAGGATCTTGAAAGGCAGAAGCAGGTTCTTGAAATGTACTGCGCCCGGCAGGGCTGGACTTTCGAGATTCTCTCCGACCTTGGCTCCGGCATGAACTATCAGAAAAAGGGCCTGAAAAAGCTCATCGAGACCATCCTTGAAGGCAGCATTGGCCGCCTTGTTCTCACCCACAAAGACCGCCTGCTCCGTTTTGGCGCGGAACTGATTTTTGCCATCTGCGAAGCCAAAGAGGTGGAGGTGGTCATTCTTAATCAGGGTTCGCGGAGCGATGCCAGCCCTGCGCAGCAGGGTGAAGATGCGGATACAGGCTTTGAAGAAGATCTTGCCAGGGATGTTCTGGAAATCATCACCGTTTTTTCCGCAAGGCTCTATGGCAGCAGATCCCGGAAGAACAAAAAGCTTCTCGAAAACCTGAAAAAGGCTGTGGAGTAAGCCATGCTCATTGCCCATAAGATTGCCCTTGATCCAAATAACGTCCAGGAAAACTACTTTGCCCGTGCTGCGGGCACGGCCCGTTTTGCCTACAACTGGGCTTTGGATCAGTGGAGCAAACAGTATGCGGCATGGAAAGAAGACCCAGGCCTTCCAAAACCTTCCCAGATGTCCCTGCGCCGGGACTTGAACGCCATCAAGCATACGGATTTCCCATGGATGAAGGAAGTCACCAAATGCGCTCCGCAGATGGCCATTATCCAGCTTGGCGAAGCGTTTAAAAACTTCTTTGCGGGTCGTGCCAAGTATCCGACCTTCCGCAAAAAGGGCGTGAACGACCGCTTCAGCATCACCAACGATCAGTTCACCGTTAAAGGGAAAAAGATCCGCATTCCGGTTCTTGGCTGGGTGAGAATGCGGGAAGAGCTTCGTTTTACAGGAAAGATCCTGTCTGCCACCGTCTCCCGTGTGGCGGACAGATGGTTTGTCAGTATCGCCGTGGATATCTCTAAACCCGATCACCTTCCCGTCGCCGAAAACCAAGGCGCTGTGGGTGTTGATCTTGGCGTATCCACACTGGCAAGCCTTTCCACGGGAGAAAAGATTGAAGGCCCCAAGGCTCACACCGCCCTTCTGAAACGCCTGCAACGCCTTTCAAAGTCCTTGAGCAAAAAAGAAAAAGGCTCTGCAAACCGCAACAAGGCCAGAAGAAAGCTTAGCCGTATTCATGCCAGAATCCGCAATATCCGCAACGATTCCCTGCACAAACTCACATCTTCCCTCACCCGCAGGTTCGATACCCTTGTGGTGGAAGATCTGAACGTGAAGGGCATGATGAAAAACAACAAGCTGGCCCGTTCCATCAGCGACATGAGTTTTTTCGAGTTCCGCCGCCAGATCACCTACAAGGCGGAAATGCGTGGCGGCCTTGTGAAGTTTGCGGATCGCTGGTTTGCCAGCAGCAAAACCTGTTCCGGCTGCGGTCACAGGCTTGAAACGCTGTCCCTTTCAGCCCGGTCATGGATCTGTCCGGAATGTGGGATGTCCCATGACCGGGATGTCAATGCGGCTATCAATCTGAAAAACCTTGCAGTTCACAGTACGGCGAGTTCCGCCGGATCTTGAAGCCTGTGGAGAGGAAGGCTCTGGCTCTCGCCGCAAGGCAGGGGTGAAACCAGCCTCGGGGAAGCAGGAAGTCAGCGCCAAAGCTACCTATGGGTAGATTTGGGTAGGTCTGGCAGAACGGCAGCTCCTCCTCAACGGTGAAGATCCGGGCTCTGGCCCCTGAAGCCGAAACCTCAGAAAGAAAGATGGATTCAAACTGGCGCATTTCCTGCGCAAGCCGCTGCATGAAGGATGAAGACCAGCCATCCGCCCCTAAAAAAACGGCAAGTCCGTTGCCCGTTAATGGCCCGCAGGAAAATACATCCACGTGAAAAAAAATAGGATTTGCTGTACCTGTCTTCATAGAAGTCTTCATTTCACAAGGGGAAGAACACTTTAAAGAGGCTCAAAAGAATGCGGTTTATTCTCTATTCCCAAGCATCGCCAGCAGGCCCGCCTCATCCAGAACGGGAATCCCCAGGGCGAGGGCCTTTTCCTGTTTGCTCCCCGCCTTGTCTCCAGCCACCACAAAATGGGTTTTTGCGCTTACGCTTCCCGTCACCCTGCCGCCTGCGGCCTCGATACGCTCCTGGGCTTCCTTGCGGGAAAGACTGGGAAGAGTGCCGGTAAGGACAAAAATTTTTCCCTGAAGACCGCCCTTTTCCACATCAGAAATTTTTTCCGGGGTGACACAGAGACCCTGGCCAAAAAGTCCTTCCAGGGCCTCGCGGTTTTCCGGCCTCGAGAAATGATGCTGAAGGGATGCGGCCACCACAGGGCCAATGCCCTCAATGGCAGAAAGCTCCCTTTCCTCCGCAGCCATCAGCGCTGAAAAATCTTCAAAATTTCTGCTGAGGAGTCTGGCCGTGTGCGCCCCCACATGGCGGATGCCCAAGGCATATAAAAGGCGGGAAAAGGGCAGAACCTTTTTTTCCTCAATGGCTTTCACAAGATTTTTTGCGGATTTTTCGCCCATGCGCTCCATGGCGGACAACGCTGCCACATCAAGACGGAAAAGATCCGCATACCCCGTCACAAGCCCCCGGTCCACCAGCTGGTTCACCAGTTTTTCGCCAAGGCCTTCAATGTCGAGAGCCGCCTTGGAGGCAAAATGACGGATGCGTTCTTTAAGCTGGGCAGGACAGGTCGCGGACACACAGCGCAGGGCCACCTCCCCTTCCTCCTGCAAGACCCTGCTCTGGCACACAGGACAGGTCTCCGGCATTAAAAAAGGTTTTTCCGATCCGTCCCGCAGATGAAAAAGAACCTTCACCACCTTGGGGATCACGTCTCCGGCCCGCTGGACAAAGACCTGATCGCCGATGCGGATGTCCTTTCTTGTGATCTCATCCATGTTGTGCAGGGTGGCCCGGCTTACGGTGACCCCGCCCACCTCCACAGGAGTGAGGATGGCCACGGGGGTGAGCACCCCCGTCCGGCCCACCTGCACCTCTATGGTCTCAAGGCGGGTGCGGGCCTCCATGGCGGGAAACTTCCAGGCCAGGGCCCAGCGGGGTGTCCGGGAGGTCATACCCAGAGCGTCCTGCATGACAAAGGCTTCCACCTTGATGACCACCCCGTCCACCTCATAGGGAAGATCCTCCCTCCCGCTGAGCATGGCGGCGTAGAGTTCCGGCACCTCTCCGGCCGGAACAGCGCTTCTCACAAGATCGCTCACGGCAAAGCCCGCATGACGCAAAAAGGTGAAGAGTTCTTCCATGGAAGAAAGGGAAAGGCCCCGCACCTCCCCCAGGCCATGGGCAAAAAAACGCAGGGGCCGGGAAGCGGTAACGCGGGAATCCAGCTGACGCAAAGAGCCTGCGGCCGCATTCCTCGGATTGGCAAAGGCACTTTCAGAAGCTTCTTCCCGCTTCCGGTTCAGGCGGAGAAAACCTTCGCGATCCATGACCACCTCCCCCCGGACTTCCAGCACTTCCGGAAGCCCTTCCCCCTGAAGCCGCAGAGGGAGGTTGGCGATGGTGCGCACATTCTCCGTAATGCCCTCGCCCACCATACCGTCTCCCCGTGTGGCTGCCTGCACGAGAATGCCCTTTTCATAGCGCAGGGAAACGGCAATGCCGTCCATCTTGGGTTCCACGGAAAAAAGGGGAGAGACAATCCCGGCTTTCAGGATCCGCTGGACAAAGGCGAAAAACTCCGGCGCGTCAAAGGCGTTGTCCAGACTGAGCATGGGCCTTGCATGGGCAATCTGGGGAAAGGCGGAAAGGGGAGCCGCCCCCACCCTCAGACTCGGGGAATCCGGAGTCTGCAAGTCCGGGAAAGAAGCTTCCAGTTCCTGAAGCTCCCGGAAGAGACCATCATACTCCGCATCGGAAATTTCCGGGTCATCCAGCACATAATACCGGTGGCTGTGATACTGAAGCCTTTCCCGCAACCAGACCGCCCGTGCTGCCGCCACTTCCATGCCCCCCTTTTCCATAAAACTTTCCAGCCCTCCCCGTTGTCCTGCATGGATGGATCTTACCCCATGGGGTTGTTGAACTCTTCGAGACCATCTTTAATTTCATCAATGATATCATAGAGAAACTGCACATCTTCTGTGGTAAGACGACCGGCCTTGACCGGCGCACGATCCGAACCGTCCTTTTTCTTCAGCATTCTGGGCCCGATCTGAAGCTTGGCCTCCCCCCCGGCATAGCTGTGGATGGCCACCACCAGCCCCGTTTCCTCGGAGTGCCAGGATTTCAGTACCTTGTCCTTTTCCGGATCAAAACCTGCCATTGCATCCTCCTTCTCTCTTTTCCACAATGTTCCCTGCACCCGTTGCGAAGGGAATTTCTTAAAAATCAATTTGATTACCACCCTGTCCTGCCATGTGTCGCAGATTTTACCCCTGTAGCTGACGCAGAATGGTACTCCGTAAAATCAAAAATCACTTCCGGGAACCCGGCCCCATACCAGATTCCCGGAAAAAAAGTATCCCTTTCAGCCCATGCGGGAAAAATCGGCGATCCGGCCAAAAAGAGCCGCAATGGTGGCAAGAAGCCCCAGGCGGTTGGCCCTTAAGGCCTCATCCTCGGCCATGACCATCACCCCGTCAAAGAAGGCATCCACCGGAGTCCGCAGAGTGGCGATGGTGGCGAGGGCTGCATCCAGATCCCCTGCGGCCATCTGCTCTTCCACGGTCTTGGTACAGCGCATCAGGGCTTCATGAAGATTTTTCTCGGAAACTTCCGCAAGAAGGGCAGGACTCACTTCGGGCCTCACCTCCCCTGCTTTTTTCAGGAGATTGGCCGCACGTTTGAAAGCCCCTGCCAGGGCCATGAAATCCGCATGGTGTTTCATGCGGTCGAGGGCTTCGGCCCGTCTGCGGATTTCAGGGACGCGATCCCCCTCCACAGCCAGAACAGCGGCAAGGCTTTCCCTGGAAAGTCCCTGCTCCGCAAGCAGGTTGGAAAGGCGGGTTCGTATGAACTCCAGAACCGCACGGCGGGTCTCTTCCGTATCCTCGGTCTTCTTATCCCCGAGAATTTCAAGACCAAAGCCCACAAGATCCCCAAGGGAAAGGGAAAGATCCCGCTCAAGCAGCATCTGAAGGATGCCTAGGGTGGCCCGGCGCAGGGCAAAGGGATCCGCCGCACCCGTGGGCCTCAGCCCCACGGCAAAACAGCCGCAGAGGGTATCGAGCTTGTCCGCCATGGCCAGCACCACCCCACAGAGATCTCTGGGCAGAGAACCACCGCTGCCAAGGGGTTTGTAGTGATCTTCCATGGCAAAGGCCACCCGCTCACTTTCCCCCCAGAGCAGGGCATAGGCCCGGCCCATCACGCCCTGCACCTCCGGAAACTCATAGACCATCTGGGAGGCGAGGTCGGCCTTGCAGAGGCCTGCCGCACGGTCAATGTCCGCCACAAGCGCCGCATCCAGCTCCAGCGCCCCGGCAATACGCGCAGCGAGCGCCCGGATTCTTGCCACCTTTTCGGCAATGGTGCCGAGCTTTGCCTGGAACAGAACCTGCTCCAGCTTCCCGTTCCACTGCTCAAAGCTGGCCTTTCTGTCCGTATCCCAGAAGAAGCGGGCATCGGAAAGCCTGGCCCGCAGCACCCGCTGGTGCCCCTCCTTCACAAGGTTCATGTCTTTGGGGCGGGTGTTGTTCACGGCGATGAAGTTGGGAAGCAGCCTCCCCTCCGTATCCTCCACGGCAAAATATTTCTGATGCTCCCGCATGGAGGTGATGAGCACCTCCCTCGGCACCTCAAGGAAGGCGGCATCAAAACTTCCCATCACAGGACAGGCCGCCTCCACAAGGTGGGTGTTGATGTCAAGGAGCCTGTCATCGGGGATCACCCTTGCACCTGCTGCGGCGGCCACGGCCTCCACGCTTGCGGCCACGGCAGCCTTACGCTCCGCCACATTCACGATGATGCCGCCCTTTTTAAGGATGCCCTCGTAGTTTTCGGGAAGATCGATGGTCAGGGGGGCCGTATGGTGAAAACGGTGTCCTGTGGTGCTGCGACCCGAAGAGATGCCCTCCAGCTCAAAGGGAATCAGCTCTTCGCCGAAAAGGGCCACAAAACCCACAATGGGCCGGGCAAAGGCCAGATCCGTATGGGCCCAGCGCATGGCCTTGGGAAAGGGAAGAGCCCGTACGGCTGCGGGCAGAAGTTCTGTAAGAAGCTCTGCCACAGGTCTTACCTTTTCCTCCACACGGGCAAAAAGGTAGCGGCCTTTGGGGGTGTCCCGGATTTCAATCTTTTCCAGGGGAATCCCCGCCTTTTCCGCAAACTTCACCGCAGGCACACCGGGGTTTCCGTCCGGCCCGAAGGCGGCCTTTTCCGGAGGCCCCATCATTTCCGTGGTTTCCGGACGCTGCATCAGGGCCACATTCCCAATGCGCACCGCAAGGCGACGGGGGGTGGCAAAGGTCTCCACAGGGCCAAAGGCCACACGGGCGGCCGTCAGCTCCTTTTCCAGAAAGGCGGCCAGGGCCGCCACCGCAGGATCCAGATAGCCTGCGGGAATCTCTTCGGTTCCGATTTCAAAAAGCAGGGTTTTCATCATTCTCTGTCCTTCATGGATGCAGGCTTTTCCTGGAAAAGGGTTATTTTTTGAGGAGGGGAAAGCCCATGGCCTCCCGCTGGGCCAGATAGGCCTCGGAACAGGCCCGTGCGATGTTCCGGATGCGGGCGATGTAGCCCGTGCGCTCCGTCACGCTGATGGCCCCCCGTGCGTCCAGGAGATTGAAGGTGTGGGAACATTTCAGGCCGAACTCATAGGCGGGCAACACCAGGTTCTTTTCAATGAGCCGTTTGGCCTCAGACTCGAATTTTGCAAACAGATCAAAGAGAAGGGGCACATTGGCCTCCTCGAAATTGTAACGGCTCTGCTCCACCTCCTGCTGGTGGAAAATGTCCCCATAGGTCACGGTGTCGTTCCACATGAGATCATAAACGCTGTTAACCCCCTGAAGATACATGGCAATGCGCTCCAGCCCATAGGTCAGCTCCACGCTCACGGGCTTCACCTCAATGGAGCCTGTCATCTGAAAGTAGGTGAACTGGGTGATCTCCATGCCATCGAGCCAGACTTCCCAGCCCAGCCCCGAAGCGCCCAGGGTGGGGGATTCCCAGTCGTCCTCCACAAAACGGATATCGTGGGCCAGAGGATCCACACCAATGGCCTTCAGACTGTCGAGGTACATCTCCTGCACGTTGGGAGGTGAGGGCTTGATGATGACCTGAAACTGGTAGTAGTGCTGCATCCGGTTGGGGTTTTCCCCGTAACGGCCGTCCGTGGGCCTGCGGCAGGGCTGGGCATAGGCCACGCTCCAGGGCTCCGGGCCCAGGGCTTTCAGGAGGGTTGTGGGATGGAAGGTGCCTGCCCCCACCTCCAGATCATAGGGCTGGGCCTGCACGCATCCCCTGTCCGCCCAGAATTTCTGCAGGGTGAAAATGATATCCTGAAACCGCATATCCATTGTCCTCAAGCTTTAAAGGTTAAAAATCCAGACCGCACCCCGAACATCACAGAAACTCAAAAAGGATGCCATCCTTCTCCGGTGCGGCATCCAGCAGCATGGCGCCGGGTATGCCGGATGCCACTGCCTCCCACTTCCTGCGCAGGCTGGCAATCCTGTCCGGCTCCCCCAGTGCCCAGAGGCAGCCACCGCCTCCGGCACCACAGAAACGGACACCGCAGTCCAGCTTTTCCGCCTCAGCCGCAAAGCGCTGTCCGGCACTGTCCAGCACCTCCGGCGTCAGGGCCAGGCGGATTTTCAGCTCCTCTTTCATGAGCAGAACCGCATCCGGGAAGTGAAGTCTGGACACAGCCTCTCCGAAATGCCGGGTCAGAACCCCGATGTCCTCCCATTCCTTCCGGGTTCGGCCCTCACGGAAGCCCTGCACCCAGCGGCCATTGATGGCAAGGGAATCATGGGGCTCTCCGCAGTATACCAGCAGCATGGAGTCCCGCAGCCTGTCATAGGATACCGGTTCCACAAGGCTGGTCTGTTCCCAGGGATAAGCCCCTCCAGCCCCGTTCCAGAACCAGAGATGCACACCACCAAAGGCCGCAGCCAGCTGATCCTGCAAACCACAGGGCACACCGGCAACGGCGGACTCCAGATCCCGGGCACAAAGAGCGATATCCGCAGCCTTAAGACCCTGCTTTTCAGAACTCTGAATCCGCATCAGAAGGGCCGTCAGCACCACAGCCACCACGGAAGATCCCCCAAGGGCGCTGCGGGGGGGGGAATCGGACACGATTTCCACACAGAGATCCCCTGCCCCGAAGGCATCGAGAATCGCAAAAACCAATCCCAGCGGATGGCTGTAGGGTGCCTTGCCACTGGCAAATTCCGCAGGCGCAAACCCACGGGAAAGCACCTTCACCCGACCCTTTTTAAAGGGCGTCAGCGTCACGCGGGTACGCAGATTCAAAGCCATGTTGAAGGTGCAGGCAAGATCCGGCCCAAGGGTATGATAAAAAAGGGGCAGATCCAGGGTTCCTCCAAGATCCACGCGGCAGGGAGCTGACGCGGTATAGGCTTCTTCCGGCATTGTTTTTTTCATCGACCCACCTTTTTACGGGTTTCAGGATACAGAAGATCGGTTGCATACCGCAGGGTGCCTGCATAACAACCGGAGTTTTCCGGAAAATCAGGGGGACGGCATTCCGGCTCTGAACCTCATGCCCCCACAGCTGCAAGCGGTTTTGTATGAAAAGTGGCTTCCATGCCCGGATCCTTGCGGATACTCTTCAGGTATCTCAGGGATCGGAAATCCCGTCCCAGATGAAAGGAAACAAAGGCTTCCAGAAAAGCAAGACCTTCCCGCGCCGCTTCCCTGGAAAAAAAGACCCGGGCTCCGCCCTTTTCATGGCTCTTCTGAAGCCAGCAGAGGGTTTTTACGGTTCCGGGTGCCAGGGGGTGTACCCTGGAGATGGGTGCACAGCCTCCACAAAGAACACGGCTGCGTCCAAAATCGAAACAAACACGACCTGACCGGACATTCTCCAGGCTCAGGCCACACCCGCCGCAGGTATCCAGCCCCGGTGACAGCCCCGCCAGGGTGAGAAAACGAAGCTGATAGAGAAGGCTCAAAATCTCAGGAGGCTGGTCTCCAAGGTGCAGAGCCTGCAACATCTCCTGAAACAGGCCATAGAGCCTGGGCTGAGGTGCCCCTTCCTCCAGCCAGAGACAGAGAATCTCCGACCAGTAGGCCGCATAGCCCATACGGATAAAATCGGTACGCAGATTTTCAAAGGGATCCAGCAGGCGTACTTCCTGCAACACGGGCAGAGCCCCGGATTTCGGACGACTCAGATCCGGAACAAGCCTTGAAAACAACTCCAGCTTCCCGGAAAACCGTTTTCTGCTTTTCCGGGCATTTTTGGCAATGACACTGATCCGGCCCCGTGACCGGGAAAAAAGGGTCAGGATCAGATCATAATCACCATATTCCACACGACGCATCACAATGGCAGAATCATCGTCCATGTTCATGGGGTTCTTCCTCAGTGTTTCACATCCCCAGAAGCCTGGTGGCAATGGTAAAATACAGATAGGCCGTAATAACGTCCGTGCTGGTGGTGACAAAAGGCCCTGTGGCCACGGCGGGATCGATTTTCAGTCTGGCCAGGGTCAGGGGCACGAGAGATCCCATGAAAGCGGCAATGGTCATGGAACATACCATGGCAAGCGATACCGCTACGGTCAGCATGAAAATACTGTACTGCAATTCCGCCACAAGACCGATGAGGGTACCATAGACCCCCCCCAGCACCAGCCCCACAAGAAGTTCCTTGCCGATAACCCGCCAGAAATCTCCCATGGAAAGCCTGCCTGTGGCAAGACCACGCACCACAATGGTGGAGGACTGGGTACCCACGTTCCCGCCCATACCGGCAATCACCGGCATAAAAGCCGCCAGATAGGCGTACTGAATCAGAATTTCCTCAAATCCTGAAATGACATAAAATGCCAGAATCCCCCCCAGGCAGGAAGCAAAAAGCCAGGGAAGGCGGATACGGATTCCCCCTAAAATGGTCTGGGTTTCCACGAACATATCGCCCACACCGGCCATTTTGAGGATATCTTCGGTGGCCTCCATGCGGAAGATGTCAATAACGTCATCCACGGTGACAATCCCCACCAAAACCCCCGTCTCATCCACAACAGGAACCGCCAGAATGTCATAGCGGGCCACAATCTTGGCCACCTCCTCCTGATCCATGGAGGTCTGTACGGAAACAAGATCGGGATTCATAATCTGCTTCAGCCGGGTATCGGGCTTCACCACCACCAGCTGACGCAGGGAAATCACCCCCACAAGACGCTTCAGATCATCCACCACATACAGGTAAAAGGGCATTTCAACATCCCGGTGTTCATTTTGCAGGGATTCGATGGCCTCCTTTGCCGTGGCATCCTGGGACAGAGCCACAAAGTCCGGCGTCATGATACCGCCAGCCGTGTCATCACTGTAGCGGAGCAGGCCTTCCACCTCTTCGGAGCCTTCCCTTTCCATCTTTTCAAGAACAGCAGCAGCTGTTTCCGGTGGCATGAGTCCGATGAGGTCTGCCACGTCATCGTTGGGCATTTCATCCAGGATACGAACGATGTCGTCCACGGGCATTTCCCGTATGAATTCAAGAAACACCGTCTGTTCCAGCTCGGAGAGCAGGAGCCCCTGCTGCTCCACATCCGTCATCATGGAAAAAAGACGTTTCTGATCCGCAAGACTGACATACCGGAACGCATAGGCCAGATCCGCCGCATGGGTTTTACGGACTATCTTTTTCAGGTGCGGAACCGCATTGCGCCGCAGAAGACGTTTGATGCTTTCCACAAGAATACTGTGCCGGTCGTTGAACATGAATCCCCCACTTCCCAGGCCATAGCCAGAACGCAAAAAAACCCGTTCGATGCCGCAACTGCCCCTGGGGTGGGATGCAGATGGATATCGGCGGGTTGGAAAATAAGAACAGGCAAGGGCATCCCCTTGTGACAGAAACGAATCCGTCAGGTTCGCTCCGTCAGCACTTTAGGGAAGATGCAAGGTCACCGCCTGCCCACTCGCGCCGGAGAGGGGAACAACTTTTCCATTCAGGCGCAGACGCACCCCCGTAGCGCTTCCAATCAAAAGATTATACGTTTTTTCCGCATCAAATTCAAGAATATCCCCCGGATTCATGGAAAAAGAACGGGCCTGCTCCTCATCCCGTATCATCTTGATCCAGGTGGACTCCGTTGCACGGATTTCCAGATGCTGGACGCTATGAGCCGTCTTCTGGGGAAGGGGTGCATCGGGAAGAGATTCCGGAACGGGAAGGGAAGCCTCCGTCACCCGTTCTCCATGGAAAAAAAAATTCACCAGAAACAAGCCCACAAAGCTGACAAAAAAAATCAGAAAAAGCATCAGCAGGCCCACCCGAAGCCCCTGGATCATACGCTTTTTGCGCAAACGTTTTTTCTGGGCTTCCTCCCGGGCCGTATCCCAGCTTCTGCGGGCTTCCCTGTACAGAAGAAGGGCATGATCCGGATCCAGCCCCACCTCCAGGGCGTAATGCCGGATAAATCCCCGAACAAAAACCGGTTCAGGAAGACGGGCATGGTCTTCCTCTTCCAGCCATTTCAGGGTTTCTTTTCCCGTGCAGAGCCTTTTTGCCAGATCCGCCGTTAAAAGGCCCGCCATCAGGCGACCATTCTGGAGATAGGTACCAAAACTTTCTTCCATTTTTCTGATCCTTCCCCTCGCTCAACCACTCCGGAACCAAGCACTTCAAAACGATCCTACTCCACCATGCGCACATGGGCTTTTTCACGAAGACCCCGAATCCACTCCTGAAATCTCTGGTTTACCTCCTGCTCGTAAAGCAAATCGGCAATTTCATCGCTGACCTCTTCCAGGGGTTTTGCCGCCTGCACATCCACTTCCAGCACCTGAAAAATCTGAAAACCCTGGGGCGTTTGCAGCAGACCGGAAACCCCTCCCTCCGGAAGATCGGAAACCGCCTCACGGATCACAGGCGACAGGGCTTCCGCATCAAACCAGCCCAGATCCCCTCCCGGCCCGGCTATCCGGGAAACACTTTCCCGACCTGCCAGCTCCGCAAAAGGGGTTCCTTCATCCAGGGAACGGAGAAGGGCTGCACCCTTTGCTGCACTGTCCCCATCAGCGGAGGCTTCCGCAGGGAGCAGAATATGGGCCAGACGGTAGCGCTTTCCGCCTCCGAAACGCTGGGGATTCTGCTGGTAAAAAGCGGCAATGTCCTCTCGGGTCACCACAATTCTGGAGCGTACCTTGTAATTCACCAGACGGGATCGCAGCATCTGATCCCGTGTCTGCCTGCGGTAAAGCTCTGGGGTCAGGCCTTCGGCCATCAGGGCTTTTTCAAAAGCTTCGGGAGAAAGATTATTCGCCAGACGAAACTGTTCCACAGCCTGCTCCACTTCCTGGTCTGAAATCTCAATCCCCGATTCTTCCACGGCCATATCCGTTATGGTCTGGTCAATCATCTGGCTGAGCATTTCAGAACGGTAGCGTTTCAGAAGGGACTGGGTCTCCACAGCCCCATATCCGGCAGCCTCAATACGCTCCTTTATCGGCGCAAAAGCCTCTTCAAGGGCCACCTGGGTGATGATTCTGTCATCCACAAGAACCAGAATACGATCCACAAGGGTCTGGGCCGATACCCCAGAAAAAAAAGCCGAAAACATCAACAGCAGAATGCCGGATCCCATACGTTTTATCATTTTATGAACCTGCTTTTCCTTGCATATCCTCGCCAGGGGCGGGTTCAGGGGGTATGATCTCCCCACCGCCTTCTTCATACGGATCGGCCTCCAGGGGCCGGGTTTCCGGAAAAACCTCATGCAAAAGCGCATAGTTGATCCGGAGAGGTACACGTTCCCGCATACCCTGAAGCCATCTTGCATACATTTCTGCGGATTCCTGACGCCGCAGACGGACAACCAGTTCCTCCGCAAGGGCTTCCGTCAGGAGAACCTCCTCCGGCTTTTTCCCCAGCTCCTGACAGTATTCCATAAAACAGGCCCGCAGGGCTTCGGGACGAATCTCCACTTCCTGCTCCAGAATCTTTTCCGCGATCTTCTCCATCAGAATTCTGCGCCGCAGGCCTGCTTTCCAGGCCCTTTCAGACAGGGCGTTTTCCGAAAGCATCCGACTGAAAACCTCCTTCGGATACGAATCCCGAACCTCAGCAATCCCCTGCGCGATCTCCTCCTCAGAAATCCCTAAGGTGTTCTGACTGGCCGCAAGCTCCAGAAAAAGGTGCTCACTGAGATCATGAAGCACCCGCTGGTGCAAGCCCCGGCGTATACCGCTGTCCTGCAACAGGTTATGGCTGTAAGCCGTTGTCGCCATATCGTAGGCATCCCGGTACTCCTTGAGGCTGACCCCCAGGGTTTCGGTGCGCAGTACCCAGTCCGCATCCGGCCTGTCCCATGGCCGACAGGCGGGAATCAGAAAGATACACAGAAAACAGAGAATGCCGGGATAAAAAAAGGAAAGCGCTGCGGAAAAGGGCTTCATCATCCTCCGGGATGGACATCGGGCGCAGGAAAACATCTTGGGTGCAATCCCCTTCAAGCCCTCAGGCGTTAACACGGGCCACTATTTCTTTCAAGATGTTTCTGGCCTGCACCATGGGCGGCTGTTTTCTGTCCTTGATCAGATCCACTTTAAGGCTGCCATCGGAAAGAAAGGTCATGGCCTGGGGGAAAAGGGTCACCACCTCCCCCAGAGCCAGGGGGCGTTTCTGATGGATTTCCGAAAAAGCCAGCACCAGATGACGCTCCGTGAGATCCAGCCTCCGGACACCGGCCTTCACACACAGTACCTTCAGCATGATCTTAAGAAGAATATTGGCCGCCTCGGAAGGAAGTGCCCCATAGCGATCCGCAAGCTCTTCCCGGAAAACCTTGATCTCCCCCAAAGAAAGCATACGGGAAAGTTTGCGGTAAATGGCAATGCGCTGCTCAATGTCCGGAACATAGGACTCCGGAATATAGGCATTCATGGACAGGGTAATCTCCGGCTCCAGGGGATCCAGCACCGGTTCTCCCTTCAACTCGGAAACGGCATTTTCCATGAGCTGGAGAAACATGTCATAGCCCACGGCGGCGATATGCCCGGACTGACTGGCCCCCAGAGCCGCACCGCCTCCCCGGATCTGAAGATCGCTCATGGCAATCTGGAATCCGGAGCCAAGATCCGAGTGTTCCATCAGCACCTTCAGCCTGCGGATGGCATCCCGTGAAAGCTGGCTTTCCTCCGGCACAAAAAGGTAGGCATAGGCCTGGGCATCCCCCCTGCCAATGCGACCTCTCAACTGATACAGCTGGGAAAGTCCGAAAAGATCCGCCCGGTTGACAATCATGGTATTGGCAGAGGGAATATCAAGACCGGACTCAATGATGGTGGTACAGATCAGAAGATCCGTTTCCCTGCGGATAAAGGCCAGCATCTGATTTTCAAGCTCATCCTCCTTCATCCGGCCATGGGCCACCCCGATCCGCACCTCCGGAAGCAGCTCCCTCAGGCGGGCTGCCTGGGATTCGATGGAATGAATATGATTGTGTACAAAAAAGACCTGCCCCTGCCTTTCCATCTCCCGTGTCACGGCCTCCCGGATCACACTCTCGTCATAGGCCGATACATAGGATAAGATGGCCTGACGTTCCTCCGGCGGGGTCGCAATGACACTGATATCCCGCATTCCCATAAGGGACATGTGCAGGGTTCTCGGAATGGGGGTAGCCGTAAGTGCCAGAACATCCACGGTTTCCCGCATTTTCTTGAGAATTTCCTTATGCCGGACACCGAAACGCTGCTCCTCATCAATGATGACCAGCCCCAGGTTTTTAAAGTGCACATCCTTTTGCAGCAGCCTGTGGGTGCCGATCACAATATCCAGGGTACCGTCAGCCATCTCCCCGATAATTTTCCGCTGCTCCCCGGCACTGCGAAAACGATCCAGAGCGGCAAGCCGAACGGGATAACGGTCGAAACGCTGACTGAAGGTACGGTAATGCTGTTCCGCCAGCACGGTGGTGGGCACCAGTACGGCCACCTGACGGCCATCCATCACAGCACGGAAAGCGGCACGCAGGGCCACCTCGGTCTTGCCGTACCCCACATCGCCGCACACCAGACGATCCATGGGGGAGGCACTGCCCATATCCGTCAGCACTTCCCCGATAACCTTCAGCTGATCCGGGGTCTCCTCATAGGGAAAGGCGGCTTCAAAATCCTGAAAATGATGGTCCACGGGACTGAAAGCCTCGCGCACATGCACCTTGCGGGCGGCATAGAGACTGAGAAGTTCTCCGGCCATTTTTTCCACGGCGGCCCTGGCCTTCTCCCGGGCCTTGTCCCAGCCCTTGCCTCCCATCTTGTCCAGCACAGGCTCCAGACCATCCACGCCCACATATTTGTGGAGAATCCCCATACGGTCCACGGGCAGATAAAGCCGGTCCCCGTCCCTGTAGGTAAGGAGAATGAAATCACTGAGAACCCCGTTCATGCGGAGCTTTTCCAACCCTTCAAAACGCCCCAGACCATGATCCGTATGCACCACAACATCACCTTCCCGCAGTTCCCCCAGGTTGAGAAAGCGTTCCTTTGCCGTGGTTTTCGGGGCTTTCCTGCGGCGCTTCTTGGCACCGAAAATCTCCTCCTCACTGATGAGGGCAAGACCTTCCTCCGGCCAGACAAAACCGGAACGCAGACGGCCTTCACAGATAAACATTCCAGGCCGGATTGCCCGCCTCACCGCAGCGACATCCTCGGCCATCTTCAGGGAAAGTCCGTAGGCCATCAGCAGCTCCCCCACCCTATGCACCTGGGAAGCGGTGGCACAGACAAGGGCGACCCTCAACCCTTCCCGTACCCTGGTCTGCAGCCAGTTCACCAGAGGCAGAAGAGGTTGAAGCCCGCCCTGGCGGCCCGCCAGCTCACCGCAGATCTGCACATTGTCTCCCACATCAAAGTGCAGCACCCGCCCCGGCACATCCAGAGAAGCCAGTTCCCGAAAAACAAGGGATCGGCCCTGGGTCATGCGCTGCATCAAGAGCTCCCATGAAACGTAAAGATCCGTCTCCGCCACGGCAGGCCGCTCCGCAGCCAGGGCTTCACGCCGTGCAAGATGCACCCGTTCCGCCTGACGCGCCACCTGTACAGCGGCCTTTGCAGGATCTTCCACCACCACAAGGCTGTCTACATACAGATAGTCCAGCAAGAGATCGGATTCGGGATAGAGCAGGGAAAGCTGGCCCTCAATGGCCGGATGGATACCCGACTCCCGTACCCTTTCCACCATCTCCCGAACCTTGCTCACCCTCAGCCCCGCTTCGGCGGCCACCTGACGCACCCTGCCGAGGAGGGCCTCCACAGAAGCAGGTTCCAGTACCATCTCCTTTGCAGGCAGAATCAGGGCCGTTTCCGTATCTCTGGCCTTGCGCTGGGTGACGGCGGAAAAAAAGCGGATGGATTCCACCTGATCCCCATAGAATTCAATGCGCACAGGATCCGTATGGGCCGGAGAATAAAGATCCAGAATACCGCCCCTCAGGGCAAAATCCCCGAATTCCTCCACCAGGGTGCTGCGCTGATACCCGCAGGCCAGAAGACGGGAAACCAGCGCCTCCCGGTTCACCTCTTCTCCCACCACAAGGGGGAGAGAAAAGGCATCCAGAACGGCCATGGGCATGATCCGCTGCACCAGGGTTTCCGCAGAAACAATGAGCACCTGCGGCGGCTGCCCGGAAAGACAGGCATGGAGCAGACGTATCCTGCGGGCCACGGTTTCCGTGTGGCAGGCCATGGACTGGAAGGGCAGAACATGGTAGGCGGGGAAAATTTCCGCAGAGAGTTCCCCTCCCCCCCAAAAAAAGCGCAGTTTTTCCAACGCCTCTTCCGCTTCCTTCTGTCCCGGAACCACGAGAAGCATGCCCTTTTTTTCCCTGGCAGCCAGACTGGAAACCACAAAGGAACGTGCCGCATCGGGAAGTCCGGTACAATTTACGGCCTCCTTTCCCGCAGCCAGAAGATCCGACAAGTAAGACAGTATTTTTTTTTCTTGATTTTGCATCATGGTCACTGTATGAATTTGCTCGTTTGTTGCCGGCGTAACTCAGTTGGTAGAGTAGCTGATTCGTAATCAGCAAGTCAGCAGTTCGACTCTGCTCGTCGGCTCCATCTGAATACCAGGGGATTTTTCGCTTGTCGAAAAATCCCTTCTTTTATGGAATTCCACGTCTCCATCCCTGTCCGGGACAAGGCGGGCACATCATAAACGAATCCCGCCAGAGGACAAGCCCAAAAAATACCCCGGAAAAACAGGGGCTCTGCCGTATTGCCACGGGAAAGAGATTGGCACCTTCTCCTGTACGGGATCGTTCCTTGACTTGAACCGGAACGCCGTATATGTATTTTTCTTTCTGTGACCTGTACACAGACGCCACTGTCAACCGGTTCAAATGAACCGCCATGGATGGAAGCCGCTATGAAATGCATTGATGGCGTTGAGGGTGTGGCAAAAAGAATCATTGATATCCTCTACAAAACCTCGCGGGATCAGGGCTGCGATGATACGGAGTGTATCCGTTGCCTGAAGGCCGCCATAGAAGGGGCGGGCGGTTTTGTGGCGGAAAACCGGGAAATTGTCAATGAACCCAGCCTGCTGACCCGAGAACTCTACACCTATGCCAAAAACCTCTGGCTTGCGGGTCGAAGGGAAAAGGCGGAATCTGAACCGGCACCCGACGAAGAATATTACGGGTATTATTTTGACCGTATCTATCACCAGCAGCATTACCCCCTTTGAATCCTCCCCTCTGATGGCACGGGAAAAAACGTAAAAAAGATATCAGGAGCAGGAATGGCACTGACCAAAAACGACATTGTGGAAAGAGTAACGGATATCGGCTTTAACAAAAAAAAAGCCATTGACATCATTGAAATTCTTCTGAAGATCATGAAAGATGAACTTGCCGAAGGAGAGGATGTCCTTGTTTCCGGATTTGGAAAATTCTGCGTCAAGGATAAAAACTCCAGGCGTGGCAGAAACCCTGCAACGGGGGATGATCTGATCCTCCGGCCCCGCAGGGTGGTTACCTTCAAATGTTCCGGAAAACTCCGGGACGCCATCAACGGGCCGGAAGCCTGATCCCATAAGCCTCACGGCCGGAGAGTTCACCTGGAGAGGGCGGACTCTCCGGCCTTGTTCCTACCCCCGGTTCCCAGACACTGGCCCGCTTCCCCTGATCCCGCATCCTTTTACGATGGAAACCCAGCCATGTTCCTGAAATCCACCAAGCCTTTCGCCCTGGCCCTTTGGATCCTTGCCCTTTTCACCCTCATGCGTTTTTTCCATGCAGGGGCCTTTCTGCTGGTTCCCGATGAAACCAACTACTGGCAGTGGGGCCGCTATCTGGACTGGGGCTATCATGATCAGGCTCCCATGATCGGCTGGCTGATCCGCTTTTTCTGTGAACTCATGGGCCACACGGAACAGGCCGTACGCATGCCCTCCATTCTGGGGATGGGAATCGCGGCCCTCTACATGGTGCTCACGGCCCGCCGCTGGTTCGGGGATCAGGTGGCCCTGGGGACGGCCCTTCTCACCCAGTCCGTGCTGATTTTTCAGGTGGGCGGTATTCTGGCCACAGCCGACGGCATCCAGGCAGCGGCCTGGGCCGGAGCCACCTACCATGTGGCCCGGGCCTATGAGGAAAACACCTGGAAACACTGGCTTCTCGGAGGTTTCTTCTTTGGCTTCGGCCTGCTCTCCAAATTCACCATGGTGCTCTTCGGTATCTTTGCCCTGGGCTATGGCCTTTTTTCCAGGGAACACCGCTCCCGTCTCGCAGGCGTCCGGCCCTGGCTGGCCGTCCTCTTCGGCAGCCTGCTTTTTACACCCGTCATTGCCTGGAACGCTTCCCACAACTGGAACTCCCTGCGCCATGTGGCCCATCTCGGTGGGGCAGACAGTGCCCCTGCCTTTACCCTCAAATACTTTTTTGAATATCTGGGCTCGGAAATGGGGCTGCTGACCCCCCTCATCTTCGTTCTCGTGGTCTTTGCATGGATTGCCGCCCTGCGCCGGGATGCACCGGGAAAACGCTGGATCCGCCATTATCTTGTGGCAACCTCCCTGCCCATGGTGCTCTTTTTCGGACTTCTCAGCCTGCACACCCGTATCTACGGAAACTGGCCAGCAGCGGGCTACCTCGGGGCTGCGGTACTCGCCGCCGCCTTTTTCGGGCCGGGAAGTCCTGACCAGGAGGCCCCCCTCTACAAAAAAGGCCGCAGACTCTGGCCCTGGGCCATCGGATCCGGACTTTTTCTCACCGGCCTGCTGCTTGTGCATGTGCTGGTTCCCTTTCTGCCCATCCCGGCGCCCAAAGATCGCAGCGCCTATGAAAGCCTGGGCTGGGATCTTCTCGGTCAGCGCGTGGAAGCCATTGCACAGGAGATGCCCGGTGCAGAGGGACTCTTTTTCTTTGGCATACGCTACCAGATTGCCAGTGAACTGGCCTTTTACATCCCCGGCCAGCCGCCTACCGTTTCCATCAACCGCTGGGCAAGACCCAATGTCTATGACTACTGGTGGGAGGATGCGGATCTGCTGGGAAAAAACGGGATCGGTGTCATGCGTACACCGGAGTACAGGGAAAGACTGCTGGAGGTCTTTGAACGGGTATCGGAACCGGAGGTCTTTACGGTAATGCGGAAGGGAGAAAAGGTACGGAATCTGTTCATCTACCGTGGCTACGGTTTCAAGGGAGGACTGAAATGGCGGCCTTCCAGAGCCGATGACATCCGGGCCATTCAGACTCCCGGATAAAATACTTTACTGCACTCAGGGTACGATCTGCCTCGAAGCCGTCCAGAAATCCGGATCTTCCGCCGGAATCAGGCTTTCCCCCATGGGAATCCATACGGCAATACGGCACCCCTCCCCCGGATTGGAACGAATCTCAAAACGTCCCCCCAGAAGGGCCACCCTTTCGGCCATGCCCTTCAGGCCCATCCCCCTTTCCGAAGAAGCAGGGCCATCCCAGCTTTCCGCATCAAAGCCAATGCCATTATCGGAAATCCGGACAATAATGTCCGGATGGGAAGCAATGAGCCGTACATCCACCTGGGTGGCCCCCGAATGCTTCCGGATATTGCTCAGTGCTTCCTGCACCAGTCTGTAGATATTGATTTCCCTGTCCGCATCCCTCACCACCGTGTCCATGCCTCCTGAAACAAAATGCACAGGAATTCCGGAATACTCTGAAAATTCATGGCAGTAGCGGTACAGGGTGTGGGCAAGCCCCAGATTGTCCAGATCCGGTGGCCGAAGATCATAGGCAATTTCCCTGAGATCCTTGATGGTCTCCTGAAGACGTCTGGAAATGAGGCTGGCCCGATGCCGCATATCCGGCTGGTTTTCCAGTGCCAGAGCCAGATCCTCAAAGGAAATCCTCAAAGAGGACAGATCCTGGGCCACATGGTCATGGAGATCCCTTGCAATGCGGTGCCTCTCCTTTTCCAGGGCGCGAAGCAGTTCATGGGTGAGATGGGCAATGCGGCGCTCGGCACTTTTCAGATCCGTAACATCCCGGGAATAAAGGGCCACAGCCGTGACCCTGCTGTCTTCACCCATAATGGGATAAACATGATGGACAAAGGTTCTGGTCTCAAACATCTCTTCAAAGCTCAGCCCCTTTCCCCCTTCAAAAACAAGGCGTATCATGGGGATACGCCGGGCAGACACCTGGGGAAGCCAGAAATTTTCCACGGTCTCCCCCCGAAGATCCGCCACCTCCTCCCCCAGCTCCCTGGCGGCACTGGCATTGCTGTCGAGAATTCTGCCCTCCGAATCCAGCAGAATCACGGCATCAATGGTGGCATCCAGTATCCCCCGGAGGCGTTTGGACGTGGCCAGCAGAGCTTCCTCCATCTTTTTCTGGTGAGAAATATCCGTAATCACGGCAAAACTTCCCAGAAAACTGCCTTTTTCATCCAAAAGAGCTTCCGATGAGACAATCACGGGGATACGCTTGCCGGAATGGTGCAGGAGTCTTGTCTCATAGGCGCTGCGTATGCCCCGTTTCCGTTTTTCAAACTCCAGGGCCACAGTGTCCCGGATCTCCTCTTCCACAAGCTCCAGAAAACTGTAGCCCAGCAAATCTTCCCTGTCACATCCTACCAGTTCACAAAAACGGTCATTCACATACACGATTTCTCCGCCTGGACCGGAAACCCCCAGACAGTCGTTCATGCGCTCCACCAGGTGACGGTAACGGCTGCGGGATTCACTGACCCGTGCGGCCAGCTCCCTGGCCTGACGTTTCAACCTCTCTTTCGCCTCTTCCAGGGCCAGACGGGAAAGATAATCCCGCACCCGCAGGCGATGGCTGGCCTCCGTCACGACAAGACAGATACCAATGCCTGTCAGCATAAGAAGATGGCTCACCAAGAACAGGGATACCTTTTCCGGGGCATGCTGCACCAAGAGCAGAAACACATACAAAAAATACATCGCCACAATATGGGGAGCAATGATCCGCGCAGGCAGAGCCATCAGGGAGGAAAAGGCCACCACCACCATGAGAAAACCGGCATAGTAGGAGGTTCGGTAGCCATCGGTGATCAAAATGATGGCAATCATCCCCAGGGCACAGGCATAAAAGCCCAGAAGCCCCAGCCAGAAACTGCGCCTCCCCAGATCCAGTTTTCGGTTCAACCAGAATAAAACCAGACAAACCAGGCCCGTACTCACACGAACAAAAAATAAAATCTCTTTTTTTTCAGGATAATAGGCCAGATCCGACACAAAAAAAAAGGGAAAGAAAACACAGCCAAGAAAGAGGATAATCCCCGTACGCTCCCGGATCAGAGCCTGCTGATCCTGCCAGAAGCCTTCATGTTTTTCTGGGGAAAGCCGTACCGGACTCCCGAAAAACAATCCTTTAATCACCGCTCCGCTCTTTCCCGCCATATTCAGGAAACCGCCTGACATGACTTAAAATTTCCCTATGCGTATGGACACCCTGTGCAGTCTCCGGATCCGGAAAAGTTCCCGGAAAACGCTAAGGCTTTTGGCAAAAGTGTCATACTGGATACGGGAATCCTCCTGATGGGTCCAGGTAACGGGAAACTGCGCCACCCTGTACCCCAGACGACGGGCCAGATACAGAATCTCAGGATCAAAGATCACACTGCGCAGCTTCTGCCTCGAAAAAAGATCCTGACAGGCTTTTCTGCTGAACATCTTGAAACCGCACTGGGTATCCGGATAATCCAGCCCGAGATAAAAATTCTGCACCAGGGTATAGAGCTTACCGGAAAGCTCCCGCAAAGGCTGCTGATGTCTTGTGATGGAGGCCCCGGGAAGGGCCCTCGAAGCCATGGCAATATCGCTTCCTGCATCCATCAGGTGCATCGCCGTATGGATAAAATCCGCAGGAACAGAATAGTCCGCATCCATAAAAAGAATACGATCCCCGCTGGCACGCAGCATCCCGTAACGCACGGCATGGCCCTTACCCCGGTTGGGAAAATATTCAAGGCAGCGCAGACGCAGTCCTTCCGGGACAAAAAAATTCTCCACCACAGAGCGGGTACCGTCCCGGCTGCCGTCACTCACCACCAGCACTTCCGCTTCCATTCCCTGCCGGGTAAGCCAGCCGAGGGTCTCCCTTAAGGTATGCGGTATGCGATCTTCCTCGTTGTAGGCAGGAATCACCACGGATAGCTTCATGTTCTCCCCTTCAGAAAATCCGGTTCAGGGCCAGACAAAACCCTTTCTGGCCATTTCATCTGCATTCAGGCCATCCAGTTCATGGGGAAGGACAATCCAGTCCTTTGCCCCGAAAATACGGTAAAAGTAATCGGGCTTCATGGAGACAAGACTGTTTTCCGGTTTATAGTACAGCGTCGCCATGGAGAGATGGACATCCGGATAGGGCAGCTTTGCCAGGATGGCATCCCGCACGGCCTCAAAGGTTTTACCCCGATCAAAAATATCATCCACAACAAGAACCCGTATACCGGGTTTTATATGGCGGATAACGGCATCCACGTTGTCCACCATGATCTCGTTCCGGGCATCAAAAATCCCCGTATAGGAACGGGCCTGTATGGTGGCATAGTCCTTACCTTTTCCCGTAAGAACCATGAAAACCTCCTGCATATAGATGGATACCTGGGCCCCCCCCCGGGTCACGCCCACAAAGAGATCAAAATCCAGCCCCTTGCGAAACAGATCCTTGGCAAAGGCCCAGCAGTCCTGCTCCATCTGCCCTGCGGATATATAGTGCTTCTCATGATCAGCTTCCATCTTCCCCCTTATTCATCTTAGCGTGCATCTCCGGCATCCCCCGAAAATCAGAGGGAAGACTAAAGATCCGTACCTGTCATTTCTTGCGGCGATATCGTATTGAAACACCGTGCATCACACAACCGTACAGGCATGACGACATGGGACAAAAGGGCTTCCGGCCCCCCCCCAAACAACACGCGAAACGGTTGCAACAGCACAAAAAAACGGCTCCCCGGACAACAATCCTTGAATCCCCTCATAGTTAAGGATACGGGAGCCGTTTTTCTTTTTTACATGGCTTTCAGGAGAAGCTCAAGCAGGGAAAAGAAACCGATCCCCCACATCACGGGATGAACGGAACGGATCTTTCCGGAAAAGGAGGAAACCAGAATGAAGGAAAGAAATCCCACGCAAAGCCCCATACTGATGCTGTAGGTCAGGGGCATGAGAATAATGGTGAGAAAGGCGGGAAGAGCCGTTTCAAAATTCTGGAAATCGATCTTCTGGACATTCCGGAACATGAAAACCCCCACCACAATCAGAGCCGGAGCCGTTGCAAAGGCAGGCACCACGGCAATGAAAGGTGTTACCAGCAGGGCCGCCAGAAAAAGCAGGCCCGTGGTGATGGCGGTAAGACCCGTACGTCCACCCTGAGCAATACCGGAACCGGATTCAATATACGTGGTGGTGGTACTGGTTCCCAGCAGGGCACCGGCCACCGTGGCTACGGCATCCGCCTCCAGCACCCGGTCAATGGAACGGATATTGCCATCCGTATCCACCATATCCGCCTCGTAGGAGCAGGCCACGACGGTACCGATGGAATCAAAAAGATCCACGAACATAAAAGAGAAAATCGCACCAAAAAGCCCCCATTTCAGGGCGGAAAGAATATCCAGTTCCAGAAAAAGAGGGGCCAGGGAAGGTGGCATGGAAATTATGCTGGAAGGGATGCTGACCTGCCCGAAGAGCATCCCCAGAATGGTGGTGACCAGAATCCCCACCAGAATGGCTCCGCGAATGGCCATCACTTCCAGAATGGCAATGAGGGCCAGCCCCGCAAGCCCCAGCACCACAGGTGGGTTCAGCTTGCCAAGCCCCACGAGGGTGGCGTGATGATCCACAATCAGGCCCAGGTTCTGAAAACCGATAAAGGTAATGAAAAGCCCGATCCCCGCAGCCGTCCCCAGGCGAAGCTGTACGGGAATGGCGGCAATCACCCATTTCCGGATCCCCAGAAGGGTCAAGATCAGGAAAACCACACCGGAAATAAAAACAACCCCCAGAGCGGTCTGCCAGGCCATCCCCTGTCCCAGTACCAGGGTATAGGCGAAAAAGGCATTCAGTCCCATTCCCGGAGCCATGGCAAAGGGCACATTGGCCCAGACCCCTACAAGGATGGTGGCCAGGGCGGAAGCCAGAATGGTGGCTGTAATCAACGCCCCCTTGTCCATCCCGGCATCCCCGAGGATGTTTGGGTTTACAAAAATAATGTAAGCCATGGTCAAAAAGGTGGTAAGCCCCGCCATAAGCTCCTGACGCAGGGAAGTCTTATTTTCCCCAAGTTTAAAAAAAGCATTGAGTTGTGCAATCATGATCCTGGTCTCACTGTAAAAACGTATACATTCTGACTGAACGAAACCCATTTTTTCAGTATTCTGCTCATAGAGGGTATCTTTTTCAGAGCACAAGGCCTACCAAACCCCATTTCTGAAATGGCATGACACCGATACCCTGAACCCGCATGAAGAAAAAAAACAGATTCCGTTCGCCCCCCATCCGGCGACATGCGACACTCTGAAGCGGTACGCATGAAAACCTTTTTATTACTCCAGACATGGGATGCCACACAAGAAATTTAGCGTTTACAGAAAAATAAAAACAATCTTAAAATCCTGTTTTCCCTGTACGGGCTGGGCCTTGACCCTCCCGGCCCCTGCATCTTTCTTTTTTCCGTGAGGCTCTCCATGCGATTTCGTTTTCTTCTGATCCTTCTTTTTCTGACGGGGATGACCTCCCTGAGTCATGGAACAGTGGACGCACGGCTTGACAACCTGCACCTGTCCATAACGGCATCCACAGAAGATGAAGCAACATCCATAGCCGCCCTTTCTTCTGAAGCAGAACAGGAAAAACAAAGAGATATCGCCATCCAGTCCGAAGGACGGGCCTACCGCATCCTTGCCGCCTCCCAGCGCAACCTCCTCCTCTCTCCCCAGACCAGCATTGCGGAACTTGAAAAAGCACAGGTCGATCAGCAGACCTCGCTGCATGGGCTGGAAAACCAGCTGCAACGTATCGACCGTCAGTGGGAACGTCTGGAAAGTCTTCGCCTACAGACCGACAACCGCAAACGTATCACCGAAGAACAGCTTTCTTCCATTCTTGCAGAAGAGTCAGACAATCCGGAAGCCACCCGTGTCCATGGGGCGATGGAAACCCTGCTGCAAAAGCTTCTGGAAAAAACCAGGCTTCTGGAAACCATGCAGACCACCCTGGAAAAACGGCGTCAGGAATTTCTGGAAATCCGTCAGGATATGGAAGCCCTTTCCCTGGATTTTCAGCAAAAACTGAAGGAACGTAAAACCATGGAGCTTTTTCAAAAAAATCAGGGACTCAAAGCCTTCATGGATCGGGACACCCCCATTGCCATCTTCAACCATATCCGGAGCAGTGCCCTTCGGATTCTGAGTCCTGATTTCTGGGAGGCGGAAATCCGTCCCCTTTTTCAACTGCCCCCCCCGACCCTGATCCGTATCCTGATTCTGGGTCTTTTTTTATTGCCCCTTACCCTCAGAATCCGCTTTTTCCTCAAAAAAATGGAAAGCCTTCATCCCGAGGGCTGGCTGGGAATCCTGCTGGAAATCAGCCGTAAAAGCCTCGTCTTCATGGTACTGGCCCTGTTCACCGAAAGTGTGGTTCGGTCCCAGGCCGGTCTTTCCGCCACAGGGCTGTTCAAGATGGTGACAAGCCTCACCTGGTTTGTCACCCTGTACCGGCTTCTCATCGCCTTTCCCGCTGCCTGCAAACGGGATAATCGTCCCCGGATCTCCGAAGCCCATCTTTCCTTCCTCCAGAGGCTCACTGGGGGCTACCTTGTTTTTGTCCCTCTCTTCATCTGCTCCGCATGGATCTTTCCACCGGACAGTCCCCTCTTCCTCATGGAACGGGTCTGCATGGAAGCCTTTGTCCTTCTTCTTGTCTTCCGTTTCTGGAAACACAAAACGTCCAGCGCCGGAGATCTCCCCCTCGTCCGCATGGTTCTGGAATTCAGCGGGAAAGGCATCGCCCTGGGCGCTCCCGTACTGGAATTTCTCGGCTATGGTTCCCTGGCCCTTTTCTGGTACTGGGCCTGGGGAATCACCCTGATCTGCGGGGGACTCTACCTGCTGTTCTTCACTGCCATGCGGGAGTGGGCGCAAAAAATCGCCGTTCTGTCCAGCCAGACACCTGAAGAAGAAACAGGCCAGTCTGCCGCCCTGATGCGTCTCGGGCTTAAAATGCTGCCCATTGTCCTGCTTCCCCTGCCCATCTTTGTCATTGCCAGAGCCTGGGGACTTCAGGAAGCTCTTTTTCCCGGCTTCATGCAGGTACTGCGCTATCCCCTTACCTTCGGCGGTATGGAACTGAGTCTTCTCCGTTTTTTTCAGGCGCTCTGCGTGCTGCTCATCACCCTGGCTGCCACCCGTTTCTTCAGAGCCTTCATTGAAAAACGCATCCTCATGGAAAGTGGCGTGGAGCAGGGACTCCGGGCCTCCATCCTCACCCTCGTGGGCTACATCCTCTGGGGTATCGGCATCCTCTCGGCCCTGCATGTCTTCGGGCTGAACACCACCTCCCTCACGGTGGCCTTCGGCGCCCTGGGTGTGGGACTGGGCTTCGGACTTCAGGCCATCTTCAACAACTTTGTCAGTGGCATCATCCTGCTTTTTGAAAGACCCATACAGGTGGGAGATGTCATTGAAATCGACGGTATCTGGGGCACGGTCACCCGCATCAATGTCCGCTCCACCGTGGTGCAGACCTATGACAATGCCTCCCTCATCATTCCCAATGCAGATTTCATCAGCAACCGCCTGACCAACTGGAGTTTCAAGGATCAGCGTTTAAGAAAAAACGTGGATGTGGGTGTGGGGTACAGCTCCGATGTCAAACATGTGGAAAAAATCCTTATGGAAATCGCCTGCAACACCCGAGGTGTTCTGATTTATCCCCCCCCGGATGTACATTTCATGGATTTCGGAGACTCCGCCCTCATCTTCCGGCTGCGCTTCTGGAGCACACTGCCCGAATTCCGTATCGTCGAAACCCAGATCCGCTTTGCCATCACCCATGAATTCCGCAAGGCAGGCATTGAAATTCCCTTTCCCCAGCGAGACCTTCACCTGCGTTCCGGCTTTCCGGTGAAGGAGGAAGAAACGGTCTTTCAGGAGTCCCAAAAGACGGAATCCCCTGAAGCCTCTGCCAGAAAGGGGGAAGCCCCTCCGCACATGGCTCCCTGATAACACCTCCATGATCCATGGCCTCTTTTCTTTCAAAAAAGCCCCATGTCCATATAAAAGCCGGATATCTGCGGGCAGGCCCAGGGCCTGCCCATCCATAATGAAGGAGAACACTCCGCATGACGGAAAATAGGTACCCTGCCCCCCTCAGGCCTCCCTGTCCCTGAAAAGCGCGTAATAGGTCACGGGCACCACAACGAGGGTAAAGAGGGTGGAAGCCAGAAGGCCAAAGATCAGTGCCCAGGCCAGACCGGAAAACACCGGATCAAAGGTGATGGGAGCCGCACCGATGGCGGTGGTGAGGGCGGTGAGCACAATGGGCCTCAGACGGATGGCGCCGCTCTGGAGAATGGCCTCGGAAAGGGCCATCCCCCTGCCCACAGCCTCCTGGATGAACTCCACCAGCACAAGGGAATTGCGGATCACGATGCCGCCCAGAGCGATCATGCCGATCATGGAGGTGGCGGTGAAAAAAACGGGATTGGCATAAGGCCCGATGGCAGGAGCGCCCATGAGGTTCAGAAGCCAGAAGCCCGGCAGAATCCCCAGAAGGGTCAGGGGAATGGCCATCATGATGAGAAGGGGCAGGCCAAAACTGCCCGACTGGATCACAAGCAGAAGATAGATGCCGAGCAGGGCTCCGGCAAAGGCAAGGCCCATGTCCCGGAACACATCAAGGGTGATCTTCCACTCCCCTTCCCCGGCCCACTCAACACGGATCCCCTCAGCCGGAGGCCGGGCCTTCAGGCTTGCCATCCCATCCAGTACCCCTTCCGCAGGAGACTTACCCGCCATGTCGCCCGTCACAAAAACCACCCTCGCCAGATTCTTGTGGTAGATGGGGGTGTCCTCCTGTTCCTGCACCACGGTCACCAGCTCTGCCAGAGGCAGGGTGTCCCCCGTAGCGGTTTTCAGGGGAAGACTGCCCAGACCGGCTTCGGAGCTGCGGACTTCCCTCGGAAGCACCACCCGGATAGGCAGGGGGGAACGCTCTCCCTCCTGATGCAGGGTGGCGGCCACCTTTCCGCCCACGGCGGTCTCAAGGCTCCGGAGAAGGGTCTCCACGGAAATGCCGTGCAGGGCCGCCTTTTCCCGATCCACCACAAAGGAGAGACGGGCCCCCCCTTCCTTGGGCATGATGTCGAGATCCGTGACAAAGGGTTCGCTGGCCATCACACTCCGCACATGGGCCGCCCCGGAAAGCAGCGCTTCGTAGGGCATGTCTTCCCTGCCATAGATTTCCGCCACCAGGGTGGAAAGCACAGGCGGGCCGGGCGGCACTTCAACGAGTTGCAGACTCACCCCCCGTCTCTGGGCCAGGGCCTCCAGCTCCGGCCGCAGACGCAGCACCAGTCCGTGGCTCTGGAGGTCCCTTTTTTCCTTGTCCACGAGATTCACCCGGATATCGGCAAGGTGGGATCCCTCCCGCAGGTAGTAATGCCGTACCATGCCGTTGAAATCCATGGGGGAGGCCACACCTGTGAAGCTGATCACCTCCCTCACCTCCGGCACGGAACGCAGATAGTACTCAAACTCCCGCACCACCGCATCCGTGGCTTCCAGCGGTGTGCCTGCGGGCATTTCCAGCATGACCTGAAATTCTGATTTGTTGTCAAAGGGCAGAAGCTTCAGGGGCACCTGCCGCAGAACCACAAGGGAAATGCAGCCTGCAAACAGAAGAAGAATCCCGCAGAGCAGGGCAAAACGGTTTCTGCCGGAAGCAAGAAAAGGCAGCATCAGTCTGCGATAAAAGCCCTGAATCCCCGGATGTACGCCGGAACCTTCCTCCTCAGAAGAAGGGGGAAGGCTCTTTCCGGAAAAACGGTTTTTCAGGAGAAGCCAGGACAGCCAGGGCACGATGGTCAGGGCCCAGAGGGTAGAGAAGGTCACGGTCAGGGGAACGTTCACCGCCATGGGCGCCATGTAAGGCCCCATCATGCCTGTGATGAAAAAAAGAGGCACAAAGCAGAGGATGATGGCCACCGTGGACATGAGTACAGGAGACAGCACCTCCTTCACGCCGATAAGGGTGGCATCCTCAGGAGGCAGTTCTCTTTTTCTGAGGTTGCGCTGGATATTGTCCACATTGGTGATGGGATCATCCACCACAAGGCCCAGAGAAAGGATGAGGGCGAAAAGGGTCACCCGGTTGATGGTGTAACCTGCGACGAGATTCACAAAAAGGGCCAGGGAAAAACTTAAGGGAACGGCGACGGCCACCACAAGGGCTTCCCGCCAGCCCAGGGTGAAGGCCAGGAGCAGCACCACGGAAATCACGGCAAACGCTAAAGAAAGGAGGAGGCCGGATACCTTCTCGCTGGCCGTTTCCCCGTAATTGCGGGTCACGGAAACGGAGACATTCCGGGGCAGGATCTCCCTTTTCAGGCTTTCCATTTTCTCCACCACCTCATCGGCAACGGTCACGGCATTGGTACCCCGCTTCTTTGCCACAGCCAGGGTGACGGCAGCCCTCGCTTCCATCCCCTCTCCCCCATGGCCCATGCCCAGACTGAAACGGGAATGGGAAAGGGCCTCTTCCGGGCCGCTGATGATCTCCGCCACATCCTTAAGATAGACGGGCCTGCCTCCGTGCACCCCCACCACGAGGGAAGACACATCTCCCGCATCCTTTAAAAAGGCATTGGAAGCCACCATGAAACTGCGGTTGGCCTGACTGATCCGGCCCGCGTTCACGGACACATCGGAGGTGGCAAGGGCCCGCAGCACCGCATCCACATCCACCCCGAAACCCGCCATGCGATCCGGGGCCAGGGCAACCCGCACCTCCTGCCTTCTGCCGCCCACCATTTCCGTGCGGGAGACATTCTTCACCTCGGAAAGCCTTGCCAGCATCTCCGCCCCCATGCGGTGCAGGGCGTGGTCATCATGGGCCTCCGAATGCAGGGTGAAGGTCACAATGGGCACATCATCAATTTCAACGGGCTTGATGAGCCAGCCCCGCACGATGGCCGGGGCCAGATCCCGGTTCATCATGATCCGGTTGTGAAGACGCACCAGGGCCGCCTCCCGGTCTTCCCCCACAAAAAACCGCACCGTCACCACGGCATGATCCTGATGGGACATGGAATAAACGTACTCCACCCCGTCAATCTGCCAGAGCAGGCGCTCCAGAGGGGTTGCCACCAGCTGCTCCACCTCCTTTGCTGAAGCACCGGGGGCATTCACAAAAATATCCGCAAGGGGCACCACAATCTGGGGTTCTTCCTCCTTGGGCGTAAGCAGAACGGAAAAAAATCCCAGAATCAGGGCGGCGGCCACCACAATGGGAGAAAGCCTTGAGGAAAGGAACTGACGGACAAGGCCCATCACCACCCCTGTGGGCGGGCCGGAAAGGGCAGGCTGCATGTTCATGAGTCCTTCCTCCCTCGGGAAAGGGCCACCTGTTCGCCGCCTTCAAGGCCGGAGAGAATTTCGATCATGCCCTCCCCCATTTTTTCGCCCGTGGTGACAAAGCGCCGTTCCCAGCGATCCTCCACCTGCACCTCCACCAACGTAAGCTGGCCCACCTTCCGGATGGCCGCCTCTTCAATCCAGACCGCAGGACGGCTTCCCACAGGAATGCGCAGGGTGCCGAACATGCCCGGATACAGGCCTTCCTTCACGGGCAGGGCCACCTTCACAAGAAAGGTGCGGCTTTTGGGATCCGCATAGGGAACCACTTCCTCCACCCCGGCGGGAAACTCCGCATTCAGGGTGTTGATGCGCACCCAAAGCTTTTCTCCGGGTTTTACCTTTGAAAAAAGGCCTTCCCGCACATAGGCTTCAAGCCTCAGAAAACCGCTGGTCTGAAGGAGCAGCAGGGGTTTTCCCGGAACCGCCGTATCCCCCGGCTCCACCAGCCGTTTCAAAACCTCGCCGGATTCCGGTGCTGTGATGCGGGTGTAGTCATGGGCGATTTCCGCTTCCTTCAAAAACTCTCTGGCCTGGCGGATGGAAGCCTCCGATGCCAGAAGCCCTTCCCTGGCACGGGCCGCATGGGCCTCGGCCTGACGGAAGGCGGAAGTGGCCTGCTCCACCTGACGCTGGGTGGCGGCTCCCTGGGCAAAAAAGCCCTGAACCCGCCCATGATCCGCCCGTGCCGCATCCAGGGCCGCATCCGCTGCGGCAATGGCCTGTCTCATCTGCTGACGTCCGGATTCTGCGGCACTGAGGGCTTCCCTGGCCTGTTCCATGCGGGCCCGCACCTGACGGTCATCCAGCAGAATCAGGGTATCCCCCTTTTCCACACGGCTGCCCGACCGCACCGCCACCTCCCGCACCTGACCCGCAATCTGGGCCTCAATGCTGGATTCCGTGCGAGGCCGGACGGTTCCCACGGCCTCCTGCCATTCCTCCCGCTCTCCGGAAATGGCCAGCACCGTGGCTTCCGGTTCCGGAAGGGATTCCGAAACCTTGCGGGGGGGAGAGGACGTCTCCCCGCAGGCTCCCAAAAGCAGCACACAAACCAGAACCGTTCCCAAAAACCGGATCTTTCCCAAAGACCGAATCCTTCCCTGCCAGACCCTCATAGCTCACACCTCCCCGGAAAGCCGTCCCAGAGCCCTGGCAAGATCCGCCCTGGCCCTTTCCCTGTCGTAAAAAGCCGCCGTTTTCCGCACCCTGGCCCGGTTGTAATCCAGCTCTGCCTGAAGATAGCGGGTAACGGTAGCCGCTCCTCCTTCATACTGCCTGCGCACCAGATCCAGAGATTCCGCCGCCAGATCCACGGCCTTTTCCGCCACCTGATACCGGGCGGAGGCTTCGGCCACAGCAGAAAGGCTTTCCTCCACATCCAGACGCACCTCAAGGAGAAGCCCCCGGACGCGGGCACGCAGACCCGCCTCTCTGGCAAGGGCCGCATCCTTTCCCGCCCTTCTTGAAAAACCGTCAAAGATCTCCCAGTCCGCCTGCACCGAGACCTCCCAGTTTTCCCGGTTCCGGTCAAAGGCCCCGTCCTGGTCATCGTGCCAGTACCGACCCTGAAGGTTCAGCTCCGGCAGAAGCCTTCTTTCTTCGGCCATAACGGCCTTTGCCGCCCGGTTCACGGAAAGCCCCATGGTTTTAAGATCCGCCCTGTGCTCAAGGGCCATAACCATGGCGGCCTCTCCTTCGGAAGGAAGTTCCGGCAGCACCAGATCCGCCTCTCCGGGGAGAAGCCCCGTACCGGGGCAGAATCCCAGAAGCCCCGCCAGGGCAGAAGCTGCAAGGCGCACACGGTTTTCGCTGCGCACCCTTTCCTCCTTCACTTCCGCAAGGCGGACTTCAAGGGAGAGAAGGTCAGACTTCAGCACCCCGCCGCCCGCATACTGCACCTCCATCACCTCCAGCTGACGGGACACGGTGGCAAGGGATTCCTCACTGATGGCAAAAAAATCCCCTGCCGCCTTCACCTGATAAAAGGCCTGCACCACCGCAGCGGCCAGACGGTTTGTATGCGCCTCAAGGCCAGAAGCCGCTTCTTTCCTCCCGAGATCCGCCATGTCCTTCATGAGAGCCGTACGGCCCCCGTCAAAAACCCGCATCCGTCCCCAGAGGGCGGCTTCCGTATTGCGGAAGGAACCGGGATCGTTGAAATCCAGATTTTGGGGAAGCTCCCGCTGGTCGATGGTTTTAAAAAGATAGGAGCTTGGCGCATCCCCCGTACTCCAGGCCAGAGACAGCCCGAAACGGGGCCAGAGACCGGAACCCGCCTCCCGGAACAGGGCATCCGCCTCCAGAATTTTCGCCCTGGCCTCCTCCATACCGGGATTGCGCTTCCGGGAAAGATCCAGCATTTCCGTAAGGGAAAGGGCGCGCTCCGGCGCAGGTTCCGGGGATGTTTCCGGACAGAAAAGGACTTCTGTCTCCGCAGCCCGGACAGACGCCCCGGCAAACAGAAGGAAACACAGCAAAACAGCCCACCTTTTCATTGAAACACCTCCTTTGGGATAAAAAAAACATGCACATGGCGAAAACAAAGAATCCGCAAGCCCCAAAAAAGTTACACCGGAAAGCAGCTTCCTCAAAACAGATCCGAGGGAATGGGGGGAAAGATTGTTAGGGCACTATCCACAGGCATCCCTTTTCTCCCCGGAAACCATGCCATAGGCCTGAAGTCCCGGTGGAATGCATTCAAACAAAAGGGCCTCCTGGGGCAGCCGTCCGCAATCCGGATTCTGAAACCAGGCCAGACAGGCATGCAGTTCCTCAGTGTCCATGAAAATGGGGGCCGCTGCCGGTCTGCGGATCAAGGCAAGGGAGCACTCCGGGCCCAGGGCGATTTTTTTCGCACCCAGAGGGGCCTCTTCCGGATTGAGAAGCCGGACACCGGAATACAGGAGCTTTCCCGTACAGCCCCCAGGCCGGACATGGCCTGCCAGGGACGCATTCATGCGCAGCCCATCCTTCATGGCCGTAAGACGAAAAAGACCGGGATCCCAGCCCGAAGCGGCAAGCCGTGCCGCTTCCTCTTCCAGACAGCTCGCCGGCCCTTCCAGGACAAGCTGACGCAGATACCCGTTTTCCGTCAAGCCTTCATCGGAAAAGGCGGCAAGGGGAGACGTCTTCATGCGCAGGGCCGCCTGCTGGAAACGGTGCTTATAGGCAAAACTGCAATAGTTCACTCCCAGGGGCAGATCCATATCCCGGGATAGACGTAAAAGACGCAAGGCCGTGATCTCGGACTCCATCACGGTCAGATGGGCATCCCGGATGTAGGTGTAGTTTTTTTCCTGAAGGCGGGGCAGGTTGTGGGAAGTGAGGCGAAGCTGATGCAGATTGAGATGGCGGATACCGGCCTTGGCCATCTCCGGCATCTTCAGCATGAGCAGGGCTTCTTCTTCGGGAACGGCGGGGATTTCAATGGTGACGGTGGGAATGTGATCCACAGCCATGACCGCCTTTTCCAGACTGTAGGCCATCGCTCCAATATCAAAACGGATTTCGTCCAGCCCTGCTGCCGCAAGTGCCCTGAGCTTTGCCGCATCCGCAAGGATACCGTTGGTGTACATCCAGATATGCACCTTCTTTCCCAGACGTTCCCGCACGGCCTTCAGATAGGAAAGGGTACGATCCAGCGTCAGAAGAGGCTCACCGCCGGAAAAACTCACCCCCCGGAAACCTAAGGCCGCCACATAATCCGCATAGGCCTCGGGCGTCGCAAAGGTCAGCCCCTGGGATACGGGAAGCCCCAGCTCCTTCTGGGGGGCCGGACAGTAAAAACAGGAGGCATTGCAGCAGCCATTGATAAAGAGACAGGACCACTGTCCTGCGGCACAGAGGGCACAGCCCGGAGACAGGCGGGACATGTCCGGCTTGGTTCCCTTGCATCCCGGACTCACCCTGTCCGCCACAGCCGCAAACAGTGTCCGCCGCTCTTCCATAGCCGCCAGCGCCCTTTCCCCTCCTGCAAAGGAAAGCCGCCCCACCGTTTCCCCGTACTCCCTGAAATTCTCCTCTTCAAAACACGGCTGTTCCTGTACAAAAGCCATAACCCACCTCACGGACTCAAAAAACGGGGAACCCCCTGGCCTTCCCCTTGAAAAAAAGCGCACCTTTCCCCTTTTCGCCTCTCCCGGTGAGGGCCACTGCACAGATCATGGGAAAAACCCAACAGCAAGTTTCCACACCGGCCTCCTGGCTCTCACGGTTCGTCTTCAGCTTATGTATCCGGGGAAAATCGTGCATACTTACAGCGGAACTCCCTCTTTCTGCAATAAAAAAGGAGGATACCTGCCATGGCACCCCCCCTTTTCTCCGGCAGGATCTCCCACCGGACTGTTCCGCTACGCTTCAGACTCAGGATTCATCTGTCCGAACGAGATCTGAAGACCCTCTGGTCTCAGAAAGATCCACCTGCCCGGCACGGGTTCTCCGACCGAGACCCGCACCACAGCGGCCTCCGCCGCCCATCCCCCTGCCCCGGCCTCTGCCACAGCGCTCCTGCCCCGCAGGCGGGCTGGCTTCCGGGGTCTTTGCCCCGCCGCAGGTTCCAAGTCCAAAACCCGTTCCCGGCCCCTTTCCCAGGGGTCCCTGTCCGTTCATACCTGGCATATCTGCCTCCTTCTGGTCTGGAGGGTTTCACTTCCCGTCTGTCATGAAATACAGGAGAGGCTTCCAGACGCATTATGAACATATGCCCATAACCATGCCAAAGCAAGGGCGGTCTCCAAAAAAATCCCATATTTCCAAAAAGAATACAGAAGCCCGCAAGTCCAGAGGCCCCGCACAAACAAAAAACCTTTCCCGCCCATGGACAGAGAAAGGTCTTTCTGAAAAATCAAAAAAGCGGATGCCACCTTAAAAATTTTCTTTATCGCTCCCAGGCTCCAGCGCGGGAACCACCGGCCCAGAGCTGAGTCAGGGCCGGACTCAAAACAATCAGTAACTGTGCTCTGTTCCCGGAAACTCTCCGGAACGCACCGCATCCCCATAAGCCTTGAAGCCCCTGAGGGTTTCTCCCTTCAGATCCGCAAACATCTTCGTGAATTTGGGCATGTAGCCAAGATTCAGTCCCAGAAGATCATGCATCACCAGAATCTGACCGTCACAGTGCACACCCGCGCCAATACCGATGGTGGGAATGGCAAGCTCCCTGGTGATCCGCTCGGCAATGGCAGCGGGAATGCCTTCCAGTACCACGGAAAAGGCTCCGGCATCCGCCACCTGATGGGCATCGGCCACCAGCCTCTCCTCATCCCGCTGCACCCGGTACCCGCCCATGGCATGGACACTCTGGGGGGTAAGACCGATATGGGCCTGAACAGGAATTCCCGCATCCACCATGGCACGGATGGTTTCCGTTACCGTGGCTCCGCCTTCCAGCTTCACCGCAGCAGCTCCGGCTTCCTTCAGAAAAAGTCCGGCATTGCGTACCGCCTCCCGGACATCGGCCTGATAGGAAAGGAAGGGCAGATCCCCCACCACAAGGGCCCGCTCCGCAGCACGGCTCACCATGCGGGTATGATAAAGCATTTCCTCCATGGTAACGGGCAGGGTGGTTTTCTGCCCCTGCACCACCATGCCGAGGGAATCTCCCACGAGAATCAGATCCGCGCCAGCTTCATCGGCCAGACGGGCAAAGGGAAAATCATAGGCCGTAACTGCAACGATCTTTTCACCCGCCGCCTTCATTTTTATCAGATGCTTTGTATTCACAGATGTCATACCTGTCTCCATGTTCCGGGTTTCAATGTCAATTTCAGGGAACTGTTTCCAGTGCCTATCCCCGCAATCCTCCCCTGTCAAGCCTTGGGAAGACATTTGGAGGAAAGCCCTTTGTCTTCACGGAATCCGGTTGACGCTTGCAAGACCCTGCGATAAGAGAACAGGGTTATGGTGTTTATCATAAAGCGTATGCTCAGATCGGGCATACGGATTTTTTCAGGACGGAAATTACGATGATTCAACTGATCCGAGGTTTTAAAGACATTCTGCAACCCGAAGCCAGCTTGTGGCAGCACATTGAAAAGGAAGCCCGAAAGCTCTTCGAAATCCATGGGTACCGGGAAGTCCGCCTGCCCATTCTGGAAAAGACGGAACTTTTTGCCCGCAGCATCGGCGAAACCACGGATATTGTGGAAAAGGAGATGTACACCTTTACGGATCGGGGCGGCGACACCCTCACCCTCCGGCCTGAAGCCACAGCCTCCGTAGTGCGTTCCTATATCCAGCACAAGCTCTCCGGAACGGAACCGGTGCGAAAGCTCTACACCATCGGCCCCATGTTCCGCAGGGAGAGACCCCAGAAGGGCCGTTACCGCCAGTTCTATCAGATTGATGTGGAAGCCTTCGGCATCGCCTCACCTTATATAGATGCCCAGATGATCCTGATGCTGGCCACCCTCATGGAACGCCTCGGGGTCACGGGCATCTCCGCCCACATCAACTCCCTCGGCTGTCCGGACTGCCGTCCCCGCTACCGGGAAACCCTCACCGCCTTCATCGAAGCCCGCAAGGATCAGCTCTGCGAGGACTGCCTGCGCCGGAAAGACAAAAACCCCCTGCGGGTGCTGGACTGCAAAAGCGAATCCTGCCAAAAAGCCATGACGGAGGCACCGGAGCTTCTCGATGAACTCTGCGGCCCCTGCGCCGAACACTTCAGCGTCGTGCGGCGGGAGCTGGATCGCCGATCCCTTGCCTACAAGGTGAACAAGCGCCTGGTGCGGGGTCTTGATTACTACACCCGCACGGCCTTTGAACTCCAGACCGACATGCTGGGTGCCCAGAGTTCCGTAGCCGGTGGTGGCCGTTATGATGGCCTGGTAAAAACCCTGGGAGGCCCGGATATTCCGGCCATCGGCTTTGCCATCGGCTTTGACCGGCTGGTGGAAGTCATCACCCAGACCCGGCCTCCGGAAGAAGCAAAACCTGAGGTCTTTTTCATCCCTCTGGGGGAAAAGGCCATGGAAAAAGCCTTTGATCTCTGCATGCAACTTGCCGAGAAGGGAATTGCCGCAGAAACGGACTACTCGGGCCGCAGCCTGAAAGCCCTCATGAAACGGGCCGACCGTCTGGCCGCACCGAGGGTCGTACTGCTGGGAGACAGCGAACTGGAAACGGGGCTGGTTCCCGTAAAAACCATGGCCACGGGAGAACAGGAAGAGATTCCCCTGAACGCCCTTGTGGACGTTCTTGTGAACAGATTTTCCGCAGACAGAAAGGCCTGAAGCAAAAAAAGGCCTGAACCCCGAAAAAGATGTCACGACATCCAAACTCTTACGCTTAGAATCAAGGAGATTTTCCGTGCCGGATATGCTTGGTGATATGAAAAGAACCCACCATCTGGCCGCTCTGGGCAGCCCGGAGGTGGGCGCGTCCGTGGTGCTCATGGGATGGGTACAGCGCAGAAGGGATCATGGCGGTGTAATTTTTGTGGATCTGCGGGACAGGGAAGGCATCACCCAGGTGGTCTTCAACCCGGAACGCAACCCGGAAGTTCATGCCAAAGCCCACGGTATCCGCAGTGAATTTGTCCTTGCCGTACGTGGTACCGTGGTGGCCCGGCCCGAAGGCATGCAGAATCCCGGCCTGAAAACCGGAGCCATTGAGGTCATGGCCGATGAACTGCGCATCCTCAATACGGCAGCCACACCGCCCTTTCTCATCGAAGAAAATGTGGAGGTCTCCGAGACCATCCGGCTCCAGCACAGGCATCTGGATCTGCGCAGACCCCACCTTCAGAAGAATCTCATCACCCGCCACAAAACCGGTCAGGCCATCCGGAGCTTTCTCAACGCACAGGGCTTTCTGGACATTGAAACCCCCTTTCTCACCCGCAGCACGCCCGAAGGCGCCAGGGACTATCTCGTACCCAGCCGGGTGAACGCAGGCCAGTTCTTCGCCCTGCCCCAGAGTCCCCAGCTTTTCAAACAGCTGCTCATGATCGCGGGCTTTGACCGCTATTACCAGATTGTCAAATGCTTCCGGGATGAGGATCTGCGGGCTGACCGTCAGCCCGAATTCACCCAGATCGATCTTGAAATGAGCTTTGTCACAGAAAATGATGTCATGGACATCGGAGAAGGCCTTGTCTCCGCCGTGTTCAGGGAAGTTCTGGGGATGGAACTGACCACCCCCTTTGAACGCATGGACTACGAAACCGCCATGGATCGCTACGGTCTGGACAAACCCGACCTGCGTTTTGGTCTGGAGCTTGTGGATCTTACGGACAGAATGAAAACCGTGGGCTTCAAGGTTTTTGCCGATGTGGCCAAAAAAGGCGGGATGATCAAGGCCATCAACGCCAAGGGCTGTGCCGAATTCAGCCGCAAGGAAATTGATGATTTTACCGCCTTTGTCGCCATCTACCGGGCCAAGGGACTGGCCTGGATCAAGGTAAAGGAAGGCGGTGAATGGCAGTCTCCCATCGCCAAGTTCTTCAGTGAGGAAGAAAAGGCCGGTATCGTCCAGGCTCTCGACATGGAAGTCGGGGACATCGTCTTCTTTGTGGCAGACACCCCCACCGTCGTCAACGAAGCCCTCGGCAACCTGCGCAATCACCTGGCCCGAAAACTCGGCCTTGTGGATGACTCCGTTTTCCGCTTTGTCTGGGTGACCCGTTTCCCCATGTTCGAGTATGATGAAACGGAAAAACGTCTGGTGGCCCTGCACCATCCCTTTACCGCACCCGAGGAGGCGGACTACGCCAAGCTGGACTCGGCTCCCCTCACAGCCAAATCCAGAGCCTATGACCTCGTTCTCAACGGCACGGAAGTCGGTGGTGGTTCCATCCGCATCCACCAGCCGGAAATGCAGCAGAAAATTTTCGACGTTCTGGGCCTTTCCCGCGAAGATTACGAAGACAAATTCGGTTTCCTGGTGGATGCCTTAAGCTCTGGTGCGCCCCCCCACGGCGGCATGGCCTTTGGGTTTGACCGGCTGGTGATGCTGCTCACCCGCCAGTCTTCCATCCGGGATGTGATCGCCTTCCCCAAAACCCAGAAGGCCGCCTGTCTGCTCACCGGAGCACCCAGCAAAGCCGCGCCCGCCCAATTGCAGGAACTGGGAGTTCAGGTCGTCACCGATATACAGGGATAAAAAACCAAGCCCAAGGAGGACTGCATGTACATAGGCCGCATCATGCGCACGGATCTTGTCACCGTACCCCCGGAAATGCCCCTGGCCGAGGCCCGGGAACTCATTGACCAGAAGGGTATTGAACATCTGCTTGTAGTGAGCAAAGAAGGCAAGCTTATGGGCGTGGTCTCGGATCGGGATATCCGTCAGAACTGGGCCTCTTCCGCCACCACCCTTTCCAGCCATGAGCTGAACTATCTGCTCAGCAAGGTGACCATGGCCATGATCATGCGCAAGAAGATCGTGACCATCACGCCGGACACCACCATTGAGCGGGCAGCCCTCATTATTCAGGAAAAACGCATCGGCTCTCTGCCTGTCATGGAAAACGACCGCCTTGTGGGCATCATCACCCGTACCGATGTGCTCAAGGTGCTGCTGGATGCCATCGGCATCGCCGAAGGCTCGGTGCGCTTCCAGGTGCTGATCCGGGATCGCCTCGGTGCCCTGGCGGAAATTGCCAGGATTCTTTCCACAGAAGGCATCAATATCCAGAGCCTCATCTCCTGGCCCATTGATGAGCATCCCGGTGTTTTTCAGCTCGTCATGCGGGTGGCGGCCAGAGATCTGGATCCTGCCGTGAAAAGTCTTGAAGCCGGAGGCTTTGCGGTTCTCACCCGTCATGTCAAAGACCTGACCCCCTATCTTCCCAAAAGCTGATCCTTAAAGATCAAAGCCTGGGGGTCTTGTTCTGGAAGACCTGATTCTGAGCGTTTCCTGCTGCGGCCCAGAGCTGCGGCAGGAAACACACTTTTTCCGGTCTCCCCGTTTTTCTGCCTGAACGCTCCTGTACCCTGCAAGGATATGCGGCTCTCTTTCCTTGCCTGCCTTTTGTCCTTCTCCAAAGGTTTTCTCATGGCATACCTGCAACTGGTTATCGGGCTGGCCCTGCTCATCAAAGGTGCGAACTTCCTTGTCAACGGAGCCGTCAGTATTGCCCATCGTTTTCAGGTTCCCAATATTGTCATCGGACTGACAATCGTAGCTCTGGGAACTTCCCTCCCGGAACTGTTTGTCAATATTTACGCCAGTCTCACGGGCAATGTCGGCATTGCTGTCGGCAATGTACTGGGCAGCAACATCGCCAATACCTTTCTTGTGCTTGGCCTTGCGGCAGCCATCTCCAGACTGAAGGTACAGAGGGGAACGGTCTGGGCAGAAATTCCCTTAAGCCTGCTGGGCAGCATTATGCTGGCCGTTGCCGTTAACGACATCTTCTTTGACAACGCCGACATCAACCAGCTCACCCGGACTGACGGCCTGGCCTTCCTGGGCTTTTTTCTGATTTTCTCCTACTACTCCTTTTCCCTTTCCCAGTCCAAGGGCAACGAGCGCCTTGACCCTCCCAGCGAAGCCCGGTATACGGCCCTCCGATCCTGGCTCTATGTCATCCTCGGCATGATCGGCCTGGCCCTTGGCGGGGACTGGATCGTGGATGCCGCCGTCAGCATTGCCAGGGACTTCCGGATTTCAGAAGATGTCATTGGCCTTACCATCGTGGCCATCGGAACCTCCCTTCCGGAACTGGTCACATCCGCTGTCGCTGCCTTACGGGGCAATGCCGCCATCGCTGTGGGCAATGTGGTGGGATCCAATATTTTCAACATCTTTTTTGTTCTGGGGATCAGCGCCACCATCAAGGCCCTCCCCTTTTCCATGGCCAACAATGTGGACATTGGGGTTGTGATTCTTTCCAATCTGCTTCTTTTTGCCTTTATGTTTATTGGAAAACGCCGATCCATCCATCGCTGGGAAGGGTTTCTGATGCTGTTTCTGTATGGCATTTACATCGTCAGCCTTTTCATGCGTACCGAAAATATATAATCAGCACAGAAGCCCAGCCCTCTCCCTCAGACTGTCCCCCCTGCCGTATGACGGCGGCGGGGGGGGAGGGGTTTTCCGCTCACATGCGGGCCTTCCCCGTGACAGCATCCATGGAAATTCTGAATACCCGGGTTTTACCATGGCTGGCTGTGATATATTTCAGACCGTCTTCAAAATGATCTGCGGCATATTTACGCACAAGGCCTTCAAGGGCCTGCCGTTTCTCCCCGTCAAAAACCTCCATGATCCCCCCGGATACAATGACGCTCTCATACCGTGTACTGAATTTCTGTGGCAGCACTTCCGTACGTCCCACCACGCAAAAGGACACTTTGGGAACCGGGGTAAAATTATCAATTTTATGCCCTTCCGAAGCACAGTGAAAATAGATTCCATTCCCGATAACACAGAAATTCAGGGGAACCCCATAGGGCTGCCCGTCCGATCCGACGGTGGACAAAACCCCGTATTCCGCCGTATTCAAAAGACAAAGGGCATCTGCCTCCTGCATCTGCCTGTCCGATCTTCGTATTTTACGCATAGTCCCCCCTTTTTCTCCTTATTTCCCCACGGCTTCCACGCAGGACATGTTGTAGTTTTCGTTCCTTGTTCCCATTCCGAAGCTGAATGCAGTATTTTTCCCCCTATCCTCTTCATAGCCGGTCAACGCCGCCACATTGCCGAGGCTGCGCGGGGATCCGGGGGGGGAAACTACGCAAGGACAGCAGATAACGGCCTCCCAAAAACCAGCATTGCGGGCCGGATAAAAACCATTTTACCGGAAGATCATACATGAAACTTTCCAGCAAAAACCGTCTCATGCCCATGCATCAGGATCGGTTCCCCGAAGACACCCTTTTTTGCCGCATTGCCCGGACCGTCTGCCGGGCTGGCGTCCTGCCCAGAAAAGAACTCTACGAGGCCTGGGAAATGGCCAGAAGGGTACGACGGCGGTTCCGGGGGGGAAGGGTGGTGGATCTGGCCTGCGGTCACGGCCTTCTGGCCCAGATCCTGCTGATTCTGGATCAGACATCCCTGTCAGGTCTGGCTGTGGATACCCGGATACCCCAAAGCGCCGAAGCGCTGTTTGCCGCCATGGCCGAAACCTGGCCCTTTCTCAAAAACCGGATCTGCTTTGAAGCCCGTGACATGGGAGAAATTACGCTTTTACCCGAAGATCTTGTGGTCTCCGCCCATGCCTGCGGCGGCCTGACGGACCTCGTTCTGGAGAGAGCCGTGGCAGCACGAACCCGAGTGGCCGTGTTGCCCTGCTGCCACGATCTTGAGACCTGTGATACGGGCGGCCTTACACCCTGGATGCCGCCGGATCTGGCCGTGGATGCGGTCAGGGCGCTGAAGCTCCGGGCGGCCGGATATGAGATTTATACCGCGGCCATCCCCTCGGCCATTACCCCCAAAAACCGGCTGCTCATGGGAGAACCGCTGTCGTCAGACCGCCCTTAACCCTCGCCGGGGTCTGCTGTAAATCGCCTTTTTTGTGACAGGGACAGAGTGCCAAAAAACTCTCCACCAGCCCCTTCTTCACCTCCGCCATGGACGGGGCTGTCCCCAGCTCCCTTTCACCGCTGGTCATGGCGATGTCCATGCTGCAGGGGCAAATCCAGAAAAAGGGCGTCAGATCGGGAGACAGGTTGAGGGCCAGACCATGAAAACTCAGCCCGTGACGCAGGCGGATACCGATGCTGGCAAGCTTGCGGCCTTCCACCCAGAGACCGGGAGTCCAGGGGAATACAGCCTTGACGAACTTTACGGAATCCGCTGGAGAGGGTTGACGGAGACACATCCACCTCCTTGGATACAGCTCCGGCAAACCCTTTTGTCTTTGAACATTTGGAGTACGGCATGTCAGTCTTCAGGCCACCAGGTTAAATCCTGGTGGCTGCGCTGAGGTGCTAACAACCCTTTTTTACACTATTTCCCAACGGCTTCCACGCAAGAGGTTCTGTACGTCTCTGTCTTTGATCCCATCATCATATTAAACGTGGTGCGGTACCCTATGATGGACTCCGGCACCCCGAATGTCCGAGCACAGGCATTCTTCGCATCAGCTTCCACCACACAGAATTTTTTACCCTGAGCCTCTTCATAACCTGTCAGAACCGCCACATTGCCGAGGTAGCGCTGGGATCCGGGGGTGCAGTCATAACACTTGACCACCGCAGAACCAACAGCCTTGCAACTTGACTCGTTGACCGTCAGACCAGTAGCCAGAGCGAACGGAACAAAGATCAGGGGCAGGACGCAGATGAGCAGAATCTCTTTACGAAACATTTTCTTTCTCCTTTTTGAAAAGTGAATGCGGCTTGTGTTTGAATCTAAAGCAAAAAAAATGCCATTCATCAAAAAACAGCTGTAAGAAGATGGGTATTGGCCGTTTCCGAAAAAAGAGAGAAAAATATTCAGTCTTCCCTGTTTCGTCTCAGGGCCGCCCGCATAGGCCAGAAAACGACGAGAACCGCCCCCCACAGCCAGGTGTTTCCCCAGCGCCGAAAGACCGTCGAAACCTCAGGGCAGAAAAGTGCTGCCCGAGTGACCCGCGCCCTGCCATGGGGGGTCAGGGTGCCCGCCACAATCTCCCCTGTGGCCCGGATATGGGCGCCGCCGCCGGAATTGCTGCTTCGAACGAGGGGCCGACGAAATTCCACAGCCCGGAAAACCGCCATGCCCAGATGCTTCATTTCCGCCCTGGAGCTGAAAAACCAGCCATCATTGGAAAGCTCCACCAGAAGATCGGCCCCCAGATCCACGCCTTCCCGGACAAGCGCTGGAAAGCCGCTTTCAAAGCAGATCAGGGGCTGAACCGAAAAAGTTCCCACACGCACAAGGCCGGGATCGTCGCCTCTGGACAGCCAGAGCTTCCGGGCCGGTTTCCCTTCTTTTTCCGGAAAAAAATGAGCGTACAGGCTCGTTTCCGAAAAAGGAACCGGAATCCTTTTTCTATAGACCCGCGTGCATTCTTTCCCAGAAGACATGACAAAAACAGCACTGTACCGGGCTTTTATTTTTTCTTCCACAATGCTGCGATCATGGGCATCCACCCTGTGGATCACGGGAGCATCAGGTGCCGGGATCTCCTCTCTCCCATGCAGCAGAACCGGTACCCGAAGGCGCTTTAATTCGGCCCTGAGTCCGCTCTCTTCAAATTCTTCCGAATGGCAGTCCAGGCCCGGAAGCTCGGGGAAAAGAAGAAGATCCGCATTCCGGACAAGATCCATGTTCCGGGTCAGGGCCTCAAGGCAAAGGGCCTCATCGGTTCTGAAATTCTCAATATTTTTACGGTTCCAGCGGACGGGCACATCAGGCTGTACCGAGGCCACACGGAGGCTCCGTCCCACGGTTTCCCGCGCGTCTCCCTTCAGCAAGGCAATGCGCCAGGCCCCGTACCCGAGAACCGAAACCATGAGGATAGAAAAGGAAAGGAGATGCACAGCAAAGACCCTGGCCTCACCTCTCCTGATCCCGGAAAACGCCTCTGCAACCAGACCATTGGCCCAGATCAGACAGAAGCAGACCAGAAGCTCTCCGCCAAGATCGGCAATCTGGATGAATTCCGGCCAGAAGGCGGCTGTCACCGCCCAGGACACCGGAAAAAGAACCGGGCGCAGATAAATCAAAAGGGTCAGAAGACTGGCGCAGAACAGGGGGCCTGCCGGAACCCCCTTCCGGTTCATCCAGCCGCAGACCGCCCCGAACAGGGCAAAGGGGCTCCCCTGATACAGCCAGATCCCCGCCAGAAAAAGCCAGGACTGCCAGAGAGCGAGATCCACCATATTTTTAATGGCATGCAGCAGCCATAAGGTTCCGGAAGCCCAGCTCAGGGTACCAAAGATCCAGCCCGCCATCAGCCCCTTGAGGATTCCCGTTTTCCCGCCATGGTTCAGCATATGGATAAGGGGCACAAGCAGAACACAGGCCAGCCAGGGAGTTTTTTCCAGTGGGGAGAAAAGACCAAGCACCAGGGCGGCTGTCAGAAGAAATCCCCAGGAAGACAAGGTCTTCCGGCATTCCACAGGCAAATAACGCTGCCCCATCCCAACCGCCTTCCTGTATGTCCCATGGTCGTGTTTATTTTTATTACACATCGCATCGTCTGTATGCGCAGGTGCTGCACCCCTGCCATCTGTTGCCTATGGATGCCGGAAATCAGAAAAAAAGCCAACTTTATGGACAGGATCGCCCATAAAGCTGGCAGGCCTTTCAGCAGATAAGGGTCTCAGGACGGCATGGATACAAGCCCCGGCCCGTACGGTGCTCATGGCACCTGGGCATCCGGACCGCCTTCTGGGCGAGAAGGCGGCTTCAGCCCTCCGCTACATCGGATCACGAACGAACCAGGCAAAATAAAGGAAGGGACAGTAGGAAGCAGCCGCAGTTCCATCGTAGGAACTTACGTCCCAGTATTTGAGCGGAGGAGCAGGAGTGGACGACCAGTAGGGGCCACCCACAACGTTGATGAAGCCGCTTTTGTCGCGCATTCTGGCGATTAATTCTTCTTTGGTGGGCAAGCGCCACTGGCCGGCGGTGGAGTTATCCGTGAGGCCGCACATGCCGGAGCGAAGACTGGCGGCAGCATCCCGCGCTTCGAGGCAGGTCATCGCCTTGCCAAAGCAGTTGGCGTTTTTCAGCCAGACCACCGGCTGCTTTTGAAAAAAAAAGAACGGGACGTACGAGATCGTACCGTCTCCATTATCATTCCCCGCCGACACGCTCCCTGCCCCGACCGCCAGGGGGAGAATCGATGTCAGAAGGATCATGAGGAGCCGTTTCTTCAGATGGGTTGCCATGGTTTTGTATCCTTTCATGGATGGAAAAGGATTTGCCTGCTTATCGGCATCAGCACAAAGCAAGTTACATGCCAGAAAAATACCCACTGTTTTCCTCCTCCAGGATCCTCTTCTCCAAAGGGCAGAGTACCACAAAACTCTCCACCAGCACCCCCTTCACCGCCTCCATGGACGGGGCTGTCCCCAGCTCCCTTTCAAGGCTGGTCATGACGATGTCCATGCCGCAGGGGGCAATCCAGGAAAAGGGGGTCAGATCCAAAGAGACATTGAGGGCCAGACCATGAAGACTCACCCCGTGGCGCAGACTGATGCCGATGCTGGCAAGCTTGCGGCATTCCACCCAGAGACCGGGGGCCTCTTCCCTGCCCCAGGCTTCAAGCCCATCCTTTAATACGCATGATAGTTTGGGCCCCTGACAGAAAAACAACAAAGTACCGGACACAAATGCGGTTTAACCTGAGATGCGGCCCATGGGCTTCACCCCTCCCCTTCGCCCCAGGCCGAACCCCACACGGTAAAGATCCGGCATATTGATACGTCCGTCCTTCATCTTTTCAAAAATACCCAGACGCACAAGGTCTTCCATGATTCCCGGCCATCCCCGCTCCATATGCTGAGGAGGAAGCCTTGTTTGCATGAGCATGGAGTAATCCCCGGTAAAAAACTGAGCCCAGCGTTCTTCGATCACAGAAAATTCGCATGGCACCGTAAGGCCTGCCAAAGGCTCAAGCAGGATTTTCACCCAGGGGTATTCTTCCCCTATCTCCCCGATCCGGATTTCCGAGGCCTTCTGCACACCCCGTTTGATACTTTCATAGTGAAGCGCATGGGGATGACCCGGATATTTTTCCAGAGAATCTTCTGCGGCAGCCCGGATGGCCGCCAGAAAGGATCGGGGAGAGGTCTGCCCCCTGCCATCGGCCAGATGGCTGACCGACCAGACATAGGGGACACCACGCCGTCTGTCCTTTCCCATCCAGGCACCCGCCAGGGCCTCAAACAGACGGCGCTGCTTCTGGCCATCCTGCTTTGCTTCATCTTCAAGGAACCACAACCCATCCTGCTGCCGGGCCTGTCTGCCCATAATCCCGTCATACACCCTGCGCAGCACCTCGCCATCTTCCCCGGAGGCATTGCACAGCAACTGCCAGAGCAGACCATGGAGGTCATGGGGCTGCCATGTAAGCTCTGATTTTGTGGCCAGCAGCTTTGCGGCATCGGGAAAATCCGTTACCGTACGCCCGAACTGATCTTCACGGAGAAACACCTTGGCATGGATGGCCTGAAAAGGCTTCAGCCACAAAACGATCCGCAGCAGGTCTCTGACAATATCATCCATGATCTGCCAGTCATTGCTGGTACGATCAAGGGCATCGAACACAAGAAATCCCTTAAGCCCTCTTTCCTGGAGCGTCCCATTCAGTTTTTCCACGCATTTCGCCAGCGCTTCCGGATTTAACCGAACCCAGTTCACCGTACCGGACCAATCCTTAACAGGAATATCTTCTCCGGTGATTTCCGCCGCCCAGCGCAAAACGACAGCCTGCCAGATCCTGTAGGGGGGATGATTTTGTCTTAAAAGATCCGCAAAAACATCCATATTGGGATAATGGGCAATGTTTTCATGGGTGGCAAACCCTGTCCTGACCAGGGCATGGAAAAGCTCCCGCACCGAAGTCCCCAGCACAGCACGCAGATTCGGTGCATTGAGGGCCGCCGCCCAGAAGGTCTTTCCCACCCCCCTTGACCCAACCACCAGGTTCGACTCAGGCCTCAGGGCTTTGACATGGGCGCGGGGCATGTATAGCTGACCCGGATCAGGCGACTGACCGTAACTGGATGTTTCATAGGGAAGGGCGACAATGAGGGCCTCCCGGATCCTTGCAGCATCATTCATGGGATTCTCCGTCAAATCCGGCAATTGCATCTATCCCCCGGAGCAGAGGCCCAAAAACAGCCTTCACTTCATCTTCGCCCATACCCTGAAAACGGGAATGGATGGATTGCAGTGCTGCAAACCCCCTGTTCCAGCGGATGGGCCAGGGAAAATGGGGAGCGGTCTCGTCGGCCTGATCGAAACTGAAATATGCATCCGCAGGTTCCCCCGCAGGAATCTCGTCATAAAGCTCTTCGGCAAAGGTTGTCCAGGAACGCTCACGCAGGCCGTCAACATATTCCTTTGCGTTCACTTCCGGAATCATGGCTCCCACCATCTGAAGGCGCTCACGGATCTCACGCACAACACCTGTCCGCCGCCAATGTTGAAACAAAATCCTGTAACCGGACCAGGCCTGCTCCCCGTCAATGGAGAACAGCAGAATTCCCTTTGCCCCCAGATCCGTTATACAGGCGGAGGCCACTTCGTCGATGCCAGCACGGGCATCCATCAGAATAACATCGGGTTGCCAGCGATTTTCCAGCGCCGTCAGAAGACGGCCCAGACGGCCAGCCCAGGGCTCCCGCAAACCATCCCCATCCATCCCAGGCATCCAGACCCTTCCGAGTTTGGCCACATACTCTCCCGGATTCCGTCCATGGGCAGGAACGACATAAATGTCTCCGTCATGGGAAAGATCACTCCTCGTCACCATGTCTTCGAAAACGGCGGCACCGTTTCCCACCAGATCCTCCACAAGCCAGTCCGTGATACCATAGGCAGGCCGTCTTTCATCGGGCAGCAGGGAGGTGGAAATGCCGGGCGATTCCAGATCCAGATCCAGAACCATGACACGTTTTCCGGATTGGGCCAGCGACCACGCAGCCACAGCCGATGCCGTAGAACGCCCCACACCACCTTTAATGGAAAAAAACACAATACGCGGCGCACCGGAAGAAACCGGCTCAATCCTTGCCCAATCGGTTTCCGTTGCCAGACGATCCACAACGGTGACGGCATCGAACCCCTGAAGAGGAAAATGCAGGGCTCCCTGTTTCACCATCTCCAGCGAAGACTCAAAAAGCACCATGCGTTCCGCAGGAAAGGTGTGTGGCCCAAGGCATTTTTCCAGCACGTGCACGATGGTTTCCACCGCGCCTCGGGTTTCAGGCTGATCCTGTAATTTCTCATCAAGAATCAGACGGATACGACCATTCAGATCCCGGTTAAGGATCACAGGTTCCAGTTTTTTCAACGCTTCTGTCAGGGTACCCAGCACTTCACGGATGACAGGCAGCATCTCATCGAAAGTCGTCATGAAATCAGCCCCTCCCAAATCGCCTTTTTCACCAGATTGTAAACCTTTCCGGCCCCATCCCGGTGAGATGCGGCAATCTCCTGTGTGAAATCTCCCTGCGGTGCATACCGCTGGGCAATATTCCAGTCAGAGAAGGGTTCCAGTGACGATAACGGATAGCTCACCCCATCGTGACGTCCTGAACGGTAGGCTTCGTAACGCTTCCAGATACAATCCGCATGAACCCGATCCTTTTTACGAGCGGGGCTTCCGCTTGCAGAATCAATTTCCATGCCGAATGCGCACATCAGCCGCTTCAAACCGCATTCTGCTGCCAGACCATAGAGGTGATCGGCATTGGCCCAGCGGGCCGCAGTGAAAAGCAGCTCCGCATCTTCCCAGTGGCGTTTATGCGCATCTAAAAAATCAGTGCTCATCTTCATGAAGAACCTCTTATCCCATCAGACAATCCATGGCAAGCCAACCCCATCTCTCCCCTCAAAGGACAGAGTGCCATAAAACTCTCCACCAGCGCCCCCTTCACCGCCGCCATGGACGGGGCTGTCCCCAGCTCCCTTTCAAGGCTGGTCATGGCGATGTCCATGCCGCAGGGGGCAATCCAGGAAAAGGGCGTCAGATCGGGAGACACGTTAAGGGCCAGACCATGAAGGCTCACCCCGTGGCGCAGACTGATGCCGATGCTGGCAAGCTTGCGGCCTTCCACCCAGAGACCGGGGGCCTCTTCCCTGCCTCCGGCTTCAAGCCCGAAAGCCTTCGCGCAGCGCTCCATGATCCTTTCAAGAAGCCGCACCCAGTCCCGCACCCCAAGACCCCGCCTCACGATGCTGAAAACGGGATAGGCCACCAGCTGACCCGGCCCGTGGAAGGTCACAAGCCCCCCCCTTCCCGTTTCCAGAATCCCCACCCCACGGGCCAGCATCTCTTCCTCGGAAAGCCTGAAAAACCCCCGGCCTCCCCGTTTTCCCAAAGTAAAAACCGGCGGATGCTCCACAAGAAAGAGCACATCCCGCCGGTTTTCATTGTTTTCCTTTTCCGCCAGTACCTGAAGCTGACGGGCATACGCCGCTTCCCAGGACAAAAGCCCCAGATCCACGACGTCGAAGTCCATGCTACATGCCCCCGCAGAGGCAGGGCGTTCTGGCGGCGGCCGTCTCATCCAGACGACGGACGCGGGTGCGCTGGGGAGCCTCATGGAGAAGATCGGGGCTTTCCTCCGCTTCTCTGCGGATGCGCTTCATGGCTTCGATGAAGCGGTCCAGCTCCTCCACGCTTTCCGTTTCCGTAGGCTCCACCATCATGGCGCCAGCCACCACCAGGGGGAAATAGACGGTGGGCGGATGAAAACCCAGGTCTATGAGGCGTTTGGCCACATCCAGGGTGCTGACGCCAAAGCTTTTCAGATTTTTATCCGAAAACACGCACTCGTGCATGCACACCCGATCCTGGGCGATGTCGTAGAACTCCTTGAGACTGGCCCGGATGTAGTTGGCGTTCAGCACGGCCATCTCACTCACCCGTTTCAGCTCCGGCCCGAGGCTCCGGATATAGGCCCAGGCCTTGAGCAGCACCCCGAAGTTCCCGTAAAAGGCATGGAGACGGCCGATGGACTGGGGTGCCTCCGTTTCCAGGGCATAGCCCCCTTCCCTTTTCACCACACGGGGAACGGGGAGAAAGGGCGCGAGTTTTTCCACCACACAGACAGGCCCGGCTCCCGGCCCGCCTCCGCCGTGGGGGGTGGAAAAGGTTTTGTGCAGGTTAAAATGCATCACATCCACACCCATGAGCTTCATGTCCACATAGCCCATGACCGCGTTCATGTTGGCCCCGTCGCAGTACACAAGGCCGCCTTTGGCATGGACGATGGCTGCGATTTCGGCAAAATGGCTTTCAAAAAGCCCCAGGGTGTTGGGATTGGTGATCATGATGCCAGCGGTGCGCTCATCCATGAGGGCGGCCACGGCTTCCGGATGAAGAATGCCGTCTTCCCCGGACGCAAGGGCCACGGGCTTCATGCCGCAGAGGGCGGCGGAAGCGGGGTTGGTGCCGTGGGCCGTGTCCGGAATCAGAATCCTGTCCCGCTTTTCTCCCTGAGACCGGAACCAGGCGTCAAAGAGCATCATGCCGCAAAGCTCCCCGTGGGCTCCGGCTGCGGGCTGAAGGCTCGCCGCATCCAGACCGGTTACGGCCTTCAGCATCTCCTGAAGCTCAAACATCAGCTCAAGCGCACCCTGGCTGAGGCTTTCCGGCAAAAGGGGATGGGCTGAAGCAAACCCCGGCAGGGCCGCAAGCTTTTCATGGATCTTGGGATTGTACTTCATGGTGCAGGAACCCAAGGGATACATGCCCGAATCCACGCCATAGTTCCACTGGGAAAGGCGGGTATAGTGGCGCACCACCTCCAGCTCCGAAAGATCCGGAAAATCCGGGCCTTCGCCCTGAAGGGCTTCGGGAAGCTCTTCCGCAGGAGGTACGTCGGCTGCGGGCATGGAAAAGGCGGTGCGGCCCTTTTTCCCCTTTTCCCAGAGAAGGGCTTCTTTGAAGATCAGCCCCGTTGTCGCAAAATCACCGTTCATAAAAGCTCCCCTCTGATGGCTTCCGCCAGTGCGTCCATATCTTCCCTTGAGGCGGTTTCCGTGGCGCAGAAAAGAAAGGCCTCCTTCATCCCCGGCATTTCCGGATACAGGCCTTCAAGGCCAAGACCCGCAACCATGCCCTTTTCCATGAGTCTTTCCCGGATGCGGCCAAAGCCCTGGGGCGCTTTCAGGGTGAATTCATTGAAAACAGGACTTGTGAAAAGGGAAGTGAACCCCAGCCCTTCCAGGGCTTTTTTCAGATAGGCCGCCTTGTCGCGGTTCAGAGCGGCAAGCTTGCGGATACCCGTACCGCCGAGGGTGGCCATGTACATGGCAGATGCCGTGGCGCAGAGGCCCTGATTGGAACAGATGTTGGAGGTGGCCTTTTCCCTGCGGATGTGCTGCTCCCGCGTGGAAAGGGTGAGGACAAAGCCCCGCTCGCCGTTCATGTCTTTTGTCTGTCCCACCACCCGGCCCGGCATGTTCCGCACATGGGCCATGCGGCAGGCGAACATGCCAAGCCCCGGCCCGCCGAAGCTCTGGGGAATGCCGAGACTCTGGCCCTCGCCGCAGACGATGTCCGCCCCCTGACTTCCCGGACTGGGGAGGAGGCCAAAGGCGAGGGGTTCCGTGAAGGCGGCCACCAGCAGGGCCTTTGCCCCGTGGCTGAGGCTGGCGGCGCTTTGCAGATCTTCAATGCAGCCGAAAAAGTTGGGGCTCTGCACGGCAAGGGCCGCCAGATCGTCCATGCCTTCAAGGCCGGAAAAATCCGTCCGGCCCGTGGCGGGGTTCACGGGAAGGGTCACTACCTCAAATTCCGTAGGCGCGAAATAGGTCTGCACCACCTCCCGGTAATGGGGATGGATGGCCTGGGACAGAGCCACCTTCTTTTTCCCCTTTCCGAGGCGGATGGCCATGAGCAGGCCCTCGGCCAGGGCGGAAGCCCCGTCATACATGGAGGCATTGGCCACCTCCATGCCTAAAAGCCTTGCCGTGAGGGTCTGGTATTCAAAAATGGCCTGCAGGGTACCCTGGCTCACCTCCGGCTGATAGGGCGTGTAGGCCGTGGTGAATTCCGAACGCCCCAGAAGCTGGGGAATCAGGGCCGGGATGTAGTGGGAATAACTGCCCGCTCCCATGAAAACCCTGTTGCCGGAACCCGCGGCCATGGAAGCGGCAAGGCTTTCCATGCGGGTGATGAGATCCCATTCCGTGAGGGGAGCGGGAAGATCCAGGGGAGTTTCCCGGCGGCAGGCGTCGGGAAGGGCCTCAAACAGAGCCTCCACCGAAGGCAGCCCCGCCCGTTCCAGCATGGCGGACACATCCTCCGGCGTATGGGGAAGATAGCGCATGGTCTTTAAAGTCCCTTCAGCATTTCGCGGTAGGCCGGGCTGTCCATGAGATCGGTCAGGCTGGCGGGGTCGTCCGGCGTGATTTCAAGAATCCAGCCCTCCCCATAGGGAGAGCGGTTCACCAGCTCAGGGGTATCCTCAAGGCTGCGGTTCACCTCGGAGACCGTTCCGGAAACGGGCATGTACACCTCGCTCACCGCCTTCACGGACTCCACCGTGGCGCAGACAGCCCCTTTTTCCAGATGGCTTCCCGGCTCGGGAAGCTCCACGAAAACCACATCCCCCAGCTGATCCTGGGCGTAATCCGTAATGCCCATGCGGGAAGGGCTTGCCTCCGCCGCCAGCCATTCGTGGGCGTCGGTGTAGTGCAGATTGTCCGGGGTCTGAATGTCCTGAATATCCTTCATGGTGCCAAGCTCCTTTATGGTTTTGGGAATTTCATAAAAGGGAAGCCCCTTTTATGGGGTGAATTTGTTTTATTTCCATGGATTCAGAAGTCTTACTCCGCTCTCTTCCATATCCCTGGTGTTTTGGGTTACAGACTGAAAAACCGGAACCCCGCCCCTGCCACCGTATACACCACATGGGAGCATACCGTGAGTTCCGGCCACTGGGCTTTGAGATCACGGGCATAGCGGCCCACCTGCTCCACGTCCTCTGGCCTTGGGCCTTCCCTCTTTTCAAAATCCATCTCCGCTGCTTTCTGACGGGAAAAGTGCTTGAATTCCAGCACATGGGCTTTTCCCTCAAAGCGGCTTCCGGGCCTTGCGATGGCCTCAAAATCGCTGCGCCCTGAAGGCCGATTGACTTCAATGGCGATAAAAAAATGGCGGGCCAGAAAACGGGCGCACAGCTCAAAAAAAGTGGTGCGGAAAAAGTTCTCATTGGCCTTGTCGAAAGCCTGGGCCGGGATCTGGCCCACATAGGTTTTCCAGTATCCGGCAAAGAGTTCGGCCATGTCGTCCTTTTCGAGAAAGGCCTCGAAAATTTCGGCGTATCCGCTGGAAACATCAATTCTTTCAAGCTCGTTGAAGTATTCCGCAAATATCCGCTTGGTGCTCAGGTTGGGAAATCCCACCCGGAACTCCCCTTTAAAGGTCACCATACCGAGATAATAAAGGCTGATGGGCAGAAATTCCGGAGAAAAGAAGCGGTTCATGCTGAACCGGCTCCTCAGCAGGGTAAGGTCTGCCCTCAGAGTACCTTCCAGCATGAGGTGCTCCAGAAGTTCCCGTGCCGGATGATCGCCCCCTGCCAGCCGCCGCAGCCAGTCCACACTGACCCGCAGGTTGTCGTCCATGGTTTCGGAAGGGATCTCACCATTATTAATGAGCAGCCTGCTCAGATAAAAATTGCAGATGGTGGAATTGTAAAGGGGATTTCCGGCATCGGGCAGAAGACGGTAGCCGTTGTAGTGGATTTTCAGATCTTCCAGCACACGGGCCTTAAGACTCTGGGGCCATGAATGTTCTGAAAAAATGGCATCCACATAGGCTTCCACCTCAGCCTGGGTAAAGCCCAGCATCTCCAGAACATGCTTTTCCAGAGTAATAACCTGCCCGATATTAAAGCCGCTGGTGAGATCATCCATGGTTACGGGCAGAACGCCGGTGATAAAAACCCGCGCCACAGAGCCTTCCCCCACACCGGCCTTGATGACCTTATAAAAAGAACGCAGGAAGGAATCCCCAGTGGTCAGGGCATTGTACAGCCTGTCCTGACGGGTGGTGAGGAGCTGGTTGGTGAAGTTGTCGTATTCATCAATGATAATGTGAACCGGCGGGGCATGGCCCATGCGGACGGTTTGCAGAATCCGGGCCAGCATGGTGCTGGCATCACGGCTTTCCGGCTGGATGAAATCCGGTAAAAAAACTCTGTATTTATTTAAAAAAAGCCCGAAACTGTTCAGGCACTCTTCCTTAAAGGAAATTTCGATTTCCTCCAGGCTGTCACTGGCCCTGACCTTGGAAAAATCAAAACGCAGCACCAGGTGGCTGTTCTTCAGGGGAGAAGGAGTACGGCCAATATCCGTATGCCCGAACAGGGTGGCAAACTGCTCTTTCGCATGGATATCGTAATAACATTCCAGAATGGAGCACCAGAGGCTTTTCCCGAAACGCCGGGGCCTGAGAAAAACCGGAACCTTGTACCTTTCCAGCTCATGGATAAAGCGGGTCTTGTCCACAAAATGGTAGTTTTCATGAACGATTTCCTCATAGCTTGCCACGGCATAGGGAATTTTTCGGGTCATTCTCCACTCCATTCTCTCAAAAAAAGCCAGACACCTTTTCCTTGGCACTGCACAGGGACGGGCAGTGCACGGGGACCTGCCCCTACACCATCCCTTTTCCCTCATTCCCGGCCACAGCCCAGAAGGAAAAGGGAAAAACATGCCCTCACCCCCGGCCCCTCTCCCAGAGGGAGAGGAGAGAAAAACAAGGGCAAAACAAAAGCTTATTTGATTACCACCTTACCTCAGCCATGCAATCGCAGATTTTGCCCATGCAGCATTGAACCCATCGTTCCCACGCTCCAGCGTGGGAATGCATCTTGAGACGCTCCAGCGTCTTGAATACCGGAACACTGTCATGCTCCAAACGCTTGTATGGCATTCAGAAACTGGATGCGTTCCATGTTTGGGTCTGGATCATCCCGGTGCTTTGTCAATACCCAGTTCCCAGAGAAGGAATTCCCGAGGATACTGGCCTTGGGCGCAGGAGCGCCCGGTAGTGCGTTCCCACGCTGGAGCATGGGAACGATAGCTGAAAAACAAAGGCAAAACAAAAGCTTATGCTTTTTAACACAAACTCATCGGGTCTGCACCACACCCAGAGGGAAATCCTGACCATAACCAAAGCCCATGGGGTATTGGGGGCTGCCCCGGTGTTCTCTGGTGAGTTCTGGAACAAGGTTTTCCACACAACTTTTCATGTGATTTACGGTAACAGTTTTATCCATGGGCTTGCAGGCACCGCGGATGGTTTGGAGCATGGAATAGGTGAAAATTCCGTGACCTAAGGCACTCACTTCTGTTGCATCCTGTTCCGGGTTGCTGGCTGCAATTACATAGGTTCCTGTACTGCGGGCAAGCTGGGCAATGGCTTTTTCTTCGGCAGCACCCCGCATGGCAAGGAAGGTGTCAACGGCACCTCCGCTGTTGCAGGAATCCAGGAGCATAAGCTGTTTTCTTGAATCAATGTTTTTCAAAAGCTCCACCATTTCAAAGGCGGAAATTCCTTTTTCCTTAAGCATGTCATCGGCATGATACATACGGGTAACATCGTGCAGCACCATGTAGTAATCCGGCCTTTGCCCTCCCATACCCTCGCTCATCACCCCATGGCCTGCATAGTAAAAGACAAAAACATCCTCAGGTCTTGCCTTTTTGCGGATGCTTTCGATGGCCTTTAAAAGTCCCTCCCTTGTGGCATCGCTGTTTTTTAAGGAAAGCACTTCCACCCTCTCAAAAATAGGGCCTGCGGATTTTCTCAGCACCTCCGCAAAGGTCTCGGCATCCTTTGCGGCATAGCCAAGGTTATAGCGGGGGTTTTTGTAGGCATCAATGCCCACGGAAAGGAGATACATGCGGGGTTTTACGGTTTTGGGGGCCTGATAGTGCAAAAGAATTTCATGGGGCTGGGATTCCGTGCGCTGGGTATTGTAGGCCGTGGCCCTGAAGCGGTTTTCCCCATCCAGAAGGCTTAGGGTAAAGCTGCGGGTTTCTTTGCCTTTGGCAGCGGCAAGGCGTTTAAAGCCCCGACCCGTACCTTCCACGAGCTTGTCGTTGTGGTAAAGCCGTATTTCATCAATGCCGCCGCCCTGATCCTGCACCTCTATATTCAGGGTCACTTCCGCCTTTGCCATGGGAGCCCTGTCTTTCGGGGAAAGAATGCGGACAAGGGGGGTGGGCTGCAGGTTTGCCATGAGCTTTTTATCCTGCTCCTCCCGGAAATTTTCTCCGGAAAGCACCTTCATGCCAAGGCCGGGCTGGTAAAAGCGGTCGTAAAAACGGCTTAAGGGATAAAAGAGAGCTTCTTTGTCTAAACCCTGATTGAGGTGCCAGCCCACAAGGCTTTCCGCATCCGGGCCGGAGCTGTCAAAATACCCGTCCGGCGTCCAGAGTATCCAGCGCTTTCTGTCCGGATGCACAAAAAGACTCATGAGAAGAGTACCCTCTTTGGTATCGTACCAGCGTAAGCTGCCGTCTCCCATGGCGGCAATGAGGGTCTGGCTCTTTTCTGCGATGGCAAGGGAAAAGACGTGTTCCTGGGTGGGGGTTTTCCAGAGGGTGTGGCCTTCAGCATTCAGGCCGTAAAGGGTCCACGATGCCCCAAAGACAAGGCCTGTTCCGTCGGGACGGATGTCCATACTATGGCTTCGTTCATGGGTTTGTAGAAAATCCAGCGTCTTTCCATTGAGAAGGGGAGCATAGCTTAGATACCAGTCTTTTACCTCAAGGCTTTTATTCTTGTCCGTAAAATGGCGCTGCCTCCCTTCAAAGCCCCCTTCCTGTAGGCTTCGATCCGGCAGGAGAAAGGAAAAGGGCTGTTCATACTGAGGCTTCACGGTGATGCGGCTGCCATCCGCACTGATTTTAAGGTGGCTCTTATCCCTTGCGGCATAATCAAATGTTTCTGCCCGTTTATAAAAAAGAATTTCCCCCTCTTTCTGGATGCGGCCCATGTCCGGATACGCGCCTGCAAAGGCAATACCGCCTTCACCCATGGGAAGAATGTCCATGATGGTTTGAGCCGCAAGGGGAAAGTCCCGGTAAGTGCCCCTTCCGGCCTGCTCCCAGCGGCGGAGGACACATTGCCAGCGGCCTTCATGCGAAACAGCATAACCCCCCCCGGCAAAGAGAAAGGCCCCGTCCGAAGAAAAGGCTACCTTATTCAGTCTTTCATTCCTGCTGTCCGCACCCGTAATGTCCGGCCTGTAGAGAAGGGTCAGGGTATGGGCGTCCAGCACCTCAAGGTCAGGGCTGTCTTGATAACCTACAGCAAGGCGGGTAGCGTCCGGAGAAAAGGCAAGGTGACGGGGCCTCTCCCCGCCTTCGGTTTTTCTTTTCAGAATCTCCTTAAAATCCGCATCATAGAGACGGACATGGCCATCATAACTCACAGTGGCGAGACGCCCCCTGGAATCAAAGGCAAGCTTTGGGGTACGATCCCCGTACTCTCTGTGGGTGCTGTGCAGGGAAAAGTTTTTCTGAACTGAAAAAATCCGTACTCCGTTTGAGCCGCCAAGGCCTGCGGCAAGGAAGCTTCCGTTTGGGGAAAAGGCAAGGTCTTGAATCACATTGTCCATGCCGGTGATGCGGTGCAGAAGCTGACCGGAAGAGGTGTCAAAGACATAGATGCTGATTTTTTTGTCCCAGGCATACCCCGTCCATCCCCCCACAGCCGCAAATTTCCCGTCAGGCGAAAGGGCGCCCGCATAGAGCATCCCTTCATTCCCCTCCCCAATGGGGGGCCGGAAGGTACGGATGAGCTTGCCCGTGGAAGCCTCCCAGAGTTTGGCACTTTTGTCATCAGATGCAGTGAGGAGATAGCGGCCCTCCCTGTCCCGGCTGATGCGGCGTATTGTTGCCGTGTGCATGTCCGTGTTCAGTTTGAGGTAGGGGGTGAGGGCCTGGGAGGGGCTGTTTTTGGGGGAAGCAGGGGCTTCTTCCTGGAAGAACACGAGGAAGCCAATGAGAAGCCCGCATAACAAGAGAATTTTTTTCATGTTTTTTCCTTTAAACGCACTGGTTCCCCCCTGGCCCGGACATGGCTTTCCATGAGGGCAGCTTCCGTGAACATCGGCCTCCTGTCTCCCCGCAGGATTTCCTCTTTTGGGAAAAAAGGACCTTTATCCCAGCATCTCCGCCATGGCCTTTCTTGCCGTGCGAGCGGGTCTTAAATCCCGGATGAGGGTGACGGGGATCTTCCGTTTGCCGTCGTTCAGCACAAGGGAGGTTCCCGGAAGAAGGGGACGATCCACCCGCAGAAAACCGCAGGCAAGCCCCTTGACCGCAAGATCCGGAGGCAGATCCGGGCTGGCCACGGAATAGAGTGTTCCGTTTTTTGCGGCCATGCCCATGTCCGTGACACAGGTCAGCACATGACCGATCTTCTCTTCTCCCAGAAAAACAAAAGTTTCCGGCCCGGCCCCCACCTTGCGCAGATCGCTTCCCACAAAGGCATACGTGTGGGGAGCACCTTCAAGGGCCGCCATCAGGGCCGCATCCCCCAGAAACCCCTTGGTGAAACCTTTCTGATCCTCCGTAAAGGGAAGGGCAAAGGGCCAGGGATGGTTCACAAAGGGCCAGTCTCCGATGTCCTGATGGGAAAGGGGCAGCAGCGCGCCCGCCCGCAGGGAGTCCCTGGCCGCGAGGCCGCAGGGGATGAGGCCAAAGGGCCTTCCCGCCTCTTCAAGGAGATCCCAGATGCCTGTCACCGCATCCATTTCGGAAAAAATCTCAAAGCCGAATTCTCCTGTGTATCCCGTGCGGGAAAGGAGGATGGGGGTTCCGTTTTTCAGCACACAGGGCAGGGACGGGGCCTCTCCCGTCCAGTCTCCCTTAAAGGAGAAGTAGGGCATGGCGGCAAAGAGGGCTTCGGCATCCTTCAGCACGGAAAAAAGAATCTTTCCCGCAAGGGGGCCCTGCACATCCACCTTGCCCACCTGATCCGTCAGATCCTCAACGCGGATGCCTCCCCCTTCGCTCTTCTCCCGGATGTGACGGCTCAGGGGACCGCCCATGCCCGCGTTCACCACGATGAGGTAGTGTTCCTGCTCCAGCATATAGACCAGGGCATCATCCAGCACATGGCCCCGGATGTCGCAGAAAACGCCATACGCGCAGCGGCCCGGAGACAGAGGCAGGCCTTTAGGCCCGATGCAGCGGTCGAGATCCTTGGAAAAAAGCCCCTGAAGAAGCCTCCGGCTTCCCTCCCCCCGCACGCGGATCAGCGCCATGTGGCTGGTATCGAACATGCCCGCACGCTGCAATACGCTCAGGTGCTCGGCCCTGGCTCCCGCAGGATACCAGAGGGGCATTTCATAGCCTCCGAAGTCCGCCATGTTGGCCCCGAGGGCCAGGTGTCTTGCGTGGAGGGCCGTTTTTTTACTTTCAGGATGCCTGTTCATGCTGCCCCTTTCCTTCTTCTGATTCCCGATTCCCGGAGTTCCGATGGTATGCAGATCCTGCCCCTTAAGCACAGGGATAGTGGTAAAAAACGGAAAATGGTGCAAAGCCCCTTTCTGGCGGAACCCTGCACCCTCTTTTCACTTCAGCCTTACGCTATTTTCAGGGCAAATAAAAGCCGGAAAGCTTTCCCCATGAAGGATAGTTTCCGGCCCGAATCCGTCTGCACTGCGATGTAAGCGTCCCCATGCCTCCGTATCAGGAAAGCGTGGTGGCATACATATGGTACATCATGGCGTAATGCAGTCCCCCGCCTAAAAGCACCATCACATGAAAAAGCTCATGGAAGCTGAACACTCCCGGCACCATGCGGGGTCTTTTGATGGCATAGATCACGCCGCCGAGGGTAAAGGCAAGACCGCCCGCAAAGAGCAGGACAATCTGGACAGAACTCATATTCCCCAGCACCTGCCCCATGGGAAAGACCGCCGTCCAGCCCATGGCAAGATAGATGCCTGCATAGAAAGCCCTGGGCGCACGGGGAAAGAAAACCTGGGTGATGAACCCAAAGCCCACAAAGCCCCATTGCAGGGCAATCATGCCCCAGCGCCAGTTTCCTTCCAGACAGAAATAGGAAATGGGAGTATAGGTTCCGGCGATCATGAAAAAAATGGCCATGCGATCCATTTTTCTCCAGAAGGAAACCTCATTTTCCTCCTTCTTAAAGGCATGGTAGAGGGCACTGGCAAAGAAAAGAAAGGTAACGGAAAGCCCATAGATCAGGGCCGTTGTCATTCCGGCTCTGGAAGAAGCCGCCACGGGCATGAGGTAAATCGTTCCGGCAAGGGCGGCAACGCCCCCCGCCAGATGGGAATAACAGTTAAATGATTCCTGCGCTTTGCTGACCATACATCCTCCTTAAATACCCGATATCTTCAGATCCTTGCAGAACACGATTTCCCGAATATGACATGCAGGGATCATAGCCGCTCAAAGAAGGAAAAAAATAAAAAAAAACTTTCATGATAAATGTTTTACAAAAGCCTGAGGAAACCCCACTTTCTCCTTGACCCTGATCCCGAAAGCCCTGTAATTTTCCCCATATTGCAAAAAAACGCACTCCCAAACGGACAGGGAGAAATGGCATGATCAAAACCAAACTGATTGAAGTGCTGACGGGGCTGGATGTCCTGAAAAACTTCACGGCAGGACAGATCAACGATCATTTTTTCAAAAAAGGCCATGCCCGGATTGTTGAGTATGAAAAGGGAGAGCGGATTCTTTGTGAGGGAGAATATGACAACTGGGTTTACTGGCTCATTGAGGGGAAGGTGGGCGTCATTAAAAACGGGGTCATGGTGGCCTCCTTCCAGCGTATCGGGGACATGTTCGGGGAAATGAGTCTGCTGGATGGCGATGCCCGATCCGCCTGTGTGGATGCCCTTACCCCTACCGTCTGCTTTGCGCTGGATATGTCCGTACTGGATCATCCCGTCTTCAAAGATAAAATCAGCCGGGAATCCTTCTGCCGCAACCTGGCCCAGCTCACCAGTGAAAGACTGGCAAAAACAACCACCAGACTTTCCGGAGCGGAGCAGGAACTGGTGGAGCTGAGAAAACTGCTGCATCAGAAAGACCGTGAACTGGAAGAAGCCACTGCCACGATCCGGCAACTGACGTCCATCAATGGCAAACTCAGCCGGCGTATCACAGAGCTGACGGAAAAATATGAATGGATTTCAAAACTTATTCCTGCCCATCTTGTCCCCCCATCGGAAAAACAAAAATAAGCACAGCCACCCCATCCCATCAGGAGAGAAAAGCATATGGCCACCCTGCACAAGGTTTTCAAGGCCGCCGTTGATCACAAGGCCTCGGATATCCATGTTGCCCCCGGAGAACCCTTTATTCTCCGCCGTCTGGGGCGACTCCAGAAACTCAAATCCGCATCCCTCACCCCGGAGCAGAGCCGACACCTTATCTTTGAGGTGCTGACCGAAGCCCAGCGCCAGCAGCTGGAAAAAGACCAGCAGATCGATTTTGCCCTGGAAGTCCCCGATCTTGGCCGGTTCCGGGGAAGCGCCATGTTCCACAACAATGGGCTTTCCGCAGCCTTCCGGGTCATCCCCCCGGCCATTCCCAGCCTGGAATCCTTAGGGATGCCCGAGACGGTGAGAAAGGTGCTGGACAACCATCAGGGGCTGATTCTGGTTACAGGTGCCACGGGTCATGGCAAGACCACCACCCTGGCCGCCATGATCGACTACATCAACACCACCCGTGCCCACCATGTCCTCACCGTGGAAGACCCCATCGAGTTTGTGCATCCCCTTAAAAAATGCGCCATCAACCAGCGGGAACTGAGCCGCAGCACCCGCTCCTACGCCAATGCCCTCAAGGGTGCCCTGAGACAGGATCCGGATGTCATCGTCATTGGCGAACTCAGGGATCTGGAAACCATCTCCCTTGCCATATCCGCATCGGAAACAGGGCATCTGGTCATCGGCACCCTTTCCACCTCCAGTGCCGCCAAAACCATAGACCGCATCATTGATTCCTACCCCTCCAGGGAACAGGCCCAGATCCGGGCCATGCTCAGCGAATCCCTCAAGGCAGTGATCACCCAGAGGCTGATACCGGGAAAGGACGAAAAATCCATGGTCATGGCCCTGGAAATCCTCATCGGCACCCTGCCCCTCACCAACCTCATCAAGGATGCCAAAACCTTCCAGATTCCTTCCCTCATGCAGACGGGAAAATCCGTGGGCATGCTCATCATGGATGATGCCATCATGGCCCTGCTGAAAGAGGAAAAAATCAGCGCAGCCGAGGCCTTTGCCAATGCCTCCAACCCCGAACGTTTCAGACCCCTGCTGGAAAAGGAAAACGCCCATGGCAAAGATTGATGCCTACTTCAAAGAGATGAAGGCACGGGGTGCCAGTGACCTGCACATGGTTGTGGGTTTTCCGCCCCTGATTCGCCACCGCGGGGAGCTGGTGCCCCTGGATGCCCCGGTTCTGACGGCGGAATCCAACCGCAGCCTCCTCATGGAAATCATGCCTCCGGAAAAACGTGCTTATCTGGATGAAAACCTCGACTGCGACATGGCCTACGCCCTGGAAGGTGTGGGCCGTTTCCGCTGCAATTTTCTCTTTCAGAACCGGGGAATCGGTGCTGTTTTCCGCATCATTCCCACGGAAATCATGACCCTGGAACAGCTCAGCCTGCCTCCTGTCATGAAAAAGATCGCTGAACTCCGCAAAGGCCTCGTGCTGGTCACAGGCCCCACAGGCAGCGGTAAATCCACCACCCTGGCCGCCATCATCGACTACATCAACAGCAGCCGGGATGCCCACATCATCACCATCGAGGATCCCCTGGAGTTTGTTCATCCCAACAAACGCTGCCTCTTCACCCAGCGTGAAATCGGCACCCATGCCAAAAGCTTTGCCGATGCCCTGAGGGTCGCCAGCCGGGAAAATCCGGACATCATCCTTGTGGGAGAAATGCGGGATCTCGAAACCATCTCCCTGGCTCTGACCTGTGTGGAACTGGGAATTCTCGTTTTCGGAACCCTGCATACCAACAGTGCGGCCAAAACCATAGACCGCATCATCAACGCCTTCCCCTCGGATCAGCAGGCCCAGACCCGCACCATGCTGTCCGATGCCCTCAGTGCCGTGGTGGCCCAGCAGCTGCTGAAAACCAGAGATGGCAAAGGTCGCTGTGCCGCCAACGAAATTCTCTTAGGCTCTCCCGCCCTGGCCAGCATTATCCGGGATGGCAAGATCTCCCAGATCAGCTCCATTATCCAGACCGGCAGCACCCGGGGGATGCAGACCATGGATCAGCACCTGATGCAGCTCATCCGGGAAGAACGCATCACCCGCGAAGCCGCCTACGAAAAAGCCATCGATAAAAAACTGTTTGCCACAGAACCGGAAGAATAAAAACCGGAAGACCCAAAAGGGAGGATGCGCTTTTTCTGGTATCCTTCCCTTCCTTTTTCCCCTGCCTCTTTTGCCCGAAAAAAACCTGAAAACCATCCCCCGGCCTGCTGCCATCTGAGCCGAAGCTTCTCCCATTCAGAAAAAGTGCATGAAAACGAGGGCAGGATCTGAAGCGTCATGGCTGCATCCGGGTCATCACCCGCCTTATTTTTTGTCTTGCCTAAAAAAATAGTTGACAGCAAAATCACCCTTCTGTATTTTTGGCCAGACTAAAATATTAACAACAAAAAAGGAAATTTTACAATGTCTACTTTGATCGTTTATGGCTCCACCACCGGGAATACGGAAACCGTCGCCTCCATGCTGGAAAAACATTTTAACGCCAAAGGGCTGAAGACCCTGTGCAAAAATGTGACAGACACCGACATTGAAGAATTAAAGAATCAGGATCTCATCCTGCTGGGCTGCTCCACCTGGGGAGAAGAAGAAATCGAACTTCAGGATGATTTTATTCCCTTTTATGAGTCCCTGGATAAAGCCCCCATCAAGGGAAAACGTATTGCGGTTTTCGGGTGTGGAGACAGCTCCTACACCCATTTTTGTGGTGCTGTGGATGCCATAGAGGAAAAGGTCAGAGAAAATTCAGGAAAACTGCTCATTGACGGGCTGAAAATTGATGGGGATCCGGGGGATGCACGGGCGGAAATCATCGACTGGGCCGATGACCTGATCAAGGCCCTGTAAGTCTCACACTTTACGGATATTTCCGTATTCAGTCCACAGGGCCATCTGCCATGGCCCGTATCCAGCCCAGAAACAGGAGGGAGTACCATGACCAAAAAACAGTCCAAAGTAATGCGAACCTTCCAGATCCGGATGATTACCCAGCTGGCACAGGGAACCTTTTCTTCCATTGATCTGAAAAACGAGATCTTTGTCAAATGGATGGTAGGCTACATGGCCGAAAACCGGATTCCCTTCCAGCTCATTCCCCTGGGGGCAGGCGTTACCCGGATTGTCATGGCAGGTGCTCTCTGTCCCCACTGCCAGGGAAAGGGATTTTTCCCCGGTGAACATCCGATGGAACAACGCCTGGAACTCCTGGCAGATCTTCAGGAGGATGATGAAGCCCCCCATAGCGCAGGTGAACCTTCCTGCGGTGGCAACTGCTCCTGTGAACAGGGCTGCGCCAGCGGCGGCATCTGCTGCCAGGCAAGGCAAAAAGCTGCATAAAGGCCGCATGGGAAGAGTTCTTCTGTCCCAGGGCAAGGGGCTCCCCGCAAGCCCCTTGGCCCCACCCCCGCCCCATGTGCCCGGATACCCTCCACACCGGCCCTGGGGCGACGCTCCCCTCCTGAAACCCGGAAGCCCCTCATGCTTCCGGGTTTCCTCTTCTCCCCTTCCCGGTACCCCACACCTTGACAAGCACCGGAACCTCCTGAATACTCCTGCGCGTTTGCCAGCATGCTGTTTGCGGTATGCCGCTTTTCCCCTATTCCGGAGACGCCATGAACACCAGCCCCGAAACCTGTGTGCAGCGCTATCTTGAAATCGAAACACTGCTCCACCATTTTTATACCTATTTTGATTACTGCGCCGCCGTCTGCATCCCAAACCTCCTCGCCCTTTCCGGCGGTATGCCCGTAGCCGCCTGCTGCAAGGATCGCTATTATCAGGTCTACGATCTGGAACACCCCGCCTTTGACCTTCTCCGCAGCCAGAGAGAACAGCTTTACGGCAGCCCCGAAACCCAGCGGGAAAGCTCTGCCATCAGCCCCTGTGAATACCATGGTGCACAGGGCTGCCGTCTGAAAAGTCACAAAAGTCCGGTCTGCCTCAGCTTCATGTGCCGTCCGGCCATTGAAACCCTGAGGGAAAAACACGGCATCTTCACCTATGATTACCTGGGCTTCAACTATGCCCTGGAATGGATTCTCACAGGGGATATGGGAGCAAAGGAATGGGAATCCTTCAGGGAGAGTATTTTGGAAATGATCCGGAAAGTATCCCGATAAAACAGCTTACGGGTTCATCCGGAACAGGGGCTTCCTCCTTTTCCAGGCACGGGGAGATCTCCGCATCCAGAGAGCCCGGGGGGCGGTTTCCCAAAGAGTCCTGCACCTCGGCCCGGAGGGTATAAGGCCCCTTGAATCCGCTGCCAGATCCCAGCGCACAGAAACCGGTTCTGCTTCCGCATCCGAGGCATAATCCACCTCAAAACAGGACATTCCCATATCTGATTACCATCTTTCTTCAGCTATCGTTCCCATGCTCCAGCGTGGGAACGCACTACCGGGCGCTCCTGCGCCCAAAGCCAGTATCCTCGGGAATTCCTTCTCTGGGAACTGGGTATTGACAAAGCACCGGGATGATCCAGACCAAAAGATGGAGCGCATCCAGTTTCTGAATGCCATACAAGCGTTTGGGGCATGACAGTGTTCCGGTATTCAAGACGCTGGAGCGTCTCAAGATGCATTCCCACGCTGGAGCGTGGGAACGATGGGTTCAATGCTGCATGGGCAAAATCTGCGATTGCATGGCTGAGGTAAGGTGGTAATCAAATTCCCATATGATTGGGCGTCTCCCCGGAGACATTCCGGATGGCCACACGGGGACTGTCCCAGGCCCAGTCCAGAAGGATCTTCATCAGCTCTTCCCTGCGAACCGTCCCCCTGTCATTGTTGATGCCCTCAAGACCAAAGCCTGCAAGCACAAACATGCCGGGACTGATCCGTCCCGGCGTTTCCAGGCTCGGCTGGCCTTTTTCGAAAGGATCATGCTCCGAAAAACATGGCGATTCTTCGACATATTGCACTGGGGCTGATCAAGAACGAAAAGACTGTAAAAAGACGTCTTAAGGTACGCCGAATGAAAACAGCATGGGGCAATGCCTATCTGCTGAAGGTTCTGCTCAGATAATTTTTACATGCGCCCACCCTGACTCCCGGATCCTTTTCATTTGACATCCCCGTCGGGATACCCCTAAAAAAAGACATCCTGCATGTCTTTTCCGTCTCCTTTTCCCCATTTTCCGGGCGTTCCAAGAAAGAGGCTCCATGAAACCCAGATCCCTGCTTCCCCTTTTTCTGCTTTTCATCCTTTTTTTCCTTGTCTCTGCCTGTTCCAGCTCCACGGGAGATCCTGCCGGGGAGGTTTCTCTGGAAGAACAGATGGGGCAGATGCTCATCATCGGTTTCCGGGGGACGGAAATCACGCAGGAGGATACCCTCTACCAGGATATCCGGGATCGCCACATCGGCGGGGTGGTGCTCTATGAGTACGATGCCCCCTCCAAAACAAGGCCCAGAAACATTGTCTCACCGGAGCAGGTGAAAGCTCTGGTGTCCACCCTCCAGTCCGCCTCTCCCAAACCCCTTTTCATTGCCATCGATCAGGAAGGGGGCTTTGTGAACCGCCTCAAGGAACGCTACGGATTTCCGGCCACCGTCTCCGCCCAGTACCTTGGCGATCTCAATGATGAGACCGAAACCCGCAAACAGGCCGGACAAACGGCGGAGACCCTCGGGAATCTGGGCATCAACGTGAATTTTGCCCCTGTGGTGGATGTGAACGTGAACCCGGACTGCCCTGTAATCGGCAGAATAAAGCGCAGTTTTTCGGCCAGTCCGGAGCTTGTGTTCAGGCATTCATCCATCTTTGTGGAAGAGCAGGCAAAAAAGGGCGTCCTTTCCGCTCTCAAACACTTTCCCGGACACGGAAGCTCCAAAGAAGACTCCCACAACGGCTTCACGGATACCTCGGATACCTGGCAGACCCTGGAGCTCTACCCCTATCTCCTCCACTTCATGAATGATTTTAAAGGTATGGTCATGACAGCCCATACCTTCAACCGCCATCTGGATCCCAATGATCCCGCAACCCTCTCCCACAGCACCCTCACGGGCATTTTACGCAAACGCCTGGGCTGGGACGGGGTCATTGTGTCCGATGACATGCAGATGGGCGCCATCACGGAGCATTACGGCATGGAAACGGCCATTGAAAAGGCCATTCTCGCAGGCGTGGACATGCTGATCTTTTCCAATAATTCCCCGGCACCCTACAACGGAAACATTGCCCGGGAAGCCCTGGACATCCTCCGGAAACTGGTGGCGGAAAAACGCATTTCCAGGGAAAGGATCGCCCTTTCCTATGAACGAATCCAGGCTCTGAAGGAGACGCTTCCCAGATAAAGACCCTGCCCGTCCTGCAACCCGGACAGGCTTTTTCATGACACAAGGCCCTTTCACACATTCCAGACAGGGAGGTTTGTACGATGCCTGAAAGCATCAAGACGCTGTATTTCAGCCCGACGGGTACAACCGAAAAAATCGTCAGCGGCATTGCCCAAAAAATGGCGGTGCACTCCGGAAAAGATCTTGCGGTCTGCCCCTTTGACATCACGCTTCCGGAAGCACGCAAAACCCCCCTTTCCTTTGACAGAAAGGATCTCGTTGTCATGGGAGTGCCGGTCTACGCCGGTCGCGTGCCCAATCTGCTGCTGAAATTTCTCGACACCCTTGCCGGCAACGGGGCACAGGCCGTTGCCATTGTCCTTTACGGTAACCGCCACTATGATGACGCCCTCATCGAATTCCGGGACATCCTCACCTCAAAGGGCTTCCAGGTCATCGCTGCCGGTGCCTTCATCGGCGAACATTCCTTTTCAACGACTCTGGGGGCAGGAAGGCCCGACCCGGAAGATATGGCCGTGGCCGCAGATTTCGCTGCCAGAATCTCCCAAAAAATAGACTCTGCTGAAGAGAGCCATCCTGTCTCCGTCAAAGGGAACAGACCCTACAGGGCCTATTACCGCCCCAAAGATCAGAAAGGAGAGTTTGCAAACATCCTCAAGGTGGTTCCCAGAACCAGCGAGGCCTGCACGGACTGCAAGCTCTGTGTCTCGGTCTGTCCCATGGGATCCATCGACGGGGAAGATGTGTCAAAGATCACGGGGGTCTGCATCAAGTGCTGCGCCTGTATCAAGAAATGTCCTGTAGAAGCCAAGTATTTTGATGACGAAAAATACCTCTGGCACAAGCATGAGCTGGAAAGGGATTTCACCCATATACGGCGGGAACCGGAATGTTTTGTCTGAAGCCCTTCTGATCCCGCATCACAAGGGAGGAAGCAAGAAATCCCCTTCTCCCGGTTCCGGAATCCAAAAAAGGAGACCCCATGACCCGACCCATCATCCTTGGCGTCAGTTCCTGTCTTCTGGGAAATCTCGTCCGCTACGACGGCGGACATCAGCGGGATCCCTACATCCTCCACACCCTGGGGCAGTACGTACGCTACCTTCCCGTATGCCCGGAAGTCGAATGCGGCATGCCCGTCCCCAGAGAATCCCTGCGTCTTGTGGGAACTCCCGAAAACCCACGCCTGCTCACCCGAAAAAGTGGTGAAGACCATACAGACACCATGGAGACCTGGGCTGCCGGACGTCTGGATGCCCTGGAAAAGGAAGATCTCTGCGGTTTCATCTTCAAAGGAGGTTCCCCAAGCTCCGGCATGGAGCGGGTCAAGGTGTACAACGAAAAAGGCCACATGATCAGCAAGACCGGCGTGGGAATTTTCGCAAAAGCCTTCATGCAGCGCTTTCCCCTCACTCCTGTGGAGGAAGACGGCAGACTCCATGATCCTGTGCTGCGGGAAAACTTCATCATCCGGATTTTCGCCCTCACCCGCTGGCGGGAGGCCAGAAAAAACATGAGGCTTGGGGATCTTGTGGCCTTTCACACGGACAACAAACTGCTCCTTCTGGGACACAGCACGGAACATTACCGGGAAATGGGACGTCTTGTGGCCAGGGGGAAGGAGATGGAGGCAGATCTTCTTTTCAAGGAATACGAAACGCTCCTGCTCCAGGCCTTAAGCCGCAAAGGCACCCGCAAAAAAAACACCAATGTACTTCAGCACATGCTCGGGTATTTCAAGCACATTCTGCCCGATACCGAACGCCAGGAGCTGCTCGATCTCATCACCCGCTACCATGAGGGGCAGCTGCCCCTCATTGTCCCCATCACCCTGATCGGACACCATGTCCGTAAATATGATGTGGGCTACCTTGCACGTCAGACTTACCTCAATCCCCATCCTGCGGAACTGGCTCTGCGCAACCATGTCTGAAAGCCGGGGAATCCCCCGTCGCTTTCTGAATCCTGAAAACAAGGAGATCGTATGCGTACATTCATCACCGGGGGGGCCGGCTTTGTGGGCACCCGTATCCTTTCTTTCCTCCTCGATAAAGGATTTACGGTTGCAGCAGCGGATCTGGCTCCGAACCACCCTTGCCTTTCCCATGGCAATTTCACCTATATGCAAGCAGATACCACCCAGCCCGGTTCCTGGCAGGAGGTGGCAGGTGAAGCCGACCTTGTCATCAATCTGGCCGGACGCAGCATTTTTCACTACTGGACGCCCTCTTCCATGGAGGTGATGCGTGCCTCCCGCATCCTCACCACAAAAAATCTGGTTTCCGCCCTGTCCGGAAAAAAACATCAGACCCTGCTCTCCACCTCCGCCATCGGCTACTACGGCTCCTGCGGGGATGAAGAACTGAAAGAAAACCATGAACCTGGCAGCGATTTTCTCGCAAAACTCTGTGTGGAATGGGAAGATGCCGCTCTGGCTGCGGAAAAAAAGGGCGCCCGGGTGATCTGTATGCGCTTTGGCATTGTGCTGGGAGACAGGGGAGGCGCCCTTTCCAAGATGGTTCCCGCCTACCGCATGGGGGTGGGGGGGCCTCTGGGATCCGGCGAACAATGGATGCCCTGGGTGCATGTGGAGGATATTGTCAATGCGGTGGATTTTTTCATCCGCCATCGGGAAACGGCAGGCGCCTATAATCTTGTGGCACCGGAAAATGTCACCAACAAGACCTTTTCCCGTACTCTGGCAAGGCTTCTCCACAGGCCGGACTTTTTCAGGGTACCCGCCTTTGCCCTGCGCCTTCTCCTCGGGGACTTCGGGGAAATTCTTCTGGCCAGTCAACGGGGGATTCCGGAAAAACTGGAAGCCGAAGGATTTCGCTTTTCCTTTTCCAGTCTGGAAGCCGCACTGAAATCTGCCCTTGAATCCTGAACGTCTCCCCCTTTTTTGCCCTTTTTTTCCATACCTGCTCGTTTTAAAACAGGAAAGGCCGGACATCTTGCCCGGCCTTTCCTGCTTAACGGATTTCAATCAAGGAGCTTTTTTATGGAATACATGGCATTGTGGTCGGATCGCAGGTGCCCTTTGTCACCCCCCAATGGTTTATTTAAGGGCAGACCATCATGCGACCCCACCATACTCAGAACAAATCACCAATTCAAGTGAATAATCCTTCTTGATTCAATAAATTTTATTTTTCAATCTCTCTGAATAGCCCCATCATCCACGGATGCCTGCCCACCAAAAATTCAGCATCCCTACCGGCTCAGACCGGAATCAGTCCGGCAGCAGGTCATAAAAATACCGCATGGCATCGGATCTGGAAACAATACCGATAATCCGGCCATCTTTCACCACAGGCAGACGGCCGATGTCATGCTTTACCATAATTTTTGCAGCCTCCATGGGACTTTTACCCGGATCAATGGTGACGACATTCCGGCTCATGAAGGCCCGTACAGGGGCTTTTTTCTGGGACTCTTTGCGTATTTTCCGGAAATCCCGCCGTGAAATCACCCCTGACAGCACCCCATCCTCCATGACAGGCAAACCGGTACAGCCCTTTTCCACAAGCACTTCCCAGACCACATCCATGGGTGTATCACCATCCACCGTTTTCACAGGATAGCTCATAATATCAATGAGCTGCACAGAACTCTGCTGATTCCCCTCCAGCAAAGTAAGGATCTGCTCCACAATCACATCCGTATTGACCCGATCCAGCATGGCCGAACCCGCAGCCGGATGGCCTCCGCCCCCCAGACTGCGCATGATGGAACCCACATTGAGGTCTTCGGTTTTGCTGCGGCCAATCACAAAGGTACGCTGGCGTTCCGGATCTGTGAAAATGCCAAAGGCCGCATCCACGTTCATGATTTCCCGGTACATATTGATGACAACGGAAAGATTGCCCACATGCCCCTCAATCAGCATATGGCTGATGGCAATACGGTGTCCCTTCACATCCATCTTGGCCGATTCTCCGGCCTGGATCATCTCAAAAAGAATTTCCTTCTGCCGCTCGCCATAGACCGGTCTTAAAAAAGTGGACAAGACGTTGAGATCCGCCCGGTTTTCCAGAAGATAGGCCGCAGCCAGAGCATCTTCAGCCTTGGTGGAGCTGAAACTGAGATTGCCCGTATCCTCATACAACCCCAGCAGGAACAGGGTGGCCTGCATGGGAGTAAGCCGCTGCCCCTTTTCCCGCAGAGTCCGCACCAGAAGGGTCACCGTGGCTCCCATGGCTTCCCGGCAGATCCATCCGGCCTCAATATCCCCTTCCGGATGATGATCCCAGAGAATCAGTTCCAGATCCTTCTGCTCTTTCAGTTTCCGCAGATGCCCATCCAGGCGGGCCCAGGAACCGGTATCCACCACCACCATGCGCTGCACCTTCTTCAGATCTGTTTCCTTGGGCAGATAGGTGTCAAAGATATCTTTATGAATGGAAAGAAAGGCCTTCACATTGGGATTCAGATCGTTGGGACGCACGGGAATTGCGCCGGGATACAGAAGGGTTGCCGCAACCATGGAGGCCACGGCATCAAAATCCGCATTTTTATGTGTGGTGATAATGTCCATGGATCTCACATCCTAAGGTTCGTTCATGGGGGATGGCCGGGCGGGTACAGGCCCCTCCGCTTCCCCTTCCTTTTCTTGTGCTGTCTTTTTGTTCCCTTCCCCTTTCAGGGGGGCAGGCAAAAGGGGGGATGCATCCGGAAGAAACTCCCTTTTTTCCATCTCCAGAGTCAGACGCAGACGCTCCATTTCCAGCCTGGCATCCATGGCCTTACCAGCCAGACGATACCGCAGATACAAAAACCAGAAACAGAGGCTTAAAACCCCCAGAAAAAGAACGGCAAAAATCCATTTGAACCGCAGCACCAGCTCCAGTGCCGAAAGGGCGGCCCGTGAAAGCAGTACAGGCAGCACCCAGAGCCCCAGGACGGAGACAAAAACCAGGCCCCCAACGGTGAAAACCCCAGGCCTGTCCATACGGGACAGAACCTGTTCCAACCCCTTTTCCTTTTCCCGGACAGTCCCGGCGGGATCCGTCTCCCTCAGAAAAAGGGCGCTCCATACCTTTACCAGAAAAGCAAAAAAAAGCACCAGACCAACGGGAACGCCGATGGCCGTAAAGAGCCAGGCCGTAAGGGGAAAGGGAATGTCCCGGGTGATCAGCCGGGTATGGTAGGATTCCAGGGGGCCAAAATTCTGCTCAAAATAGTAGCGGTCAAAACGGGTCAGCGTGTCTCCACGGGTTTCATAGATCACCCCCCCATCCTGATTCTGTACCTGAAGCCAGGACTTTGTCCCTGAAATATTCCAGGCAACGGCAAAGGCAATGATTTCTCCTGCAACAAGGAGAACCAGAAGAAAAAGAATAAGCCTGCGGGACAATCCGGACGCTGGTATGGCCTGCACCATAGACTCCTTCCCCGGGGGGTTCCCCCTGTCGAATGGATACAAAAAAGGCAGCAGCTTCCCAGGGAAACCACTCCCCCTTCTCCTTAACACAGCCCCGTCATGGGAACAACATCCCAGGGACATTCACGATCCCAGGGGAAAAAAGCCCTTTTTTCCCGAACAGAGAGTCCTTTCTTCCCCAGACGGGTCTGTGCTATGTTCCCCTACCAATCTTCCGGGCTCTCTGGCCGACGCGGATGCCTCAAAGCCCCTCCTTTTTTATCCGGACTGCAATCAATGAGAAATTTCATCTTCCTGGATACTGTCTTTCACGGAATTCTGATAGGCCTCCTGTCTGTCTGCACAGGATGCGCCATGCAGGCCGGACAGACGGGAGTCCCCCCCTTCTGCATTGCCCTGGAACAGGAGATCCACAACGGCGTCCTCGCGGAAAGCCGCCTGATCATGGTACCTGCTCCCGGGGAATACAGAATGGAAGACTGGGAAATCCGGCGGGTCTCCGTCACCCTTCCCGCAAGCCCCGGAGTTGATGGACGCCAGCAGGCCTTGCGGGCTGCCTGGGAAAACCTGCTGCTTCAGCAGGGCACCCGACGTATTGCAGGACACAACCAGATGGTACAGCAGCACCTGCAAACCCGAAGCACCCTCCGCTATGAGGGGCTCGTGCAGGAACCCATGCGCATTGTTTCCTTTCTGCGGGGAGAAGAAGAGCTTATGCTGACCCTTGAAGTCTATTTCGCTCCCATGGCCTTTCCCGACCACTGGGAAAGACTTCGGAAGCAACGGTACAGGAAGGAAAACCTGAAGGAGATTCTCTCTGTTTTTCACTGACAGCGTTTCGCCGCATCCAGGCCACACGGCCTGCGGCACCTTTATCCCCACCCTGCCAGACATGAGGTAAACCATGATTGCCGTTGTACAGCGCGTCTCACGGGCAGACGTTCAGGTAGAAAATCAGCTGACGGGCCGTATTGATGCGGGTCTGCTTGTCCTTCTTGGAGTTTCCAGAGAGGATACTGCGGAAGACAGTGCCTTTCTTGCGGAAAAAATCCTGCATTTAAGAATTTTTGAGGACGGACTGGGAAAGATGAATCTTTCTGTTCTGGATACGGGAGGACAGATCCTTGTCGTTTCCCAGTTCACCCTTCTGGGGGACTGCCGGAAGGGACGCCGTCCGTCCTTCACAGAAGCCGCCGCTCCGGAGCTGGCCATCCCCCTTTACGAACATTTTATCCAGTGCTGCCGGAAAGCAGGAACCGGGGTGCAGACCGGAAAATTTCAGGCTGCCATGGCCGTATCCCTGACCAATGACGGTCCCGTCACCCTGGTGCTGGACAGCCGTATGCGGAAAAAATGATCTTCCCATCGGGCATCTCGGCAGTCCGCTGGATCGTTCTCCCTCACAAGGGCTTCTCTTCCAGAAAAACATGCATCCTGCATGCCGCGCAGTCAAAAACCAGCGAAAAAACGGCTCCCTTACCCTCAAGCCGCCAGTTCCGGAGGCTTCCTGCACCCTGGCCTGTCCCCTGATGACGGGGGCAGGCTCCAAGGGAATAGCGCAGACAATGGTGGGTGGTCATAACCCGGTCTCCGGGCTGCACCCCTTCCTTTTCATAAGCCATGGACAGCACCCGGCAGCCGTGCTTTTCATAAAAGGCCCTTGCCATGGCATTGAGTACATTGAAGGAAGAATCCAGGGCCTCTACGGGATAGGGCATCGCATGAAAATCTTCCGAGGCCGCCTGACGCAAAGGTCTGGAATGGGAAGCCAGCCGCAGCTCCCAGAGTGCGGATGCCGCATCACGGCGCAGGCCATTGAGATCGGAGGCCCGCAAAAACCAGGTTCCCGTGTCTACCCGTATTTCCACAGCCTCAAAGGCCGTATCTCCAAGCTTTCCAAGCTGCTGAGCCGCACGGGTTTTTGCCGTTTCCGGATTATCGGCCGGAATTCTTTCCAGATCCGCACACACCCGTACGGCAAGTCCTGTCGTCATATCTGTCATTTCAAGGCAGAAATCTTCTTTCCCTTCTTTCATAAAAAGGGCTGTGGCAAGCTTTCGCACTCCGCTTTTTTCCGAATCCAGCAGCTTGCGGAAGCGCAGATCCTGGTTCCGGTACAAAAGACTGTCCGCCACATCCTCCTGCTTCAGTCCTGACAGGGCACCGGGGGCAGGCCAGATTTTTTTCCCCTCACAGCGGTTCACGGAAAGCCCCCGCATCTGCCCCTTCTGATCCAGAAAACAAAGCCCGTCTCCAGCGGCAAGATCCGCCTCCCGCTTCAGAACCAGGGTTCCCCCGTCCAGCCTGTGGATACGTCCCATCCCCTCTCCCATGGCCTTGGGCGTGTCCATGTGGCCGATATCCTCCCTTTTTCCCGAAAGGAAATACTCCGTTGCTCCCCTGTGGAAGGTTTTTTTCGGATCGGGGGTAAAGGAATAAGAACATCTGCCATGGGAAAGGGGACTGCCCTTGCCCCAGCTTTCGAGGGCGGCATCCAGGGCTTTACGGTAAAAAGCCGTTACATTTTTTACATAAGCCACATCCTTCAGCCTTCCCTCAATTTTAAAGGAGGTGACCCCGGCCCCAAGAAGCGGCAGAAGTCCTGCGGAACGATCCATGTCTTTTAAGGAAAGCAGATGTTTTTCCCGAACCCGCAGCTCCCCCCTTTCATCCACAAGATTCCAGGGGAGGCGGCAGGGCTGACCACAAACACCCCGGTTGGCACTTCTTCCACCCAGGGCAAGGCTCATCCAGCAGCGGCCCGAATGGCTGACGCAGAGTGCTCCATGGACAAAGGCCTCCAGAGCGACACCGGTTTTCTCCCGGATGCGGGCGATGGCGGCCAGATCCAGCTCCCTGGCCAGTACCACGCGGGATACCCCTGCGGCTTCGAGAAAGGCGATGTGATCCGTGTCCATGTTGTGCATCTGGGTACTGGCGTGCAGGGCGATGGGGGGAAGATTCATTTCCAGGAGGGCTGCATCCTGAAAAATCAGGGCATCCACCCCCGCATTCCACGCTTCCCGCACAAGGGTGGCTGCAGCCTCCAGCTCATGATCGTACAGGAGGGTATTGAGAGTAAGATAGACCCGGGCATGAAAACCATGGGCAAAGGTACAGAGGGTCTCTATGTCCGTAAGGGTGTTCCCCGCTGCGGCCCTGGCACCAAAACGTTCGGCTCCGATATAAACGGCATCCGCACCGTGCTGTATGGCAGCCCGCCCCGTTGCCAGATCCTTTGCCGGTGCCAGAAGTTCTATGACTGTCTTTTCCATTTGCTGTGCTTTCCAAAAGAGTTTTACAACCGTGTTCACCTTGCAGAAAATCCATATCTCTTTCTTCTTTCTCACATAAAGACCTAAAAAAACATGGCTGTCACATCTTTTTTCCCTTTCCACGCCCTGCCCCTCTCCACAGAAAAAGCGGAGGTGGCAAGGCCGTCTCCTTCCAGAATACGGATATAAAATTTCTTGACAGCAAAGGGGCTTTCCTCTAATTAGTCTTCTGTTGCGCCCGTGGCCCAGTGGATAAGGCGTCGGCCTCCGGAGCCGAAGATCGCACGTTCGAGTCGTGCCGGGCGCGCCACAATTCAAGGATAAAAAGCTCCGGAAAATTTTCCGGAGCTTTTTTTATGGTTCACCCCTGCCGGAACCCCTTCTCCGTATTCTGTCATCGAAACCTCACTGCCGTGGAGCGCCCATGTCCTCCAGACCCCACATCCTTGCCATCGACCAGGGTACGACCAGTTCCCGCGCCCTTTTGTTCAACAAGGACAACGAAATCCTCCACACTACCCAGAAAGAGTTTACCCAGCACTTTCCAAAGCCCGGATGGGTGGAGCAGGATGCCATGGAAATCTGGTCTTCCATACAGGCCGTTGTGGCGGAAATACTGGGAAAACCAGGTGTCAGTGGAGAAAATATTGCGGGTATCGGTCTTGCCAACCAGAGGGAAACGACGGTGGTCTGGGATCGGACAACGGGAAGACCCATCCACAGGGCCATTGTCTGGCAGTCCCGCCAGAGTGCGGAGATCTGTGAAAAACTGAAAAAAGCAGGCCACGAAGCCCTTTTCAGGCAACGGACAGGACTTCTTCTGGATCCCTATTTTTCAGGCAGCAAAATCCGCTGGATTCTTGACCATGTTCCAGGTGCCCAGGCCAGGGCGGAAAAGGGAGAGCTGCTCTTTGGCACCATCGACACCTGGATCACATGGAAACTGACAGGTGGCAACAGTCATGTGACCGACCTTTCCAACGCTTCCCGCACCCTTCTTTGCAATATCCACACCAAAAACTGGGACACCCGGCTCCTCGATATTCTGAACATCCCCCAGGCCATGCTGCCCCGCATCGTACCTTCTTCCGGTATCTGCGGTCATACCCTTCCGGAAACCTTTTTCGGTCATGTCCTTCCCATCGCGGGCATGGCAGGAGACCAGCAGGCCGCCCTCTTCGGCCAGGGCTGTCACACACCGGGGATGACAAAAAACACCTATGGAACGGGCTGCTTCATGCTGATGAACACGGGAGAAAAAGCCGTGGAAAGCACAAGCGGCCTGCTTACCACCATCGCCTGGGAGGTAGCGGGCAAGGTGCAGTATGCCCTGGAAGGCTCCGTCTTTGTGGGAGGCTCCGCCATTCAGTGGCTGCGTGACGGCATGCGCATGTTCCGGGAATCCTCGGAATCCGAGACCTATGCCCGACGCGTTGCCGATACCGCCGGCGTCTATGTGGTACCCGCCTTTGTGGGGCTTGGAACCCCGCACTGGGATCCGGATGCCAGAGGAGCCGTCTTCGGGCTGACCCGGGGAAGCGGCAAGGAACACTTCATCCGTGCCACTCTGGAGTCCATTGCCTACCAGAGCCGGGATGTGCTGCTGGCCATGGAAAAAGATGCCGCCATCACCATCCCCAGACTCCGGGTAGACGGCGGGGCCGTGGAAAACAATTTTCTCATGCAGTTTCAAAGTGATATTCTACGAATCCCCGTGGGCAGACCCGCATGCCCGGAAACAACGGCCATGGGTGCCGCCCATCTGGCAGGGCTTGCCCTTGGATTCTGGAAGAACCAGGAAGATATTCAGAAAAGGGGAAAAATCCGGACTTTTCTACCGGAAATGCCGGAACAAGAAGCACAGAAACGCTGCATCGGATGGCAGAAGGCCGTAGAAGCAGCCAGGGGATTCCGGTACGAGGAAAGCGAAAGCTGAAAAACAAAAAGACCTCCTGAAAACACAGAAGGTCTTTTATTTTTTTATGGAGCGGGAAACGGGATTTGAACCCGCGACTTCAACCTTGGCAAGGTTGCACTCTACCACTGAGTTATTCCCGCATCGGGACGGATGGTATGAAAAGAAGAACTGTGGAGCGGGAAACGGGATTTGAACCCGCGACTTCAACCTTGGCAAGGTTGCACTCTACCACTGAGTTATTCCCGCCCATCTGTATTATAAGGTTCGAAAACCCTAGTTTTTAAGGCGCATGGCGCGCCAGGGAAGATTCGAACTCCCGGCCTACGGATTAGAAGTCCGTTGCTCTATCCAGCTGAGCTACTGGCGCATAACGAAAACGCTATCTAGCAGAGGGGCCTTTCCTTGTCCAGAAAAAAAATACTTCTGACAGATATTTTTTCCGTAATACTCCCCTGTCCAAAAAGAAGCCGGGGGTCAGAAAGCAGACATCCCCCAGAGAGTACAGGATGAAAAGGCAGCAAACAAACAAAAGATCAATAATTATTACAAGAATATAAATAAAATACTCCCCAAAAAAATATCGTCCGCCATCCGCTGCATGGTTTACATCCACATGCAGGCATGGGATGATACCCCCCTTGGCAAGCGGATGGCTCCCCATAGTGGATGTCAAAATCTCCGATATGCCTTTATCATAAGGTCAACCGTCACCTGGAAGTGCAGCCATGACAGATAAAACGACAAGCAGAAAAACACCCGCCCATAAAAATCTTCCGGCTCCCAGACAGGAGTCCAGCAAGGCCCTTGCCAAACTGGATCCCCTGCAAAGCTACCTGTCTGAAATCAGCCGGTACAAACTGCTGACCCGTGAAGAAGAAATTGAACTCGGCAGACGGGTGCAGGAAGACAACGACCCCGAAGCCGCCTATGCGCTCACAACCGCGAATCTCCGTCTTGTGGTAAAAATCGCCATGGAATTCCAGCGGGTCTGGATGCAGAACCTTCTTGACCTCATTCAGGAGGGCAACATCGGACTCATGCAGGCCGTTCGCAAGTTTGATCCGTATAAGGGCGTCAAATTTTCGTATTACGCTTCCTTCTGGATCAAAGCCTATATTCTCAAGTTCATCATGGACAACTGGCGGCTTGTGAAAATCGGCACCACCCAGGGCCAGCGCAAGCTTTTTTTTAAACTGAAAAAAGAAAAACAGAACCTCATTGATCAGGGCTTTGATCCCAAGCCCAAACTTCTGGCGGAACGCCTGGGGGTTTCCCAGAAGGAAGTCATTGACATGGATCAGCGCCTTGATGCCTGGGATCTTTCCCTGGATGCACCGGTTCGGGAAGATTCGGAAACAGACCGCATGTCTTTTCTGGGATCTGAAAGCAGCTCGGCAGAAGATGAGGTCGCCCGTAAACAGATCACAAACATGCTCCACGATAAAATTACGGGATTCACCTCCCAGCTGAACGAGCGTGAGCTTGAAATTTTTGAAAAGCGCATCTTTTCAGATGAACCCGTAACCCTTCAGGAAATCGGTGAAACCTATGGAATTTCCAGGGAACGGGTGCGCCAGATTGAAGCGGGCATTGTCAAAAAAATGCAGACTTTTTTTCAAAAAGAACTTCCGGATTTTGACATCTATACTTCAGATGTCTTCTGATTCCCCGTCAGAGAAAAAGAGCACACACGAAAACCACAAGCACCCAAAAAACATTTCCGTTCATACCTGACGTCCTTAATTTATGAACCACCCGTCAGAAGACCCGAAGCCATGAAAGCAGATCCTCCATATGCGCTCTCAACAACACCCTAGTGGCCATGGACACCCACCGCAGCGGAATGGAAAAATCCTCTTCTTTCTTCTCCTGCTGTTTTTTCCCTTCTTCCTTCCGGCCTGTAGCCAGAAAACCCTCCAGCCCCCGGTTCCGGATACGGAGACCCTGCTTCCATCGGAAAAAGAAGAAACCGGAAAAGAGGTCTTTACCGTACCCGTCAACCGGACGACGGCTTCAGAATCTTCCTACTATTACTATACAGAAGCCCAGATCCGGCTCAACCGGAACCGCCCGCTGGAAGCCATCGGTTTTCTCCGGCAGGCAGCGGCCCTGGATTCCCAGTCCGCCTACCTGCAACGGGAGCTGGCTGCCCTCCTCATACGGGCCAACCAGCCCAAAGCCGCCCTCCAGGCCATTGAACGGGCACGGGATCTGAATCCGGAAGATCCGGATACCCTCATCGTCCTTGCGGGCATCCGGCAGATGCTGGCTCAGGATATCGAGGAACTGATCCCCCTCTATGAAGAAGTACTGCGTCTCGATCCCCACAGGGAAAAAGTCTATCTCATTCTGGGCAACCTCTATCTCTCCCAGAAAGAAGCTCTGAAAGCCGAAAACATTTACAGAAAATTCATTGAGCTGCGTCCGGAAAACTACGCGGGATATTACTATCTGGGCCAGCTTCTCAGTATTCTTGAAAGAGAGGAGGAAGCCCTCCAGAACTTTGACCGGGTCATCGAAATGGTACCCCAGCTCCTTGAACCTTACCTTGAACGGATCAAAATTTTATCACGACAGCTGACACGCGACCTTTCCGTGGAAATCCGTCCAGGAGACACTCTGGATGCCCTCCTGGCCCGTCATTCCGGCCCCCCCTCTGCCAGGCTCCGCAGACAGGTTCTGGCCTTAAATCCCCTGATTACGGAAGTGGATCACCTGGAAAAGGGCAAAAAACTCCTTATGCCCCCCAAAAAAAATCATCCCCTGGTACAGAGTATCCGAAAAGCCTATGAGGATATTCTGAATCTGGAATCTTCATCCATTGAAATTATTATGGATTTCTCCATATTTCTCTGGCAGACAGGAAATGAGAAGGAAGCCATGGATCACATGGCGCAGCTGGCTGCCGAAGAAAGTCTCCGTGAGACTGCGGTCAAAAGAATTTTTTCCACCCTGATGGAAAACAAACGCTACAGAGATGCCATTTTCCTGCTGGAAACCCTCCTTTCCGGTGACCCGGAAAACGGTGAAATCCACTATGCCCTGGGGCTTGCCCACCAGGAAGCCGGAATGAAAGATGCGGCCCGGACACATTACATGGCCATTTCCCCGGCAGATCCGGCATATCGCAAGGCTGTGGTGCATCTCGCTTACATGGATCAGCAGGAAAATGCCATTGAACGGGGTATTGCCACACTGGAGGCAGCGGCCACCGCCAATCCCGAAGATGCCACCCTGCGTTTTTATCTGGGGGCCTTCTACGAAGAGGCCGGACATCTGGAAGCCGCTGCGGAGATCTTCAGCAACAGCCTTACGCGAGATGAAAAAGATCAGCAGATCCGCTACAGACTGGGGGTGGTGCTGGATAAAATGGGCCAGAAGGAAAAAGCCATCGCAGAGATGGAAACCCTCATTCAGCAGAATCCGGATCACGCCAATGCCCTGAACTATCTGGGCTATACCCTCACAGAAATGGAAATCCGCCTGGATGAGGCGGAAAGCTTTATCCGCAGAGCCATGGATCTGAAACCCCAGGATGGATACATCACAGACAGCATGGGATGGGTGTATTTCAAACAGGGAAAACCAGAAAAAGCCCTGCTCTACCTGGAAAAAGCCGCAGCACTTCTTCCGGAAGATCCTGCCGTTCTGGAGCATCTCGGAGATGTGTATGCCTTTCTGGGAAGGGTGGAGGCTGCGCAGGAAGCCTACAAAAAATCGCTTCTCTTTGAAAAGAAACCGCTGGTACTGCAAAAACTGGAAGCCCTGAAACAGGGGATCCCTTCTGAGCACAAAGAGACACCATAATGAAGATAATCTTTTATTTTCGAGATATTAAAGGAGTCGTTTTAGTTTCAGCCCTTCTTTTCCTGCTGCTGACGGGAACCGGATGCAGCATCCACAGCCCCCGCCCCATGGAAGCCAGCGAGCTGCCCCCTTTTTTTACGACACAAATGGCCTTGCCCGATCATTTCACGGGCCGGGCCGTACTGACCCTTCCGGATTCCATACCGCCGGGAGGCAGCCTGCAACTGGTCTGCGCCGTATCTCGGAATCAGGGACTACGCCTTGTCGCCCTCTCCCCCATGGGCAGCCCCCTTTTTGAAATGGCCGCAACCCCTCAGTCTGCTGAAATCCGCGAGACCGAAACCGGCAGCCTCACCAGACTGCGTTCCCTGGAAAGCCTCACCCAGAAAGCCCTTGGAATCCCCCTTGATATGGAAGAAATTGCCCATCTCCTTGCGGGAAAAATTCCCCTGCCCCGGTGGACAGCGGTTATTCAGGAAACACCGGGAGTTTTTCTGCTCAAGGAAGGGTGGCATGTACGCGCCCGCATCCTGCTGGGGCAGGACGGCACTTTCCTGCGTCTGGAGCGTCTCCACAGGAACAGGCTTGTCTATTCCCTCACCCCCCTCACTGACAACCCGAGAACCTGGGCCATTGAAAACAAAGACCATCTCCTGAAAATGCGTATCCGCAGCATCACCCCCGTCCCTGAACTGCCCCCGGCCTCCTTTCGTCTGCATGAAGCCGGGTAAGGAGAGGCAGGGACAGGATTTATGAGCCATATCCCAAAACAATTCTATTGACGCTTCCCCGCAGAGGCAATAAAACCCTAACCGTCTGCCTTGCGGCATTTCTCCGGAACAGGGGACGGAGAATCCTGATGCCGGTACGTTGAAATCGGTTTTTTTCAGAAGTGCAAGATCCCTGATTACTGCCTGTGTGCATGCGTCAAGACTGTGGGAGAAAAAACATGATTCATGAAAAAATGCCTGAACAGAAAAAAAAGAAAAGCGCCAATGATGAAAAAGAAGCCATGATGAGGGAATCTTTGGGAAAAATTCGCCATAAGCTTCTGGTAATGAGTGGTAAGGGCGGCGTTGGCAAAAGTTCTGTGGCCACCAACCTTGCCGTATCTCTTGCGGAAAAAGGGTTCAAGGTCGGTCTCATGGATGTGGATCTCCATGGCCCCAGTATTGCCCATATGATGGGGCTTTCCGGCCTCCTCGATGTCTCTGAGGCCAAACGGCTCATCCCCGCCAACGGGGGAAAAAACCTCGGTGTCATTTCCATGCAGTCCCTCATGCAGGATAAAGACCAGGCCGTTATCTGGCGTGGACCTGCAAAATCCGGCATGATTCAGCAATTCATCACCTCCGTGGAATGGGGAACCCTTGATTTTCTCATCATCGATGCGCCTCCGGGTACGGGTGACGAACCCCTTACCGTGGTGCAGAGTGTCCCCGAAGCAAAAGCCCTTGTGGTGACCACTCCCCAGGAAGTGGCCCTTGCCGATGTGCGCAAATCCATCAATTTCTGCAAAACCGTCAATCTCGAAATTGCGGGTCTTGTGGAAAACATGGGCCCCTTTGACTGCCCCCACTGTGGCAAGCGCATCGCCCTCTTCAAAACCGGCGGTGGAGAAACGACAGCCAAGGCCACGGGAATTCCCTTCCTCGGCACCCTGCCCTATGATGCGCTCGTGGTGGACGCCTGCGATGCAGGAGAACCCATTGCCCGCAAAGAAAGTGGATTTACCAGGGATCTGGATCAGGTCATCAAGAACCTCATGGCACAGCTCTGATTGCATGCGGGCCGCGATTTTCTGCTGCGGCCCGCTCCCCTTACCCCATGGACAGCCTCCCCATGCCCCATGACCCCAAAACACAAGGATCCATGCGGTTTTATGCAACGATGGATACCGAAGTCCGGCGCCGTTTTTACGAAGAGAGACTGGATACGGACTATCGGCCCCCCTTCAGTGTGGATGCAGACCGCATCCTGCATTCCCTGGCCTATACCCGCTACATTGATAAAACCCAGGTTTTCAGTCTCATCCGGAATGACCACCTCACCCACAGGGTTCTCCATGTACAGCTGGTTTCCAAAATTGGTCGTACCATCGGCCGGTTTCTGGGACTCAACGAAGATCTCATAGAGGCAATTGCCCTGGGCCACGACATCGGCCATCCTCCCTTCGGTCATGATGGGGAACGATTCTTATCGGAAATCTGCCTTGCCTGCGGCATTGGCTCCTTTCAGCACAATGCCCAGAGTGTGCAGTTCCTTGATCGGGTGGAACGCAAGGGCAGGGGCTGGAACTTAAGTCTTCAGACCCTGGACGGAATTCTCTGCCACGATGGTGAAATCCATAACACGGCCCTTTATCCCATAAAAAACAAGGATTTCAGCGATCATGAAAGGGAACTCCAGACCCTGATCCAGAATCCTGAAGTCCCCCTCACCCCCATGACCGCAGAGGGCTGTGTCATGCGCATGGCAGACACCATCGGCTACATCGGAAGAGATATTGAAGATGCCATCCGTATCGGTATCCTCGCACGGGAAGCCCTTCCACCGGAAGCCGTCAGGATTCTGGGAAACACCAACGGCACCATGGTCTACCGCCTGGTGACGGACATCCTCCAGAACAGTGGGACAAAGGGAGAAATCCGCTTCAGCCCGGAGGTTTCTCAGGCCCTTTCTACCCTGAAGCAGTTCAGTCTGGAACACATTTACCACAATCCTGCCATCAAACATCATCTGCAGGGTATCCGGGATCTTTTCCATCTCCTCTTCGATCGCTTCATGAAAGATCTGAGCTGCTGCCATGAGCACAGTCCCATTTTCACACATTTTCTGGCCCTCATGGATGACACCTACATCCAGAACCAGAACCATGCCGAAATTGTAAGGGACTTTATCTCAGGTATGACAGACCGCTATTTCCTGGAACAGTGCCCAGAAGACAAAAGGCCTGTCCCCATTTACATGGGATGAAAAAACTCCGCATGGAAATCCAGACACCCCGCCAGAAAATCCGGGAACTTCTTCAGGAGGCCCCCCATTCCCTGAGGGAAATATCCCAGACCCTGCACCTTTCCGAAAAACAGATACTGGCAGCTCTTCCCCATGTGGAAAAAAGCCTTCCCCCCTTAGGCCTCCGTATGGGCCGGGTTCCTGCCGTATGCAGACGCTGTGACCATATTTTCAAAGATCGCAGCCGCTTTGCCAAACCTGGAAAATGCCCGATCTGCAAAGGCAGCACCATTGCTTCCCCTTCTTTTTTCATTGCCGCCCTTGAGGAGATGGGATAAAGCTGGGGCCTGACAAGCTGAATCCTGTGTGGGAAAAACCATCCGGCTGCCGCCCTAATGATCGGCGGAACGATTTGGGAACGTTTTAAAAATCCCCTTCAAGAAAGCGTATGGTCATTCGTTTTTTTTATCTGACATATCTCTGTATCTTCCTGTTGACAGCCTGTTGTCATGGCGTGCAAAACACCGGGAAAGGACATCTGGATCAATCGATCCTGGCGCTGGATCACCCTCTGTCTACGGACAGCCCCCTCACTTCCGAAGATCTTCCCGGGAATGATGGAAAAGCCCGGTCTGCGCTTTTTCACCGCTCCGACGCCTCCCCCGCCATACTCGCATGGCGCCTTGTCACGGCCCTGCCAGGCCATGAACAGCACCCCAAATACGGAGAAATCCTTACCCAGATTCTGCTCTGCCAGGAAAATCTGGAAGCCGCCCTCTTTGCGGCCAATACCCGTATCCAGGATACAGCCTCGCGGTTTCGCGCCTATTGGCTGATCTACCAGCATCTGAAACGTATCGGGAAGGAAGAAAAAGCAGAAGAGATCCTGAAAAACCTTCATGAAAGTTTTTCCAAAAAGGAACAGAACAGTACCGAGGTTCAGATACAGTGGCTGAGCTTCCATCACCTGGAAAACAACTATCCTTCTGCCATCGCTTACTTTTATACCCTTGAAAAACAGGCCCGTCTCCAGATACCGGACACCATGCGGGATCCAGCTTTTTTTCATAAGCTCAGATCCCTGTGCCGCATGGCCTTTTCCCATAAGGATGCTAAAGGGGCTGAGGCCATTGCCCGTTTTCTGGAAAAACTGGCCGATACCATGCCCGAATCCCCCGATTCTCCTGAAGAAGCCCCCGGCAATACTCTGGAACACACCTATTCCATGGGCAAAGAAGGGAAAATACAGCCCGGAACATCCCAGAATATTGCCCGGATACAGGTAACCCGGATATATGCGGATATCGGGGACAAAAAAAGCGTATGGAGACTTTATCAGCAAATCATGGAGGCCTGGGATCTGGCCCTCGGGGGAACCCTTTCCGGTAAAAGTTTTGAAGTCTGGCTGCCCTCCGTGGCGGAATCCCTCTACATCGCAGGTTTTAAAACAGAAGCCCTTGCCCTCCGGAAGCAGATTCCTCCCACCTTTCCCTTCACCATCCATCCGGAACCGGATATGCCTGAATCCACCCTTGCCCTGTTGCGCTCCCAGCAGCGTCGCTACAATATCCGCCGACCTCCCTTTATTCAGAGAAACCTGTCCAGCCGGCTCCTGGCCCTCATGGCCACAAACGAAACCGAAGAAGAACTCCTGGCTTTCATTCAGGGGTGTCCGGATCAGAAATACCAGAAATCCCTTCTGACGCAGGCCATCCGGGTACGCCTGGAAGCAGACCGCCCCCTAAATCTTCTGCGCCAAAAGCTTGGTTCCATGGAGATTGGCCGCGGAGAAAAAAAAAACAGGCATCGTATCACCATGCTGCTGCAAACGGGCAATACGACAGAAGCCCTTGCGCTGATGCAAAAAGAACGCCTTAAATGGCTCCAGCCCCCCTGGACAACAGAACATGCAAAGCGCCTCGGAGATCTGGCCCTGCTTTTCCACGACTCATGTCCCTCCATCGCCGAAGAACTCATGGGGGAAGCGCTGGATCTCTTTGAAAAGGCCGAAAAAACCACGGAAGAGGCTGCCAGTGGCATCCAGCACCTGGCCCTTCTTTGCAGAAAACTCAAAAAACCGGAACTGCAGCACCGCGTTCTCCCCCTGCACGAAAAAATCCACCGTCTCCTTGCCACTGAAAGAACCAGCCTTCTGCCTTCGGATTCCCAGCGTGAAGAAGTACTGACACTTCTCAAAGAAATCATCCGCTTACGCCTGGCCTTCTCCTTACGGGATCCGCATACCCGGAAACTGATGCAGGAATATGACACTGTCTCCGACACCATCATGAATCCCAAATTCCGGCAGTACCAAAATCTTCTCCTCATGGATCTTTACATTCAGGCAGGGTGGTTCCAAAAAGCCTGCCGGCATGTGGATAAACTCCACATCGATAGCGATATGGCGCAGGAACTTTTCCAGCGTATTCGCCAGGACATCCTGCCCTACACGGCCTTTCCAGAGCATCCTGCCGCCCGTTTTGATACGGACGGCGACGGAAATCCGGATTTTTTTTCGCCCCTGGCTTCTCCTGAGATCGTTGAAGAAAGCCCTCTTACCATGGATTCCGACAGTGATGGCGATGGCATTCCCGATATCCGGGACAGACGCCCATGGTTTCCGGACAGCCCCGATGGGCCTGTCCAAAATCCTTGAAAACAAGGAATACAGCACGGTCTGCAATGACATGACCCCTTCCCGAAAGGGAACTGGACAGAACTTCTGCCATAATGACAGCACAACGCCTTCGTAAATGGATGAACGGCTTTCTTGTGTTCCTTGCGCTCTCGGCAGGAACAACGGGACAGGTGCGCGGAGAGATTCCCTTTCTTCTGGGCAGTGATCCCCTCCCCCCCTGGGTGGAAGGTACATACGGCCCCACAGACCAGGGGCCTGGTATCCGGATGGTATCGGATATCTTCTCCCGTACAGGGAATTCCATCCAGGTTGTCGTACACCCCTGGCTGCGGATTCTCCGGATGCTTGAATTCGGCCGGCTTGACGGCATACTGCTCGTCCAGAAACAGGAGAGGCTCAAGCCCTGGCTGCTCTACTCCGACCCTCTGTTCACAAGCCGCACCGTGATCTGTTACAACACCCGAAAACACAAAAATTTTTCCTTCCAGGCCCTGACAGATCTGGCTCCCTACACCCTGGGCGTGGTGGCGGGACAGGTTCCCCTTCTGGAACAGGCGGCCTCTTCCCTGGGACTGCGCCTGGAAATCCTTCCCACAACGGAAGCCGGTCTGGTCACCCTCAGTACCGGACGCATGGATCTCTTTATCGGCACGGAAAACAGCATACGCTCCCGGATGGAAACCCTTCCCAACCTTCTTTTTCTCGAAATTCATCCCACAGCATTGATATCCCAGGAACTCCATATCGGAATCGCCAAGGACAGCCCGGCAGCCGAACTGCTGCCCGCCATCAATGAAAGCATCGCCACCATGAAGGCTGAAGGAAGCTTACTGCGCTATCTCAAAGACTTACCGGATCAATCCGCACCAAAGGGAGAGCCATGAAAGGGCCTTTTACAAAAATACACAGCAGCCTTGCCCTGCGTCAGACCCTCTGGGTGCTGCTCTTCACCATGTTCATGGGAATGGGGACAAGCTGTATCCGGGGATTTTTTGATTACAGGAATGAAAGAAAATCCATTGAAAAACAAATTGGCCAGCTTCTGGCCATCAGCGAAGCCTCTGCTGCCCAGGCCCTGTATTATCAGGATATTTTTCTGGCAAATCGCACGGCCCAGGGACTTTTCAATCTGCCGCTCATTGGTTCTGTCCGGCTGGTGGATGACTTTGGGATGGTTCTGGTCGAAAAAAAAAGAGCCGGGCACGAGGATCTTTTCTCCCTCATTCTTCCCCTTCTCCCCCAACCGTCCGGTTTTCGACATCCCCTGGTATTCACATCGGGCAACACCGCTGTGGGCTATATCGAAATTGAAATTGATCCCCATCCCCTGTTCCGGGATCTCTTTCAGCGTTACGGCATCAATCTGCTCATGGAGCTGATCCAGTATCTGGTCATGGCCATGCTTCTTGCCTATCTCTTTTACCGCAACCTAACCCGCCCCCTGCTTCGCATGACACGGGATATCGCCGCCATCCATCCTGCCAGGCCCGAAAACCAGCGTATCTCTATACCGAAAAACCATGAGAACAATGAACTGGGCCACCTTGCCCTGACCATCAATGAAATCCTGAACGGTCTCCAGACCCTCAATCAGGAACTGGAAAAAAGGGTGGAAGAACGCACCGCTGCCCTGAATGCGGAGCGGGAACAGCTGCTCTCCATTTTTGACAGCATTCAGGAAGCCATCTACGTAACTGACCCCGCAAACCACACGATCCTCTTTGTCAATCAGGCCTTTAAAAAACTCTGGGGAGACGCCACAGGCCAGATCTGCCACAGTGTCATCCACGGGACAGAATCCCCCTGCTCCTGTTGCAGGGGAAACGAACATGGCCAGACAGAACACAAAGGCCCCCTGCATCAGGAATTTCTGAACAAAACCACCCAGAACTGGTTCCGCTGCTTCAGCCGTAACATCCGCTGGCCCGATGGTCGCCTTGTCCGCTATGAAATGGCCTTTGACATCACTGCCCAGAAAAAAGCAGAAACGGTTTTAAAAGAACGCAGCATGGAACTGGAACGGATCAACCAGGAACTTCAGAACTCCATCGAAGCCCTGCAAAGCACCAGGGAACAACTGGTACAATCGGAAAAACTGGCCTCCCTCGGCTCCCTGGTGGCTGGAATTTCCCACGAAATCAATACCCCCGTAGGCAACAGCGTTACGGCAGCCTCCTTTCTTGCGGAAAGAACCCTTCACCTGCGGGAGCTTTTTACCCAGGGACAACTCCGCCAGTCGGACTTCACCGCCTACCTCGAAACTGCGAAGGAAGCCACGGACATCCTCGATACCAATCTTACACGGGCAGCAGACCTGATTTCGAGCTTCAAAAAAGTAGCCGTGGATCAGACCCGCAACCAGCCGCGTTATTTTCTCCTGAAGGAACATCTGGAAGATACCTTGCTCAGTCTGCGTCCCCGCCTTCGGCATACGGCTCACAGCATCCAGATCCGGTGCGACAGTACCCTGGAAATTTTTCAGGATCCGGGAGCCATTTCCCAGATTGTCACCAATCTTGTTCTCAACTCCCTTTCCCATGCCTTTAATGACGAGGAAGCCGGAGAAATGCATTTTGACATCCGGCACACCGATGGTATGGTATCCTTTTTATATGAGGACAATGGTCGGGGGGTAAGCTCCCAAACCCTCAGGCAGATTTTTGATCCCTTTTACACAACTTCCCGTGGAAACGGGGGAACAGGCCTTGGCATGAACATTGTGTACAATCTCGTCACCCAGACCCTCCAGGGTTCCATTTCCTGTGAAAGTCCGGAGAATGGGGGAATCCGCTTCATCATCCGTTTTCCCGCTTTCCTTGACATGCCTCCTGCCACGGCAATTGCCCCCGCCCTGCATTCCGACACCCCTGAGATGAGTCTTTCATGAGCATACAATCCGTACAACGCGCCCTCCGCATCCTTTCTTTCTTTTCCAGTAAAAACCCGAGGCTTGGCATCACGGAAATCAGCAGACTCCTCAATCTGCCCAAACCCACGGTGCATGGCCTCATGCAGACCCTGCATGAAGAAGGGTTTCTCCAGCAGGATCCGGAAACCCGGAAATATGCCCTGGGCCTGAAAATTTATGAACTCGGAACCTATCTTTCCGCCACCTTGAAAATCAATCAGGTGGGCCTGAACCCTGCCCGCAGACTGGCGGAAAATACCCACCGCATGGTGAGGCTTGCCATCTGGGATCGCAATGCCGCCCTTGTAACCCTCAATCTCTTCCCCAATTTTCACGCAGGATTTCAGCATCATCTGGGACCGAGGCTGCCTGCCTACTGCACCGCCCTGGGCAAGGTTATGCTGGCCTTTCTGCCCGAAGAACTCTGCATCGAATTTATTCAGTCGACAGACTTCATCCCCTGCGCCACCCATACCCGAACGGACAAGGGACTCTTCAGGGAAGAAATCCGGCAGGTCTATTTCACGGGCTTTGCCACGGAATCCGAAGAGTACATGAACGGTATGAGCTGCATCGCCGCCCCCATCCGCAGCAACAACGGGGAATGCGCAGGGGGAATCAGTATTTCAGACAGCCCCAGCCTCCTTTCCGGCCCGGATCGGGAAAAACACACACGACAACTTCTGAGCACCGCCATGGAAATTTCCAGATCCATGGGATACCTGCCTTAAAAAATTCGCCCTTCAGCCCTTTCTCCCTCAGGCCTTTTGGAGTATATGCTGGCAGGCGTCTTCTGATATTTACCGAAGATTCCGGATAAATAAGAAAAAACATACCGTGCAACAGAACGGAAAACGACAGGCTGTTTTTCCGTTTCACCATGACATTATCGCATCGGAAACCCCATGTTTGACAGATCCGCCCCTGCTGATACATCCTATACCGCAGAATCCATCGAGGTACTCAAGGGCCTGGATCCCGTTCGTCAGCGACCGGGCATGTACACGGACACCCAGCGGCCCAACCATCTGGCTCAGGAAGTCATCGACAACGCCGTGGACGAGGCCATTGCCGGTTTTGCAAAAAAAATCACCGTTATCCTGCACAAGGATCAGTCCCTTTCCGTGGAAGACGATGGCCGGGGCATGCCCGTGGACATCCATCCTGAAGAGGGACTTACCGGCGTGGAACTCATCCTCACAAAGCTCCATGCAGGAGCCAAGTTTTCCAGTAAGACCTACCGCTTTTCAGGAGGACTGCACGGGGTTGGCGTTTCCGTGGTCAATGCCCTCTCGCGCCGTCTGGAAGTGGACATCCGCAGAAACGGTCAGCGTTATGCCATCGCCTTTGAACAGGGCTTCAAAGTATCCGACCTTGAGGTGCTGGATACGGTCAGCCGCCGCAACACCGGAACAAGGGTCCGTTTCTGGCCGGAACCCAAATACTTCGATTTTCCAGATTTTTCCGCATCCAAACTCCGCCATATTCTCCGGGCCAAGGCCGTTCTCTGCCCCGGACTTTCCGTCACCTTCTCCAATGAGATCACGGGAGAAAAGGAGCACTGGCAGTATCAGGACGGCCTTACCGACTATCTCGACACCACGCTCGGCATGGAGGAAAGGGTACCCGAGGTTCCCTTTACCGGTAAGGGCGAATCCGCCAGCGAGCATGTGGAATGGGCTGTCACCTGGATGGCCGAAGGTTCCGGTCTTGTGGGAGAAAGTTATGTCAACCTCATCCCGACCCCCCAGGGCGGCACCCATGTGAACGGTTTCCGTTCCGGACTGCTCATTGCCCTGAAGGAGTTCTGCGAATTCAGAAACCTCCTGCCAAGGGGCGTGAAACTGGCACCGGAAGATGTCTGGGACTCCTGCTCCTTTGTTCTTTCCCTTAAAATGGCCGAAGCCCAGTTCTCAGGCCAGACCAAAGAACGGCTTTCCTCCCGGGAGGCGGCAGGCTTTGTCTCCGCAGCGGTGAAGGATGCCTTCAGTCTCTGGCTGAACCGCCATCCTGAAGTGGGGGAAGCCGTTGCCGCCCTTGCCATACAGGCCGCCCAGAAACGTCTTAAAGCCTCCAAAATCGTTTCCCGCAAAAAAATCACCTCTGGCCCGGCCCTGCCGGGAAAACTTGCGGACTGCATTTCCCAGGAGTGCAGCCAGACGGAACTTTTTCTTGTGGAAGGGGATTCCGCAGGCGGGTCGGCCAAGCAGGCCCGTGACCGACAGATCCAGGCCATCCTGCCGCTTCGGGGCAAAATCCTCAATACCTGGGAAGTGGACTCAGAACAGATTCTGGGATCACGGGAAATCCACGATATCTCCGTTGCCATCGGTGTGGATCCCGGATCCGAGGATCTTTCCGGACTGCGCTATGGCAAGATCTGTATTCTGGCGGATGCGGACTCCGACGGGCTGCACATTGCCACCCTGCTCTGTGCCCTTTTCATGCGCCATTTCAGACCCCTCGTGGAAAAGGGCCATGTTCATGTGGCCATGCCTCCCCTTTTCCGCATTGATGCGGGCAAAGAAATTCACTACGCCCTGGATGACGCCGAAAAGAAAGCCATTCTGAACCGTCTGGCAGCCCGAAAAGGAAAAAAAGGCCCGGTGAATGTGGTGCGCTTCAAGGGGCTGGGAGAAATGAACCCCCTCCAGCTCCGGGAGACCACCATGGCACAGGACACCCGACGGCTTGTCCGCCTCACCCTGGACGATACCTCCCGCACCCTGGACATCATGGACATGCTCCTTGCCAAAAAACGTTCTCAGGACAGACGGGTCTGGCTGGAAGCCCACGGGAATGAAACCCTTTCGGAAATCCCCGGTCAAGAGGAGGTGCTGCCATGAACCAGGAAACGGATCATCCTGAAACGGCCAGTCCGGATATAACGGGCAGTGATGAGGCCTTAAAACTTCACGTTTTCACGGAAAACGCCTATCTCGAATACGCCATGTACGTGATTCTGGATCGGGCCTTACCCCACATCGGAGACGGTCTCAAACCCGTACAGCGCCGCATCGTGTACGCCATGAGCGAACTGGGACTCAAGGCGGCAGCCAAGCACAAAAAATCGGCCCGCACCGTGGGGGATGTTCTCGGCAAATACCACCCCCACGGAGATGCCTCCTGCTATGAGGCCATGGTGCATCTGGCCCAGCCTTTCACCACCCGTTACCCCCTGGTGGATGGTCAGGGCAACTGGGGGGCTCAGGACGATCCGAAAAGTTTTGCCGCCATGCGTTATACCGAGGCCAAACTGACGCCCTATGCCGACGTGCTGCTTGCGGAGCTGGATCAGGGGACAACGGAATGGATTCCCAACTTCGACGGCACCCTCACCGAACCCAGGGTTCTGCCCGCAAGGCTTCCCAATGTGCTCATCAACGGCGCTTCGGGCATCGCCGTGGGCATGGCCACGGACATCCCGCCCCACAATCTCAGAGAGGTGGCCGAGGCCTGTGTCCATCTGCTGGAACACCCCGAAGCCGATACCCAGACCCTCTGCAACTTCATCCAGGGTCCGGATTTTCCCACAGGAGCGGAAATCATCACTCCGAAGGAGGAGATCCTTGCCCTCTATGCATCGGGCACAGGTTCCGTCAGAATGCGCGCCGTTTTCACGGTGGAAAACGAAGAAATCATCATCACAGCCCTCCCTCACCAGACCTCAGGGGCCAAAATTTTAGAGCAGATCGCAGCCCAGATGCAGGCCAAAAAGCTGCCCATGGTGGTGGATCTCCGGGATGAAGCCGACCACGAGGATCCCGTGCGCATTGTGGTGGTAATGAAAAATGCCAGGGTGGATGCCCAGGCCCTCATGGCCCACCTCTTTGCCAGCACGGATCTTGAAAAAAACTGCCGGGTCAATCTCAACCTCATTGGTCTCGACCGCAAACCCGGCGTCCTTAACCTGAAAACCCTGCTTTCCCAGTGGCTGGTCTTCCGCACCGAAACCGTACGCAGCCGCCTCCGGCACCGTCTGGAAAAACTTAAAGACCGGCTGCATCTGCTGGAAGGCTTTCTGCTGGCCTGCCTCAATATCGATGCGGTCATCGCCATCATCCGGAACGAAGAAAAACCGAAACCCCTTCTCATGGAACGCTTCGGTTTAACGGAAATCCAGACAGATTACATTCTGGACACCCGGCTGCGTCAGCTGGCAAGGCTTGAAGAAATCCGCCTGAAAGCCGAACAGGATACCTGTCAGGCCGAAGCCAGCCGACTGGAAGAACTTCTCAGTTCTGAAAAAAAACTGAAAAACCTTCTGAAAAAAGAAATGCTTCAGGACGCCAAAAATTTCGGGGATGCACGCAGATCCCAGGTCATTTTGCGGGAAGAAGCAAGGATACTGCGTCATGAGGAAATTCTGCCGACAGAAGCTGTCACCATCATTCTTTCAGAAAAAGGATGGATACGGGCCGCCAAGGGCCATGAGGTGGAAGGAGAAAGCCTTTCCTACAAATCCGGAGACAGCTTTCTCACCGCTGTCCGGGGCCGTAGTGACCAGCAGGCCGTTTTTATCGATTCCGAAGGCCGTTCCTACTCCCTTCCCGCCCACGGCCTGCCCTCGGCCAGGGGATACGGAGAACCCTTGAGCGGCCGTCTCAGCTTTCCCGCGGATGCCGTTCCCCTCCACCTTCTGATCGGAGATCCGGAAAACCGCTATCTTGTGGCCAGTGATGCAGGCTACGGCTTCATCGCCCGGCTTGGAGACATGATGGCCAAAAACCGTGCAGGAAAAAGTTTTCTGACCCTGACCCGTGGGGCCAGTCCTCTGAAACCCATCCCCCTCTCCGGGGAAGGAGAACTCCTCCTTGCGGCCCTCACCAACGAAGGCCGTATGCTGATTTTTCCCGTAAAGGATCTTCCCGAACTGCCCAGGGGCAAGGGCAACAAGATCATCCATATCCTTGCGGCCCGTGCCGCAAGCGGAGAAGAGAAGCTGCACCACCTTCTCGTCTTTCCGGAAAATGCCACCCTGGTCATCCAGGCAGGAAAACGAAGCCTCTCCCTCAAACCCAGTCACCTGGATCCCTTCAAGGGCATCCGGGGGCGCAGGGGACAACTGCTGCCCAGGGGGTTCCGAAATGTACAGAGCCTTGAGTCCGTTCTCTCAGAACGTATGGAAGAAAAAGCCCTTTAAAAAAAACCCCTTGTCATTTCATGGAATGACACGATATTTTTTAAGGATCATAACTTTATCTCTGCACAGCAGGATCCTTCCGGCCTGTAACTGTGCATCCAGGGGAATTCCATGGCCTTAGCTCCAGGCGGTAAAATTCAGGGGATCAGCCTTCCTGCCTTTCTCCAGATGATACAGATGGAAAAAAGTACCTGTACCCTCACGGTACAGGGAAAAAAAAATACCGGAACCCTTTACATTCTGGATGGAGAAGTCATCAATGCCGAGTATGGGGATTTTGAGCCTCTGGAAGCCGCCTATGAGGTGATCTGCCTTCCGGATCCCGTGATCCTGATGCAGAAAGAATGTATCCGCAAAGAAAGACATATCCGCGTCCCCATGATGCATCTTCTCATGGAAGGTACAAGACGCTTTGATGAACGCGGTGCGAACATTCAGAAAAACGAAAAGGACTCCTCCCCCGTACCCGCGTCACCTCTCCCGACCACGAAAATGCCTTCCGGGAATGCCAGTTCCGAAAAAAAAGTACCGGCATCTGAGGATAACGGCACTACGGACATTTTCATGGAAACGGAAGATCCCGATCTTGCAGGACTGGCCGCCTATGAATTTTCGGAAGAGGAGGTCATACAGGCCACACAGACGGATTTTACGCAAGCAGCGGCTCCTGCGGATACCTATGGCCTCTTTATTCCGCCTTCCAAGACCACAGAAAAACCTGTAGCCGACCCTCAGAAAGAAGAAAAAAAACTTCCACCCCCTCCAAAATTTTCATTCACCCGCAAACAGATCCTTGCTTTCTGCCTCGGCCTTCTGGTTTTGCTCTCCCTTGCAGGCGGCGGGGCCTTTCTGGGATACAAGGCCTATCAGCATGAAAGCGCCCATACCCGTCTTCAGGAAGCCCTCCTGCGCCTGGAACATCCGGAACAGCGGGAGGCGGTCATCAGCCGCTTTCTCGAAGCCTTTCCCGAAAGCCGTCATGCATCTGAACTGGGCCATATCCGGGATCAGCTTCGGAATCTCATTCTGGAGCGGGATTATAAAGAACTCCTCCAGGAGGAGACACTTCTTTCCAAAACACCGGAAAACCTTGAAAAAGCCCTTCGCCTGTATGAACGCTTTCTGGTACGTCACCCCAAAGGAAAGGAAGCGGAAACCATCGCCCGACTGATGCAGGAACGGGTCACCCTTCAGACAGCCTATATGGTATCAGCGGAAAGGGACTACCTTCCTGAAGAACCATGGCTGGAGGAAATCCGGCAGTTCATGGAGCGTTTTCCCGAAAATCCGGAAATGGACAAACTCCGGGCAGCCATCCTCATACGGGGAGACGCAGCCCTGCTCACCCTCCTCAGCTCCCCGGATAAAACGCCTGAGACCCGCAGCCTTGCCATTCAGTCCGCCCGCAACTTCATCCGGAATTTTCCGGAACATCCGGGACAGGAAAAAGCAAGGGCCCATCTGGAGACTCTGCTCCGGGAAGACCGTAAGGATCTCCTTGTTACCACGGCCCAGAGATTGAATACGCCTGCGGAACAGATTCTCTTTTATGAGAGGGCCAGAAGGGAAGAAAAGGATGGGGCTGTCCAGCAGTTCCTGCAACAGATCCTCCAGAATCTCCGCCAGAAAATGAATGAAGACCGGGTATGGGAGCAGGTACAAGCAGATCTGAAACGCCCTGCCCTCAACGATACGGGCCGCATTTCCATTCTGGATCGCTACCTCCTGGAATACCCTCCGGAACGTCATCGTGTGGAAGCAGAAAAAAAACGTCTGGAAATCGCCCAGCGTATGGAAAACCAGACACGGCAGGCAAGGGAGGAAAGGGAGCGTCAGACGGCCCTTCTTCTGCAGCGTCAGCAGGAAGAAGAGCGTATCCGCATCCAGCAGGCCCTGGCCCGTCTGGAAAATACCCGAAACGACATGCTCCGCAGACTCCCTCTGGCCCAGGGGCGTTTTCAGTCTCTGGGTAACGACACCGTCCAGGATATGCGCACAGGAAAAATCTGGACACTGATGGATTCCGATGCCTACACAGGGAAATGCCTCACCCATGAAGAAGCCAGAAATTTCGTGCACCAGCTGTCCCTCGGCGGACACAGGGACTGGCGTCTTCCCTCGGAAAATGAAATGGCCGTACTCTTTAAAAACCCGCCCGCTTATCCCCTGCCCCATCCGGAACGCTGGTACTGGAGCAGCGATATTTTCAGCCGAGGATACCAAAACGAAGTACGGGTGGTCACGGCCAGAGCAGAAACCGTTCTGCAAAGGCAGCAGGTCTCTCCGGAAGGCTGTGGGTATACCCTTGCCATCCGCCCCTGAGACCTGCCTTGCCCCTGTCCCATGAAGATGCTAAAAGGCCTGTCGTAAGGATCTGTATCTTGATACGCTTCTGACAAAGGGCCCTCTGCTGCGTCCTTACCTCATGACAAGCTGTCCCCTTGCCCAGAACCGCAAACGACACCGGGGTTTCCATGTCCTGTAACAAGCAGAAAATGCTGACCATAGATCTTTTTGGCGTACCCCACAGAATCATGGCTTCCCCCACGGTTCCGGATCCGGAATCCGTACTGGCCATCCTGGAAGAAGAGCTGCAAAAAATTCAGCATGATACCCCTGCCTTTCCCAGAACCGTAGGCAACGAAAGACTGCTCCTGACCGCAGCCCTCAACCTCTCCAGAAAACTTCTGGAACTGCGGCAGGAAGAAGCCTCGCTGGGCGAAACAGTACGCAGCCGCTTTGACGAGATGCTGCACCTTCTCAATGCCGCCCTCGGCAAGAAAGCACCTGAAATTGCCGTCTTCCATCCAGAAACGACACCCGATCCGGAAGACAAGCCCCAGGATGCTCCCCTTTCCCCTGAAAACCGGGTTTCCCCTCTCCCTGCCCCCCTTCCCGTCACCGAAAAAGGGACTCATGAAACCCTGAATGCACAGAAAAAACCGGTAATTGCCCCCCCATCTTCTCCACAGCCCTCTCCTTCCGGTAAGAATTCCGGAATTTCCTGCCAGCCGGAAACTTCCTGTGCGACGGATGCAGCGGAAAAAAAAACAGCCCCTTCCAGAAATCCGGACTCCTGGATCATGCCGTCCTTTGATTTTCTCACGGCAAAGGATCCCTCCCCCCGAAATCAGGATGAGGGGATGCTGCGCCTGAAGGCTGAAATACTGGAAAACAAGCTGGGGGATTTCGGCATACGGGGAGAAGTGGTGCGCATTGTCCCCGGCCCCGTGATCACCACCTTTGAATACAGACCGGCTCCCGGTATTAAAATCAGTAAAATTGTCAACCTTTCCGATGATCTGGCCCTGGCCCTCTCCGCCCTGAGCATCCGTATTGTGGCTCCCATTCCGGGGAAGGACGTCATTGGTATTGAAATCCCCAACCAGGATCGGGAAATGGTACGTCTGCGGGAAGTCATTGAGTCCCCCGCCTTTTGCAGCAACCCGTCACGACTCACCCTCTGCCTGGGAAAAGATATTGAAGGCCGTCCCGTTGTCGCTCCCATGGATCACATGCCCCACCTTCTCATCGCCGGTGCCACGGGGACGGGAAAAAGTGTCGGGCTGAACAGCATGATCACCAGCCTCCTTTACAAGGCCAGTCCCGATGAGGTGAAGCTGCTCATGATTGATCCCAAACGCATTGAACTTTCCTTCTACAATGATATTCCTCACCTCATTTCCCCTGTTGTGACGGATATGAAACTCGCCACCAATGCCCTTTTCTGGGCTGTACGGGAAATGGAACGGCGTTATGAACTGCTGGCGGAACACAAAACCCGCAACATCACAGGCTTCAATGAAAAAATGAAGGAAACCGGCCTGGAGGCCCCTCTGCCCTTCATCGTCATCATCATTGATGAACTGGCCGACCTCATGATGGTGGCTTCCCGGGATGTGGAAGTCGCCCTGGCAAGACTGGCCCAGATGGCAAGGGCTGCGGGCATCCATCTGATCCTTGCCACCCAGCGGCCTTCTGTGGACGTGCTCACCGGCGTCATCAAGGCAAACTTTCCCACCCGTATTTCCTTTCAGGTATCTTCCAAGATCGATTCCCGTACCATCATCGACAGCATGGGGGCCGAAAGCCTTCTTGGAAACGGGGATATGCTTTTTGTTCCTCCCGGTACCTCCCGCATTCAGCGTATTCACGGTGCCTTTGTTTCTGAAACGGAACTTTCCCGTATCACGGGTTTCCTTAAATCCCAGGGAGAACCGGATTATCTGCCCGATATCACCATCGCCGAAGACCGGGAAAACCCGGAAAATGGAGAAACGGAATATGACGAACGCTATGATGAGGCCCTGGATCTGGTTCTGAAAACGCGGCAGGCCTCCATTTCATCGGTACAGCGCCACCTCCGTATCGGATACAACCGTGCTGCCCGCATCATTGAAACCATGGAAAGGGAAGGCATTGTCGGCCCTGCGGACGGTGCACGTCCCAGAGAAATTCTCCTTCCCTCCCCCGAAGAATAGAGATGGATCTTTTGCCCCATGAACCTGATGGAAGAACTGCAAAAATTTTTAAAGGGTAAAAACCGAAAAAACAATCCCCCCCCCCAGCTAGCGCCGGTTGAGGAAGTGCGCACACCGGATAGCCTCCCCTTACCGGAGAGCCCCCCCCCCTCCCCGGAAAAAAAAATACGCCAAAAAACCAAAAAAAACCGACATGGTATCCCCCTGCTTATGGATGCTGCGGAAACCTTTTTCAGCGATGAAAAAGAAGACTTTTCCCCGTTGTCTGTGCAGGAAAAAAGCCCCTGTCCCCCAAGCCTCCCTGTTCAGAACCCGGCAGCCCCCAAAAGAAAAAAACAGCATTCCCCCATAGCCCAAAAGATTCCCCGCCTCTCCGAAAAAATGGATCTCTTCCATGAAATGACGGCTCCACGGGCGCAGGTACAATCTTCCAGAAAAAAACTTGCCTCCCACACCATGAAAAAAAAACCGGCGCTGCCCCACCAGCCCCGTCCCCTTCTGAAAGATAAAAACGGTATTCCCATCCTCAGGGATCAAACCGATTTTACCCGGGTTTTCCATGCCGCGGAAAACCTGTCCGCTTCCCCGAATCAGGATACAGGCAATCTGAAATTTCCTGTTCTTCTGGGAAGCACCCTTGCTGAAAAAGGCCAGGATCGTCTCTTAAAGGAAAAAAAAGCAGGGATGGAAGCTTCCTGCGGTATAAGCCTTGCCGAACGTATCCGCCGGTATCCCGAACCCCAGAAAGTCCTGGATCTGCATGGTTTTTCAGGCATCCAGGCCCGTTTGAAGACGGAATTTTTCATTGAGAAGGCCTTGCAGGACGGACTCTTCACCATACGGATCATAACAGGAAGAGGTCTCCATTCCGAAGGCCCCGCCGTACTCCCGGACATTGTGGATCAGAAAATCCGGGAAATGGAAGAAATGGGAACCGTGCTCTTCTGGAAATGGGAAAATGAACGGAAAGAACCCGAAGGCAGTGTCCGGGTCTATCTGAAACACTTTCAATAAATTTCCGCCCTGTGAAAAACGCTCTGTTTTGGGTTCTTATCAAAAAAACACTTGAAAACTTGTAATGTTTTGGTCATTATCCAATAAAACATAACCACTTTTCAAGGAGGTTCCCCATGCAAAGCCAGGATCTCAGTGATATCGAAATTTCCGATAACCTGCAGGAGCCGGATGCCGCACAACAGGCACGGGTAGAACCCATACGGCGCCTCAGGGACATCAAGGCCATCAAGGTTCTGATCAAAGACAACCCCAGAAATGCAGCCCTCTTTACCTTAGGAATCAATACCCCCCTCATGCCCAACGAACTGCTGCATCTTAAGGTGCAGCAGGTCAGAAACCTCAGCCCCGGAGAACGGGTGACCGTTGCAGATGAAAAAAGTGACAAAATCAAAACCATTCCCATTAACCGGATTTCCGTTCTTGCCATACAGGCCCTCCTTGAAACAGACACCTATGAAGACGAGGACTTCCTCTTCAAATCCCAAAGGGGCAACCTTGTGGTGCCCTCCCTGCACAGGCTTGTGACCAAATGGTGCAAAACCATCAATCTGCCGGGGAACTTCGGCTCCCATACCCTTCGCAAAACCTGGGGTTTTCACCAGAATCACAGTTTTGGCGTGGAAATTTCGCGTCTTACCAAAATTTTCAACCATAGCAGTCAGAAACAGACCCGTGAATATCTCGGTATCGAGGAACCGGAAGAAACAGATATTTTCCTCCATGAACTGTAATCCCAAAATCTCCGCCATACAGAGCTTCCCCTTCTTTCTGCACATGGGGGGATGACCCTCTCCCCTCTCCCCCTCCAAACACAATATCAGGAGCCTTTTTCCCCCAAGGCTCCTGACGTTTTTCACAGCTTCCCAGCCCGTCAGACAGATTTATAAAACAGCTTTTTCCTGCCACAAAAAACTACCATTCCCTTGTGAAAAGGGCTTGCCCTGCCGTACGCCTGCATGTATAGTGATTCGCAACCTGAACAGCATTTCATAAAATCAGAGACGTACACAACAGGAAAGCATCGACCAAAGGAGGAAACCGTGTTGAAATTTTCCAGAAAGACCTGCCTCATCCTCGGCCTTGTGGCCCTCTTCTTCTGCACCATGGCATCGGGTGCCTGGGCGAAGACCTACTCAGAAGTCCTTATTTTCGGAGACAGCTTATCGGATAAGGGCAATATGAAAAAAGAAATGGACAGCTTGGTCACCCAATATGCTGCCAATCCTCTTCTTCAATCTACATTCGAAAAACTGGAATGGAATAAGATACCTGAATCTTGGACAGATACCAATCCCGGAAGCGTTTGGCTATATTCATTTAGTGGTAAGCTGGGAATAGCGGACGAATTTGTAAGCAACAAAGCCTTTGGCGGTGCCATGTCTTCTGGCCACCTGTACACACGTTTTGCCCAAGGCGCACCCTTTACTATTGCAAAAGGGATAGCTGATGGAGCCATAGCCATCGGCTCTGGATATAAAAATCATCCTCTAATTCCTGTTCAAGCTGTTAAAGATGCTGCAGCAGCCCTTGAACTTTCGGGACAAACCCTTCTTCAGTCTGTTGGTAAGCAAGAAATTACAATAGACTCAAGCGATGTTGAAAATAAAGCAACAGCATTAGCTACAGAACTAAATAAGATTGGCCAGCAATCCAATGATCTTAATAATCTTATCGGTTCAGCAAAACTCTTCCCTTCGGCAAAAAATGACCTTTGGGGTTCAATTTCTCAAACCCTCACACAGTTTGGTCTTAAAGAACAAGTTCAGAAATATATTGATTCTCTCGGAACTAAAGAAATTTCATCTGACACCTTGGTTGCTCTCTGGATCGGTGGCAATGATGTAATGGCACGTCTTTCCGATATCAGCGCAAAAAAAGAAGGGGAATGGAAAGATGCAGGGGTACAGAAAGCCATCGCCGCAGGCCTTGCCCCTGGAACAGACGCCTTCACCCAAAAAGTAACCTATGAAGTAACGGAAAGTATTAAAAAATATCTCAAAGACAATATCATCTCCAACATCACCGGCAGCATTGAGAAACTCATCTCCAAAGGGGCCAAAAACTTCCTCCTGCTCAACCTCCCGAACCTCGGTGCCACACCCCAGATCGTGAAAACCGGTGAGCTTGCTGCACTTCAGGCCAAAAGTGCGGGAAAAACCGACGCAGAACAAGAAGCTGCAAAAAAGGCTGTCATTGATGGTGCAAGTCAGATCACGGCTCTTTTCAACGATCTCTATCTGGTTGAAGCGCACAAACTCTTTGGAAATTGTGAAAATCAGGCGGAGTTTGTCTTTTACAACACCTTTGGCTATCTTGATAAAATGATTAAGGCTAAAACTTTCCCCCAGAATTCTCCGGAAAGTTATTATGTTCTTCAGTATGATGAAGCTTCCAAACTCTTTAATCGGACAACAAAGACAAACGAACCCGTGGGGGACTACCTTTTCTGGGACGCCATCCATCCCACCTCCAAAGCCCATGAGCTGCTGGCCGCGGATGTGAAGCGTTTCATGGCGGAAGGCAACCCCGCAACCCCCAAAAAAGTGGACAGCGAAATTGCAGGCGGTCCTTGCTTCATTGATACGGCAGCTTCCCAGGAGCTTCCTTACCCCACCTTCCTGATCCTTCTGGCAGGACTGGGGAGTCTGATGTTCCTGACCCGCATCACCCGCCGGAACTGATCCTCAACAGCTCCCTTCTCATAAACAAAGAATCCGTCGGTATTCCCGGCGGATTCTTTGTTTTTACACACATCCCTATAAAACAGGGGCACCTTTCTATTTGCGCCTATTTGTTGCTTAAAACAAACTGATTACCATCTTGCTTCAGCTATGGTTCCCATGCCCCAGCGTGGAAAGGCAGGGCATGGCTGAGTCAGGGTGGTAATCAGAAAAACAAAAGGTCACACCCTGATTGCAGGATGTGACCTTTTCTTCTTTTGGAGCGGGAAACGGGACTTGAACCCGCGACCTTCAGCTTGGGAAGCTGACACTCTACCACTGAGTTATTCCCGCATAAACAGGGATGCTTTACTGTATTTTACCCATCACGTCAACTTAAAATTCCTTAAAGATACGGAAAGCAGATCATTTTTTACACCCTCCACCGCAGGAGGGCCCGGTAAATCCCCCAGTCCCCCTGGCAATACCCTCGGGCCGGATAGCGCTACAGGAAATAAGCTTCTGTGTTTTTTCCGAACCACAGGAAGGACAAAGGGGGTTTGGTTCCCTGAGACGCATCAGGAGTTCAAAAACATGATGGCATTGAAGACACCGGAACTCGTAAATGGGCATGGACTCCTCCATATCGACACAACCATAAAAAATTACGCATACAGCAAATTACGATCAGGGACTTTTGGGGTTCACATCAGACTCACCCTCCTGGCTGCCGATACGAAAAAGCATCAGACTTTCCAGGATACGCTGACCGGATGTAATGACAACCGCCAGAACGAATAGAAGGGTAAGAAAAATACCGGCATTGGGAAACAAAATAATGAGAGTAAAAAAAAGAAAACTCTCGCTACGTTCAGCAAAACCCGGCTGATGCCGGAATGCCTTTCGGGTATCACCGGGTACCAGTGCCCCATGGAGCAAAAGGACGGTTACGGAAATCAGCAGAGCGGAAAGAAGGAAAATCAAAACCAGACGAAGTTCTGGCCGCACAAGGGCAAGAACAAGAATCACCGCCACCTCGACACAGCGATCTCCCAATACATCCAGAAAAGCCCCTGTGGCGGAACAGCTTCCCCGCCTCCGGGCAAGGGTACCATCCAGCACATCAAAAAGCCCGGAAAGCCACAAAAAAAACACAGCCCAGAGTGGTGGATACTCCTGCCAGAGAAAAAAAGCAGCCGTCAGTCCCAAAAGCAGGGCAAGCAAGGTCAGGTGCATTGCCGTCATACCACAGGCCGCAAAGGGCCGTACCATCATATTAAAAAGGGGTTGAATCAAGGGTCTTAAGCGACTGTCAAGCATCCTGGAAAATCCTCTTATGACGGCCCTCCCCAGGGGAAAGCCCGTTTTTCATATCTTCCTGCCTTCTAACGGAAGGTCTGCCCTTACCGGAAAAAAGACTAAGGACTTCAGCCTTTTCACACCCTACCCTTTTCACGCAGGAACGTCAAAAAAAAGCCCGTAGCATCCAAATTTTTCCCGTTTTTTTATTAAACCTTTTATGCTAATGTATTCCATTCTGTAAAGTTTCCTGCTCACTCTCTGTTTTTTGGCCTGTTTTTCCGGACACAAAAAAACAGCTTTTCTTTTTATGGAAATTATAGGTTCAATGCCTGTGAAGGCAAGTCTTGCGCCTGTTCTCACCTCTCAGGAAAATGGCATAAACTCAAAGACAAGGGCTGGAAGGGCTAATTCAGAGTCCGTAATCAGATTCTTCTTTTCCTGTATCAAATACGAAATAACATACCCGTAAAAAAAACGGAAAAGAATGCATCCCCAAAGACGTCATACGCATCCCCATGAAAGGAGAATCCATCATGAGTGAAACCGCAAATGCCGGAAAATACCTGACCTTTTCGCTGGGAGCAGAAGAATACGGAATCGGCATTCTTAAGGTGAAGGAAATCATCGGTATGATGCCCATCACTTCCGTTCCTCAGACACCTGCCTTTGTCAAGGGCGTTATCAATCTCAGAGGAAAGGTGATTCCTGTTGTGGATCTGAGACTCAAATTTTCCATGCCACCCGTAGACTATAGCGAACGCACCTGCATCATCGTTGTGGAAATCAGGGGAAACAGCACTTCCCTTCTCATGGGGTGTGTGGTGGACTCCGTATCCGAAGTCATCAATATCCGGGTTGAGGAGATTGAAGCGCCTCCCAGTTTCGGCACCCGGGTGCATACGGAATACATCCTGGGCATGGCCAAAATGGAAGGACGGGTCAAGATCCTACTCGACATCGACCGTGTCCTCAGTTCCGAAGAAATGGATGCCATTACCTCAGCAGCCTGAAATTCCCAAACCCAAAAAAACACAACCACCTTCTTAACGGGTTGTACAGTCTAAAAGACACAGGAGACCCCATGTCATGCTCTCTGGTCTGTCCTGTCACCGGCAGGATTCACCCTGGCCGGTATACAGAGCCCGTCACCATCAATCTTGAAAATTTTATTCTAAAATCTGCCATGGGCAGAGGTTTACCCAGAGGACTTGTCCCCCTGAAATACCGCCAATTTGTCTTTATCGGTGTTTCAGACAGAGATTTTTCGGCGGGCGTGGCCTTGGCAGGCCTTCCCTTTGCCCAACAGGCCTTTTTCTACGCAAGACCAGCATCAGGGCCACCCTGGGTACAGACCTTTGCCCTCCGAGTCCTCCCCCCAAATCCCATGGACTGCCGGGCGGAATTTCCCAATCTTCAGTTCCAGGGTTCCGGACTCCGTATCCATCTGGAAAAGGGACACCTTGAGGTTTCCCATAAAGACAGCATCCTTGTCCTCAAGTTCGGAGAAGAACCCTCTCCCCTGCGCCTCTGTACCCGCACAGGCCGGGCAGGCTGGACTTTCACCCGCAAGGCGGCCCCCATACCCGCCTCGGGATATTTCCGAACAAAAAACTTCCAAAGAGAGCTTCTGCCGTCCTCCTGCCGGGTTCTCACGGATCGCACCTGCGGTCTTCTGAGGAGGGAAACTTTCTGGAACTGGGCCGCTGCGGCTACGGTACTCCCCGATGGCCGGAACTTTGGCATGAATCTCGCCTGGGGTGTCAATGAAACGGGCTTTACGGAAAACCGGATATGGCTGGACGGAAACCCAACAGATCTTGGCCCTGTCATATTTGATATTCCGGAAAAACCCAGTCGTCAGGATTGGCGGGTCTACACGGAAGACCACAGCCTGGATCTCACCTTCCATCCTGCGGGCAACATTGCCCAACGTTTCAATGCAGGCCTCATTGCCACAAACTTTCTTCAGAACACAGGCACCTTTACGGGCCGTATCCACCTTCCCACCTTCCCAGCCCTGGATCTTTCCGCCATACCCGGATGGACAGAAGATCATTATGTCCGCTGGTAATTCCAAGAGCAGAGCCTTGACAAGAAGGTAAGGCAATAGTATTCAATCTTGATTTTTTACGCCTGTCCCGCCAAGGGATGGAGCTTCCTTGCCCATGCATGAAAAATGGCCTGGGCTTTAAACCCGAAAGGATTGTTTATGAGAAGATATGAAACCATCTTCATCCTGGATCCGGATCTTCCCGAAGAAGTAAGGACCCAGATTCTTGAGCGCAGCACCGCCCTTATCGAATCCACTGGTGGTCAGATTGCCAAAATTGACGAGTGGGGCAACCGTAAACTGGCTTATCCCATTGCAAAAAAAGTTCGTGGTCACTATATCCGCCTCGACTATCTCTGCCAGGGAGACTTGATTTTTGAGCTGGAACGCAGCTTCCGCCTTGACGATCGGGTTATCAAATACATCACCGTACTGCTCGACAAATACAGCAGCCTTGAAAAAATCGAGGCTGAAGCGATTGCTGCCGAAAAGGCCGCAGCCGAAGCCGCAGCAGCCCTTGAAAACCGCCGGGATAACGATGATGACGATGACGACGATGATGATGATGACGATTTCGACAAGGAGGACTAATCTGCCATGGTGAATCCCAGAACTGCCAAAGTATCCAGAAAGAAAAAAAGACGTGTTTATCACCGCAGAAAAGTATGCCGTTTCTGTGCAGATGCCAAGCTGCCCATTGACTACAAGGACTTCAAAGGACTGAAGTATTTTGTTACGGAACGCGGCAAGATCATCCCCAGACGGATCACCGGAACCTGTTCCAAGCATCAGCGCCTCCTGACCACAGCCATCAAACGTTCCCGCAATATTGCACTGATGCCCTTTGTCGGTAATATTGAATAAGGAATCACAGGGAAAGGTATAACCATGGACGGGGGAGAAAACGCAGGGCTGAAAAGTTTTGCCAGTTTATTGATGCTGGCCGGACTGCTTGCGGTTTCTGGGGTAATGCTGCCCTTTATCGGCATTTTCCCAGCCCTTTTTCTCCCTCTTCCCATGCTGCTTCTCCGGCTTGAAAATGAAACCGTCATCCCCGCATGCCTCCTTGCAGGCATGGTACTGACCCTGCCGCCCATACTGTTGGGCCGGATGACACCGGATATGTTTTTCTATGGCGGCATGCTGCTTTATGGATTTATGATGGGAGAAGGATGGAGACGGGGAAAAAGCAAGGAAATCTTTGTCACCCAGGGTATCCTCACTGTTTTGCTTGCCGGTATTCTGGGCGTCCTCATCCTCTCTCTGAACAGCGGAAAGAGTCCCTTCGCCTTGATCAGTACCCATATTGCTGCCAATCTCAACCTTACCCTTGAGATCTATCGGCAAATGGAAATGCCCGAGGAAACCCTGGCTCTTTTCGAAGCCTCTTTACCACGGCTGGAATATGCCCTGACACGGCTTTTACCTGCTATTATGGCTACCCTGCTGATTCTTGCTGCCTGGCTCAACCTGCTGGCAGCCAGATCCATTGTCCGCCATCGGAAAACAGCTATACCAGATCTGGGGTTTTTCATGAACTGGGGGGTACCCCCCTTTTTTATCTGGGGGTTTATCGTAACGGGACTGATTCTGCTCCTGCCCGTTCCCCCAATCCGTATCCTGGGACTTTCCTGTCTGCTTCTGCTTCTGCCCCTTTATTTTCTACAGGGCATGGCCATTACAGCTTTCTGGTTTCAGCACCGCAGGGTACCCCCCCTTATCCGGTATACGCTTTATGCCCTGATGCTGATCCAACAGATTCTTATTCTGTTAATTCTGCTGATAGGCATCTTTGATACTTGGCTCAATTTTCGTAAACGTATTCAGACAACGCCAACACCCTGACGTCGTCCTCACAGACATCCGGAGGTTTATAATTATGATGAAAGTTATCCTCAAAGAAACCATTGAATCCCTCGGCATTATCGGTTCCGAGGTCAGCGTGGCGGACGGGTATGCACGCAACTACCTGCTGCCCCAAAACAAGGCCATCCCCGCCACTGCCCAGAACCGTAAAGTCATGGAACAGAACAAGGCCCGCGTTCAGGCCCAGATTGCCAAGGAACGTGCCAGTGCAGAAGAGCTGGCGGCTCGTCTTGCCGAAATTTCCATCACCATCTCCGCCAAGGTTGCAGACGAAGGCAAGCTCTACGGCTCCGTTTCCGTTCAGGATATCATCCGTGCTCTTCAGGAGCAGAACGTGGAAGTGGAAAGACGCCAGCTTCTTCTTGCCGAACCCATCAAGGCCCTTGGAATCTACAAGGTACCGGTTCGGGTTTACAAGGGTGTCAAGCCTGAAATCACTGTGGAAGTGGTACCTGCAGCCTGATCTTCAGGCTGGAATTTTCTGGTTTTTCTTTATCCAAAAAAATCAGGCGGAAAGTTTTACGGAACTTTCCGCCTGACCTGTCTGAGGCCTCCATGTCTGAACATCCCTCCAGTGACAAAGATCCCCTTTTTTCCCGGACACCGCCCCACAGCCCTGAGGCGGAAACATCCCTCTTAAGCGCCATTCTCATCCACAATGATGTGCTCATGGATATTGTGGATATTCTGGATCCCGAACATTTTTACCGTGCCGCCCACCAGAAAATCTATGGTGCGGCACGCACCCTTTTTGCAAAGGGCCAGCCCGCAGACCTTGTCACTGTGGCAAATTTTCTTCAGGATTCCGGGCATCTGGAAAGTATTGGTGGCGCAGCATCCCTGGCCCGCATTGTGGATACCATTCCCATTGCCCCCAATGCTGTAGAATACGCAAAAATCATCAAGAACAAGGCCTCCCTGCGCAGACTCATTGAACGGGCCACCCAGATTGTGGGCAAATGCTTTTCCGATGCCGGCGATGTGGACAGCGTTATCGACTTCGCGCAGAGTGTCATTTTTGAGATTGCTGAAAATAAAACCCGCAAGGCCTTTTCTCCCTTAAACCAGCTCATTGACATCAATATTGACACCATAGAGCAACAACAGGGGAGCCAGAAAGACATCACAGGCATCGCCACCGGCTACCGTCGCATTGACCAGCTCACCTCCGGTTTGCAAAACTCAGACCTCCTTATCCTTGCTGCAAGACCTGCCATGGGTAAAACTTCCTTTGTACTGAACCTTGCCCGAAATGCGGCTGTGGAATCCGGAGTTCCTGTGGCCATCTTCTCCCTGGAAATGAGCAAAGAACAGCTCTCCATGCGGCTCCTTACGGCGGAAGCCCGGGTGGAATCCGGCAAGGTTCGGGGAGGCTCCCTCTCTCCGGAGGAATGGAACCGCATCAATACAGCGGCCTCCATTCTCTACGAAGCTCCCATCTACATCGACGATTCTCCAGATGTATCCCCCATGGATATCCGCGCCAAAGCCAGACGTCTCAAACTGGAAAAGGGTCTGGGACTGCTCATCATCGACTATCTCCAGCTCATGCGGGGTTCTTCCCATTCGGATCGCAGGGATCTGGAAATTGCTGAAATTTCAAGATCCCTCAAGGGACTGGCCAAGGAACTCCAGATTCCCGTTATCGCCCTCTCCCAGCTCAACCGTATGCTGGAACAACGTGCCGATAAACGCCCCATGCTGTCGGATCTCAGAGAATCCGGCTCCCTGGAACAGGATGCGGATATTGTCATGTTCATCTACAGGGATGAGGTCTATAATAAGGACGAAAACAACCCCAACAGGGGAAAGGCAGAGGTCATCATTGCCAAACACAGAAATGGTGCCGTAGGAACGGCCCACATGGCCTTCCTCGGATCCTATACCCGCTTTGAAGATCTCGCCTCAGGCGAATACCCCCACTGATATTCCGGAAGGTGACCCATGGCCGAAGTATACGGTACAACAGACGGGCTGAAAGCCCGACAGATCAAGGCCCTTGAAAGCCTTTACAGTCAGCGGATTCCCCAGGATTGTATCCTCCCTGAATCCCTCGCCCAGGAACTCTGCGCCCTCTCCCGGGAGATGCATCGCCAGATCGGCCTTGCCATCGACAGAGGCGGAAAGGTGGTACGGGTCATTGCCGGGGATGCCAAGGAAATTCTGATCCCCGATCTTTCAGATTTCAGAACAGCCCCAGGACGTCTGCGGGGCATCCGCATCGTGCATACCCACCTCAACGGAGAAGAACTCAGCCAGGATGACCTCACAGACCTTGCCCTTCTGCGCCTTGACCTCATCTGTGCCCTCTGTCTGACGCCGAAGGGAACCCTTTCTGAGGTGCATGTGGCCCATGTACTTCCCGGCGGCGGGAGTAACAATCCCTGCCATGTGCTTCCCCCCGGTGATGCCGGGCTCCTTGAGAACGACTGCCTCCACTTCATTCTGGAACTTGAAGATGAACTCAGCCGCTCCGGTTCCCTCAAGGATGCTCCTGCGGGTGTGGAACGGGCCATTCTCGTAGGGGTTTCCGGTCTGAGCCGGACAGAAGCCGAAGCCCACATGGCAGAACTGCGCGAACTGGCGGAGTCCTGCAGTGTACATGTGATCTGCACCCTGATGCAAACCCGACAGAAACCCGACCCCAAAACCCTCATGGGCCAGGGTAAGCTGAAGGATCTCTACCTTATGGCCCTTCAGGATGCAGCCACCCTCATCATCTTTGACCAGGAGCTTTCTCCTGCCCAGGTACGCAATGTCAGTGACCGCATGGAATTGAAGGTTATTGACCGTACCCAGCTCATTTTAGATATCTTTGCCCGCAGGGCCCAGAGCCGGGAAGGAAAACTACAGGTGGAACTGGCCCAGCTCAAATACCTCCAGCCCCGGCTCACGGAAAAAAATACGGCCATGAGCCGTCTGACGGGTGGTATCGGCGGCAGAGGCCCCGGTGAAACCAAACTGGAAATCAACCGCAGACGGGTAAGGGAACAGATCCTCCGTCTGGAAAAGGCCGTAGGAGATGTCCAGCGCCACAGACAGCAGCAGAAGGCCCGACGAAACCGCCAGGGCCTGCCGGTTTTCTCCATTGTGGGCTATACCAATGCCGGAAAATCCACCCTGCTCAATACCCTGACCCAGAGTGCCGTCCAGGCCAAGGATCAGATGTTCGCCACCCTCGATCCCACCTCCAGACGCCTGCGCTTCCCTCAGGATGTGGAAGTGATTATTACCGATACCGTAGGTTTTATCCGCAACCTGCCCAAAGAGCTGATGGCAGCCTTCCGCGCCACCCTGGAAGAGCTGGAAAATGCCGACATTCTGCTGCATGTGGTGGATATCTCCAACCCTGCATGGGAAAAACAGATGGCCAGCGTGGAAAAGGTGCTTGAAGATCTTTCCCTTACGGATATTCCCCAGATCCGGGTTTTCAACAAAATGGACGCTGCCGATCCCAAAGAACTGGAAAGGGCACTCCGTGGTGGTCAGGGGATTGCCGTCTCGGCTCTGTCGCGCCCCACGCTGCGCCCACTTCTGGAACGTATGGAAGAAAACCTTTACCGCCAGACTGGCTCCCGTCCTTTTGCCGATGCAGCCCCCACAGGAGAAGAGTCCAATTGACTTCTTACGGTAAAATTCCTATATCAGGGTCGATGATGAGCGAAGCGCTGTTGCATACCGCCGTTGAGGCGGCCCGGGTCGGGGGAGAGGTTCTCATGGCCCATTTCGGAAAGCTTCAGCACATCCAGAAAAAAGGCCGTACAGACCTTGTCACCGAGGCCGATACGGCTACAGAAAGGGCTGTGCTTTCTCTCATTGAAAGCCGGTACCCGGAACACGGTATTCTTGCCGAAGAATCCGGAAGTCACAGGGCAGAAGCTCCTTTCCAATGGATTCTCGACCCCCTGGACGGCACCACCAATTTTGCCCACAGCCTTCCCTTTTTTGCCGTTTCCCTTGCCGTATCCTTTAGAGGGCGCCTGCTGGCAGGCTGCGTGTACAATCCCCTGCTGGGGGAATGCTTCACAGCCATGGCGGCAAAAGGAGCTTTTAAAAACGAATCCCCCATCCATGTATCCACCACAGACACCCTGGAAGACAGCCTGCTGGCAACGGGTTTTCCCTACTCCGTCCGTGAGAATCTCTCCGCCATTACCACCCGCTTTCGCCGCTGTCTCCATGCCGCACGGGGAATCCGTCGCCTGGGAGCGGCTTCCCTGGATCTCTGCTATCTGGCCAGCGGCTCCTTTGATGCCTTCTGGGAGGAAAGCCTGAAACCCTGGGATACCGCCGCAGGCAGCCTCATTGCAGAGGAAGCCGGGGCCTGCCTTACGGATTTCGAAGGCCAGCCCTACCATATCCACGCGTCAAGTCTTCTGGCCACCAATGGCCGGATTCATGAACCCCTGTGCCGTCTTTTGGAGTCCACCCCATGAAACACCCCCGGTATATCCTTGCCCGTCACGAAGATACCCTTGAATGTTTTACCCATTTCCGCATGAGCAACCGAATTTGCAGAAAATACTGTGCGGTACGCCTGCGCTGCCTCATTGAGCGGGATCAGCGGATTCTTCCGGAATTTTTTGATGATGACCCCCCCATTTTCGATGAACCCGCCCTGCCCATGCAATAAAAAAGGGCCTTGCGGCCCTTTGCTCTCCCCCCATATTGTTCAGGGTTCCAGTTCTTAAAAAAAACTGGAACCTTTTTTCAATCAAATATATCCCTTTTCCTTCAGGCGTTCCCCCATCATCTGGGCCAGGGTCATCAGGCCCGTCAAAGGACGGATAAAGACCTCAAAACGCTGAATTTTCCCTTCCTCATTGAATTCAATGAGATCCATACCCTTCACGGACTTATCTCCCACATCCGCACTGAACTCCAAAGCCCAGTTCTGCCCCTGTATCAGTTCCCGGTGGTAGGTAAAATTCTGAAACACCTCAATCACCGTACTGAGAAGAACCACGGCTTCCATACGGGTATTTTTGGGTTTCCAGAGGGCTGGAGAATAAAACTGCACATCTTCTGCCAGCATGGACTCAAGGGCCTCCATGTTACGATTAAAGACCACATCATGCCATTGGGCCAGTTTTTCACGTTTCATCTCATCCACGCAATCCACTCCTGAATTTTTTCGGTTTACTCTTTCAGAACACAGACATCGTTCAGGTCTTTTGCCAGTTTTTCAAGGAAAGTCGCAGACCCGGCCATTTCCGTAATATCCTGACGGATGCCCTCCACAGCCCGGTTCAGAGCCAGCATATTCTCAGCTACCGCATCGCTCCTACTGGCAGATTCTCCGATACGGGCGGCAATATCCTCAATCACCACACTCTGTTCCTCCACAGCGGCAGCAATGGAATCCTCCCCTTCCCGCATCACGGCAATGGTTTGTCCGATGGCCCGGTTACTCTGCACCACCTTTTCCACCGTATGTTCATTTTCCACAATATGATTGCGGATTTCTTCCGTTGCTTCCCGTGTTTTACGGGAAAGCTCCTTGATTTCACCGGCCACAACGGCAAACCCCTTTCCCGATTCTCCGGCCCTGGCCGCCTCAATGGTGGCATTCAAAGCCAGAAGATTGGTCTGTTCGGATATTTCCTGGATCACCGCCGTCACATTACCGATCCGACGTGTACTTTCCGAAAGTTTTTCAATCATGGCATTGGCCGCTTCAGCTTCCTTGACCGCTGTCCGGGCCACACCGGCCCCCTCATTGACACGATCCCGGACTTCCCGGATGGAAACCGCCGTCTCTTCCACAGAAGAAGCCATCACATGGAGAATTTCCTGAATCTCCTGAGTCAGATCCCGAACCTCTCCCGAAACGCCAGCCGTCCTGCTGGCTTCATCTCCCATGCGGATACTGGCAGAAGCCAGAGCTTGGGAAGCCTCAAGAAGGTCACAGGCATTTTTCGTGGTGCGGTCAAAGACCTGCTGCAAGCCCTCCATGTTCCGGGCGAGTTCTGCTGCGGATCTGGCCTGAGCCTCCATGGCCTGCTGCTGTCTGCCATCCGCCTCCTTCTGGGCTGCCATAGCCTTCAGGCGCATGCGTTCTATTACAAACATGCAGACAGCTATACTGATAAGCTGCCGGATGACATCCCCAAAACGAAGCTCCGCCCGCTGAAGCGCACTCACCTCCAGTACAGGAAAGACAATCCCAAGACCTGGAGCGTAATTGAAAAAAATAATGGCTAAACCCATGACAAGAGACCAGCCAACACAGGCCCATAATCCCTGAAAAACGGCGGTAATCACCGGAAACACAAAAAGCCAGCTCAAAGCGCTGGAATCCATGCCCCCTGTACGCCAGATATAAAAGAAAAAATACCAGGCCAGAAGCGCCATGATAAAGGTCGCAACAATCCTTGAGGATTTTGTCAGACGAAGAAGGAAGGGGGCAAACACAATCCCCAGCATGACCACAACAATATTGGTGGCCAGAACGCTTTCTCCCATGCGAAACCAGCGCAACGTGGTCAGAAGAAAAAGAACCGAGGCTACCATGCTAAAAAGAACAATAAAAACCGCCACCCGCTTCTTTTCCGGATGCGAGTCAAAATCTGCGGGTATAAAAAATTCCCAAAAAGCCTCCTTGAATCCCCCCATTTTCCCCCCGTATCTTCCATGTCCCATCATGCGGATATATCAAACCACCCAATGCCTCTTCAGAAGGATGAATCTATGCCTTTATTCTTGCCAGGGTAATGATAGTTTCAAATAGCAATTTTTTTCCGAGAGAACAAGGTTTGCATGACAGAAGTTTTCGATACCTTCTCCATCCCTTCTTTTTAAAATTCGACAGATTCCATGACTGTCAAAACACTGAACAGGGGTTCGAATAAAAATACGGTTGAATATTCACGGGTCTGCCTGTATGTTTAAGCACATCCCTGATTCTCTAAAAATCAGAAATATCTGACAAAAATGATGTGCATGTTTTGATCCACGAAACCAGAATCTGAAACCACCACTTTTAGGATCAACAACCACTTTCCGGAATAGGCCTGCATGTATCATATTTTTAAATCTGAAAAGGAAAATTGCCTGCTTCTGCGTATGCGCGGCCTTGTACTGGAAGAAGAGGGCGTCAGAATCATCCAAGATCTGACAAGCCAGATCCGCAGTATGCGCAAAGGATTTTCCCTTGCTCTGGACTTGAGAGCCTACAGCCCCAAACCCGGAGACAATGCGGAATTCATGGTGAGAAATGCCCTCAGGGTACTGGCTATCAAAAAACCTGCCATCATCATCCGAATTGCCCTGGAACCTGTTCTGAAACGCATCGACCGCATCTACGGAGAAATGGGACTCCCTTTTTCCTTCAAGGTAAAGAATGGTGCCAGCCTCAGGGAACTCATCTCCCTTCTCTCCACCCATGACCTTCCTGCCTACCAGCGTATGGCCCTGTGGCTTGCCAGCCTCCCCGAAGACATTGAGGCCCCTCTCACGGAAATGCTTCGGGATCTTGAAAAAAAAATGGCTTCCCGCAAGCCGGAAGCACTCCCCACACCGCCCTTTATCCGTGGCTTTTCCATCACGGGCAATCCGGTACGCCAGGAAAAAATCCGCATTCAGGTGGAAACGGATCAGGAACAAGCGGAGGAACCCTATCTTTTCCATTTCTCATACCGCTATCTCAGCAGCTTGGAAAACCTGGACGATCCCTGGCGGGTACTGCCTGAAACCGATGAAGGCAGCAATTGCAGAACATGGAGGTTTGAGCAGACGGGAAAACATGAAATCCGCATCCGGGTCTTAAAGACATCTGTAAGGGAAGGCAGCGCCCTCAGCAACGAAATCCGGATTCCCCTTTTTATCGTTCCGCAGGGAGAAACTAACAGTTCCCATGCGGCAAATGACTTTTCATTTTCCAAAGGGGCTTCCTGTTTTCTCCTGCAGGATCGGGAAAGACTCCAGCCCACTTTTCTGGAAACCCGGATTCTGGAGATCAATCTCTCCGCACAGTCCCTGGTGGTCTCCACACCCAAAACACCTCTGCGCAGCCTGACCTCCCTTGACACCCTGGATCTTGTGGCAACGGAATATGCCCATCCGGAAAAAGGCCGTCCCGGTCTGCACATCATCGCCGTGGAATCCATTCCCCACTATTTTCATGAAGACGGGCACTCCGAATCCGCCCTGCTGCTGCGCTTCACCCTGCCCCTCCGTCACATCGGTCTGCGCGGTGAACGCCAAGCCTTTCGATGCGCCTGCCAGCCTTACGCCCATCACATGGCGGGTAAAATTCTGTCCGGTCATACCCTGCTCACATCCAAGCACCACTTTGTCTTTCAGGATATCTCCATTCTGGGAATCGGCCTGCTTTTCTCCCCCGAACACGCAGCCCTCCTCCCGGAAAAAGGCGCTTACTGCACACTGGAACTTTTTTTTGAAGCCATAGAAGGTACGCTTGCAGATATTCATATCAGCGCAAAAATCCAGATGGTGCGGAAAGAACAGGATACAAAAACTCAAATGTTTGTTGCCGGATTTTCTTTTGTGGAAATGGATGCAAGGGAAGAAACCCTGCTGGCACGACATATCAACTCCCTGCAACTCCTTGAGCGGCAACGGCTTCTCAACGAAAAAAAACACTGAACGCTATTTTATACCCAGCATGACCATTTTTAAGATACGGATCTGCCTTGAAATACTACAAGAAAACTGTTGGTCAAACCGTGTCAAATTTTCACCTGGCTTAGTGCCGACCGTTTGGTGTATAAAAAAGCATCCGCACCCCCCTAAGGCCTGCTCCCATGAAGTCTTCCCTTTCCTTTCGTATTCTTTTTGCCTTTCTTGCCCTGACCCTTGTTCTTACAGTGCTGTCCACCCTGGTTCTTATTTTCAGGGAACACCAACGGGAAATGCTGCGTATGGAAAACCGGCTGGAACAGATCGGTGCCACCTATACCGATGCCTTGTCCGCCGTGGTCTGGAACATGGGAGATACGGAAACCCGGCTGCTCCTCGAAGGTATTCACAACATTCAGGATGTGGTGCATCTGGCCGTTTACGATGAAAAACACCGCCTTCTGGCTGAAAAAGGGACAGCCATAAGTACGGGACTGCAACGGACGTTTCCCCTGTATCAACCCGAAGTCCTTGCACCCAGCACCATTGGCAGCCTCTTGGTCACCATGAACATGGATGCCGCCAAGAGCAGAATCCGGGAAAGTGCGCTGCAAATTTTTACCATGCGAACCCTGGATCTTGGCATCATCAGTCTTTTTTTTCTGTGGATTATCCGCAATCTTGTCACCCGCCATCTGGAAGCCATGGCCAGCTATACACGGCAGATGAACCTGGATCGACTGGAAATGCCCCTGCGCCTTCCAGGAAAAAAACGCAGCGGCCGAAAAGATGAACTGGACATTGTTGTCGATGCCATCAATACCATGCGTCTTTCCATCTTGCAGGGCCTGGACGAAAAGGCAAAAAAAGCCAGAATGGAAGGAGAACTTCAGGCTGCTGCCTCCATACAGCAGGCGCTGATTCCTGATCATCCCCCCGTCATGGCGGGTCTGGATACGGCCTTTTTCTTCGATCCTGCCCTGGAAGTCAGCGGAGACTATTTTGACTTTTTTCCGCTGAGCACTTCCCGCATAGGGCTTGTGGTGGCGGATGCCTCAGGCAAGGGAATGCCCGCAGCCCTCATCGCCCACGCTGCACGCATCCTCCTCCACTCCTGTCCTGAGCTTCTGGATCAACCGGAAGCCCTGCTCAGCCGCCTGAACCGTACCCTGCCGGAAGCCATGGGACAGGGACATTTTCTGACCCTCAACTACCTCCTTTTAGATACAGAGACGCGTTGCCTGACCCTGGTTTCAGCAGGGCATGATCCCGTGCTTCTGCGAAGGCATTCCGGTGACATTATTCGAATCAAGCCCGAAGGATACCCCTTTTGCCGTCTGCATCAAAAAGCATTTGACATACGCCTGAAAAACCTTACGCTATCCCTTGAATCAGGAGACTGCCTTCTTCTCTACACCGATGGTCTCAGTGAATGTCTTTCTCCCGACAACGAACGCTTTGGAGAAGAACGCATCCATGCCATCCTGGCATCTCCCCACAAAACGGCAAAGGATCTTATCCTGCACCTGCTCACAGAAATCCGGACTTTCCGTGGTCATGCCCGAGTTCATGATGACATGACCCTTGTGGCGCTCCGTTTTGTGCCCTAAACAGCCTGTTCTCCCCTGCACAGGAGTCTTTCCATGAATGCTTCCTCCTTTTTTCCGGATGAGACCCAGTCCTTTCTGAAACACCAGGGGCTTGCACTGGGCATTCCGGAAGGAGACCTCACCGCCATCCAGATGAAAAAAGAATGTCGTCTTACCCTTGTTTTTCCCGCAGAAACCCGCCAGGTGGAACTGATCCGAAGGCTTGCCCGGAAAACAGCCTCTGAAATCCCCACTGTGGATACAGATACCGCCAACGATATCGCCCTTGCACTGGATGAGGCATGCAACAATGTGGTACGCCACGCCTATGGGTCACAGGAAAAAGTGGGACAAATCGAAGCCGAAATCCGCTTTTCTTCCCGGGATATCACCATTATCCTGAAAGATGAGGGGGAAGGAGGCCGTCTGTTTAACCCGGATCCCTTCAAGCCCCTGGATATCCAGGCCCTGCGACAGCACCCGAAAGCCGGAGGTCTGGGACTTCACCTGATCCGCAAAATCATGGACGAAGTGCATTACGAAAGGAAAGAGGGAAAACAGAACCAGCTCACCATGAAACGCTACCTTGCCCCAAGGCAATAGGCTTTTTCCCCCGTACATACCCATTTTTCATATCCGATGAGGTTCAGCATGCTCACAATCCGGAAACACACCGTAAACCATGTTGAAGTCCTTCACCTCGAAGGCGTTCTCAACGCAGATACCAGTTCTGATCTGGATCAGCTTCTCCAGAAAATGGCCGGATCCTCTCTCCCCCTCATCCTGCTCTGTGTGGAAAAACTGGAGTACATCAGCAGCGCGGGTATGGGCTGTTTTATCGGTACCATTGCGGCCATCCGTCAGAAAGGTGGCGACCTGCGCTTCTGCGGTATGCTCCCTCAGGTACGCCGTATTTTCACCCTGCTGGACATGGATGACTTTTTCTGCCATTTCGATTCCATGGAAAAAGGCCTGGCAAGCTTTGTATCCATCCCATAAGGATTCTCCATGAACCCTCCCAGCGTGAACCAGCCTCCTTCCTCCAATCCATCCAATGATGCCCTGTTTCTTTTTTTCAACCGCCTGGGAGAAAGCACCAGCCCTGAAAATTTTCAGCTTTTATTTCAAATTTTTTTCCGGGAGACAACGGGGATGGAGAACTGGCTCGGACTCCCCGCAGAAAATCAGGGAACACATTTTTGTTTTTACGAAAACACTCCAAAGGGAAAAAAATCTCTTTTCCCTGAGTTTGAGGCCAGCACAGCATTTCTGAAAAATCTTGCTCCCAGAAAAATCCTCCCTGCGCCAAAAAGTCTCTCGCCTGCCACCAGATTGCTTCCCGTATACAGCCGGGAAACGCTGCTGGCAATTCTCATCTGGGTGGAACCTGCAACAGCAGCCAGCAGTGAACACCATGACTGTACCCTGAAACTTGCGGCCATAGCCGGTATGGCCCTCAGGCAGTTCCACACCCAGCAGGATCTGAAAAACCATAAAGAAGAGCTTGAACGGCGAGTTTTTGAGCTGGCGCTTCTGGAAGAAACCACTGCAACTTTCATCACAGATCTGGATACCCTTTCCATCAGCAAAAAGCTGCTTCTTTCCATCATGGGCTATCTGACCTGCACCCATGGAGCCATTTACCTCCGTTCAGGAGAGGAGAGAGAACAGTTTACCCTTGTGGTCGAAACTACACATCCTGAAAAAAAATGTGCCCCCTGCCTGTATATTCCGGATCCTTTTTTCCTGAATGGCTCTCCTTTTCATATCCGGCTGGAAGACCCCCTTCCTGCCTCCCTTACCCCCCTCCGGGAAATGGGCATGGATCTTTTTTTTCCCATGGTAACGGGTGGAAGTTTCATCATGGGTTTTGTTGTTGTCGGATCACGGATTCAGGGAGACTGCCCGCGAAAAAAGGAACTGATGCTGGCAGAAACCATCATCCGGCAGGCCCTTGCCCCCCTGCGCAATGCCTCCCTGTATGCGGATCTCAAAGCCAACAATGAAGCGCTGGGACACTCCCTTGATCTGCTGAAGAAGGAAATCACAGAACGAGAAAAGACCGAGGAACGGCTTCTGGAGTATCAGGGCGTTGTTGCCGCCTCCCAGGATCCCGTTGCCCTCATTGACGAAGATTTTCGGATTGTACTGGTCAACCGGGCCTGTGCCGAGGCCTTTGGAACCGTTCCTGAAAAACTTCAAAACAAAAACATCAGCCGGGTCACAGAATCTACCCTTTTCACCCGCAAGTTCCAAGACCCGCTGCAACGCTGCCTGGATGGAGAAACGGTACGTTTCCGCTTCTCCTGGAATTTTCCCAGATGGGGACTCCGCCACATTGACGTGGCAGGCTACCCCTATCAGGGACTCCATCTGGGAAAAAGAGCCGCCATCGTCATACTGCGTGACATTACCCAGATGCAGGAAATGGAAAACCGCCTTCTTCAATCCCAGAAGATGGAAGCCATTGGTACCCTTGCCGGTGGCATCGCCCATGATTTCAACAATATTCTTTCCGCCATTCTGGGCTATACGGAACTGGCACTCACCCGCCTGGAAGAGGGCCATCGTGCAAAACCTTTAATGGAAAATGCCATCACGGCCTGTGCACGGGCAGCGGATCTGGTACGCCAGATCCTTTCCTTCTCCCGGAGCGAAACCCATATCCCGGAAATGCAGTCCCTCTGTCTGATCACGACCACCCAGGAAGCCCTTACCTTCCTGAGAGCCAGCCTGCCCTCCACCCTGGAAATCCTTTTTACCCACGACCCCTCCCCCCTGGATGTGGGAGGAAATCCCACACAGATTCATCAGGTTATCACAAACCTATGCACCAATGCCGCCTACGCCATGGGCAATGTGGGAACTCTGCGCATTGATCTCAGGAAGCGGGAAATCGATCTTGCCATGAATGCCGCAGATCCTGAACTGAAACCAGGAAGCTATGCGGTGCTCATGGTAAAGGATACAGGGACGGGAATGTCCGAAGCCTGCATCCGGCGTATCTTTGAACCCTTTTTCACCACAAAGCCCCAGGGAAAAGGAACGGGGATGGGACTTTCCATCAGCCATGGGATTGTCGTACAGCACGGTGGCACCATACGGGTACAAAGCAGGGAGGGAGAAGGAAGCACTTTCACCGTTTATTTACCCCTTATCCTGAAAAACCAGAACCCCAAAAATATTCCTTACAATCCGGAAAGGCTCCATGGTACAGAACGTATTCTTTTTGTGGATGATGAGCCGGATATCCTGCGTCTTGCAGAAGCCACGCTCTCCGATCTCGGCTATGTGCTGACATGCCTATCACGGCCCGAAGAAGCCCTCCGGATTTTTCGGGAAGATCCCAAGGCCTTTGACCTTGTAATCCTGGATCAGGTCATGCCCCGCATGACAGGAAGTCTCCTTGCACGCCATCTGCTGAAAACGCGTCCGGATCTGCCCATCCTGCTCTGTTCAGGATTTTCGGAGGCCATCTCCCCTGACATGGTACAAGACATGGGGATCCAGCACTACCTTATGAAACCCTTTTCCCAGCATCATCTGGCCCGTACCGTACGCAGAATGCTTGATGGTTGAAAATCAAACCAGAATTTTCTAAAAGGCTTCCAGCAAGGCGGTTTTTGTTCAACCATGACATCAGGAACAGGAGAGAACATGTTTTACGATTCCCTAAACGACCTGCTTGAAACCCGTTTCGGTCAGAAAGCTCCCGAAGATCCCGTTGTTTTTATTCATGATGAAGACCTGTCCCGGATTGAGGAGCTGCTTACGCCCGGCCCCGACGGAGAACCGGTGTTCAATCCCCCCCTTGTATTCCAGAAAGCGGCAGAGCTGGGGTACTGGTGTGAAGCCGACTGGGATGAAAAGGGCGGTGGCTTTGTGTTCGCACCGGAAACAAGAAAACGGTAAAATAAAAAGAGAAAACCCCGGATTCCCTATGGAAATCCGGGGTTTTCTGATGTGAGTTCCTTAGAAGAATCACAAAGATGGGGAACGGAAACGGCCACCCACAGGCAGGATTCTCAATGAAGAAGCCCTTCTATCGAGGGCGGTGGGTTCTTAATCATAAGGCAGGTGCGGCGTCTTCGCCGCCAATCGCTGAAAGCGTATCAGACGGTACCCTTCCCGTTCCCTGATTGTCAAAGAAACACAAACCCGCGTATTATCGCTGCTTCTTTGGTTCGTTTTCTTTATATGGCGTATTATGTGCATCCCTGCCGGCCTTGTCAAGTTGAGAAGGTCAATTTTACGAAGATCTGCTTCAAAGAAAAAGGCATCTGCTTTCTTTTCTGTCTTATTTTACCGTAAGGGAAAATTTTACGGCAGGCGGCCCATCAACTCGCCCCTCATGCCGAAAAAGCCTTGAAACTTCAATATTTTCTTCTTCGACAAGCACCCGGCGCACCGACAGTATCCGCTCACGTTCCAATCCCAGCCACAATCCTTCATCCACCGGCTCCAGACGAAGAAGGGTTTCCAGAGCCCTTTCAAGGGACTCTGGCTCTCCGCCCGTTTTTTCCATATGAAGGGAGACAAGGGCCGCTTCCCTGTCCATGCCCTTTGCCATTTTTCCGGCAATTTCAGCCTCCACCCGCACAGCGGCCAGTGCCTGCCTGTCCGCGTCTCCTGTCACAGGCATCATTTCAAGCTGCAAGAGAGGCCTCTCCCTCAAACTTCTCCCAAGAATTCTAAGCTTTTCAATATGTTGAGGCTCTAAAACACTGCTACCCGGTAAAAAGAGCACCTCCGGACTATTTTCTTCTCCCCCAAGATGTAAAAGGGCCGTAAAGGGAGATGTGGCCATGCGCATTATCAAACCCGTAAAAGCCCGCCAGAGGGTAGGTCCAATGCGGAACTGCGGATCCGTCACATCACCGGTAACGGGAAGATCAATCTGTATCACACCATGACGATCCTCCAGCAAAGCCTGGGCCAGCCCCAACGGTATATTAGGCGCATCAGAATCTGGTATCCTCGTCCCCAGACGCAGGCCTTTCAGGTGCAGATGATTGCGTGTATCCAGATAATTTTCCCGTACACGCCAGTCAAGATCAACCCGCATCTTGCCCCGCTCCAGCGGGTATCCCGCATACGTTCTTGCATAGGAAGAAAGACCTGCCATTTCAACATCCTCTATACGAAAATCCAGAGTGGTCTCGTCTAAAAAATCCGGCATCCGTCCCTTGAGACTCAAAAAAACGGGGCTCTGACCATCCTTGAGCGCTGTCATTTCCAGGCCGAATTTTTTTTGTGCATCCCCGGTATCCACATCCTGAAACACCCCGGAAACAGCACTGATTTCCGTATGGAAAAGAGGATTTACAGAGCGATCATAAAAACTGAAACGATTATTTTCCATACGAAAAGTATCCATGCGGAAACGGAAAGTCTCCCCCGCATCTTCCGGTTCTTTCTCCTCTTCTCCTCCCCCAGTGTCCTCAGAATCTCCGGATGGTGAAAGCGTTACAAAGGGTCGGATACCTTCGGGGTCATAATCCAGCAAAAATTTTGCTTCCCGTAAAAACCCCTCTTTCATCGCAATAACGGGAGGATTTTCCCGCATCTCAATTCCATGGATATCCAAAACTCCCATCTGCAAAAAAGCATCCCGTTCATCGGAGCGCCGCAGGCTAAGATCCGAAACCCCCATATCCGCTTGTATCCGAAGCCCCTCGGAAGTATCCCATCCCAGCCCTCCTACCAAACGGAATTCCCCCTTGGGAAGCACAAGTCCGGCATATTTTTTCAAATAGGGAGAAGCTGCTTTCAATGCAATTTTTTCGAGGGCAAAGTCTGCCAAAATGGAAATAGGTTCCTGAAGACAGGTTCCCTCAGACCGAATCTCCCCTTCCCCGTCCAGGCGTGCAGAAAAACGCCACGGGAAGGGAATTTTTCCCGGTAAGACCAGATCGTTTATATCCAGGTATAGGGCATCAAGGCGCAGTCGGGCTTCTTCTTCAAGAAGAGAATCCCGGTAACGAACCTTGCCATCGGAAAGGGAAAAATGCCCAAGCGAAAAAGACAGATCCGATATCTTTTCTCCCTTTGCTTCCGAATCTGAGGGAAGACCGGAATCAGGCTCCGCCTTTCCATCCTGTATCGTCATGGCAAAGGGAAGGCGTATACCCTCAGCCGTACGTTCCGCATAAAATTCCGGTTGCAGCAGCTGCACCTTTTTCACATGCCAGGTATTCTTCAACGGTTCGAGGGGACCAGCAACAACAGCCAGTTTTTCCATCTTGAAAAAAGGCTCCCCTCCGGTAAACCGCACTTCCAGGGCAGAAAGTTCACCCTCAAGCTGGGGGATGGAGAAGTCCTTCCCATCCAAAAGAAAATCCCCCGACAGGGTAAAAGCTCCCGAAGTCAACTTTCCGTCAAACTGCTCCGGAAAATACGGAGCAAATACGGGAAGCTGCAAACGATCAAGACGGATATGGCCTTTCGCAGAAAGAGGCGTCAGTCCAAGATCCATATGCCATATCAGACGTCCGCCACTTTCCAGGTTCAAGCCACCACGCAAACGCCCCCTGTGTCCTTCCCCGGAAGCAAAGGAGTAGCCCTCAAGATGAACCCCCTGCACCTTCCCCCTGAACCCTCCATCCCCCATACCGGCTATCAGGGGATCATGCCAAAAAATTTCTCCTTCTTCGAGCAGGAGATGGTCCAAATTCCAGGAAAGAAGGGACAAGGCTTCCCCTTCGCGGGCCGCTTCCATGGCTACAGATGCTACCTCCGTTTCTTCTTTCCCCTTAACATCCTGCGTACCGGCCTCATAGGCTTCAAGAAAGGGCAAACGAATACCGGTTTCTGTCCTTTCCACATGGAATTTGGGCTTCTCAAAAAGGATCGTTTCCATTCTGTAGTCCTGGGCAAGCGGACGCAGAGGCCCCCCCGAAAAGCGCAACGTTTCCATACTGAAAAAAGGAGTATGGTCTCCATGCAGGATATTCAGATCCGAAAGATGACCTTTCAGGTGAGGAACAGAAAAATCACCGTCCGCAAAAAGCAGATCCGCCCCCATGGAAAACAATCCTGAGGCCAGATACCCATCGAAAATACCGGGAAAATAGGGCTCGAAAAGAGGTAAGGGAATCCCCCCAGCCCCCACATGACCTTTCACAAAAAAAGGATTCAGCCCAAGACTGAGATCAAGGGAACAGGTACCGCCCTTCTCCAGACGCCATCCCCCCCAGAAACGGCCCTTTCTGTCGGGTGCTGTTCCCAGCAGCAAAGCCCGCAGCCGCATATCGGTAAGACTTTCCGAAAAATCACGTCCTGCATCCTGAAAATGGACATTCCCCCCACGGAGATCCATCTTCTGAATCAAAAAGGGAAAAGGCTTGCCCGACGTCTCCTCCCCTTTTTTCTCCACCTCCCCATCCGATTGCCCTTGCTCTTCCGGAAAAGGGATACCACCAAAATTCAAACGGCCGTCCGCCTCCAAACGGATATGGAAGGCAGGATTTTCAACATCAAGACTGCTGATCACAAGCTGTCTTGAAAAAAGACTCCGAACCACCCCGATATCCAGCCCCACCCGTCCCATACGTATACCGGGATCTTCGGGTTGTCCCAAAACAAAATCCTGGATCTCAAGGGAAAAACGAAGGGGAGAAAATCGAATCTTGCCAACGGAAATCTGCTGTCCCAGATGCTCCGGAAGCTTTCCCTCCAGTATGTAACGCACCGCCCATGGGACTCCGAGGCTCAACCCCACCCAGAGCAGAACCAGACTGCCCACCAACCAGAAGCCCCTTCGCATTTCAGGGGAAATTACCCTTTTCATAAACACTCCTCATAAACAAAAAAATTACCTTGCTCCCCTCTGAACGGACAGAATCCACCTTATATACCGAATTCTGGGTATCGTATCAAAAAAATCATACATTTTTCGCTTTTTCTGTTGCCCTCATGATCCTTTCAGGATATATGCCATTCGTTACTTTGTACAAGCAGGGTTCCTGAAGAAGGGTTTCTCCAAAAAGAATCAATCACTTAATTACAGATTAGTTTTCCCTGCACAATCCCAAAGCAAAATGGGTATTTGCATCTCAGGAGAATCGTCCAGTAAACTTCTCTCCCGGGATTGATGCACTACCCGTGTGGGTTGTTCATGGAATAATTTTTTTGATTCGAATTGTTTACCATCCCCCTTCCTTGCAACATGACGCCGGATTCCCCTCTCCGGCATCCCGTACCGGAACACAAAACTTCCAGTTATTTTACCTCAAACGGATACGAACATCACATTATGGACAAAGCAAAAAAAGCACGCATTGAAGCACAATTGGCAAAAATGATAAAAGAAAACAAAGCCTTAAACGCTCAAACCCCTGCCACCCGTACCGTTATGGAAGCACGGCCTACATCCGGAACAGCCCATGTTATCCGAAGACGGAAAGGAAATCCGGAAGAACGGATCTCCATTATCTGTGCTCCCTGAAAGACCTCACGGACAAGCATATTGCCCGCAGCAGGAAGTTAAAAATCTGGAGCAGGTTCTTCCTGCTTGCAGCCTTCTTCTCCTTCTGTAAGAATACCCGCGTCTGACCCCATCCGTTTTTTACACATTGCCGCAGAATCCCTCTTTGTTCTGTCCGTAAAAAAACAGGAAGGCAGATGGATTCCCGCAACGGCAAAATCCATGGTATTCCAGGGTACGAGGAAATCCAATGATTCCAAGTATTGGTATGACACGCATTCCCCTTACCGCGCGCTTTGGCGAACTGCTCATTGAAAAGGGTCTCGCAACACCCGAACAGGTAAGCCAGGCTCTTTCCAGGCAGCGGTTCCTGCGGATGCAGAATCAGCATATCCGTATTGGTGATCTCCTTCAGAAAGAATGCGATATTGATCGCCGGACAATGGAAGATATTTTTATCAAAGAACTCTTTCATCAGGTACTTCTACGTCTGAAAATCTTACTGGCCGAAGATCCGGATCTGCCCTCCAATCTCGAATGCGTCCTCATCACAATACGGATTCTTCAGGAAGAACCGAATATCCTTCTGGGAGAAGCTGACATGCAGGTCAGCCTGCCGGACAGACCGGAAAACATTCTGATGATCTGTATTCCCTTCGACTTTCGTTTTTCGGATTATTCCACCATTATTGATTTACCCGACACCATTGACCAGATTAAAAATGGTCTGAACGAAACTCTGGCAATTTCCCCATCGGAACAGCGCAGCATGGGGATTGCCATTCAGAGCATGAACTGCATATTCCCCCTTGCGGGTGGGGATTCGCTGACAAAAGAATCAGATTTTTTTGAGGATAAAAAAAATAATGATTGACAACCCCCCCCCGATTCTTTAGTATCCGAACATTCAGCAGGTGCAATGCTGTTGGCGGAAAATAAAAATGGACGATACATTACCCCTTTGGGTTTTTGTACAACTCCACAAACTGCCAATTCTGAGCACCACATTAGATACACACAGACGTTAAGGAGAAGAAATTGGCAGAAGGCACTGTAAAATGGTTCAATGAGACAAAAGGTTTTGGTTTTATCGCTACGGATTCCGGCCAGGATGTGTTTGTACACTTCTCTGCGATCCAGACCAGCGGGTTCAAAACCCTTCAGGAAGGTCAGCGGGTTCAGTTTGATATTGTTAACGGCCAGAAGGGTCCGGCCGCTGACAAGGTAGTTCCCCTGGGCTAATTTAAAAATTTAAAAAATTCTGGCGATCGTCCCGAGTGTTACATGCGGGACGATCGCTTTTTTTGTTTTTTCTGACAGGTACTTTGACGCATCATCATTTGAGCAGGCATGGGAATGGCTGAGTCAGGGGAGTACTCAAAATAAAAAATTTCAGGCCGGAACACTGGGTTCCGACCTGAAAAATATCTCCTGCAAGCATCCCGCAGATGCATTTCCACCAACCAGATCCTATCCTCTTGTCGATACAAAACGACCCGGCATTCAGACAGAACGCTTATTGGCAAGCGAGGCTGCAATAAAATCCCGAAACAACGGGTGGGCTGCCATGGGTCTCGACTTGAATTCCGGATGAAACTGGCATCCCACAAACCAGGGGTGCTTGTCCACTTCCACCATTTCCACCAGCCCGCCATCGGGGGACATACCGGAAAAAATCAGCCCCGCAGCTTCCAGTACTTCCCGATAGGCATTGTTAAATTCAAAACGATGGCGGTGCCTTTCAGAAATTTCAGCCTCACCATAAGCCCGGAAGGCCATGGTCGTTTCCTTCAAGTTACAGGGGTAAGCTCCCAGCCGCATGGTGCCTCCCTTTTCCGATGTCACATCCCGATATTCCATCTCTCCGGTTCGGGGATTCAGCCACTCCTTGATAAGATGGATCACCGGATCCGGCGTATTGGGAACAAACTCCGTACTGTGCGCCTTCTCCACACCTGCCACATTCCGGGCATATTCAATAACAGCCACCTGCATCCCCAAACAGATACCAAAATAGGGAATTTTCTGCTCCCGTGCATACCGGGCGGCGAGAATTTTCCCCTCAACCCCGCGCTTCCCAAAACCACCGGGAACCAGAATACCATCCCCGTCAGCCAAGCGCTCTGCAACGTTTTCCGGGGTCAATTCTTCTGAATCCACAAAATCAAAGATTACCCTGGCACTGTTGGCAATACCGGCATGGGAAAGGGATTCATTCAGACTTTTATAAGAATCCGCAAGGTTAACATATTTTCCCACAATCTTGATACGAACATCACTCTCCGGATGACGGAAACCCCTTACAATGCGCTCCCAGACTTCCAGTCTTGGTGCCCTGGCCCAGATCCCCAGCAGGTCACATATCTTGTCATCCAGACGCTGCTGATGGTAAACAATGGGCACCTCATAGATGCAGTCCACGTCCTTGGCCGTAATGACACAATCCCCACCCACATTGCAATAAAGGCCGATCTTACGCTTCAATTCCTCACTGAGAAGCCGGTCCGTCCGGCACAGAAGAATATCCGGCTGGATACCGATGGCCCGGAGATCCTTGACACTGTGCTGGGTAGGCTTGGTTTTCAACTCCCCCGCCGTGGCAATGTAAGGCACCAGGGTCAGATGGATATAAAGCACATTGTTTTTACCCTCATCGGCCCGCATCTGGCGAATGGCTTCGAGAAAGGGAAGACTTTCAATATCCCCGATGGTACCGCCAATCTCAATGATGGCCACATCCACATCCCGGCCAATACGGCGGATGCTTTCCTTGATCTCATCGGTGATATGGGGAATAACCTGCACCGTCCCGCCCAGATACTCTCCCCGTCTTTCCTTCTGGATCACCGCATTGTAAATCTTACCTGTGGTAAAGTTGTTAAACCGCCCCATGCGGACGGAAATAAAACGTTCATAATGCCCAAGATCCAGATCCGTCTCCGCACCGTCATCGGTAACAAATACCTCTCCGTGCTGAAAGGGACTCATGGTGCCGGGATCCACATTGATATAGGGATCCAGCTTCTGTATGGTGACACGCAGCCCCCGGCTCTCCAGGAGAGCTCCGATGGAAGCCGATGCCAGCCCCTTGCCCAGGGAAGAAACGACACCGCCGGTTACGAAAATATATTTTGTGGTATTGTTGCCCATAATATTCCCAGCTTGAAAGAAGTCTAAAAAAGGCCGCAACAGTTCTGACCATGGCCTAGTGATAGCGCTTGCGCAAACGATCCAACCCCTCCTCCACTTCCCGGAGGGACTCCATCTCCCGGGTTTCCGGCAAGGATTCCCGATGAGAAACAGGATACTGCATCCGCATATTTTCCAGAGAAAAAAGTGCGTCGGAAAAGGTCTCTGGCGTTACCGTCTGCACATCCATGGTCTGCAACAGCAAACGTTCCTCTCCGAAAACATCCATCCGCATGGGCCATGCAGCTCCGGAGAATACACGCCAGTCCCGATAATGAAAAACGATTTCCCTCAGAAGGCGCCCGTCTTCCTGTCGCAGCAAAACCATGGCAAGGGGGTAAAGGGTCTCCTTATCGATCAGAAGATGCGATCCTTCCATTGCCCCCAATCGATAGCAGATACGTCCTCCGTAACGCATCAGACCCGTTTTTCTCAGATCCATGCCCTGTTTTTCCAGAAGCGAAATCAGGGCATGCCTGTCACGCACCAGCAGGGGCAGGTAAAAAAGGTCCTCCAGACCAGGGGGGTGTCCCGCATTTTTTCCATTCAGTATCAGAAGAAAATCTCCTGAGACCGTTCCCAGGCGTAGACGTCTGCCATCCTGGGTTTCACTCCGGAATGCCCCGGGAAGTTTAAAAAATAAAGTTTCCGCCACCCGAGACGGTTTTTCTCCAAAATCCTCCCCTGGGATTTCCACAAGTACTTCCATACGCACGCCCTCAGACCAGCCCATGGCACGCACCATCAGATCCAGAAGGTGGGGGCCTTCAGGAACAAAGGCCTGAACAGAAAAGGGCTGCAACAAACACAACAGCCAGAATCCCGCAAGCTTGCGCATCCTCCCCATGGAAACCTCCCTTTCCTGCCAGCTTAAAAGCATATCTGATCCGCACTCTGATTCAGCCTTTGTTTTCCGCCTCTGGCCTTGCCCCGGATTCTGCGCCTCTCCCTCCTGGGGCCTGAAGGCAGGCACAAACAAAACCTGCCCCCGACCTACGGCCTGCCTGTTTGATCCAGGCAATCCTATACTGACCTTCTATTTTAACGGAAAGACATTTCCGGCATATACGGCAGCTTCACCCAGCTCTTCCTCAATACGGATCAGCTGGTTGTATTTGGCCACACGGTCACTGCGGGAAAGGGAGCCGGTCTTGATCTGACCTGCGTTCAGTCCTACAGCCAGATCCGCAATAAAAGTATCCTCCGTCTCTCCGGAGCGGTGGGAAATGACCGTAGCGTACCCTGCTTTTTTGGCCATGGCAATGGCTTCCAGGGTTTCCGTCACCGTACCGATCTGATTGAGCTTGATGAGGATGGCATTGGCAATGCCGTCTTCGATACCTTTTTTGAGGATGGCGGGATTGGTCACAAACACATCATCCCCCACAAGCTGTACCCTCTTACCGAGACGCCTGGTCATGAGGGCCCAGTTTTCCCAGTCCCCTTCGGCAAGGCCGTCTTCGATGGAAACGATGGGATAGCGATCCAGAAGCCCTTCATAATAGTCAATCATTTCTGCTGCGGTCAGGACACGGCCCTCCCCTTCCAGATGGTAGGCACCATCCTTATAGAATTCACTGGCCGCCACATCCAGAGCCAGGGCGATGTCTTTACCTGCTGTGTAGCCTGCTGCGGCAATGGCTTCCATGATGAGACCGATGGCTTCCTCGTTGGTGGACAGATCCGGAGCAAATCCCCCCTCATCGCCCACGGCCGTGTTCAGCCCGCGCTTTTTGAGAAGAGTTTTCAGATGGTGAAAAACTTCCGCTCCCATCCGCACCGCATCGGCCACGGAAGACGCCCCGACCGGAATCACCATGAATTCCTGGATATCCAGACTGTTGGTGGCATGGGCGCCTCCGTTGATGATGTTCATCATAGGCGTAGGCAGGGTCGTGGCCGCAATACCGCCCAGATAGCGGAAAAGGGAAAGACCATAGGCATCGGCTCCCGCACGGGCGGCAGCCATGGAAAGGGCCAGAATGGCGTTGGCTCCCATGCGGGACTTGTTTTCCGTGCCATCACACTCCAGCATGGCCCGATCCAGTCCCACCTGATCGGTCACATCATAGCCCAGAATCTCCGGAGCCAGCAGTTCCATCGCATGGTTGACGGCAGTCCGCACTCCTTTGCCAAGGTAACGGCCTTCCTCTCCGTCCCGCAGTTCCAGGGCCTCACGCACCCCTGTGGAAGCTCCGGAAGGTACGGCAGCCCGACCTGCCGCACCGCTGGCCAGCATGATATCCACTTCAACGGTGGGGTTTCCACGGGAATCCAGGATTTCCCTGGCCCGGACATCGACGATTTCCGTCATGGGTTCATCTCCTTAGGTGGTGGTCGTTTTATCAAAAAAATACAACAGCATCTAAAATGATCACGTCAAAAATAAAAGGCGCAAGCTATTGAATTCATTAGAATTCATAAAAGCATCCACGCCCATGCACATTGACAAATTCCCCTGAACTGATACCCTTCATCGGGTTTTGTGTCAAGGCGGGTCTTGCCAAAACCCCCCCTCTCTTTCCCCTGATTCCATGGAGAAGAACGCCATGCATGAAAAAAGCCCCCATGAAACCGCCCATCTTCTGGCTGCCGCCATCCGCATTGCCGCCCATCAAAAAAAAGGAAATCCTCCGGATACCACCGAGGTCTGTGCCCTCCTCCGCATCTCCACGGAAGAAGGCCTTTTTTTTGTACGCAAGCTGGAAAAGGCAGGCATTGTGGAAAGGGTGGAACAGGCTGGCTCCGAAAGGCTCTTCATCCGGGACATGCAGGCCATCGAAGCTTTGCCAAAAAAAGTTGAAGGCCCTGAAATGACAGCTGAAATAGAGGCTTTCCAATCCAGACGCCAGAGCCGGAACTCAGAAATTGAAAGCTTCCAGAAAAAACAGAAGGAAAAGCAAAAGGCCCTTTTTGCCGAGCTGAACCGCAAACTCGGCAAGGGAGAGCAAACTTAAAAGCCCCGCTTCTCCCAGAGAGGCTTCCTACAGAATCCGAACCTTCACCATATTGGTGGTACCCCGCTGCCAGATGGGATGGCCTGCGGTCAGCACCACCCGGCTGCCTTCTCTGGCAAGCCCTGCCTCCAGAGCCGCATTCCCCGCCTTCTCAATCATGGTATCCGTATCCTTCTCCTCAGAAAAAAGCCTTGGTATACACCCCCAGTACAGGCAAAGCCTTCGTACCATCTTCTCATCCGGGCTTAAGGCCAGAATGGGACAACGGGGCCGGAAGCGGGCAATCTGGGCTGCGGTGAATCCGCTGCGGGTCGGAGCCACAAGGGCTGCGGCATCCAGTTCGTCGGCAAGGACAGCGGATGCCCTGGCCACGGACTCGGGCACACCGCAGCTTTCGGGCTTTGCCCGGTAACGCTCATGGGGAAAACGGGTTTCCGCACGGCTGGCGATCTTTGCCATGTACTGCACCGCTTCTACGGGATAAGCCCCCATGGCCGTCTCTTCGGAAAGCATGATGGCATCCGCCCCGTCCAGAACCGCATTGGCAACGTCATTGGCTTCCGCCCGTGTGGGGCGTGGACTCTCCACCATGGATTTCAACATCTGGGTGGCAATAATGACGGGTTTACCCGCCCCATTGGCCATGCGCACCAGATCTTTCTGGATATCGGGCACATTCTCCAGGGGAATTTCCACCCCCAGATCCCCCCTCGCCACCATGAGACCATCGGCCTCGGCAAGAATCTCCGGCATATTGTCCAGGGCCTCATGCTTTTCAATCTTGGCGATCACCGGCGTATCCTGACCATGGGCCGCCACAATACGCTTGACCTCCCGGATATCCTCTCCGCTGCGGACAAAGGACAGGGCCACAAAATCCACACCGCACTCCAGACCAAAAAGAAGATCCTCCTTGTCCTTTTCCGTCAGGGCAGGGATGCTGAGGCTGGCGGACGGCAGGTTGATGCCCTTTCCCGAGGTCAGAATCCCTCCCGTCACCACGCGGCAGACAATGTCCGTTTCTCCCTTCTGCAGCACAAAAAGCTCCATCATGCCATCGGCAAGCAGGAGGGCATCGCCCACGGACACATCCCTTGCCAGCCCCGCATAGGTCACGGGAATACCGGCACCGCCCGAGGATTCCGCAGAAAGGACAATCTCCTCTCCAGGAGTCAGGCGTACGCCAGTTTCAGGCAGTTTTCCCACCCGGATCTTGGGCCCGCAGAGATCCTGAAGAATGGCCACAGGAATTTCCAGTTTTTCAGACACTTTCCGGATGCGGGCCACCATGGCCCCATGCTCCCTGTGGAGGCCATGGGAAAAATTCAGACGGGCCACACGCATCCCGGCAAGAATCATCTTCTCCAGCACAGCAATATCGGCACAGGCAGGGCCTATGGTACAGACTATCTTGGTTTTCGGCATGATCACTCCATGGAAAAGACTTCGGTATCGGGGTTGAAATCTGAACTGTATGAAAAAAAAGGGAGGCAATGCTTGGCGGAAGCCTCAGGCGGCCTTTTCCTCCGGCCCGAGGATGATACGAATCACGGTGGATTCCAGTACCCGCACAGGATCCAGACCGGACTTGATACGAAAATCCGCCTCCGCAAGCAGTCCCATGGCAAAGATCAGGGCAGGGAGTCCGAAGCGTTCCGCCCGCAGGAGGGTCTGGTAAACGGGGTAAGGACTTTTCCCGTTGCCCGCCACAAGAAGATCCGTTGCCTTCATTTTTTTGGCATCCTCGGGCTGCCAGCTTTCCCGCAAAGAAGAAAGAGCTTCCTCATGGGCCAGCAGCTGAGGCAGTACGCGGCCTGTGAAGGCATCGTAGGCCATGCGCTGTGTCCAGGCACTGCCCCCGGGAGAAAGAAGAAAATCCATGGACATCATCAGTTTTCTGCACTGGTTGATCAGGGCGGAAAGAAGCTGTAGGGGATGCATCCCTTCTTCCAGAAGGGCCTTCAGAGACGAAAGGGCTTCCGGCGCGTTGCGGTCGGCCACAGCACCGGTGAACACAAAGATGGGATCCTGACGGGTACGTTTCAGCAGACCTTCCACATCCTTTAAGGTAATGCCCTTGCGCTCGCCTGCAAAATCCACAAGCTTTTCAAGGTTTGCGGACAAGATGCGCAGATCAAAACCCGTCATCTCCAGAAGACGGCTTGCGGCCCTGGGATCAATGGTTTTCCCGGCCTTTCCCAGTACCCCCACCACACAGGCCCGCATCATCTCTTCCCGGGCCTCACGATCCTGACGGCGGTTACCCGAAGGTACGCTGCAATCCACCACACAGGCAGCTGCGGCAAGTTTTTTATACAGCACCCGACGTCGATCCACCTGATCCACGGTGATAAGAAGATGGTGCCCCCTGGGAAATCCCTTTTCCATGGACTGAAGCAGAAGTTCCCCCTCATCCATGGAAGAAGGCACCTTCATCCCCTTTTGCAGACAGGCCTCGGCCAGGGTCTGCATCCAGGGTTCCTCGCCTTCGGTCTTTTTCTTCTTCCGGCCTCCGGGAACAAGGGACTCAAGGCTTATCCCCTTGATGGCAAGATAACGCACAAAGGGTGCCAGAGCCTGGGCTGTTTTGCCCTTTTCAAGGGCCTTCTTCGCCTTTTCTGCCAGGGCCTGGGCCTCCGTATCCGTATCAAAGAGGCGGGCTCCCAGAAGGGCCACAATCTTACCCGTACTTAAAAGGGAAAAGGTATTGGTTTCTTCCAGAGCATCCCGCAGCCGTACCTGGGCACCGTCGAGGCTTTCCAGGGCATCACTGGATCCCAGAGTCTCCACAAGGCGATGCAGGGCTGCATCACAGAGAAAGGACTCCCCATGCACCAGGTAAACGGGAAAAAATCCGTCCTTCTGCTGGTGCTGCAAGAGGGAAGGAAGCTCCGTATAACGAATTTCCACCATGGGAAAAAACCTCGGTAAAGGGAGAAGCACAAGCCTTCAAAAAACGCCCCTAAAAGAAAAACTGAAAAAACCGGAAGACAGGACAGGCACTAAAAGCCTTTGGGAAGCTTTTTAAAAAGCACATGAAAAACAAAAATCGCCATGCCGATACAAATGGCAGAATCCGCCACATTAAAGGCCGGCCAGTGCCATCCCTTCCAGTACACATCAAAAAAATCAACGACATAGCCAAAACGAATGCGATCCACCATGTTCCCCACGGCTCCGCCAAAAATCAGAGCCAGCCCCGTGCGTAAACATAAAAAGGCCTGGGGCGTCCTGTGATAAAAAAACAGGATCATCAGGGTGGCAAGACCGGAAACAAAAAGAAATACCAGCTTACGAACCCAGACTCCCTGCCCTGCAAGAAAGCCAAAGGCTCCACCGGGATTGTGCACATGGGTCAGGTCAAAAAAACCGGGAAGGATGGGAATGGCGCTGCCATAGGCCATGCCCGTATGCACAAGGTGCTTGGTCACCTGATCGAGAATCAGCACAGCGCTTGTGATCCAGAGGAGAAAAAGAAGTCTTTGGCGGATCATGACTTTCCTGGGGTTCAGGGTTTCAGAGAAAGACAAAGAAGCCGGGCAAACCCGGCTCCCTTTTTACCATCATAAAGGCCAGGGAAGCATCCTGCCGTCCTCCCTGGTCTGCATCCCCAAAGCCCCTACCCGAGGTTCATGGCTTCCAGGGCCTTTTTGCAACGGGAACAGATTTCCGGATGATGGGCAAAGCTTCCCACACTTTCATCCCGCACCCAGCAACGCACGCATTTTTCACCCGAAGCCCGTCCTACACCCACAAAAAGATCTTCCATTTCCGTGGCACTCAGCCCTTGGCCCCCCTCCCTGAGGGTGACGGCACTGACGATGAAGACATTCTGCAAAATTTCCGCATCAAAGCTTGCAAGCAGGGCCGCTGCTTCACCTGTTGCTGCAAGAAACACCTCCGCATCCAGGGGATGGCCGATGGTCTTTTCCCTGCGGGCCGCCTCCAGCACTTTCAGCACTTCGGAACGGATGCGGGAAAGCCCGTCCCAGCGGGCAACCAGACTTGCATCGGAAAGTCCCAGGGGCCTGGGCATGAGGGCAAGGTGGACGCTTTCCTCCTTGTCCTGCCACAGGGGCATGTGGGTCCAGACCTCTTCCGCCGTAAAGGGCAGGATGGGAGCCATCATGCGCACCAGAGCATCCACAATGCGGAACATGGCCGTCTGGGCACTGCGGCGTAAAGCACCGGAAGCGGCTTCCGTGTAGAGACGGTCTTTCAGGATATCAAGGTAGAAGGCCGAGAGATCCAGGGTACAGAAGTTGTGCAGACCATGGTAGATGGTGTGAAAGGCATAGGTTTCATAGGCCTTTTCCACCCGCTCCACAAGATTATCCAGACGGTGAAGGGCATAGCGATCCAGCTCCGTGAGGGCGATATCCGCCACAGCGTCTTTGACGGGATCAAAATCATAGAGATTGCTGATGAGAAAACGGCAGGTATTGCGGATACGGCGATAGGCTTCGGAAAGCTGTTTCAGAATATTGTCTGAAATGCGCACATCATCCTTATAATCCGAGGCCGCCACCCAAAGCCTCAAGATCTCCGCCCCATGCTGCTGGATGACCTTATCCGGCGCAATGACGTTGCCGACAGACTTGGACATTTTGCGGCCTTCACCGTCCACCACAAAGCCATGGGTCAGAACGGACTTGTAGGGCGCTTTGCCTTTAAGTCCCACGGAAGTGAGAAGCGAGCTGTGGAACCACCCCCTGTGCTGATCGCTGCCCTCCAGATAGAGATCCGCAGGCCAAGAAAGCACCTCCTTTCTTTCCTCCAGAACGGCCATGTGGCTGACACCGGAGTCAAACCACACATCGAGGATATCGCTTTCCTTCACAAAACGGGTGGCCCCGCAGTCCGCGCACTTTGCATCCCCTGCCAGAAAATGGCTGGCCTCCTGCTCAAACCAGACATCGGCCCCCTTCTCCAGGAAGGTCTCGTACACCCGGTCCACGGTTTCCCGGTTCATGAACAGGCTGCCGCAGTCCGCACAGTAGAACATGGGAATGGGAACGCCCCAGGAACGCTGACGGGAAACACACCAGTCCGGACGGTTGGCGATCATGCCGAAAATCCGCTCCCGGCCCCACTTGGGAATCCACTGCACCCGGTCGATCTCTTCCAGGGCGTTTTTCCTCAGATCGTTATTTTCCATGGAAATGAACCACTGAGGCGTTGCCCGGAAGATCACAGGCTTCTTGCAGCGCCAGCAGTGGGGGTAGCTGTGACTCATGTCCATGCGATGGACAAGACACCCTGCGGCCTCAAGCTTTTCCATGACCTTCTCATTGGCTTTGAACACAAAAAGACCGGCCAGCTCCTCCCCCACCTCTGCGGTATAGCAGCCGTTATCCTCCACGGGCGAATAGGGCTCAAGGCCGTAGCGGCCCCCCACGATGTAGTCGTCCGCCCCATGGCCGGGAGCTGTGTGTACGCAGCCCGTTCCCGCATCCAGGGTCACATGCCCGCCCATGATGATGGGAGAAGGCCGGTCATAAAAGGGATGCTGGCAGACAAGATTCTCAAGTTCGCTTCCCGTCCATTCTCCGACAAGCGCAAAATCTTCCTGACCAAGGGTCTTCATGAGGTCAGAAACCAGCTCTTTGGCCACAATGCGGATACGGCTGCCCATATCCACAGCCGCATAGGTGAACTCCGGATGCAGGCAGATGCCGAGGTTGGCGGGAATCGTCCAGGGGGTTGTGGTCCAGATGAGAACATCCACAGGCTTTTCAAGGCCAAGATCCGCCTTCAGGGGAAAGGCCACAAAAATGGAGGGGGAGCGCTCATCCTTGTGCTCGATTTCCGCTTCCGCCAGAGCCGTCTGGCAGCTGCAGCACCAGTGGATGGGTTTTTTGCCCCGGTACAGGCCGCCGTTCAAGGCAAAAAGACCGCAGGCCTTTGCAATGGCCGCCTCATAGGCAAAGGCCATGGTCTGATAGGGATTGTCCCACTCACCCATGCCGCCCAGCCGTTTAAATTCTTCCCGCTGCACATCGATAAATCCCCTGGCGTAGTCCCGGCACTCCTTCCGGATTTCCACGGTGCTGAGGCTTTCCTTTTTCTTGCCGAGCTTTTTATCCACATTGTGCTCAATGGGAAGACCATGGCAGTCCCAACCCGGTACATAGGGGGCATCAAAACCCGCCATCTGCCGGGAACGCACAATGATGTCCTTTAAAATCTTATTTAAAGCCGTACCGATATGAATATTGCCGTTGGCATAGGGAGGACCGTCATGCAGGATGAACTTGGGCCGTCCGGCACTGGCGGAGCGGATTTTGGCATAAAGGTTCCGGCTTTCCCAGTCCGCCAGCTGCACAGGTTCACGCTGTGTCAGACCTGCTTTCATGGGAAAATCCGTTACCGGAAGGTTCAGGGTTTTTTTATACTCCATCGGGAAAATCCTCCAGTATGCTGCCGTGTTGATAATAAAAGCTGGTTATCTAAGGTGTTTTCTTCCGGCATGTCAAGGAAAGGCTCAAAAAATCATTGTCTTGTTTCCGGCCCCGAACGGGTGATCTCCACAATCCGCCGCCCTCCCCCGCCAAAGGGCAGGGCATAGCCATGCTCCTTGATATCAAGATCTGAAAAGAGATCAAGGGTAAGCTCCGTCTCCCCGCTCCCTTCCGGGCCTTTCATGGCAAGGAGGATTCCCGATGGAGCCAGCAGGGGAAGGCTTAAACTTACAAAACGATCCAGCGCGGTAAAAGCCCTGGAGACAATGCAGGAAAACCCCTTGCCAGCGATGTCGCTGCCGACAAGGGTCTCTACGCGCAGGTGGAGGGCCTGGGCGTTTTTCAAACCAAGGGTTCGGATCACATCCCGGACAAAGACCATCTTCTTTTCCACACTGTCCACCATGAAAACCTCCAGATCCGGACGCATCACGGCAATGACCATACCGGGAAAACCGCCTCCGGATCCCATGTCCAGAACAGAACCGGAAGCGGGCAGATGGGGCAGGATGGCAAGGGAATCCAGCACATGCTTTTCCGCAACCTCCATGGGATCGGTGATGGCCGTAAGGTTGACCTTCTGGTTCCAGCGCAAAAGGCTTGTGGCATGAAGGGCCAGGGCGGAAAGGGGTTTTTCCTTCAGGTCGAAACCCAGAAGCAAAGCCCCTTCGGCCACTTTTTCGCACCAGGCCCTGTCTCCTGTCTGCATGACATATCTCCTTTTGAATATCAAAACCAGCCTGTCTTTCCCAGAAACCAGAACACCCCCATGCCCGCCACAAGGGTAATCCCCAGAGAGCGGGTCCAGAGGGCCACCATGAGGGTGGGGAAAGCCGCAAAAAGCTCCGGTCTCGTGAGATCCAGAATCCGTGGCGTACCGGAAGTGATGAGATAGGGGACAAGAAGAGCGGAAAGGATGGCCACGGGAATCAGCTCCAGCCATTCTTCCAGAAGACCGGGCAGTTTTCTGCGGCTCAGAAAAAAAAGGGGAATCCAGCGGGGCAGAAAACTGACAAGCCCCATGCCCAGCACCAGCATCATATAGTCCGAACTCATGATCCCCTCACCTTCCTGCCCGAGGCCAGGGCCAGTCGTTTCAGTAAAAGCCCCACAGTAGCTCCCACAACAGCGCCCACCACAATAAAGGCATTGCCCGGAATGAAAAGAGCGGCCAGAGTTCCCGCAAGGGCAGCCGCAAGACCCGTGAGCACATGGAGAAGACCGTTCAACTGAAACACCAGAAGACAAATAAACATGGCAATGAGGGCATAGTCGATGCCAAAGGCCGAAGGGGCAATGAACCGTCCGAAAAGCCCGCCCAGCACGGTGCTGCCCACCCAGGCGGCATAAGCCAGAAAACTTGCGGAAATGGCCGACCCCAGAGGCCAGGAACCGGATCGGAGGCGGCTCGTATTCACGGCAAAGGTTTCATCCACAATAAAACAGGCCAGAAGACTCAGGCCACTGCGGGGAGCCCCCCTGTACCACACGGCAAGGGAAGAGGACATGAGCAGATGCCGAAGGTTCACCATGAAGGTGGTCAGAACCACGGCAATCCCCGAAGCCCCCGCATCCAGCATGGACACAGCGATGAACTGCCCGGATCCGGCAAAGACCAGGGCCGACATGAAAAAAATATGCAGGCCAGAAAGCCCCGCCTTTTCCGCCAGAACCCCAAAGGCAAGCCCAAGGGGGACATAGCCCACACAGATGGGCCAGATGGCTTTCATCCCCTGCCACAGCCCATCCAATCTCTCCGCCATACACATACCTGAGCCATCTCCTGCTGAATTTTGAAGATACGGAGTTCCACACCGGCATTTTCCGCATTGCCCCGAAACAGCGAGGACACCGGAAAAAATTGTGAAGTTTAGAAAAAAGCGAAACACAAGTCAAACACCAGATCCATGCGCCAGGGATACGTTTATAAAAAAATGTTTGACACTTCAGTGCATTGCCATTAGAATACGCTGATTTTGTTTTATGGTCATCTTTTTCCTTATAGTAATTTTAAGGAAGAAAGATGATTTTTTTATGGTTTCGAACCCCCCCCGCAACACCGACACCCAGAAAGTCCGGTGCGGGCGGTTCCTGTCACCGCCGTACCTCTAAAAGGTTTTTTGTTTTATTCCTGTTCATCTTTATGGAATCCAAACAAAACGGCTGTACTCTGCACGCAACCACCGGCCACGATGCCCCTCTGTGGGACATCCGTCGGTCACGCAACCCTTTTTTGTTTCTCAAGGATTCGGGAAAATGAAATACGACATCCAGAAAGTCCGGAACATCGGCATCAGCGCCCACATCGACTCCGGCAAAACGACCCTCTCCGAACGCATTCTCTTCTTCACCAAAAGAATCCATGCCATCCATGACGTCAAGGGCAAAGACGGCGTGGGTGCCACCATGGACTCCATGGAACTGGAGCGGGAACGCGGTATCACCATTGCCTCCGCAGCTACCTTCTGCGAGTGGAAGGGTCATGACATCAACCTCATCGACACGCCGGGACATGTGGATTTCACCATTGAGGTGGAACGTTCCCTCCGGGTTCTGGATGGCGCGATCCTTGTCCTCTGCTCCGTCGGCGGGGTACAGTCCCAGTCCATCACCGTAGATCAGCAGATGAAACGTTACAACGTACCCTGCATCGCCTTTGTCAACAAGTGTGACCGTACCGGCGCCAGTCCGGATCGGGTGATCTCCCAGCTTCGGGAAAAACTCGGGCACAATGCCTGGGCCATGCAGATTCCCATCGGCCTTGAAAACGATCACGAAGGTGTTGTGGATCTGATCGCCATGAAAGCCTTCTACTTTGACGGGCCCAACGGTGAGGATATCCGGGAAGAAGAGATCCCCGCAAAGCTTGTGGATCTGGCAAAAAAGAAACGGGAAGAACTGATTGACGCGGCCTCTCTTTTTTCCGACGAGCTGACCGAAGCCATCCTGGAAGAAACCGAAATCACCAACACCATGCTGGTGAATGCCATCCGCACCGGCGCCCTTCTGCGTCAGATGACCCCGGTTTTCGTGGGTTCTGCCTATAAAAACAAGGGTGTACAGCTTCTTCTGGATGCCGTGACCACCTACCTGCCCGCGCCTCCGGATGTCCGCAACGAAGCTCTGGATCTCGACAATGCGGAAGCCCCCATTGTTCTTGAATCCGATATCCAGAAGCCTACCGTGGCCCTCGCCTTCAAACTGGAAGACGGCGCCTACGGCCAGCTTACCTATATCCGTGTCTACCAGGGGATGCTTGAAAAAGGCTCCACCGTGATCAATATCCGTACGGGTAAAAAGATCAAGATCGGCCGCCTTGTGCGCATGCACGCCGACCAGATGGAAGAAATCGACAAGGTACCGGCAGGCATGATCGGTGCCATTTTCGGCGTAGACTGCGCCTCAGGGGATACTTTTGCAGATCCCTCCACAAATGTATCCATGACCTCCATGTTCGTGCCCAAGCCTGTTATCTCCCTGTCCATCATTCCCAAAGATAACAAGGCCCAGATCAACATGTCCAAGGCCCTGAACCGTTTCACCAAGGAAGACCCCACCTTCAACACCTTTGTGGATGAGGAAACCGGTGAAACCATCATTGAGGGTATGGGCGAGCTCCATCTTGAAGTGTATGTGGAACGCATGAAGCGGGAATACAAGGCGGAAGTGGAAACGGGCAAACCCCGGGTGGCTTACCGTGAAACCATTCTCCAGCATGCCGAATTCAACTACACCCACAGAAAACAGACCGGTGGTTCCGGTCAGTATGGTCGTGTGGCCGGCTACATGGAACCCCTGGAAGAGGGTGAATTTGAATTTGTCAACAATGTCACCGGCGGTGCCATCCCCACCAACTTCATTCCCGCCTGTGAGAAGGGCTTCAGAGCCTGCATGGTGAAGGGGCCCTCCCTGGAGTTCCCCATTACCGGCGTGCGGGTTGTCATCAACGATGGTGCCTCCCATGCGGTGGACTCTTCGGAAATGGCCTTCCAGGCTGCGGCCCGTGGCGCCTTCCTCGAAGGATACGCCAAGGCCAAGCCCACAGTTCTGGAACCCATCATGAAAGTGGTGGTGGAAACCCCCAGCGAATTCCAGGGCAGCGTCATGGGTACCATCAACCAGCGCAGGGGCATGATCGTGGGCTCCTCCGATGAAGGTCCCATGTCCATCATTGAAGCCCAGGTACCGCTTGCGGAAATGTTCGGTTATTCCACGATACTGCGCTCCGGCACCCAGGGCAAGGCCCAGTTCACCATGGAATTTGCCGTTTACCGTCAGGTTCCCATGTCCGTCATGGAAGACATCCGCAAGGAAGTGGAAGAGATCAAAAAGAAAAAGGCCAAGAAATAACAAAACCGCTCCCGGTTTTCCGGGAGCGGATCTTTTTCCAAAAAGCCCGGGAATTTTCCCGGGCTTTTTTTCTTTCCGGTACACAGCAAACGGATCAGAAGGACAGACGGCTTGCCCCGGCAAGATGCTCTTCCAGTATGCCCTTCAGATCCCCAAGGGAAGTCATCCGGGCTTCCAGTTCCTGAATGCCTCCTTCCGTACGCCCCTGCACCTCCTGGCGCAAACGCTTCTGAAAAGCTTCACCAGCATCCCGTGCCGCACGGGAAACAGCCTTTTTCACAACGCCTTCCAGACTGGACACAAACTGCAGTTCCGGTCTGTCCAGCGTCCCTCCAAGCCCCACCTTTACCGAAAGGGTCTTCATATCCTTCAGGGCTGATGTTACAGCAACCCGGAGCGGATCTTTTCCCTCAGGCAAGCCAAAACGTACCCCTGTCAAATCCAGAACGCCTTCCCCCTGAAGCCGATCCCCCCGTATGGCTGCATCCAGATGCACCGTACCCCTTTCCGGTATCAGGGAAAAATCCGCCGTACCCATGGCTCCGGGCTGCCATCCTCCCACCTGAATCCTGAAACGGTCTTCCGGAGCTTCCGGGTTCAGACGGTTGAAAACCGTTTCCAGCGTCAGACGCTCCATACCAGAAAGCCCCTCTCCTGCCAGATCCAGTTCCAAAGGATGCCCCAGAAGGTGCTGCTGCCGGGTTACATTCCGGAGACTGCCCTTCAGATCTCCCACAGGGCTATGAAGGGAAAGGGTGGCCTTGCGGATCAGAAAATCCGGCCTTGCCGGAAATTCTGCAAAAATTCTGTCCCGTCCCTCTCCACGCAGCCGCTGCTCCGGTTCAGGAGCTGTTGCACCAGACGCCTCCCCCTTCACCAGCCAGGGCTGGACTTTCCGGTACAGCCAAAGCCCTTTACGCACCCGGACTTCCCACTCCGGCCCGAGAAGCAGGCCGGTAATATTCCCCATACCCGCATCGGAAATGCCATATTTTGCCACCAGACGGTTGATATCTTCCGCAGCCAGACTTTTCAGGGAGCGGATTCTCTGACGGAATTCCGCAATCCTGCCTTCCAGATCGTCCCTGGTATCACGCAGGTTCCGGATATCCCTGTCCACTTCAGCCTTAATCTCCCGCAGTTCCCTGGCTCCCTTGAAAAGGCTCTCAAGTCCCCCCTTCTTCAGTTTCTCAATACGGGCTCTGTAAGCATCCAGCTTCCCGGCATCGGGAAGAGCCTGGAGCCTGGCCTCAAAGGCAACCCGCTCTGCCCTCAGCTCGGCGTCCAGAGTCTTTACCTCTTCAAGGGCAGCAAGGGACTCCCGTGAAAGGACGGTTTCCACGTCCGGAATCTGCAAGACAGGCATGGGAATCTGTACTTTACGGGAGGATTCCGTTTCTTCAGCCTCGTTGCCCCTTTTCTCCTTCCCCGGCAAAGCTCCGGAAAATTTCCTCGGTGTTCCCAGACGGATGCCTTCCACAGCCATTTCCGTAACATCCAGTCTGCGGAGCAGCAGAACTTCCGCATTCAGGCGCATACGGATACGCTCAATCTCAACGGCATTGGTCATGGGAGCATCCGGATCCGTCACCTGCAAACCTGAAAGTTCAAGGCCGGGTGGAAAAAAATGCGGCTGCACATTCCCCACATCCACCCTGGCTCCCACAGCCTGACTGCCTGCGGTCTCAAGGCCCTTTGCAATCAAGGGGCCGGAAAACAGCCATATTCCGCCCGCAAGAAGCCCGGAAAAAACCAAAAAAAACAGCAGTCCCCACCACCGGATCCATTTTTTCATTTTCAGTTCTCCTCTCAGACAAGCGCCCTGTAGGCAGCATAGATTTTTGTTCCCTTAATCATCTGGGAAATACGGGTTTTCTGGATCCACACCATAAAGCGGCTCCGGTATTTGCGGATCAGCAGCACCTGCATCACAAAAAGGGGAACAAAAAGAAAGAGGGAAACCACAAGGCTGCCCATTACAATGCTATTATAAAAGCGGGTTACCCGTACGAGGGGCAGATTGTAGAGGGCCGTCCAGAAATTCTCCAGATCCGGAAGAGTGAGCACAAACCACCCCAGGTGGTGAAACCATGGATCAAGAAAAAATGCCAGCATGGCAAATCCCCCCCAGCCCAGCATGAAGGCGGAAAGATTCACCCGCAGCCCCAGGGTCAGCAACAGCATCAGCAGGGTCGGCAGGCTGAAAAAAGGGGCAAACCCCGCCACCATGGAAAAACACAGAGCCAGACTGATCTGGCCGGGTTCGGCTTCGGAATGGAGAACTTTCAAAAGACTTGCAATGGCTTGTATCACGATTTTCTCCTCCTTTACTGTTACGCTGTCGCGAATCCACTTTCCTGTTGTGTCCAAAGTATGTCCGAATGGTCGTCAGGCACGCTGTTCCATCTGATCCGGAAAAGGGGGGAAGCTTCTTCTCAGGGAAACGCCATTCCCACCTTGTTTCAGCCATGTAATCGCTGTTTTACCCATGCAGCATTGAACCCATCGTTCCCACGCTCCAGCGTGGGAACGACAGCTGAAGCAAAATGGTAATCAGAAAAAACATTAAATACTTGATACTTCAGCTGAATATCTTATAATTAACACCCGAAAAAACGCCCTGTCCGGCCCCGTCTGCCCGCCTCTTCCTTCCACCACAAGCTGAAAGAACCCGAGAATGAAATATAAAAGCAGATATTCCATTGGAGAGGTCAGCAGAATCTGCAATGTATCCAAAAAAACACTGCGCTACTATGACAAGATTGGGCTGATCTGCTCAGAAAGAGACGACAGCAACAACTACCGCTACTATTCCAAGGAATCCCTTCTCGCCGTTCCTGTCATCAAATATTACAAACAGATGGGGTTCAAGCTCGATGAAATGGGGGCTTTTATTGAAGGCAATATTGAAAATGTCTACAGGATCATCCAGAAATCCTTCCGAGCCAAAATCCGGGAACTGAAACAGGCACAGGAAGAAATCCGCAGAAAATATGCCTCCGTCAAAGACTGGTATGATCTCATCATCGAGGCCGAAATGGTGATTGACAACCGCATCCATGAGGTGTCCGTCAAATATGTTGAGCCTTCCGAATATCTCTATCAGAAACAGGTCTTCAGCAATGACATTGAGGCCTCCATCATCAATATTGAATTCACAAATTATGTGGAAAAGCTGAACAATGAAATCACAGGCCCCGTTATTCTGAATTTTTCTTCCTTTCAGGATCGGATGCAGGAAAAAAATCAGAAAATACGTATTCTGCAGAAGGCACTGATGCCATGCGGGGAAACGGAAAAAATGATCTTTGGTGGCCAGATGATGATTACCTGCTATCACATCGGTTCCCATGAAACCATCCAGGCCACCTATGAAAAAATATGTACCTGGGCACGCAAGCATGGCTATGTGCTTGCTGAAGAATCCTTCGAAAGATATGTCACAGACTACTGGACAACCCGGAACAGTGCACAGTTTGTGACAGAGGTCATGCTCAAGGCTTCACGACTGTAAAATCCCAGACCTTGCAGCAAGACCCCTGTCCGTATTCAGGGCCTGTGACTATCTCCCATCTCACAATCCGCCGGGAATCATCTGGCTCGCAGTGAAAAACAGCCCCAGACAAAAGCGGCTGCCCTGCTGAGAAACAGAAGACTGCCAACCATCCACTTCAGCAGCGTTCTTTCATCATCGGCAGAAACAGAGCGATGCACAGAAAAACAAAGGTACATTCAGGCTTTTCTGCCCCCTCCCGGCAAAACCAGGTTCAGGAAAACGCCCAGAATAGCGGCAAGACCAATTCCCTGAAGGGAAAACTGCCCTGCGGAAAAACTCATGCCCCCAATGCCAAAAACAAGAATCAGGGCCACAATGGTGAGGTTCCGGTTCTGCATGAGATCCGCACCGGATCGTACCAGGGTATTCAGCCCCACCACCATGATCGCTCCGAAAAGCAACAGCAGAATCCCCCCCATCACCACAGCCGGTATGGTGGCCAGCAGTGCTCCCAGCTTCCCGACAAAGGCCAGGGCAATGGCCACAAGGGCCGCCCAGGTCATGACTCCCGCATTGCGGACACCGGTCAGGGCCACGGCACCCGTAACTTCCGAATAGGTCGTATTGGGAGGCCCCCCCAGAAAGGAGGCAAAACTAGTGGCCAGCCCATCCCCCAGCAGGGTGTTTTCAATACCGGGATCTTCCAGATAATCCTTGCCCGTGATGGCGCCTATGGCCAGAATATCTCCAAAATGCTCAATGGCCGGTGCAATGGCCACAGGAAGAATAAACAGAACTGCGGGGAGATGCCACTCCGGAAAAGTAAAGGATGGCATGGCGAACCAGGAGGCTTTCAGTACCGGGGTGAAATCCACAAGACCATAAAAAAGGGCTGTAAGATAGCCCGCAACAATACCACAGAGGATGGGAATCAGGCGAAAAAACCCCCGTCCCAGGAGGGAAAGCAGCACCGTCACCACCAGAGCCGTCATGGAAACCGTCAGGGCCGTCCCCCTGGGAACAATGGCTGCGGGATTGACCACGCCTGTGGCCATCTGAACGGCAACGGGGGCAAGGATCAGACCGATCACCATAATGACAGGCCCGGTAACCACAGGCGGCAGGATCCGTGTGATAATTTCCACACCCTGCCAGCGGATGAGAAGGCTTAACAGAATATACACCCCGCCTGCGGCCACAAGGCCTCCCATGGTGGCCGCAATCCCCCACTGGGCCACACCGATGGAAATGGGCGCAATAAAGGCAAAGGAAGAGGCCAGAAAAACAGGAACCTTGCCTTTGGTTACAAACTGAAAGATAAGGGTTCCCACACCTGCCGTAAACAGCGCCACATTGGGATCCAGACCCGTCAGCAGCGGTACCAGAACCAGAGCACCAAAGGCCACAAAAAGCATCTGCCCGCCAACAAGGGCATCCTTCGCCCGAAAACGGTAGGCAAGGGGATCAAGATTGTCCTGCATGGTACGGTTCTCCTCCGCTTATTTCGTTCCGAAAATTTTATCCCCCGCGTCACCAAGACCGGGAAGAATATAGCCCTTGTCATTGAGACATTCATCCACGGAAGCCACATAGATATCCACATCCGGATGGGCCGCTTCCAGACGTTTCAGTCCTTCGGGAGCGGCCACCAGAAAAATACCCCGGATCTGGGTACACCCGGCCTCCTTGAGAAGATCGATGGTGGCGATAAGGGTTCCCCCCGTGGCCAGCATGGGATCCAGAATCAGGGCCATACGCTTGTCCATATCAGATGCCAGCTTGACATAGTACCGCACAGGATTCAGGGTTTCCTCATCCCGGTAAAGTCCCACCACACTGACTTTGGCGGAAGGAATCATGTCCAGCACCCCGTCCATCATGCCAAGCCCTGCCCGCAGAATGGGGACAACAGTCACCTTTTTCCCCTTGATCTGCTCCACGGATACGGGCCCGGCCCACCCCTCTATCGTGATGCTTTCCGTTTCAAAATCCTTGGTGGCCTCATAGGTAAGCAAACGGGCCACCTCATTGGCAACAGCCCGAAAATTTTTAGTGGCAAGATCCGTTTGCCGTAACAGTCCCAGCTTATGGCGGATCAGGGGGTGATCCGCAACATAGACAGCCATGAAATCCTCCTTCAGATCAATACGGTGAAAAATCCTAAACAAAACCAACGCGGGCCAAGGACGCAGAACTTCCTCAAAATAACAGGATTTATTGCCTTTTCAAGCATTGAATCCGCAACACATTAGAGGAAGCATGGCCGTCGGTCAAGCCCAAAGCCCCTCTGATGGAAGGCCTTGCCCGACCCGGCCTGAGGTGCTACAAGCGGATTTTTAACCCCAGACGGACAGGTCTTCCCCATGACACCCCCCAACACCATGATCCTCGTAGCCCTGGATGCTCCCCTTTTTCCGTCCTACACCTATGGTGTACCGGAAAGTCTGCAGGCCCGGATCACACCGGGCATACGGGTGCTGGTTCCCTTGGGCCCGCGCCGGATCACAGGCTATGTTCTCGGTTTTACGGAAAGCCCTCCCTCCCATGTCAGGGTGCTGGATATCCTGGACGTTCTGGATGAAGCGCCCCTCTTTCCTGCGGAGCACCTGCCCTTTTATCAGCGTATGGCCGCCTATTACCATCATCCCCTTGGAGAAACCCTTGCCACGGCCCTGCCTTCGGGTCTGAACCTTTCGGACCGGAGGATGTACGCTCTCACGGAAAACGGAAAAAAAAAACTGGAGGATCACCCCAAAAGGGATCTTCTCCACGCCCTGACCCAAGGCCCCCTGCCCCTCGCCCGTATCCAGACCGGGACAGGAAGCGCCAGTCAGAGACAGATGGATCTTCTCTGTGAAGAAGGGCTTGTAACCGTGGAACGGGTTTTCCGTCAGAAGGAAACCAAGGCCAAAACGCGCAGGATCTATGCCATCCGGGAACAGGCCCAGCCCCCCCTCCCCCTCACCCCCAAGCGCCTTGCCCTCTGGGAGTGGCTGAAGGAAAAGGGGCCTGCGGATACAAAACGCATCGAGAAGGATATTCCCCATGCCAGTGCCAGCCTCCGCTGGTTTCTGGAAAAGGGCCTTGTCATCGAAAAGGAGCAGCGCATTTTCCGGGATCCCCTGGGAGATCCGGTGGATGAGGACAGCCCGCCGGATCTCAGTCCTGAACAGGCCGCCGTTCTGGATACGCTGCTGGCCCATATGTCAGAAGGCTTTCACCGTTTTCTTCTGCACGGGGTAACCGGTTCCGGAAAAACCGAAGTCTACCTGCGGCTTGTGGAAAATTCTCTTGAGAGAAAAAAACCCGCCATTGTTCTGGTACCGGAAATTGCCCTCATCTCCCAGATTGCAGGCCGCTTCCGTGCCCGTTTCGGAGAAAGGGTGGCCGTTCTGCACAGCGGCCTTTCCAAGGGAGAGAGACTGGATCAGTGGGAAAGAATCCTGGCAGGTGAACTGCCCGTGGTGATTGGGGCACGCTCCGCCGTTTTCGCCCCTGTCATCAAACCGGGTATCCTCATTGTGGATGAGGAGCACGACACCTCCTACAAACAGGATACGGGGCTGCGGTACAATGGCCGGGACATGGCCATCCTGCGTGCCCAGCTTGAAGACTGTCCCGTTGTCCTCGGTTCCGCCACCCCATCGGTACAGAGTCTTGAAAATACCAGAAACGGACGTTTCACCCTGCTCCGGCTTACCCAGAGAATCAACCAGCGCCCCCTTCCCAGGGTGGAGCTTGTGGATCTCAAAGAAATGAAAACGGCCTCCGGCATCGACCGCTATATCTCACGCCCCCTCTATGGCGCCATGAAAAATGCCCTGGAAAAGGGAGAGCAGGTGCTGCTGTTTCTCAACCGCAGGGGATATGCAGGCTTTCCCGTGTGTGGCGCATGTGGCGAAATTGTAAAATGCAGACACTGCGATATTTCCCTCACCCTGCACCGCAGGGCCAATGCCTTTCTCTGCCATTTCTGCGGATTTTCCACAGCCTCCACCCCCCTCTGCCCCGCCTGCCATGCCCCGGAAGTACGGGTTCTGGGCATGGGAACGGAAAAGGTGGAAAGTGCTGCCCGCTACCTCTTTCCCGAGGCCCGTATCCTGCGTATGGATCAGGATACCACGGGAAAAAAGGGCAGCCTCATCCGTATGCTGCGCCAGATCCGCAACCGGGAAGTGGATATTCTGGTGGGAACCCAGATGGTGGCCAAGGGTCACGATTTTCCCGGTATCACCGTTGTGGGAATTTTAAATGCGGACTTAGGCTTAAGCTTTCCGGATTTCCGGGCCGGTGAACGCAATTTCCAGACCCTGGCCCAGGTTGCCGGCCGGGCTGGACGGGCATCCCTTTCCGGTCGGGTCATTCTGCAAACCTACAACCCCGACCACTACAGCATAAAAAGTGCCTGTTCCCAGGACAGCAACGCCTTTTTTGCCGAAGAAATCGCCACACGGCGCATCCTGGGATACCCTCCTTTTTCACGTATGATACAGATCCGCATTTCCGGGGAAGACGAAGCCAGGGTACAGGAAGCTGCCCGTCTCAGCGCAGAAAAGGCCAAAGCCGCCTCCCAGGGAAGGGTGCGTATCCTGGGTCCCGTCGAAGCCCCCATCAGCCGTATGGCAGGTCAGTTCCGCCATCAGGTTCTGCTCATGGGCACAGATATCCCAAGGCTGAACGAAAGTGCCGAAGCTGCGGTAACCCCCAGGATAAACGGTGTGAAAATTCTCATGGACGTAGACCCCTATGCCATGCTCTAATCGGAAAAATATCCGGTAAACGCCCTAAAAAAACTTCATACCCCCATTAGGAAAAGCCCATGAAACGCAGACTCCTGCCTTTTCTTTTCTCGTTCATTTTATTTCCGTTGCTCCATACTGAAATCCAGGCTTCTGAAATCTATCAGTATACGGATGAAAAGGGGGTGATGCATTTTACGGACAATCCCCTGAAAGTTCCCAAAACAGGATACAAAGAAATTGCCACCCAGGGTACAGCCCATCCCAGAGGAGCCAATCTTCTGAAAACCCTGGAAGAAAAACTGAAACCCGGAACCGATGTGGAACGGGCCGTCATGGCCACGGTGAGGGTGGAATCTCCCATGGGAATCGGTACGGGCTTTTTTGTCAGCGACAGGGGACATATTTTAACCAACCGCCACGTTCTTCAGGGCAACAGGGAAGATACGGAAACACAGCGGCAGCGTTACAGAGAGGTGGAACATCGGCTCAAGCGCTACGAAGGCGAAATCCGTCAGGAGGAAAACCGTCTTGCCAGGGCTTATCAGCAGATCCGGGACTATGAGGCCCGGATTTCACGGATGCCTGCGGATCAACGGGAAAGAGCCAGGGAGAACCTTAAAGATGAAAAGCAGAATATCGAGGAATGGGAACGCTATCTGAAAGAGAAGCGACAGGAATACCGGCAGGTGAAGGAGGAAGTGGATCAGCACCGCAGGGATTTTGAATGGCAGAACGACATCTCCCTTGTACAGAAACAGGTAAAAATCGGTCTTGCTGACGGCTCCTTTCTCCAGGCCGCCATACTCCGGGTCAGCCAGCAGCACGATCTGGCCCTTCTTCATCTGGAAGGCTATGCCAAAACCCCAAAATTGGAGACCGCAAGTCCGAAACATCTGCCCAGAGGAACCCCCCTTTATGCCATCGGCAACCCGGCAGGACTCCGTCACTCCGTGGTGAATGGTATTCTTTCCGGTATGGAAGGAACCTGGGTCAAAACCAATGCCAAAATCTATCCCGGCAACTCCGGGGGCCCGCTCATCACCAAAACCGGTGCCGTTGTAGGCGTCAATACCTTCAAACAGCTCACCCACAAATTCGAGGGACTGGGCTTTGCCCTGGACATTGATGTGGCCATGGCGGATTTTTCTGATGCCCTCTGATCTTTTCCGGATAAAAAGCCTGTAAGCCTCAATCCATTTCAGGAGGATATGTTCAAAACAGACAGGGGAGATTTACAGGATCTGAACACCTGAAATCCCCCCTCTCCTTTTTTCAGGCCTGAAAAGCGGCGACTTCCTCATACATGGACAACTCCGGGCCTTCTGCAAGGTTGGGCGTCAGCCATTTAAAGAGATCCTGCACATGGGGCGTACTGCTGTGACGCTGAAAAGCCACCTTGTCTGCATACTTTTCATACACAAAAAAAAGCCCCGGAGTTTTCATGTCCTTATGCAGGACATAGCTCAAAGTGCCCTCTTCCGTTTTGGCCATTTCCACAAGATGCATCAGTCTGGCCTCGGCCTCTTTCGCAGCTTCCGGCCTGACCCTGATCTTCGCCGTGACAATCATGCCGACTTCCTTTCCATAGGGTGTCCGGATGCCCTGTAGAGATCACAGGGATCAAACCCGCCACATCACTCAAACAGGTATCCGGGAAGGTTCAGGCCAGCATCCCGCCATCACAGACAAGACAGGTGCCTGTTGTATAGGAAGACGCATCGGAAACCAGATACAGGGCAGCTCCTGCCATTTCCGAAGGTGCGGCAATGCGCTTTAAGGGAATCATGGAGATCACGGCCTTGCTGATGTGCTCATTCTCCGTGATGGCACTGGAAAACTTGGTTTCCGTCATACCGGGTAAAAGAGCATTCACACGGATATTGAAGGGAGCCAGCTCCTTGGCAAAGGCCAGCGTCATGGAAATCAGCGCCGCCTTGGTCACAGAATAGATTCCCTGCATCTGAGCCGGACGGACACCATTCACCGAAGACACATTCACAATGGCTCCGCCCTGCCCCTTGTCCTTCATCAGTTTAGCGGCCCGCTGGGTCATGAAAAAGGGCCCTTTAAGGTTCACATCATGGGTTTTCTCCCAGGCCCAGGGTTCCGCATGGAGCATTTCACCAAAATACGGATTGGCCGCCGCGTTGTTCACCAGAATATCCAGCCTGCCATGCTTTTTCTCCACAGCATCCATGAGACTCTGAATCTGCTCAATCTCCCCCATGTTGCAGGTCATGGCTTCGGCACTGCCACCCTTGGCACGGATTTTTTCCACCACAGCCTCCAGCCCGTCCAGTTTGCGACTCACCAGAATGCAGTGGGCACCATATGCCGCAAAGGTAAGGGCCATACTCTCCCCGATTCCCCGGCTGGCTCCGGTGATCAGGGCAATCTTGTTTTCAAGAGAAAAAAGGTTCATGTTTTGTCCCCTTCCGTGGTCTCTGTTACGGTTTTGTCCGCATCCATCCCCGCATTCACCTCATGGATGACATGGCTCTGATTTTCAACAAAAACCCGGGCCATGGCGTCCATATTCGCAGGCATTGCCTTCTGTTTTTTCCCGTTCACGCCCTCAGCAGCGGGCGATGTCGTCATCGTTTTCTTACTGTCCATCCCGGTTTCCTTCTTCTTCAGGCAGATGGGATGCCGCACCCGCATGCAAAGGGCACAGGGATGCGGCACAGGCTGTAAACAGGGCTCAGGCCTTGGACATCCCGGCAAGCCGTCTCACCACGTCTTTTCTCTCCTTCAGGTTGTACTGGGTAGTAATGGCGATCTGCTCCATAATGGGAGAGCCCCCACCATGGACACTGGCGTAGTTCATGCAGCCCGCCATGGAGGATACGGTCATGTCGCTGAAGTACAGCCAGAAACGGATCTGGTCATCCACAGGAATTTTTGCGTTGCGTTTCAGGTATTTTTCCAGATAAGGCTTCAGCTCCTCATTCACGAGATCCTGCTCATAGGGGAAGGTGGCCGGCACCCCGCCTGCGATGTCGCAGAGCATTTCCTGCTCATGGAAGACCGCCTCTCCGGTGAGACACCGCCCCACGTTGCAGTAGATGGAATTGGGTACATAGGCACCGGGACCAAAGGGAACGGGGCCGAAACCGGGAATGTTCACCTCAGGCTTGGCCAGGGCGGATGCGGTATAGCCTGCGGCATAACCCAGTTCCGCAATCTGGATGATGCTGGCCAGCTTTTCCTTCACATGGGGCGTTTTTTCAATGCCATTCACCTCCGCAGCCAGGGCGGCAAGTCCCATGGTGATGTCGCCGATGGCGGGCTTGCACCCGGAATAGCTGTGCCGGTGGAAAAGGGCAAACAGGAGGGCGCAGAGTCCGCCATGCTGATGCTCACCGCAGAGGAAGACCCGATCCCAGGGAACAAACACCTTGTCAAAGATCACATAAGAGTCCGCAGCGCCAAAATCAAAACCCCGTTTGAAATGGGTTCGGCTGCGCATGTTGTGGGGATGAATCACCTGGGTGATGCCGTCCGCATCCGAGGGGATGGCGAAAGCCACGGCATAATCCTTTTCCTCCTCGGTAAGGGCACGGGTGGGCACCACCATGATCTCATCGGCAACGGAAGCCTGGGTGATGTGTACCTTGCATCCTGTAACCACGATCCCTTCACTGTTTCTTTCCACCACATGGAGGTACTGATCCGGATCCGGCTGCTGGGAGGGCCGCAGCAGACGCTCCCCCTTCACGTCCGTCTGGGCGCAGGCCACCACAAGGTCTTTTTTCTGGAAATTATCCAGCCATTTCAGAAAATTTTCGTGATACCGGGTCTTGCCCCCATTGGCCTTGTCCGCCTCATAGGAGATGATGTTCACCGCATTGCTGGCATCCGCCCCCATGCAGCGACCGATGCAGTAGCCCACTTCCCGGCAGAGCATACGGGTCATGTCCTGCTTTTTATGCAGATCCTGAGGACTCTGGTGGATATGACAGAAGCGGTTGATGGTTTCTCCGCTTAAGTGGGAAACGGCGGTGCAGAGATGGGCTTTTTCAGGATCGCGGGCGGCTTCAAAGGTGTGGCCGAGAACCCCCAGGGTCATTTCCAGATCCTTATGATCCCGGCTGATCCGTTCACCCTTGTAAAAGATATTTTTTTTGAGCTTCATCAGATCACTGATGTACTGTTCCTTGGTTCTCATGGCAGACTCCTTTATTGAAAGGGGGGTAGTAAAGGCCCTTACCCGGAAGGGGGAAAGGATGCGCTTGCTTTGTTCCCCTACATTGCGAGGAGTATGCCAAACCGACATAGAACCACAACCTATTGATATAAAAAACAAAACACAATCCATTGGAATTCTAGGGGTCATATTCAGAAAAAAAAAGGTCGAAATAAAGACCTTGTGAGTCTATATTTCGACCTCTGTTTCTCCCAACACCCTCCCAGCTCCCTACCCGGCCTTCGCTTCCGCCTCCGCCTCAGGTGGTGAGGGAGGGGCCTTCTCGGGTGGAGTCAGGCCAAATTCATGCCGAAGCTCCGGATATTGCAAAATAAATTCCTCGAAGCTCTCTTTGCTGGAAGCCACAATAATATTGCGGACTTCAATTTCATGAAGACGATTTTCAAAATAGGGATTCAGCATCTGTCGCAAATGCAGACGCTGGGCCTTGACCTTGTCAAAGGAATTGATGTCCTTGTACTCCAGGCTGGAAAGATAGAAGAGAAGAATCTCCCGGACTTCGGGATGCAGGGGGGGCGGCGGCGGAATCTCTTCCGGAATCTGCACGGGTGTTTCAAGGGAGAGCACAAATTCCATCTCCATACACAAAAAACGCTGACGCTCAAGGAGACGGGAACGGGCCACATTCACAAGCAGGGGGGGCATGTTTACCACCTGATGCAGCAGAACTTCCCCCTCTTCAGGCCTCTCGGCTCTGATTTTTCTCCACTCCAAAGTACGACCGCCCTCTCGCTTAAAAACCATCAGACCCGCATCTTTACTGGTAATATCAAAGGACTGCATGGAACCCGCAGGCCACATCGCAGCCTCCTCAGCAGTCTCCACTGAAAAAACAATGCGGTCCTTGGACTCCAGATTCCAGCGTCCCGTACTTTTACCTCTTTTTTCAACGATCCGGGTATGTCTGCCTTCAACACGATCCTCGGCCTGCCAGCTCCCATTGTTCCTCAGGGTTAAAACGGTATGAACATTCATATGGGAAGCCCGCCAGTTCCCCAGGAGCATCAGCCTGTCGTCATCCTTCTGTTTTTCTGCACAAGCTGACAGTGCAAGGCAAAAGGCCAGTATCAGGATTCCTGAAAAAATTCTCATCGTTTTTCCTCCTCTCCAGGAGTACAGGTGCAGTCCCTTTCATCGTAAAGGGTACAGATATAGACATCCTTCCTGCGCTTTGCACGCCTCAGGACATACAGCCCCAAAAAAACCAAAAGCACCGGAATAAAAAATAAAAACCATCCCCTCACAATCCACCTCCAGAAAAACCGGGTTTCATTCCCTTGCCCGGAAAGACCAGTACTTGGGCAGATCGGGGCTTTTCTCCCTTTTTCACGGCAATCTTGATGCCAAAACAGTTGCAGGACAGCCAGTTTTTCCGGCAGCGGGGGCAGATTTCCAGGATACAGCCCACATGGTGAAAGCCTCCGGGCAACACACCACAGGATGGGCAGCGCCGGGGCAGTCCATCCTGTTCAAAAACCGTCTTTTTCCCGGGTTGCCAGGGCAGAGGACGGTAAAACGTCCCCTCGATACGAATACGGGTTTCAAGGCATGTTGATGCGGCCTTGCATCTGCCGCACATGCTGCACACTTCCACCATTTCCCTCCCCTGTCCGCAAAAATCCAATTGCCCCGGATGGCTTCACAGATGGAAAAAAGTTTATAACAGGAAAAAAAGAAAGACAAGACAGGCCGTCAGAGGACAGGCGGAGGGGAGAAGGAGAAATTCACAGGAAAACAAAAAAGGCACCCGCAAAGGTGCCCCTGAATCAGCAAGTATACCGGTCTGTTTACGGAAAAACCACTCTGAATCAGTGACCGGTACTGCATGAACCACTACAGGAACCGCATCCGCTGCCCCCAAAATCCATGCTGGAATCAATCTTGAATCCCATGGATGTGAAATCAATTTTAACAGGAGCAGCCTGCTTGATAAACTCAGCTTCTGCTACAAAGGTATGTCCACCAATGGTGAAAACCTCATCCTTGCTGTTTGGCTCATCCAGAGCCAATGCCAGAGATGGACCCGCTCAGCCACCGGAATGCACAAACAACCGCAAGGGCATCACGGTGCGTCCTTCAAAATAGGCGTTGATCTGCTCAAGAGCCGCAGGACTGACTTCGATCATGGAACCTCCTTAACAACCGTTTTAACGGCAAACCTTCAGGATAATAAGGAATTTCGAGCAACCAAACAAAATGGCCCATAGAAAATAGGCCTGCCCATTGATCTTGTCAATACAATTGGCAGAGAGAATAGAAAAAAGATATGATTCCTGCCCGCCTATCTTCCCATCATCCCTCGCTGCGGGCACTCCTTTCCGCCAGCAAGGTGTCACAGATTTCCTTTTTCACAAAATAACGTCCGAGTACCAGGGCAAGCTCCTCCTGGCTGGGGGGCGTACCGGAAAGGGCTTCCACAAAGGAAGCCACACCATCAAGGGCCTTTTTCAATTCCGGATGGAGGCTGGAAAAATCCGTCACGGCATTTTCCTCTCATTGCAGGTTACGGTTTCTGGCGGGTAAAACTGAAAAAAACAGACCCGCTTTATGGAAGGCGTATTTGAAACATTCTCGGTACGCCCATCATCGTAAAAGCGTCTCAAAAACAGCGGGCATGGAAGAAACAACATGCAGCATCTCTCCGGAGGGCAGACAGCACTCCAGCTGATGGGCATGGAGCATGAGCCTTGGCCATTCCTGCTGCATGGCCTTCTCTCCATAGCGTCGATCCCCCACAATGGGATGGCCCATATGGTAGAGATGCACCCGGATCTGATGCCGGCGTCCCGTTACGGGAAAAACAGCTAGCCGGGTCATACCGTTTCCCCCGGCCTCCCGCTTCCAGTGGGTCAGGCTTTTTTTGCCGGACAGTGCATCCACCCCCATACGGCCCGAACCAAAAATACGGATGGGGGCATCCACCGTCCCCTCTTCCCGGGTAAGCTGACCATGCACCAGAGCCAGATAGCTCTTCCGGACACGGCGCTGTTCAAATGCAAGACTCAGATGACGGTGCATATGCGCATTTCTGGCAAAAAGGAGAACCCCGCTGACTTCCTTATCCAGACGATGCACCACATACAACCGCTCATCCCGCATTGTTTCCAGAAGATGCAACAAACAGGGCGCCGTATCCCGGCGTTCGGGAATCACGGCAATGCCAACGGCCTTTTCAACCACAAGAAGATCTTCGTTTTCAAACAGAATATGCATGGGTTCCGACTGTTTTTTCAGGTGTCACAGGCTCAGGGCAGAGGTCAAAATCCTTGACTTTCAGTGCGCATCTTTTTATTTATAACAAACATTCGAAATAAAAAGGTGGCCCCATGCCCAAAATTGTCGATCACAAAGAATACCGCAAAGAACTTCTGGATCAGTGCTTTCAGCTTTTCGGAAAAAAAGGCTACGCCAACCTTTCCATGCGGGAAATTGCAAAATCCCTGGGCGTTTCCACAGGAACCCTTTATCACTACTTTCCCACCAAGGAAAGTATCCTCGAAATGCTCTTCCAGCGTATTATGGAAACCAATGTGGCCGAATATCTGGAAGATCTTTCAACGCTGGAATCCAAGGAAAAACGGCTGGATCGTTTTGGAGAAATTCTGGGCCGCTATGGTGAGCACTACCGGAATATCCTCCTTCTGGTTCTGGATTATCTGAGAACCCCAGCCGGTAAAAATGCCGGAACAGCCTTCCATGAAGCAACGGATTACGCCCTGAAAGCTATGGGAGAACATCTTGGATTCTCACCGGATCTCAGCCGTACCTTTTTCATCCACATGGTGGGGGTGGTGTTCTGCTCCCATGCCATGCCCGGATTCATGCGCTATGACGATGAAATTCCCGTAATCCGCAGAACACTTTCCGCCATACGGGAATTGCCCTCACCATCCCTGAACCAGCTTATCAGCCTGCTGGAAAGCGTCTCGTCAGAAAAAAACGGGGAGGTTCCATCATGATGCTTACAGGATGGGATATGGGACATGCCACCATCAAAGTTGTCCTCATGGAAGATGGTGTCTGCCTTGCCGCAGCATCACGCCCCCATTCCGGCAATCCGGGCAGAATCGCAGAATGGCTCTGGAAACACCTGACGGAATGCACGGGACTCTTCCCTTCGGATATGGACTGGTGCGCCGCAACGGGCTGTTTTGTTCACCACACCCCACGGCTGGATGGCGTCTTTCCCATGGCTGCTGCCCTGGCCAGGGGAGCCTCATGGCTCTGCCCCGATGTCCATCGCGTGGTGGATCTGGGAGAAGAAACCGCCCTGTGTGTGGACTTTGAAAAGGGAGGACGTACGCTTCACAGTATTGCCCCCCTGCTGGCCGTGACCGGGGTGGGAAAAATCCTTGGCATGATGCCGGATGACAAAAAACAGGCTTCCCCGCCTGGCAATACCGCCCCAAAAAACCTGCCCCATCCGGCCATTCTCCGGCATCCCTATGCTGTCATGGAAACAGGAGAGGAGCAGGCATCCCCTGAAAAGTCCCCCGTCCTTCTGCATGCCCGCGCCATCGAACTCTGGCTGCGCAGTCTTGCCGGAGAAAACTGCACCACAGAACTGATCCGAGAACTGGGAGAAAGCCTGTACAGAAGCCTGCCTTCTCCCGCACACAAAAAATTCCTTCTTTCCGGAAGTCTCGCCCTTTCCCCCCCTGTGCGGGATCTTTTGACGACATGCCTTCCCTGCCTCCTGATCCCCGAGGCCCCGTTTACGGGAGCCCTTGGTGCTGCACTGCTTGCCCATGAAAATGCAGGACAGGGTCTTTACGGCCCCCTGCCCCCCGCCATGCTGGCCCAGGCTGCCCTTTAGCCTCCGCAGTACGGCTCTTCCCGACACAGCGGACAGACCGGGACAACTCGTCCCACTCCCCCAAAAAAACAGTGTTCGCCTGCCGCACATCTTTTTTCTTCTGTTGACAAGACCCTTTTTTTTCCTGTAAAGAACGGAATCATTATTCGGTCGGCTGGCCGAACGAAACAGCATTCACGGAGAGGACATGACCACATCGGAAAGACCCAAAGGTCTGGCACGAGAAGGTATTCTGGAGGCGGCGACCCGCCTCTTCCTGGAGAAAGGCATTGATAAGGCCTCTCTCGCGGATATTGCCGCCGAAGCCGGAGTCAGCAAAGGAACCCTGCACTACCACTTTGCCTCCAAAAATGACCTGATCTTCACCATCACAGAATCCCACATGAACACCATCACCGAGGAGTTGCTGGGTTTTCTGGAACGTATGCGACAAAACCCGGAACGTCTGTTCACACTGCTCATGGCTTCTCTTCTGGAGGCCAGAGACAGGGGACGCCTCCATCTTCACCTTGTCCGGGAGGCTGTTGCGGGAAACCCCGGATTGCGGGAAAAAATTTCCGCCAACTACAGCCAGTGGGAGTCCATGCTGGAAGAAGCCCTCTGCCTGCTCTTTCCCCTGCACAAAAATCCCGGGTTCATCGCCCGCCTCATCATCGCCATCATTGACGGCTGCATCATTCAGGATCTGATCCGTGAGGAAAAGGTGGAACTCGGTGCCCTCATTGCTTCCCTCATGGCCGCCAACCGGATGTTTACGGAGGATGCTCCGGTTCACCGATAAAAGCAGAACAAAGCGGCAAAACACCGTCAGGCAATGTCACCATAAATCGAAAAACAACTGTCAGCGTGGGAGGAAAGTATGAAAAAAAAATACGCACCCATTTCTCCGGGCCGAAAATGGTTCAAGGAACTGGTGGCCCAGGTGGTCTTTTTTGTGCTGGGCAGGGCCTTTCAGTCCGCAGCCAGGCTGGATGCGGGCATCCGCAAAGAGGTGGCTGAATGGGAGGAGGGCTTTACCCTTGCCATGTGTATCCTGCCCAAAGGGCCTTCCATGGCCATAAAAAAAGAAAGCGGACGCATCCGGTATATCGGCAAAGCACCAGAGAACGCGGATCTGGTCATCCGCTTCAAACACATTGAAAGTGCCTTTCTGGTTCTCACACCGCAGATGGGATCTGCACGGGCCTTTGTGGAAAACCGTCTCAGTCTCGTAGGCGATGTGGCCCGCTCCATGTCCTTTGTCCGCTGCCTTGACCGCCTGCTGACCTATCTCTATCCGGCCATCATCTGTAGGCCCCTTGTCAAACGCATGCCTTCCGTGGCCCACCCCATCCTGGGCCGCCTGTATCTCTACACCCTGGGCATCCCCTTCGGCCTGTAGGATGCCCCCCTGACCCTTATCTTCCAAACCCTTTGAGGAGTTGCCGTCATGCTGCCTTCCTACTTTGAATTTCATAATCCCGTCAAAATCGTTTCCGGCCACAAAGCCCTGGACAATCTTCCCTATGAACTTGGCCAGATGGGGGTTACCCGTCCTCTCATTGTCACCGATAAAGGGGTGGTGGCCGCAGGCCTCATTCAGATCGTGCAGGAAGCCTTTGGAAGCTCCGGCATGACCATCGGTGCCATTTATGATGATGTGCCTCCGGATTCCTCCGTGGATGTGGTCAACGCCATTGCCGAAGTCTATCGAACCAACGGATGCGATGGCCTTGTGGCCGTGGGCGGAGGCTCCCCCATTGACACGGCCAAGGGGGTCAATATTGTCGTCTCCCACGACAAGGGAGAGCTGAAGGACTATATGGGTGCAGACCGCCTCACCGGGCCGCTGAAGCCCCTTGTGGTGGTACCCACCACGGCAGGCACAGGCTCAGAAGTGACCCTTGTGGCGGTGATTGCGGATACCCGCAGAAATGTGAAGATGGCTTTCGTCTCCCGCCACCTTCTGCCCAATCTTGCCCTCATTGACCCCCGCATGACCCTCACCATGCCGGCAAAAATCACGGCAGCCACGGGCATGGATGCCTTGAGCCACGCCATGGAGGCTTACACCTGTCTGCAGAAAAACCCTTTAAGTGACGCCCATGCCACGGCGGCCATCTCCCTCATCAGCCGCTATCTGCCCGTTGCCGTGGAAAACGGAGAGGATGCCACCGCAAGGCTGGCCCTTGCCAATGCCTCCTGTATGGCGGGAGCTGCTTTTTCCAATTCCATGGTGGGCATGGTGCATGCCCTCGGCCATGCGGCAGGGGCGGTCAGCCACATTCCCCATGGGGTGGCCATGGGGATTTTCCTGCCCCACGGACTGACCTATAATCTTCCCGAAAGGGCAAAATACATCGGTGAGCTGCTCCTGCCCTTTGCAGGTGCCGATATCTATGCGGCGACCCCGGCAAAAAACAGGCCGGAGCGGCTGCTGGAATCCCTCCATACCCTCCAGAAGGCTCTGGAGAAAAAATGCGGACTCCCCATGCGGCTTAAGGATGCGGGGGCACGTGAGGAACATCTGGAGGACATCGCCCTCAAGGCCATCAATGATGGTGCCCTGATGATGAATCCCAAAGAAATGGGCATTGAAGATGCCAGAGCCGTTCTGAAAAAAGCCTTCTGAAACCCGAAGGTCTCCCATCCCGCCACCCCGCAGGCAAGGACGCATAAACAAGGAGTTTTGCATGTATCAGACAGAGGCTTTTCAGGAGATGGAACAGACAAAATGTGAGAATCCCGGAACAGGGGAAATCCTCGGCTATTCTCCCATGCACACCGCAGATGAGGTCAGGCAGTTCTTCATGAAAGCGCGGGGCGCCCAGCCCGAATGGGCCGCCCTTCCCATGAAAGAAAAAATTGCCAAAATCAAAAAAATCCGCACCTATATGGTGGATCATGTGGACAGCCTCGCCGAGACCATCGCGCGGGACAACGGTAAAACCCGGACGGACGCCCTCGCGGCGGAAGTTCTTCCCGCCATTGCGGCCCTCACCTATTACTGCAAAAAGGCGAAAAGTTTTCTGAAAGACCACCGCATCCTGCCGTCCTCCCTCCTTTTCATGAACAAGATCAGCAAGATCACCCGGGTACCCTACGGTGTGGTGGGTGTGATTTCCCCCTGGAACTACCCCTTTGCCATTCCCTTTTCCGAAGTGATCATGGCCCTGCTTGCGGGAAACTGTGTGGTACTCAAGGCGGCGACGGAAACCCAGATGGCCGGACTGGCCCTGAAACAGTGCATGGAGGCAGCGGATCTGCCGGAGGGTGTTTTTTCCTATGTGAACATGAGGGGCTCCGAGTCTTCGGCAGCCTTTCTCGCCAACGGGGTGGACAAGCTCTTTTTTACAGGCTCCGTTCCCGTGGGCAAACAGATCTCTGAACTTGCGGCCAAAACCCTCACCCCCGTATGTCTGGAGCTGGGCGGCAACGATGCCATGCTGGTCTGTGAAGATGCGGATCTGCACCGGGCGGCAGCCGGAGCCGTATGGGCCGGATTTCAGAACGCGGGCCAGTCCTGTGGCGGGGTGGAGAGGGTCTATGTCCATGAAGCCGTGTACGATGATTTCCTTGAGATTCTGAAGGAAAAAACCGAGGCCCTGCGGGTGGGCTACGACAGGGATCATGAGGTGGATATCGGCTGCATCACCACCCTGCGTCAGGTGGAAACCGTGAAACGCCATGTGGAAGAGGCCCTGGCCCGTGGTGCAAAAATTCATGCCCAGGCAAAACCGCCCATGCAGCCGGGGCATCCCTACCTTGTCTCCCCCATGGTACTGACCCATGTGGATCATTCCATGCTGGTGATGCGGGAAGAAACCTTCGGCCCCGTCATCGGCGTCATGGCGGTGAAAAGCATGGAGGAGGCCCTTCTTCTGGCAAACGATTCAGATCTCGGGCTTACCTGTTCCGTATGGTCAAAGGACAGCAAAAAGGCCGAAGCTCTGGCAAGAAAGATTCAGGTGGGGGTGGCGACCATCAACGATCATCTGATGAGCCACGGGCTGGCGGAAACGCCCTGGGGAGGCCCCAAGGAAACAGGGGGCGGTCGTACCCACGGTCAGCTCGGTTTTGACGAAATGACCTATCCCAAGGTGGTGGTGCATGACCTCTACGCCCCCTTTGCAAAGAAAAATCTCTGGTGGCATCCCTTTGGCGCTACCGTTTACCAGGGTATCCGGGGAGCCTGTTACACCTTCTATGGAAATGGCATCTTACAGCGTCTTGGGGGCGTTTTCAGTCTTCTGAGAATTTTTCCGAGGATGTTTAAATCTTGATTTTTATCTTTTTCACCCATGCCAGGCAGGGGCAGGCTCCGTGCCTGTCCCCCTTCTGCCTGACCGCCTGTTCCGGGCTTTCACGTTCAGTCTGTCTGCTCCCCGGCTGGGACGGCCCGCCGTCCCAGCTCTTTTATATCATCCTTTAAGCCCAAGGACTGACGAGACCTCCCGGATCGATGCCAGGGCAAGAAGCCGTTCAGCATGTTCCTCCGCTTCCTTCATCTTCAACGTCAGAATCTGCTGCTGCACAGCGGGCATGAACTGGGCATCAAGACTCAGGGTACGTATGCCGATTCCCAGCAGAAAGGGAATAAAAGCCGCATCGTGGCCCATTTCCCCACAAACGGACACGTCGATTCCCGCAGCCTTTCCAGCCCTCGCCACACGGGTCAGGGCACGCAGCACAGCAGGATGCTGGGGCTGATAATAATGGGCCACCTGCGCATTGCTGCGATCCACGGCCAGCATATACTGCACAAGATCATTGGTTCCGATGGAAAAAAAATCCGCTTCCTTTGCAAACTCCTCGATGATTTCCACCGCTGCGGGCAGCTCCACCATCATACCGATCTGGGGCGATACATGGCAGGCAAGCCCTTCTTTTTGAAGCGCCGCCATACAGGAAAGTACAATGGCCTTTGCCTCCCGAAACTCATCCAGGCTGGATATCATGGGAAACATGATCCTCGGACTTGCAGCACCCGATGCCGCACGCAGAATGGCCCGGATCTGGGCCTCAAACACATCCCTGTACAAAAGGGAAAAACGGATGGAGCGCAGCCCCAGTTCAGGGTTCACCTCTTCCTCCCCGTTGACATGGGCCAGCACCTTTTCGCCCCCCACGTCCAGGGTACGGATGGTCACGACCCTGTCCGGCATCTCCTCAAACAGCTTTCTGTAAATGGCAACCTGTTCCGTTTCCGAAGGAAAGGCTGGACGGATCAGAAAGGGAAATTCGCTGCGGTACAGACCGATTCCCTCCGCCTTCATGACCTTGGCAAGGCGCATCTCGGAAAGCAGGTTGATGTTGGCAAGAAGCCTCACCCCTACCCCATCCCCTGTGCAGGTTGTTTCCGCCATATTTTCGACAACGGACTCCGTATTCCGTCGGGCCTCTTCACTCCTGGCAAAGGTTTCCCTTACCTCCGCCTCCGGATTCACATAGAGATTCCCCGTAATGGCATCCATGAGAAGGGGCGTTCCTTCGGGAAGCTGCAAAAGCGTCCTTTCCTCGACAAAAAGCAGGGGAATATGGAGGGATCGGCACAAAATGGAGACATGGGAGGTAAGGCCTCCGGAAACCAGAACGATTCCCGCCACATTTTCACTGACAAGCTTCAGAATATCCGAAGGAAAAAGCTCTGCCGCAATCACAATGCTGCCTTCAGGCCTGAAAATGGAGGCCTCATCCTGGCAGGGTTTCATGTTTTCAAGAAGCCTGCAGGAAACGTCTTCCATATCCGCCGCCTTCTCCCGGATATAAGCCTGGGGAGAGGCGTCAAAAAGAGCGATATAATACCGGGCCACGGTACGCACCGCCGCCATGGCAGAAAGCCCCTGCCCCATTTTTTCCTCAATACGCCTGCGAAAAGAAGGATCCTTCAGCATCATGAAATGGGCTGTAAAAATCAGGGAAGCACTTTCCGGAAGCCTTTCCGTAAAACGCTCCTGAAGTGCCCCAAGATCTGCAAGGGTCTTTTCCATCGCCTGGGAAAAGGGAATGGGTTCACAGCTACACCCTGCTTCCGGATCTTCGAGAAGAAGGGACCGGCGTTTCACACCGAAAATGAGAGAAGACCCTGTAGCATACCCGGGAGACGCCACTTTGGCCCGAATCAGGGACGGTATGGGTGGAGAGAGGGGGGCTGTCTTCAGAAAATCTTCTCCGGAAAGGGAAAGCAGCAGACGGGCGTTTTCCAGAACACTGGCCAGCTGCGATGCCGTTGCCCGCAGTGCCCGTACATCCATCTCCCCGAAATGATCTGCCTCCATATGCTGCACCACCAGTACACCAATACAAAGACTGCCCCGGTGTATGGGAACAGCGAGAAAAGAGAGAAAGCGCTCTTCCCCGGTCTGGGCAAAATAGCGAAAATCCGGATGCTTCTGCCCGTTTCCGATGCACAAAGGTGCAAGGCTGGAAAAGACCCGTCCCACAAGGCCCTCTTCAGGAAAAAGAGACACAGATCCCACGGATTCCGGGTACAGTCCAAGGGTCGCCCGCAGGAACAGACGGTTTAAAACCTCATCGTAGAGGTAGATGGAACAGACCTCTGCTTTCAAATGTCTTGCCACCAGGGCCACAGTCCGGTTAAGAAAAGTCTGAATATCATGGGAATCCATCAGGGCGGATGTCAGCTCCCCCATATCGCACAAGAGATTCAGGTGTTCAAGATACCCCCGGGTCATGATTTCTTTCCTTTCTGGTAAAAGAGAGCAGGCTTTGACAGCGGGCATCCCCCGCCGACAGGGATTCAAAACAAGCTCAGACATCTCCCTGCTTTTTACATCCGCTAAAATATGCTTATATCCACCAGACGTCCAGACCTTCTCCTTCTTTCCTCTCAGGAGGCCATATGATGCCGCAGCCCCCCCCTTCATCCGCCACCGCATCTCCTCCGGCAGGAATGTCCGCCCAGGATCTGAAAAGGGACATGGCCTATCCCATTCTGGGAAGGATTGCCATTAAAAATGGCCTGCTTACACGGGATCAGCTTCGTCAGGCCATATCGGAAATGTACAGAAGCAAAGCCTCTGGAACGCCACAGACTCTGGAGGAAGTCCTTCTTTCCGGAGGCTATATCCAGGCGGCATCCATGGAAAAACTCCTGGCCAGCACCCTGCGTTCTCTGGATCGGCAATTCTGTTCCACGGCGCTGGAAATGAAACTTCTTGATTCTGAAAGCTGTGAAACGGCCTTACAGGAACAGGCCCAGGCCTACCGGGAAGGTCGGCTGCTGGCCGTCGGGGATATCCTGATACAAAAGGAAAAACTCAGCCCGGAAAAAAGAGACCTCATTTTAATGCGGATGCGGGAAAATAAAACGGATCCCCATCCTCCGGCGTCCCCTTCCCTTCTGGAAAAATTACAGGAGGAAGAAAGAAGAAGACAGATTACGGGGAGTTCCCGGAAAATCCCCGCAGAAGAAATGGCCATCGCCCGTATGGCTCTCCAGTATCATTTCATCACAACAGAGCAGCTGCAAAACGCCATTCTGTACTGGAACCAGCAACAAAAAAACGAAAAGCCCCCCAGTCTCAGTGTGGTGCTTGAAACCCTGGGCTTTGTAGGCCGCAAGGAAATCAGCCTGCTCCATGCCACCCGTCTTTTCTACGAAACCCGACAGATGGATCAGCTTTTTGGCCGTCTCTGTGTGATCCATCAGTACTGCACCCAGGAAGATATTCTGAGAGCTTTGGAAACCCAGCTGGCCAAATTCAAGCGCAACAAAACCATCAAGCTTCTCGGTAACATCCTTGTGGAAGCCGGAGTCCTGAGCCACAAACAGATGATCTCCGTACTGCGTGAGCAAAAACGTATCCCTTCTGCCCCGACACCCTCCCAGGCTCCCCCAAGCACACCACAACAGACATCTTCACAGGAAAACCCGGCTCTGCCTGTCCCCGCTGATGCCGGGGTGCTGGTGGAAATAGACATGGAGGGTATGACAGCACAGCTCATCCCGGCTCCTGAACTTTCAAGGGACATGGACATTGCAGGACTCAAACAACTCATCAAAGATGCCGGGGTACTCTTCGGAGGGGTATCGGATAAAACCCTCCAGGCTTATCTGGACAACACTCAGGCCCACAAGGAAGCCTTTCCGGTAGCCAGAGGCATTGCCCCCACCGAACCCGTGGATGGGTATATCCGCTATGGTTTTGACCCTGACCATCTGAAGGCGGGAAAAATCGATGCAGACGGGAAAATTGATTATTTCGACAGAGGAGAAACCCCCTTCACAAAAGCCCACAGTCTTCTTGCGGAACGTATCCCCCCTCAAAAGGGGAAGCCCGGCATGAAGGTGACAGGCGAAGCCTCCCAGCCCCGAGAACCAAAAGATGTGGAACTGAGGGCGGGTTCCGGAGCCGAACTTTCCCTGGATGGCCAGATGATTTATGCCCTGATTGATGGTCAGCCCCAGGCAACCCTGGGAGGAAAAATTTCCGTATTCCCAGAAATGGGCATAGAGGGCAACGTGGATCCCAAAACCGGTCATGTCCTTTTCCATGGGGCCATCCGTATCAGGGGCAGTGTACAACCCGGATTCTGTGTGAAAGCCGCTTCTGCAACAGCCATAACAGCAACAAAAGCAGATATTGAAGTCAGCGGAGATCTGGTGATTCAAGACGGCATCATCGGCTCAAAAGTCCGGGCAGGGGGTACGGTGCAGGCAAAATTTATTATTGACTCTGAAATTTTTGCCTTCGGTAACATCCTTGTTGAAAAAGAAATCATCAACTCTGTTATCCGCACCAGCGGTGCCCTCATCCTGCCCAGAGGCAAGCTCATCGCCAGTGAGGCCGCCGCCAGAGGGGGGATGGAAATCTACGAGGTCGGAACAGAAGCTTCCTCTTCCTGTACCCTTTTTATTGGAATAGATTTTCGTGTCCAGAATGAAACCCTGCGCCTCAATGAAGAAAAAGAGACTCTGAAACAGGAAATGGAACAGATACAAAAAAACATCACAAAGGAGGAAGGCCGACAGGTCGATTTGCACCGGGAAATAGCAGAAAAAGCCCAGCTCCAGGATGAAACCCACAAAATCATTGCAAAGCTGTACCAGGAAATAAAACAGGACACGCCAAAAACCGAGGCCCTTGTCCAGCAGATCAAAAACCTGGAGGCCATTATCCTTTCCGCAGAAAAAACCGTTGAAGCCCTTTTTACTGAGCAGGACAGCATCCTCGATACCATTCTCGAGAATCAGGAAAAAATGGAAAAACTCAGCAAAAAAATTGAGGAAAACAGCTGGGAATACCGATCACTTCAGGACTGGAACAAGAGCAATCCGCCAAGTCCGGTTCTGAAACTGAAAGGCCCCATGATGCCGGGCACACGGATTACCGGCCCCAAATCCCAGATGACGGTCAATGAAAGGGTGAGAAATGTCATTTTTAATGAAATCCAGGTGAGCAGTTATAATGGAGAACCCAGCTGGATGATCCGTATGCAGAATAAATAAAATCCATCTCCCCGCAGTTTTCAGGGCAGATACTTACCCAAAAAAGAAATCTTTTCTCAGGAACAGATTTTTCAGAAACCCGATACGGTTTTATGGCTTGACAAAAAAGCCAAAGAAAACGATGGTATTTACAATAAGCAAAGATTCTCCGAAGAAAGAATCTTTTCCTTTCTTTACACCTGCATCGCCTACAGACAACAGGGCAAAAGGCCCATGAATCCCAATCCCAGGAAGAGACCATGTCCGAATCCGAAAATGAAAAACTAAGTGCAAGTCTTGAGGACTACCTGGAAACCATTTTTCACGTTGTTGCCGAAAAACAGGCCGCACGGGCCAAAGACATTGCCAAACGCCTCAATGTGAACAACTCCTCTGTGACCGGTGCCCTCAGATCCTTGTCTGAAAAGGGCTATATCAATTACGCTCCCTATGATCTTATCACCCTTACGGCCAAAGGTACGGAGCTGGCACGGGATGTGGTGCGCCGCCACGAAGCCCTCAAGGATTTTTTCACAAAAATTCTTCAAATTCCCGAAAATGAGGCCGAAGATGCGGCCTGTAAAATGGAACATGCCATATCTCCCACCATTTTGGATCGTCTCATCCAGTTTGTGGAATTTGTGGATATCTGTCCCAGAGGTGGCGCGGAATGGCTCAAAGGGTTTTCCCGGCACTGCGAGCGTGCAAAAGCTGGCGGATGTGAATCCTGCCTTTCCAATTGCGTCAACGAAATCCGTGAAAAAAAAGATATGGTTCAGGATACCCCCAGGAGCCTGCTCCCCCTTTCCCGCATGAAGGCGGGTGAAAAAGGTGTGCTTTCCTCTCTGGAAGGCAGGGCTTCCGCCCTCAGACACCTCAATGACATTGAAGCCGGCCCGGGAAATGTCGTGGAAATCGAAGAAATTGATCTGGAAAATGATACCATCGGTATCAAGGTAAAGGGCTATCATCTCACCCTCAGGCTTGAGGATGCCGAAAAAATCGCTGTTCTTCCCTACTGATGCCCCAAATCTTCCTGATGCAAATCTGACTGCGCTCCCTGAAGGGAGCGTTTTTTGTTGGGACTCCTTGTGGAGACGGAATTTTTTTCTGGCCGAGGTCATGAGGTGCTGCTATATCTCCTGAATGAAAAAAATCTTCCCCTTTCCATACCGTTTCTGGATGCGCTTCCCCCTGTATGCTCTGGGGATCACCCTGATTTTCTTCCTGCACCGGGATGAAATTGACCAGATGCTGAGCATCAGCATCGCGCACCTTCTGGAAAACTCGGTTCGTCAGGAAATGCAGGAAACGGCCCTGCTTCTTGAGGCCCACTACCAGAAAAACGGTTCTTACCCTGCCGAAAATGCTCTCGACACCTTTCTGGCAGAACACTTTCCCGACAATCTAAGGCGAAAAACCCCCATTGATGCATGGGGCAACCCCCTGATCTACAGACTGGGAAAAGACGGATCAGGCTTTGAACTCAAAAGCCCCGGAAAAGATGGCATACCCGATACCCGTGATGACCTGGGTATGCAAATCCACTACCTGAAGCCGCGCCCTGAAAACCTGCCAGAAAACCTCCCCGAGGCCCATGAAGAACCCGTAAGGGGCGGCAGCCCGGAACCGGCCCCTTCCGCCCCCCTGAATCCCCAGTAAGTCTGCTCCGGAATCAACAGCCTTTCCCTCTCCCTTCTGACTCAAAAAATCCCCAAAAAATTATTTTTTATTTTTAATTTTTTAGTTGACACTAAAACATTTAAAAAATAAAAACATAGTGTCCGGATAAAATACAGCTCTCGTGAAGGGACTGTTTTTTGACCTCCACAGCACTGTGAAAGCACAAAACACCCATCAAATTCAAGGAATCCCCATGACCTCCATGCCTCCCCTGAGCATTGCCTCCGCCACTCTCAAACTTCCCATTGAAACCTGGATCCCCCCGGACATCCGCTTCCTGTCCATATGGGAAATCCCGCAAATGATGAAATGCCCCCTTGTGGGTACCTGTCTTTCCATTGAAGAGCACCAGCGTCTTCTGAAAAAAGCAGGAATCTGCGTGCGCCGCATGTCCGGCCCTGCCCTTCATGAAACGGTGATGCGCAGCATTGATGAACCTTCCAGAGCCGCCCGGAGAATTGATACCTTCTTCCGGAAACACCTTGAACCCCAGGCTCAGGCCTGGCTGCATGCGCCGGAATCCGATATCCGGACTCTCTGGGAAAAAGGAGTTCTGGATGGTGACATTGACGTTCCGCTCTACATCATCGCCTGCCGCTCCAACATCTCTTCCTCCCTGCAATTCCAGGTTTTCGGCGAGTTGCACATGCTGGGACATACGGCCAAGCGGGATCTCCTGGAAAGCCGCAGAACCATAGCCAGGCTGGAAAAAATTCTGGCTCTGGAAAAGGATACTTTCCGCAGACTCCAAAGGGAGTATCAGGAGGACATCACCAGGATGCAGGGAGAACTAAGTAAAATTCAGTCCCCCCTCCCCAGACAGGACAGGGATGAGCATACCGGAATCCGGGAGGAATCCCGGGAAAATATGGAGCTTCTCCGGGAAAGGCTCCAGCGTATGCAGGAAAAAAATCAGGCGCTCACGGAACGGGTACGAAAACTGGAACAGGAAAGAGAAACGCTCCGTCGCTGTCCGGAATCCAGAGAGCAAGCAGCCCTCCCAACCTGCAAAAAGGAAAAAGAGCGGATTCCCGATTTTCCCTGTGCCTGTCCGGATCCTGGACACTGCCACAGTCTGGCTCAACGCCGCATTCTTGTGGTGGGGGGACGGCCCTGTATGCAAACGCTCTACCGGCACGCCGTGGAATCCGCAGGCGGGTGTTTTGAATACCATGACGGCTGCATCCATGGTGGAAAACAAAGCCTGGAAGCCCGTGTGCGCCGTTCAGATCTTGTCCTCTGCCCCGTTAACTGCAACAGCCATGGTGCCTGCGGAATGGTCAAAGACATCTGCCGCAAACATGGCAAATGTCTGCGGATGCTGGATTCTTCCAGCCGCTCCGCCATTGCTGCCGCTCTGAATACGGCCATCTTGTCCTCAACGGCGCCCCCCACTCTGAACACACCCCTCATCGCAGGAAAACACCTTCCTGCCATCTCCGGGCAGGAAAACAGGCAAAACGGATCCAGAATGGATCTGAATTAAAAGTGAACCGGATTAAAAATGAACTTTGACTTCTAAGGCCCTTCTTTCCTATACTCCTGCGATTTTACACGAACCCCCTGTACACAGGAGCAGGACAATGGGCTTTATGGCAGATGATACTCCCGGCAAACTCGAATCCAAAGCCCTTCTGGCTTGTCTTGAAGTCGGAAAACGCCTCACTTCCAGCCTGAATCTGAACGAAATTCTTCAGCTTATCATGGAAAAGGTCAGTGCCCTGGTTGCGGCAGAACACTGGTCCCTTCTCCTGAGGGACGAAGACACAGGCTCCTTGAGCTTCAAAATTGTAGTGGGTGTGGAAAAGGAAAAACTCTCCCATATCCGTATAGACCGGGGAATGGGTATTGCCGGATATGTGGCGGAAAACCAGGAAGCGGTTTTTGTTGCCAATGTACGGGAAGATCCCCGTTTTTTTCCTGAGGTGGATGAAATCACAGGTTTTGAGACCCGCTCCATCTTCTGTTTTCCCCTCTGTATCCACGGCAAAGCGCTGGGAGTCATCGAAATTCTCAATCTGAGAGACGTGCAGGCCTTTGAGACCCACCATCTTCCCATCCTCACCCTGCTTGCCGACTATGCTGCCATTGCCATCCGCAATGCCCAGTTCCTGGAACATATCCGACATCTCAGCATCACCGATGAATATACCGGCCTTTACAACGCAAGATACATGCACGAAATCCTGGAAAAAATGATTCAGCATGCGGCTCAAAAGGGAGAAAAACTGGCAGTGGCTTTCATGGACATGGATCACTTCAAGGGGGTGGTGGACACCTACGGTCATCTCATGGGATCCCGCGTACTCCGGGAAGTCGGCCAGACCCTCAGGGAAGTTCTGAATCCAACGGATCTTCCCGCAAAATACGGCGGGGATGAATACATCCTCATCATGCCGGGATGCGACAGGAAAACAGCTGAAATCAAACTGAACAGGGTGCTTGAGGCCATCCGAAACACCCCCTATCTTCAGCCCGAAGCTTCTCCTCCCCTGCGGGTGAGTGCCAGCATCGGCTTTGCCATTTATCCCGATGATGCCAGCAGCAAAAAGGATCTTCTGCTCATGGCGGATCAGGCCATGTACCGGGTCAAAAAGCATTATAAAAATGCGGTGAATTCCTGGGCGGAAAGGATCTGATGCGAAACAGCAGGGGGAAGGAAAAAGAACAAGCCCCCAGAGGCATCCTGGCCGGGATCGATCCACGACACACACCACCTCGCTTATCGCTGCTTCCTTCCGGATCTGACGAGGTTCACGTGGGTATGTTACGCAGCGGCCGACCAGGATGCCCCTGGAGGCTCATTCAACGGAATCCTTATACAGAGCATGGGACTTCTTGACAAGGTATTCTTCATTCAGACCCTAAAAAAGCACGCCACAGGCCCTTATGCCCCCGCTTTCTCCATTTTTGAAAACCGTTCTCTCTACCCTGAAACGCTACAACATGTGGGAGCCCGGACACCAGATTCTCGTTGCCGTCTCCGGTGGAGCGGATTCCATGGCCCTTCTCCATGCTCTGGTGGATTTACAACCCTGGCATGGCGGGATTCTGGGGATTGCCCACCTGAATCACGGACTCCGGGAAGAAGCGGACACGGAAGCCGCCTTTGTGGTAAAACAGGCCAGCCTGCTGGGACTTTCCTGTCATGTACAAAAAGTTTCCCTGGCCAAGGATTTTCCCGGGTACGGTATGGAAGAAGCAGGCCGTATGGCCCGGTATGCCTTTTTCAACGCCCTCCGAAAGGCCCATGGCTATACCCATATCACCACAGCCCACCACGCGGACGACAGGATCGAACAGATCCTCATGAATCTCATCCGGGGATGCGGCCCCGATGGGCTGAAGGGCATCCCCGCCTTAAGAGCGGACAGGGTGGTACGGCCCCTTCTGGACGTCCACCGAAGGGAAATTCTCACCTATCTTCAGGAAAAAAACCTCCCCTGGAAGGAAGATCCCTCCAACCGGGATACCCGTTTTCTGCGCAACCGCATCCGCCACACCCTGCTTCCCCTCCTGGAAAAAAACTTTAATCCCGGCATCCGCAAAGCCCTTCTGAGGACAGGATGCATTGCCGAAGCAGAAAATGAGTGGATCGATACCCTGGTGCAGCACCACTGGAAAGCCCTTCTTCTGGAAGAAAGCCCAGGCCTCTCCCTTCGGTTGAATGCAGAAGGACTTGCCACCCTTAGCCCCGGACTTCAGGCCCGCATCCTTCGCCATGGTGTCACACAGCTCAAAGGAGACGCCCTGGCACTCTCATGGGATCAGCTGCGCTCCCTGCAAGGCAGGCTTTCCCAAAAAGAATCCTGGGAGTATCACCTCTCAGACCGTATCCTCGTACGCAGTTCCTCAGGCATTTTTGAAATGCGCCGCATGTCCAGAAATCTTCGCCAAGGCACTCCCCCATCCCCTTCTTTCAGCCAGACCCTTTACCTGCCTCAGATTTTTCCCGCACGGGTTCTGCTGCCCGAAGGTATGGGACAGCTTCTGATGCGAATCACCCCTCCACCTCCCGATGCTCCCGGTATTCATCAGGCCTTCCCAGCTGAAATCTTCCCCCTGATGCTCCGCTCCCTGCACCCCGGAGATCGTATGCACCCCCAGGGCAGGAACGGATCCCGAAAGGTCTCACGCCTCCTCTCAGAGGCAAAAATCCCCCTGCACCTCCGATCGGCAAGGCCCCTTGTTCTGAAAGATCAGCACATTCTCTGGGTACCGGAACTGCCTCCGGCAAACCGGCTCTTTCAGAAAATCCAAGAAAAAACACCCATCTGGTTCTCCTGGATTCATAAAAATCTTCCCCAGGAAGATCAAGAGCCTTCACCCCATTCCGAAAATATGCTATGCGTTAAACGTTTTCGTAAGGAAACATCCTTTCCGGATTCCTGAAAAAAAACATGCCATCCGGATCACACGGATGTTTTTCAAAAAATATTGGTATTTCTGTTCACACATGTTCCATATGCATTCACGTCCATAAAACACCCGTTCTCCATGGTTTCAAAAAAAATCTTTTTCTTGCCTACCGTACGATAATGTTTACTATGGGCAGGATGTTTTACCGCAGTGATCTTTATTCGGACAATTTACGGACACATTTTTACGCTCCAGGAGGGCGCATTGAATCCATTCTATAAAAATATCTCTCTGTGGCTGGTCATTCTGCTCATGTTCATCATGCTGTACAACATCTTCAACCAGCCCCAGTATGCCGAAGAAAGCATCGGCTATTCGGACTTTCTCAGCATGGTGGACAGGGAGCAGATTGCCAGTGTTACACTTCAGGGAAGGGATCTTACCGTTGTTACCCACACCAACCAGAAATTCAACGTCTTTTCCCCGGAAGATCCGGATCTGATCCCCACGCTCCGCACCAAGGGCGTTGCCATCAAGGCCAAACCCCCGGCGGAAGCCCCCTGGTTTGTCTCCGTACTTGTTTCATGGCTGCCCATGCTGCTTCTCATCGGTGTCTGGATTTTTTTCATGCGCCAGATGCAGGGAGGGGGAGGAAAAGCCATGAGTTTCGGCAAGAGCCGGGCTCGCCTCATGGATGAAAATACCACCCGTGTTACCTTCACCGACGTGGCAGGGGTAGAGGAGGCCAAGGAAGAACTCCAGGAAATCGTTGATTTTCTCAAAGACCCGAAAAAATTTACACGTCTGGGAGGCCGTATTCCCAAAGGCGTTCTCCTCACCGGCTCTCCCGGTACGGGAAAAACCCTTCTGGCCCGCGCTGTTGCCGGGGAAGCAGGAGTTCCCTTTTTCAGTATCTCCGGTTCGGACTTTGTGGAAATGTTTGTGGGTGTAGGAGCTTCCCGCGTCCGGGATCTCTTCAACCAGGGCAAAAAAAATGCCCCCTGTATCATCTTCATTGATGAAATCGACGCTGTGGGCCGCCAGCGTGGTGCCGGTCTTGGGGGAGGCCATGACGAACGGGAACAGACCCTGAACCAGATGCTTGTGGAAATGGACGGTTTTGAATCCAATGAGGGGGTCATCCTCATTGCCGCCACCAACCGCCCCGATGTCCTGGATCCCGCCCTGCTGCGACCCGGTCGTTTTGACCGTCAGGTGGTGGTTCCCCTTCCGGACATTGCTGGCAGAGAAGCCATCCTGCGGGTTCACATGAAGCGTTCCCCCATCGCAAAGGATGTCAATGTCAAAGTCATGGCCAAGGGTACGCCTGGATTTTCCGGTGCGGATCTTGAAAACATGGTCAACGAAGCCGCCCTTATCGCCGCAAAACGCAACAAGGACTTCCTTGACATGAAGGATTTTGAAGATGCAAAGGACAAGGTCTATATGGGCCTTGAACGCAAATCCAGTGTCATGAGCGAGGAAGAAAAACGGGTGACCGCCTACCATGAGGCGGGTCACGCCCTGGTGGCAAGACTGCTTCCCTTCACGGATCCCGTCAACAAGATCACCATCATCCCGAGGGGTCGGGCTGCGGGTGTCACCTGGTTCCTGCCCGATGAAAGCCCCTTCCGCTATAAAGACCAGCTCATCAGCGGCCTTTCCGTGGCCTTTGGCGGCAGAGTCGCCGAAGAAATCATCTTTAACCGTATCAGCACAGGAGCCGCCAATGACATCAAACAGGCTACGGATGTGGCCCAGCGTATGGTGCGTTCCTGGGGGATGAGCGAAGAACTGGGACCCATCTCCTATGCCAAGGGAGATGAACAGATTTTTCTTGGCAGGGAAATCGGCCAGAGTCGGGACTACTCCGACGACACCGCCAAAAAAATCGACCAGGAAATTACGGGACTGATTCATGGTGCCTACCAGAGCGCCCGGGAAGTCCTTACGGAAAACCTGGAACTGCTGCATAAACTTTCCGAGCTGCTTCTCGAAAAGGAAACGGTTCAGGGCAAGGAGCTGGATGAGCTGATTCTCTCCTTACGCCCGGAGATTGTCTTCCCTTCCCAGCTGCCCGAAATGGACGAGGATGACAACCTTTATGATCCACCCCAGAAACAAAATGCCGAAGCAGCCGGAGATACGGAAGAGTACGGAGAAACGGACAAAGACTCCCATTCCGAGGAAGTTTCCGAACAGGAAACCCTGAGAAAACCCGAAGACCCGAAACCCTGAACAGGCCCCTTGAAGATGACGGGATTGCTGATGCAAACGGCCCCAATCCATGAATGGATCCAGGGCCGTCCTGCCCTCATGGGCATCCTCAACTGTACGCCGGATTCCTTTTCCGATGGTGGTCGCTTCCTGGATCTGGAAAAAGCTTTGAACCATGCACGCCGTCTTATCCGTGAAGGTGCTGACATTCTGGATATTGGCGGCGAATCCACCCGTCCCTTTTCCCTCCCCGTTTCCGCAGAAGAAGAATGTCGCAGGGTACTCCCCCTGATCCGGGCACTGCGGGAGGAAAGCAGCATTCCCATCTCCATCGACACGCACAAGGCCCAGGTTGCAAGGGCGGCCATTGAGGCCGGAGCCAGTCTGGTTAATGACATTTCTGCCCTGCAAGACCCGGATATGCTCCCCCTCTGTGCCGATACGGGGGTAGGGGTGGTACTCATGCACATGAAGGGCACTCCCCAGACCATGCAGCAGAACCCATCCTATCGGAATGTGGTTCAGGAAGTTTTTTCCTTCCTTCAGAACCGGACAGAAAAAGCCCTCAAAGGAGGAATCGCAACAGACCGCATTCTCGTGGATCCGGGAATCGGTTTCGGAAAAAGCCTGGAGGACAATCTGAAACTTCTGGCAGCTCTGGAAGATTTCAGGGCCCTGGGTTTCCCTCTGCTCCTGGGCACGTCCCGTAAACGTTTTCTCCGTATGCTCACCACACACCAGGATGAAGAACCGGATGTGCTTTCAGAAGAAGTCCGGGCGGCTACCCTGGCGACTTCTGTTCTGGCGGCAGAAGCGGGGGTTGCCGTACTCCGCGTCCATGATGTCGCCGTTACCCGCGCAGCTCTGGATGTCACCCGAGCTATTTTACAATATAAAAAAAACCTGTGCATCCCCGGTCATCCGGATCCCGGCAGCCCCTAAAAAACATCTTCCCGTTCCTCGTCAAATCCTGCTTGACAAAATTTCTGCTTTGCAGGATGGTTGCATCCGTTTTTTCCCCAATAAAACATCATGAGGAGGCTCCATGCTGCTGGTGATCGATGTCGGGAACACCAACACCGTGATTGGTATTTTTGAAAAAGAAAAACTCCGAAAGGATTGGCGTGTCCCCTCCAGACGGGATACCACGGCGGACGAATTTTATGTGCTGATCAAAAATCTTTTTCAGGATGCGGGTATTCCCCTGACGGCGGTTGAGCAAACTCTCATTTCCTGCGTTGTTCCCCCTATGGTACCTGTTCTGGATGCCTTCTGCCGCCGCCATATCGGAGGTCTTCCGCCCCACTGGGTCAGTGCGGCCTCCGTTCAGGGCTGGATGCCCATTCTCTATACCAATCCGGCGGAAGTCGGAGCAGATCGTATCGTCAACGCCGTGGCCGCCTACCACCGGTACCCCCAGGCCCTTGTGGTCATTGATTTTGGAACCGCCACCACCTTTGATGTCATTTCAAACCAGGGCGCATACCTGGGAGGTGCCATCTCTCCCGGTATTGCCATTGCCGCAGACGCCCTCTTTCAGCGGGCTTCCAAGCTGCCCAGGGTTGCCCTTTTCAACCCTCCTCCCCAGGTTATTGGCAGGGATACGGAGAGCAGTCTGAAATCGGGTATCCTGCATGGCTATGCCGCTCTGGTGGACGGCATGGTGGACAACATCCGCAAAGAAATGGGAGAACCCCTCAAAATCATCGCAACGGGTGGTCTGGCACCCCTGATGCAGGAAGTATCCCGCACCATAGAAATTGTGGACAGTACCCTCACCCTTGAAGGACTACGGCTCTTAAGCGCGCACATCCCCAGAACACAGGCATAAAAAAACGGCTCCTCAGTCCCATGCCTGTCAGATGCTCTGCCCCTGCGCACAAAGAAAGGGGCTTTTTTATCTGATGACTCCCCTGGCTCAGCCATGCCGTCTCAGGTGCTGCCTCTACTTCCATACATTTTTCATAAGAGTGATGGCTTTGGGCGCAGAAACACCAAGTACGGCGCTCCCACGCTGACGCATGGGAGCGCTCGCTGAAAAAAAAGGGAAAAATCAGATTTTTTAATACCGCCCTTCCTCCCGCATGGCTTCCTGAAAGGCTTCATAGAAATGTCTGTGATCGGAAATCCCCTGCCGGAGAAGACGCTCCAGATCGGGAAGATGCCGGTAATTCACCACAAGATTGATACTGCGTACAAAGGCCACCAGAGAATCCAGGGTGCTGTGCCTTTTAGACAGCATCGCAACAAACATCTCCCGCCGTACCTGCATGGGCAGCCGCTCCAGATAAAGCAGCACAGGGTTACGATCCGCATCCGCCCCTCCAAAGCCCTCATCCGCCACCACAAGCTTGCAGGCATGCATACGCAGGGTTTTCAGGGCCTCATGGGGAGCCGTTACTTCCAGCACCTGATACTCCATCATTTCAAGGGTTTTATGGATTTCAGCAGCAACACCTGCATCTTCCATACAAATCATGGCAAGATCCCCCTCCTCCTCAGCAAAAACCAGGGAGGACACAGGAGAAGCCGATGCTGGAGACTCTGAAAATCCAGCCTTTGCCAGGTTAGAAAGTTCTTCCCTGTTTTTCCCTGTGGCATCACGGGTATGACATTCATCGGGAGCCGTAAAAGAAAAGGGTCTGCGGCACTTGGGACAATTCAATATTACGGTTTTCCCCGGTGGAATCTTACCTGCAGGGATACGGAAAGAAGCCTGACAACCTTCACATACCTGGGGGCTACCTGCTTCCGGATCCATCAGAACCCCTCCCGTTGCCGACCATAGTTCCGGTCAATTTCAAGGTTATCAATATCCGTTGTGGTTTCTCCCCTGGCCGCCTTTATCTGATCCAGTCCCCTCCCCACGGCTTCCCGTCTGGAAGCATAACTGAGGGCTGTGGATTCGGTAATCAGTCCCTTCTCGTAAAGCTGGATAATGGAATCATCAAAGGTGCACATCCCCCTGTGACGGCCCGTCTGAATCATCTCATAAAAGGTTTTTCCATCAGACTCTCCGTTCATGATAATTTCCTTGACCCGGAGGCTGGTACCCAGAATTTCAAAGGCTGGAACCCTCCCTCCCCCAATCCTGGGCAAAAGACGCTGGCAGACAATCCATTTCACGGAATCTGCAAGGCGGATACGCATCTGTTTTTCTTCTTCATTCTCAAACATACCGATAATACGGTTAATGGTTTTACCCGCATCCACGGTATGCAGGGTGGTAAGCACCAGATGCCCCGTCTCCGCAGCCCGTATACCGATTTCAACGGAATCCCGATCCCGCATTTCGCCCACAAGAATCACCTTCGGTGCCTGACGCAGGGCGGCGCGCAGACCCGTGCCGTAATCAGGAAAATCCACCCCCATTTCCCTCTGGTTAAAGGTGGATTTTTTCTGGGGGTGCTGATATTCCACAGGATCTTCCAGGGTAACCACATGCACCTGCTGGGTATTGTTGATGGCATCCAGCATGGCTGCAAGGCTTGTGGACTTCCCCGAACCCGTGGCCCCTGTGACGAAAATCAGGCCATTTTTTTCTGCTGCAATTTTGTGAAAGACTTCCGGCAGCCCCAGCATGTCAATACTGGGAATGCGGGCTTCAAGCTTTCTTAAGACTGTGGAATAGTTTCCCCCGGACTGGGAGAAAATATTGACACGAAACCTGGCTTTTCCCGGAAGACTGTAGGAAAGGTCACAGGAGCCATCCCTTGCCAGCTGTCTGGCAATACGCCGGTTCCGTCCCATAAGGGTCAGGGCCAGGATTTCCGTCTGATACGGTGTGAGGGCCGTCAGGGGGGGATCCATGGGAACGCCCATCAGCTTGCCGTCACTTTCCACCTGGGGCGGACGTCCTGCCGTAAAATTCAGGTCGGATACATTCTGCCTGAAATCCAGCATCTGGGTAAGAATATGATCAATCTCCTGTTTTTTCATGCTTTTTTCTCCTGATCCTCACATATCTGAAACGCCGGCGTGTCATCACACCTCCGTAAAATCCAGGGGCGGATTTTTCAGGAAATTCACAAAACGGGATTTTTCATTGGACTTGGAATACGCATCATCTGCGCTGATCACCCCCCTGGTATAAAGTGTCATGATGGCATCATCGAGAAGCTGCATGCCATACTTTTTACCGGTCTGGATCATGGAAGCTATCTGAAAGGTTTTGCCTTCCCGAATCAGGTTACGGACAGCAGGGTTGGCAATGAGGATTTCCATGGCCGCCACCCGGCCCTTCTGATCAATACGCTTGAAGAGGGTCTGGGAAATCACCGCCCGGATGCTGTCCGCCAGGGTAGAACGCACCTGGGACTGCTGGTTGGCGGGAAAGACCTCAATGATGCGATCTATGGTTTTGGCGGCACTGTTGGTATGCAGGGTGGCCAGTACCAGATGTCCGGTACTGGCCGCTTCAATGGCAAGGGAAATGGTCTCAAGATCCCGCATCTCCCCCACAAGAATGATATCGGGATCCTCACGCAAAGCTCCCCTCAGGGCCGCAGAAAAACTCCGGGTATGATTCCCCACTTCCCTGTGATTCACCAGGGCACTCTGACTCCTGTGCACAAATTCGATGGGGTCTTCCACGGTGATGATATGATCCTTTCTGTGCCGGTTGGCCACATCCAGAATGGCAGCCAGGGTGGTGGATTTACCCGAACCCGTAGGCCCTGTCACAAGTACCAGGCCTCTCGGCAGAAAGGCCAGCTTGGAAAGCACAGGGGGAAGCCCCAGCTGTTCCGCCGTCAGAATCGTGGTGGGAATCTCACGAAAAACGGCGGCAACACCATTGCGCTGAAGAAAATAATTGGATCGGTACCGGGCCAGCCCCTGGATTTCATACCCGAAGTCAATATCCCCGGTTTCCTCAAAGAGCTTGATTTTATCCTCAGGACAAATTTCATAGAGCATGGAACGGAGCTCATCATTATCGAGAACCTTATATTTAACCCTCTCCATTTCACCATTGATACGCAGGGCAGGGGGCTGACCCGCAACAAGATGAAGATCCGAAGCTCCCTGATCGTGCATCAGCTTAAAAAAAGCGTCTATTCTCGCCATCGAAACCTCCTGAAAGTCTTTTCTACCCTGAAAGCCCGGATCCTTTAATCAGCGTCCCATCATCACACCCATATTGTACAGGGTGCCTACCAGAAACTCCTTCAAAAAAATAATAGCCAGAATGATCAGCATGGGGGAAAAATCAATCCCCCCGAACTGTATGGGCAGTATCCTGCGCACCCTGTTCATCAGCGGATCTGTCACCTGACCCAGAAAACGGACAATGGGATTGTAAGGATCCGGATTGACCCAGGATAAAAGGGCCCTTGCGATGAGCACCCACATGTAAAGGGTCAATACAATTTCCGTGATTTTGGCCAGGGCTACAAAAAAATTTCCAAAAACAAACATGGGAAAACCTCATTTTGAATATTGCATGAAAAAAACTCCCGACAAGCAGGAAAAACACCAATTGCCTTTTTTCAGATTTTCTGAAAAGACATCCCAAAAAAAGAGGAAGACTGACCGCTTGATGGTGCAGCATACGGCATGATCCCTGAATCCGTCAAGAAGACGGATGGCACAGGGGCACGCATCCTGAGATGTCAGGAGAAAAACCAGGATCTTCCTGCTGAAAAATGAAAAAGCATGGTCTCAAACCTTGTATCCTGAACCAAGTTCGGGCATATCCTTCCGTCAGAAGGCATCCGGCTGTGGCCTTTTCAAAGGAGACACCACCCCAGGGTTCAACCACACATTTCACCAAGGAGTCCCCATGTCCTCTCCCCTTGCTTCCAAAACCATTGGATTTATCGGTGCAGGCAATATGGCCGAGGCCATGATCCTGGCTCTCCGCCATGGCCTGGGTCTTGCCCCCGAAAAAATCCTTGCAGCCGATCCCAACCCTGTCCGCAGAGAATATCTGACTGCAAAATGCGGTATCAGAACCACAGCAGACAATATGGCCGTGTTCATGGCAGCCGACATGGTGGTACTGGCCGTTAAACCCCAGCAGATACCCAACCTGCTCAAAGAACTGACCGAAAACCCCCAGTACGGAGATATTTCCAAAAGAAAACAGATTCTTTCCATAGCAGCTGGCATCCCCCTGGCCTTTCTGGAAGAACAGCTTACGGCTCCTCTGACTGTAGAAAAAAAGGAACTGCTTGTCGTCATGCGGGTGATGCCCAATACCCCCGCGCTTATCGGATGTGGCATGTCCGGCATCAGCCGGTCGTCAGGAGCCAGGGACGAAGACATGCACCTCACTCTGACTCTGGTAGCCGCCATGGGTAAAACCTGCATCCTGCCCGAATCCCTCATGGACGCCCTCACCGCTCTGTCCGGATCCGGCCCTGCCTACCTCTTTCTCCTGGCAGAATCCATGATCCGGGCAGGGGAAGCTCTGGGCCTTTCCGCTGAAGATGCCTTGACCCTCACGCTACAGACCCTGAAGGGAGCCGTCGCCCTCCTGGAAAAGGGAGAGACGGATGCCGCAACCCTCAGACAACGGGTCACCTCCCCCGGTGGTACCACAGCCGCTGCCATTCGTGTGTTTCAGGAAGGGGGCTTTGAGGATCTGGTACTGAAGGCCATTATGGCGGCACGGGATCGTTCGCGGGAACTTTCCCGGAGTCTGGTGTAACCTGAAACACCCAAAAGGGCTCTCTTAAAATGTCTGCTATCCGGATTTCAGGAAAACACGACCCCTCTGTGTGTTCTGAAATCCGGTTTTTTGAGCCAGCCTTTCCAAACAAAATCTTTCCTACCCGCCCTTTTTCTGGAGTCATCATGTTTCCTGTGGAACCCGTGTCCATCTTTGCAGCCTTCAGTGCCGGAATCCTGTCCTTCCTGTCGCCCTGTATTCTGCCCCTGATTCCTGCCTATTTCAGTTTTATCTCAGGGGTCTCCATGGAAGAACTCTCCGAAGGCCCATCCCCCGAAGCACGGCGCCGGATTCAGCTGACAACCCTTGGGTTCGTGTCAGGTTTTTCTCTGGTTTTCATCGCTCTGGGGGCCTCGGCCAGCCTGATCGGTCAGCTCTTTTCCGGAACCGGAATCTGGCTGCGTCTTGGGGGAGGTGCCCTGGTGCTTGTTTTTGGCCTGCACCTCATGGGAATCCTCCGTATCCCCCTCCTTCAGAAAGAAAAACGTATTCATCTGAAATCACGACCTGTAACCGCCCTTGCCTCCCTTTTCATCGGCATGGCCTTTGCCGCAGGCTGGAGTCCCTGCATCGGTCCGCTTCTGGGAACCATCCTGATGATGGCGGGAACCCAGGAAAACATGGTACAGGGGACAGGACTTCTTGCTGTCTATGCCCTGGGACTGGCTCTTCCCTTCGGGCTTCTGGCCTTTACCGCAGCCCGGATCATGCATCTTCTGGGCAGGATCAAACCCTTTATGCGGGTGGCCAATGTACTGGCCGGGATACTGCTTGTGACCACAGGCATTCTGCTCATGACCAATCAAATGGGAAGGCTTGTTCTGATTCCGTGACCCTGCTGCTGAAACTCCTTATGCCGCCTGCCGCAAAGCAGGTTTCCATAAAAAACGCCAGCCTGCTTACGTGAAAACAGCGTGCACATTTTTTTATATCCCATAAAGATACGGGACGGTATCGCGACCCGCAACCTTCTGAAGGAGACATCCACATGCCCATCATCCGCCTTCTGTTCCTGTCGGTTTTTTTCTCCCTGGCTGCAACAGTCCCTCCGGGTGCCGAAACCTTAGTCTGGACACCCCACGCCAAGGTCATGGAAAAAGCCGCAGAGGCTGAAAGAAAAGTATATCTTTATTTTCAGAGCAGCCAGTGCTCCTGGTGCCGTACCATGGAAGAAAAAACCCTGGCCCATCCTGACGTTGCCCACTACCTGAACACCCACTTCATCAGCAGCCGTATCGATATTGACAGGGAAAGCGCCCTTGCCAGGAAATTCCGGGTCAACGGAGTTCCCGCCCATATCTTTCTCTCCCCCGAAGGTCAGGGGCTGTTCAGCAGACCCGGATATGTACCCCCGGAAACCTTTCTGCGTATCCTCAAAATTCTCAACACTGGAAATCATCAGCAATGACAAAATTTTCTGATATTTATAGAAATATTATCCTGGAACACCCCCATCCCGTACCGCCTCGCAGAAGCATACGTCCTGCTGCGGTATCCTTTCTTCTGCAAAAGGGAACCCACCCCAGACTGCTGGCCATCGAAAAAGCCGCCCATCCCCACTACACCTGGGCCGGTCAGGTTGCCCTGCCCGGTGGTCATGTGGATCCTGAAGATCCGGACAGTACCCACACAGCACTGCGGGAGCTTGAGGAAGAACTTCATATTCCTGCGGATCAGGTGGATATCATCGGCTCCATGGGCCACTTCATGACCCTGAACAATGTCTGCATTGAAGTCATCGCCGGATGGTGGAACGGTCTCGGCCCTCTGCGCCATGATCCTTCAGAAATTGCCAGGGTTCTGGACATCCCCCTGGAAAGCCTGATGGAAACCCATCAGCGTCAGGGATTTCAGGGACGGGAACCGGACTGGACAGAACTGCGCTATCCTGTAGGAGATACCGAAATCTGGGGTGCTACGGCCCGTATTATTCACCACTTCATGGAATGCCTCCTGTCTCCGGATTCCCTGAATCCAGCTGACGCCGTTTCACTCGAAAACGGATCCGTACCATCAGCCAGAAACTGACAAGGCAAAGAACCAGAGGAACCCAGATGTTGTGCAGCCAGGGTTCCGTATCCAGAGCCACAAGAATACCCGCAAGCCCGAAAATCAAAACAAGCGCCAGAAACCAAAAAGACGCCCTGCAGGCAATATCCGTATCATACCAGGGCGTCCTGTGCTGCCGGTGCACCGGTTTTTTTCTCACTGTATTCCCCTCCCTCATCCTGGGTATCCCCTTTCAGACTCCCTGAAAAAAATAAAAGCATATCCAGGGATACCCCAGATTTTTTTCCCAAAAAAACCAAACACATCCCACATAAAACACAATATATAGATACAAATACCCAAAACAAACCCAATATACAGACTTGACTTCCCCTCAAAGCTCCCCTATCTTTGGGACGAAAAAATGAAAAACGCCCCTTGAAACCGGGACTTTTTCCGTATCCCTCCAGACCTCTTCCCGTCCCGGATCAACCCTAAAAAAACCGAGAGATCCCATGCTTGAAAGTATCAAAAAACGCAACGGTCGTATTGTCGAATTCGATTCCTCCAAAATCACAGCCGCCATCACCAAGGCAGGCAAGGCTACGGGGGAATTTGGCGAAAGGGAAGCCCGCAAGCTCACCCTGCGGGTTCTGACCCTCATTAAAGACATGCGCCTTGGCCCCTCTCCGGATGTGGAAGCCATTCAGGATATCGTGGAACGCACCCTCCTGGACTCCCCCTATCTCCAGACCGCCAAGGCCTATATCATCTATCGGGAACAACGCAAGCAGCTCCGGAACATTGTCAGCCGGGTCAATGGAGACCTGGTCGATAACTATCTCCGTCAGATGGACTGGAAAATTAAAGAAAACAGCAACATGAGCTATTCGCTCCAGGGGCTGAACAACTACATCTCCTCGGACATCACGGCGGAATACTGGCTGAACCGCATCTATCCCCCGGAAGTGCGCCGCGCCCACAAGGAAGGCGAGATGCACATCCACGATTTAAGCCTGCTTTCCGTCTACTGCGTGGGCTGGGATCTTCAGGATCTGCTGCGCCAGGGCTTCAAGGGCGTTTCCGGCAAAGTGGAAAGCGCTCCCCCCCGTCACTTCCGTTCGGCTCTGGGACAGCTCGTCAATTTTTTCTACACCCTTCAGGGGGAAGCCGCAGGTGCCCAGGCCGTATCCAATTTCGACACCCTTCTGGCCCCCTTCATCCGCTACGATCAGCTCGACTATGTGGAAATCAAACAGGCCCTCCAGGAATTTGTCTTCAACATCAACATCCCTACCCGGGTCGGCTTCCAGACGCCCTTCACCAACATCACCATGGATCTCAACGTTCCCGGTATTCTCAAGGACGTTCCCGTGGTGCTCGGTGGCCTGGACATGGATGTCACCTACGGGGATTTCCAGGCCGAGATGGATCTTCTGAATCAGGCCTTTGCGGAAGTGATGATGGAAGGCGACGCCCGGGGCCGGGTGTTCACCTTCCCCATCCCCACCTACAATATCACCAAGGATTTTGACTGGGACAACCCCCGCATGACGGCCATCTGGAAAATGACGGGTAAATACGGCATCCCCTATTTTTCCAACTTTGTGAACTCTGACATGGATCCCGACGATGCCCGCTCCATGTGCTGCCGTCTGCGCCTCGACAACCGGGAACTGCGCAAACGGGGCGGCGGCCTTTTTGGAGCCAACCCCCTCACCGGCTCCATCGGGGTGGTCACCATCAACCTTCCCCGCATCGGCTACCTTGCGGATACGGAGGAGGAATTCAAAACCCTTCTTGACAATGTCATAGAGCTGGCCAAGGAATCGCTACAGATCAAACGCAAGGTACTGGAACGCTTCACTGACGGCTGCCTCTATCCCTACTCCAAGTTCTATCTGCGGCACATCAAGGAGCGCACGGGAGTCTATTGGAAAAACCATTTTTCCACCATCGGCATCAACGGTATGAACGAGGCCTGCATCAACTTTCTGGGGGAGGACATTGCCTCAGAAGCAGGGCACAATTTTGCCCTTTCCGTCATGGATCATATCCGGAAGCGCCTCGAAGAAATCCAGAACGAGACCGGGGATATCTTCAACCTGGAAGCCACCCCTGCGGAAGGCACGTCCTACTCTCTCGCCCTGAAAGACAAAACAATGTATCCGGATATTCTCTGTGCCAACGAGGAGGATTTCAAAAACGGAGGCGATCCCTTCTACACCAACTCCACCCATCTTCCGGTGAACTACTCCGATGATCTCTTCACCGTTCTCGATCATCAGGATGATCTTCAGGCCAAATACACGGGCGGCACCGTACTGCATACCTTCCTTGGAGAAGAAATCCGGGATCCGGCTATCACCCGCAATCTGGTACGCAAAATAACAGACAACTACAAACTGCCCTATTTCACCCTGACCCCCACCTTCAGCGTCTGCCCCCTCCACGGGTACATGCGGGGAGAAAAAACAGCCTGCTCCACCTGTCAAGGCCCTACGGAGGTTTACTCCCGGGTAGTGGGCTATCTTCGCCCCGTCAACCAGTGGAACAACGGCAAACAGACGGAGTTCCGGATGCGCAAGACCTTTAAGGAAGCCCTGTAGCCCCTCCTCTCCCCTCCCTGGAAACTTTCCTGCTCTGGGAAAGATCCAGGGAAACCCGCCTTTTTTCAAAAAAGATACGCTTTCAGTTTCACCCGGGTTTCGGATATGGTATAAAAAACAGCGTATTTGGCTTCAAAAAATACGACCATACAGGTCACAAGGCTTCCCCTTCTGTTTTACCATCCATGAAGAGCGTGCTCAGGTTCTTCCCAAAAAGGGACTCCAGCCATGAAAAAAAAATCCTTTCCCCAACCCCGCTGTCTCTTGTTTTTCTGTCTGATGCTCTGCACATATCTCCCCTTCCCCAGCTTTCAGCCCAAAGCCTGGGGACTGGAGTCCTCTCTCCTGGAAAAGGCCATCTCCGAGTACCAGCAGGAACGCTTTGAGGAAGCCCTGGAGCTGCTCACCGATATCCGCCGTCAGGATCCGTCCTCCTCCACAGCCGCTTTTTATCTCGGACTCACCTACAAACAGACCGGAAACTATGGGGAAGCCGCCCGGAATTACCTGGATGCCCTGGAACTCAGCCCCAGAATCAACAATGCCTACCCCGAACTGATCGAAGTTCTGATCCGCATGGAAAGGTTTTCCGAAGCCGAGTCCCATCTCCTCGAAGCTGAGAATACCGCCATTCTTCCTGATCAGATCGCTTTTCTCAAAGGGATTCTCCTCTCCCGTACGGGAAAAAACGACGAAGCCATCCAGGCTTTTAAAACCGCCCTGCAACTGAACCCGGATCTAAGCTATTCCGCAGAACTCCAGATTGCCCTGCTCCATGCGCAGGAAGGCAGAATCCGTCAGGCAAAAAACAGCCTGGAAGCACTTTCCACCATGGCTCCCGATTCGGATCATACAAATTTTGCCAAGGAATACGGTGACTCCCTGACCCGTATTATGAAACAGCATAAAAACTGGAATTTTACCGTGGGGGCCGAAGTCCGGTATGACGACAACGTAACCGCCACCCCCTCCAGCAGCATTACCGGACTGGATATCACCCATGAAAAAGATACGGCTGTCCTGAACTCCCTTCAGATCGGCTTCAACCCGCTGATGGATCGCCCCTGGTCGCTGAACGCCCAGCTGACTCTGAATACCAATACCTACAAGGAAACCTCCAGTCACAACCTCATCCTTCCTTTCCTTTCACTCACCCCCGCCTATCATTTCCGGAAAGGGAATGTTTCCTTCCCCCTCCTCTGGAACCGGAGCTGGCTGCATGGTCATGAATACACGGAAAACACGGGGGTTAATCCCACCCTTTTTCTGGAGCTGTATCCCGGTCATATGGCGCGTTTTTCAGCAGGGTATACACGAAGAGAGATGCTTCAGAACTCCCGGTTTACGGATGAAGACAGGGACAGCGACCTCTACAGTGCTGCTGTCGCCTATTTTTACACCTTTGCAAAAGCGCGGGGGCTTTTCCACCTGCGTTACGAACATCTTCAGGATAAGGCCCAGGGGGCCAACTGGCAGAACCAGGGACACCGATACGGTACAGGTGTCCTTTTCCCTGTTCATCCTGCCTTACGATTCTCCCTTTCCATGGAACACTTTACCCAGGATTACGACAAGGTGCATTCCGTCTTTGGTCTGAAACGAACCAACCGCAACACCTCCTGGACGGCCATGATGCTCTGGGAAGTTGCCCCCTCCATTCTCTTGACGCTTCACTATACGGGCAACGAGGAGGATTCCAACATTCCCATCTATGCCTACCGCCGCAATCTCTACGGGATCGGTATGGAATACCGCTTTTAAGCTCTGTTCCGGCGGCTTTCCGTCAAAGGAGGTTTTCATGATACGCACATCCCTCTTTCTTCTGCTCTCCATCCTCTGCATGGCCCTCTTCTCCGGAAGTCTGTACGCCAGCAGCAACCAGGAACCCATCGGACATTTTACAATACTCTCCGGTACCGTGGATATTCTCAGGGCAGGCTCCCTGCCCGCCCTTGCGGCAGCCCCACAGATGCCCCTCTATGTTCAGGATGTTGTCCGAACCCGCAGCAAAAGCCAGGCCAGCATCACCTTCGTCGACGGCAACCGTCTGGATGTGGCGGAACGCAGCCGGATCGACATACGGGAGTATCTCACCCGTGAAGGGCATACCCGCAGCATCCTTGATCTGCCTCGTGGAAAGGCCCGCGCCATTGTCACACCGGAAACCACGGATCGTATCCGCCTTCCTGAATCCGGAAACCGCTTTGAAATCCACACGCCCAATGCCGTTGCCGGCGTCCGGGGTACGGATTACATTGTACTGCACCAGGGTGCCTTCACAACGGTTCTGGTCAACAAAGGGACGGTGCATGTCCATAACCCCGCCATGCCCGATATCCATGTGACCCTCCTGTCCGGACAGCTGACCTCCGTAGCCGCAAGACGCGCTCCCCTGCCCCCCCGCTCCGCAGGTTCTGAAATTCTGCAACAGCATCAGAAAGATACCTCTCCGGAACATGGAAAAAAGGGAGATAAAGAAAAGTCACCCCTCCCCTCTTCCGGAGAAAAAGCCCTGCCTCCTGCCTCAGATACGAAAGGAAGCTTACAGACCGCTCTCCAGGAACTCCAGGAGCCGCCTTCTGCGATCCGCCCCCCACAGGATATGGCAGCCTCCATCCCCCAGCTTCCCCCAGGCCTTTCCACGGACAGTGACATACGGACATCCCTCACCCCCCCTCCCCCCATTACAGAAACGCAAACCACCCTCCTTACCCAACTCAAAACCACACCGGAACCGGAAGTGCCATCGGAACGGCCACCGGAAATACCTGCGGAATCCATCCCTCTTCTTGTCCGCCAGACAAACTTCTTTACCGATACCGGTATCCAGCCCTCCTGGACGGTAGAAACGGATAAAAACGTCTATTTTGACTATCGTCTGAACACCCTTGACAACTGGGTTCCCATCAATACCACAGCCAGCAGCACAGAAAATTTTACGGTTCAGGAGATGGAAGAAGGCCTGAATATCCTCCATATTCGTGCGAGAAATGAGAAGGGTGAACTCCTTGCAACAGGTTCAGAATCCTTCTTCTACGGCAAAGAAACGCATACGCTCAAAGGAAAAATCCATGCGGGAGAGACATCCCCAGCCCTGGAAAACGAAGCCTTTCCCGGCTGGATGTCCTTACACACCCTTCGGAAAGAAGGGATTCTCCATATTCCCGTCAAACTCTCCACTGTTCCTGCCCTTCCCGAACAGCTCTACGCAGGAGGCAGGGCCATCATGCAGAACGGAAGCCAGGATTTTCTCATGCCCGGATTCTGGCTTGTCCAGACCCGGCTTTCCCCGACACAAACAAGCGGTCAGCTCCAGGGAGAAGGACAGTTCTCCTACATGGACGGTCTGTATCTCGGTAATGCCAGGCCCCACATGAGCGCCCTCCACAGCGCCCCGAATCTTGATGGCATTATCTCAAGCCCCCTGATTTCCTACGATACCCATAAAGTGACCATGCAGCCCCTGGCGTTTGTCAGCCCCTTAAGTATGCCCAAAGCCTTCCGGGGAAGTCTGATACCAGAGGATGGCATCCACATGGATGGATTCTGGGGAGGTGGCTATTCTCCCGAAGGAAACAATCTGCTCTGGTATCCGCCCACCGATCCACCCCACCAGCCTGTGACCCTCATGGGCCGTTATGACGGTGCGGAAAATCTTGCTCCACGCATTTTTACGGCAGCACTTTACAGTCAGAATTACCGGGATGGTTCGATCACAAGTTATGACGGCGGAACCTTTGCGGGCTTTATCGCAGGTCGTCAGACTGCCGACAACATGGAAACCCGCGTTCTCAGCCTGTACAAAGATCCGACTGGCAGGACAGGAATCTTCCAGGGTGTCATGGGAGCAGCCGGAGAAAAAAACCTGTATCCTGAAATCGGTATGATGCAGGTACAAGGAGGCATCCATGCCGCTACGGCTCTTGGCCAATGGGAAACCACAGGCCCCAATCCTGAAACACAGACAGCAAAACTCTATGGCGGATATGGTTCCTTTAAAGATGGCGGCGGACTGAACATCAGCCCGGACATGCATCATGAGCTGACGTTCCAGCACTTTCCTGAAACCCCATGGGGTATTGGCAGAATACAAATGGGTGGGCTTTATGAAGATCCTTCCAGCCCGCAATGGTATTTATCCCTCCATACAGAGGACAAAGAGGAACTCCATCTTGTTGCCCATACCGCAGGCAATACCTGGGAAGACAGCAGAATTTCTGGAAAAACAATGGGGTACTATACCCGCAGAGAAGGCACAGACAACAAAACCGGTATCTATGTTGCAGAAACCCTTGGCACCTTTGAGGCTGCAAGCTGGCAGGCCTTTTCCCTGGGCGTATGGATGGACACCTGTACCCTCCTTTCCATGACCGACAAAGGAAGCAGACCGGATACGGAGGCCCTGCGCCAGCTTCACATCCCGGCCTTTGAGGTGGGAAGGGCCACCGTGCAGGGCGGTGTAAACACGGCGGACAGCTCCATGCAGGTAGAGATGAAAGATATGATCTTTCTTGCACCCTCCACGGGCGAAAAACCCCTTATCTGGGCCACCAGCACTGTACAGGGAAGCTATGACGGTAACAGTTCCTACCAGAACCTCAGCATCCCCCTGTCGGGAGATGGTCTTAACCTTGATTTCACCCTGAAAACCTTTGATACGACCACAGGTCTCTGGAAGGCCCAGATCAACTATGGCAGGGGAAATCTCAGTGGCGGAAGTTATAACGGGGATCTGTCTTTTGAGGGGATGGCCGCTGGCACTACGGACACGACAAACCGTACTTTTTCCGGAACCGGCGCTGGCCTTGTCTCCCCATGAATTCTTCTACCGGACAGGCGGGGAAACATTCCGGAGCCTTCCCCGCTTCCTTCTCAGCATGGTTTTCAAAAAATCCGGAAAAAAAAACACAGCTTCTTTCCTTCATCACAGGGCTGGCAATCACCCTTTTCTCTGCCGGTCTGTTATGGATAAGGCCGCCCTTTTTCGAGCATGTGGAAAAAAACCTTCTGGATTATCGTTTCAAAATACGGGGAACGCTGCCCGCTCCTGAACATATCCTGATTGCCGCCATTGATGAAAAAAGTCTGGCACGGCTTGGCAGGTGGCCCTGGAACCGGGACACCATGGCCCTTCTTGTGGACAAGCTTTCCAAAGCAGGGGCCAGGGTCATTGTATGGGACGTGTTCTTCAGTGAAGCGGAAAAAAATGATGCGCTTCTGGCCGAATCCATTTACGAGGCTGGCAATGTCCTGCTTCCCATGCTCATGGACTTTGAACACGATGCCCTCCCAAGCCAGAATCCCATCCTGCCCTTTTCCGCCATACGATCCATAGAAAACCCCGAAGCCTTTACCCTTTATCCTCCCATAGAAGGAAACCAGGTCATCCTGCCCGTGGATATCCTCAATGAAGACGCCAAGGGGCTGGGCCATATCAACATGTTCCCGGACAAAGACGGCTCCCTGCGCTGGGAAGCCCTGATCATCGCCCATGACGGTTATCTTTACCCTGCCCTCAGCCTCAGGGCTGCTGCGGAATTCCTCCGTGTTTCCCCTGAAGAAATCACGGTGGAGGCTACCCGGGCGATCCGTTTCCCCGACCGGCAAATCCCCACGGATTTCTGGGGCCGTACCCTGATCCACTATTACGGCCCCGGCCGTACCTTTCCCCATGTTTCCATCAGTGACATCCTGGAAAGCGGCATTCCAGCAGAACAGATCAAGGGAAAAGTTGTCCTGATCGGAGCAACGGCTGCGGGAATCTATGATCTGCGGGTGACCCCCTACAGCGCCGCCATGCCCGGAGTGGAAAAGCATGCCTCCGTCATTGCTTCCATTCTGGAAGGTCGTTTTCTGAAAGCCGCTTCCCGTCCCCTTGACATGGGAATTCTCCTGATTTCCGGCATCCTGCTTTCCCTGTCCCTCACCCGATTCAAGGCCATCCGAACCTCTTCCCTCATTGCTCTGACAAGTTTTCTTGCCATCGCAGGAGCAGGACATCTGAGCTTTGTGCATCAGGGACTCTGGCTGACCCTCACCTACCCTTTCTTCAATATCATTGTGATCTACACGGTGAGCACGGCCCTGCATTACGGGCTTGAAGAAAAACACGCCCGCCGTATCCGGGCCATGTTCTCCTCCTATGTCACCGAACGTGTGGTCAAAGAGCTGATTCTCCATCCGGAAATGGCAAAACTGGGGGGAATCCGGCGGGAAGTCACGGTACTTTTTTCCGATGTCCGGGGGTTCACCACCTTCTCGGAAAAACATTCTCCCGAAGAGGTGGTGTCTATCCTCAACGAATATTTAGGAGAAATGACCCGCGCCGTTTTCAATTGGGAGGGTACCCTCGACAAATTCATCGGGGATGCCGTGATGGTTTTCTGGAATGCCCCCATGCCCCAGCCGAATCATGCGGGGCTGGGGGTGCACTGTGCCCTGGACATGATCCAGCGTCTTGAGGTCTTGCAGGAAAAATGGCGGCGTGAGGGCAAACCTGTGCTGGATTGCGGCATCGGACTCAATACGGGGGAAGTTCTGGTGGGAAACATCGGGGCTGAAGGCCAGAAAATGGACTACACCATCATCGGAGATCAGGTAAACCTTGGAGCCCGCCTGGAATCCCTCACCAAAAAATACAAGGCCCATATCCTCATCAGCGATACCACCCTGGAAAAAATCCGACCCTTGATCGACAGGGGGGACTTTCCCGGTCTCCTTGCTCTGGGCCGGGAAAGGGTCATCGTGAAAGGAAAGGAAGATCCGGTCACCCTCTATGAGCTGATCCAGAAAAACAACGGTCTTCCGGCAACCATTGTTCCCTGTGCCAGTCAAGAGGTGATCCGGATGACAGAAAAATAAGACAGGCTTCCACTATTTTTTCAGGCCGTATCCTTGTCCAGCCCGGACACAAACCAGCGTCGCAGAGAGTCCATCTCCCCTTCACTCAGGGAAAGCTGGGCATTTTCACACAGGTTCAGGGTATTGGCCAGGAGCCGGTCTGCCAGCACCCGTGCCGATTCCCGGCGTTCTCCGAAGCGATGTCCCGTAAAGGCAATCCCCCTCAATACAAAATTCACATGCTGCCGTGCCACAGGTACATCCTTTGACTTACAGCGATCCCGAACCGCCTTGGAGACCGTGGTCATGTTGTAGCCGGACTGGTTGATTTCCTGGGCAATGGCAGAAAAAAGCAGACCGTAATGATCCGGGGAGAGATAGGGAGTATCCGTTAAATCGTGTACCTTGCGGGCCAGGATTGCCAGATCAGGTTCCCGATTTTCAAAAGCTTCATCCCGTATGCCCGTATCCCCTGCCGGAACGGTATGGCGGCCAGGATCATAGACATAGCCTGGTATGACAGGGGATGTGGCCAGATGTCCCAGATCCAGCTCCGACAGAAACAGTTTAAAGCTGCCTCTGCCCAGCCAGTCCATGCCCACATCGGGAAAGGCCTGACGGATACGGTAGGCCAGCTGGGCCATGGTCACCGCTTCGGGTGAGGATCGCACAAAGGTCTGCACCAGACGGGAACACCGATCCTTCTGGGAACCGATGCCATTTCCTGCATGAGCCCCGTTCTGAGGAGGAGTCAGGGCCGTCTGGATCAAAGCCGGTGAGGGAGAGGAAGGTGAGGTCTCGGAAACCGCAGCCCCTCCTGCTGCGCTCAGAATACCGGAAGTGATCGGAGATATGGATGCACTGCCTCCAGCATCGGGTCTGCGGATAATCCGGGCAGGTTCCGAATAGCCCAGCCCTCCTCCCAGTGCTTCCTCAATAAAGGCATCCTGATCAATGACAAGGTCGCTGGCAGCCCGATAGGCAGGTGATGTGGAACCTACGGCCAGCACCGCCGTTCTTCTGTCCCATTTGCGCAATTTTAAAAGAACAGGCGTAAAGTCTGCATCCGCACTCATGATGATAAATTCATCATAATTGACCTTGTGATCGAGAAGATCGAGAAGATCCACCACCATATGCACATCTGCACTGGTTTTCCCCTGGGTGGTCAGGCTGGGGCAATCCACGGTTTCAAAGGCACCCCGGATAAAATAGGGCCTGAAATTCCCGAAACTTTTCGGGTTCAGGTAACAGCGCCGCACCAGGATATTGCGCTTGGCTCCGGCATCAATTCCCGCATAGGGCGGCAGGGAATTTTCAAGCCAGGAAATCCAGTCCAGGGGCCGGGTGGCAAAGGTTCGTGCAATATTGACATCCAGCTCCGAAAGCCGGATGAAAATATTATCAAAATCCACAAAGACCGCACTTCGCATGGGCCTTGTGTTACACTCCAGAAACTGCATATTCTTCCTCCTTTCCCGCAAAAACTGTGGGAAAATCTGCTGTTAGATCCTTGCCGTCTACGGAAAGGATCGACGGATCCTTAAAAAACTCCACATGTGCTTCGGACTCTTACGGGTCTGCACGGATATATGCTCCATGCACAAGCCGATCTTCCTGGCAGAAAGATGGTTTTATCAAAGGCTGTCGGCCGTTTATCGGACATTCAGAAGCATAACGATAAACAACAGCGTTCCTCAGCCCCAGAACACTGGCAAGAATACCATCTGTCAAAAAAAAAACCTACGCATTAAATACACAAAGCCATACACACCCTGAAAAGCATTGCAAACGCTCTCTTCCCCGGACTTTTTCTCCATCCTTAAAAGACAGCACAGGAAAACTATTGAAAATCAGACCGCAATATGTCACATGCAGGGAAAATGCCGACGCGGCGGCAGCCCTCCTGAAAACCCGCCATGCCCCGACTTTGCTCCCAGGGCAAAACCCCCAAACCATACCGAGGCTCCATGGACGAAGCCGTTGTACGCTTTCAGCAGGTGACCTTTGCCTATGAAAATAGCGTTCCCGTACTGGAAAATGTCAGCTTTGCCATCTGGCCCAGGGAGCTTGTGGCCATGGTGGGACCCAACGGAGGCGGCAAGACCACCCTGCTCAAACTCATGACCGGCATGCTCCCCCCCTCTTCCGGTACCGTCACGCTTTTTGGCAAAAACCCCACGTCCGCAAGATCCAGGATCGGCTACATGCCCCAGTACCTGCATTTTGACCCCGATTTTCCCGTTACCGTGAAGGAAGTGGTTCTCATGGGGCGTCTTGGGCACAGGGGGGTAAGAGGCTTTTTCGGATGGCCGGATAAAAAAGATCGCATGCGGGCCATGGACTGTCTTGCCCATGTGGAAATGGAAAAGCTGGCCAACCGCCCCTTTTCCGATCTTTCCGGCGGCCAGCGCCAGCGGGTGATGATCGCAAGAGCCCTTGCCTGCGATCCGGAGCTGCTTCTGCTGGACGAACCCACGGCCAATGTGGATTCCCAGACCGAAAGCAGGTTCATGGCCCTGCTTCAGGAGCTTTCCAGGGAAATCACCGTACTCATGGTGTCCCATGACATGGGTTTTGTCAGTGCCATTGTCAGGAGTGTTCTCTGCGTCAACCGCAAGGTGGTGGTGCATCCCACAACGGAACTGACGGGTACCGCCATCCAGGACATCTACAACTGCAGCATGCAGATGGTACGCCACGACCACCGCTGCACGGAAAAGGGGCATACCCATGTCATCCCTGATCACGATTCTCCTTGACCCGGATATTGTCTTTCTGCGCTATGCGCTGGCCGCAGGTCTTCTTTCCAGCATCAGCTTCGGGGTTGTCGGTGCCTACGTGGTGGCTCGCCGGATCAGCACCATTGCCGGTGCCATCGCTCACTGTGTACTCGGAGGGATTGGCTTTTCCCTTTTCATGCAGGAAAGGAGTACCTCCCTATTCTGGGATCCTGTGGTCGGTGCCCTCGGATCTGCTGTTCTGGCTGCCCTGATTATCGGTATTGTCAACATCAAAGCCAAACAAAGAGAAGATATGGTCATCAATGCCCTCTGGGCCGTCGGCATGGCAATCGGGCTTCTTTTTATGGCAAAAACAGCCGCTTACATTGATCCCATGAGCTTTCTTTTTGGCAATATTCTCATGATCGGGCCAGGAGATCTCAAGCTCATGGCCATATTGGCCGCTTTCATTGTGCTTTTGGCCATCCTTTTTTACAACAAACTTGTAGCCCTGTGCTTTGATGAAGAATTTCTCTCTCTGCGCGGTGTGCCTGCCCATTTTTATTATTTTCTTCTCCTGATGCTGACAGCCCTGAGCATTGTGCTCCTGATCCGGGTAGTGGGCATTGTTCTCGTTATTGCCATGCTGACCCTGCCTGCGGCCATGGCCGGACAGGTTTCCCGCAGTCTTGCAGGCATGATGGGACTTGCCGTACTTTTTTCCATGGGATTTACCACGGGTGGCATTGGCTTAAGCTTTGAGATGGATCTGCCTGCAGGCCCCACCATTGTGGTACTGGCCGCCATCAGTTATCTCTGCCTGCTGCTCTCTGGGCAGGTACGGGGGTACTGGAAAAGAAAACCGGAAAAACCAGAAGCACTCTGAAAACCCTTGTCAAAGGGCGAGCCGCACCTGCCGCAATAAGAAACCCTGGCCCCTATCTGCGGTTTTTTATTCTGATATCCTGGGGTCTTATTCAAAAAAGACACCCACAACAGAACCCTTAAAGCATAAAAAGGATCTGGAATTGCTCGAAAAACATTCTCTTGACCGTTGGACCCTTGAAAACGCCCTGGATCTCTACGGCGTCCGGAACTGGGGAGCCGGTTATTTCGACATTTCCCAGGCTGGGGAAGTCATCATCACCCCCATCCCTGACCGCAAGGATCTTTGCATCAGCATCCCGGAACTCATCGCAGGCATCCGGGCAAGGGGCAAGGAGATGCCCGTTCTGCTGCGCATTGAAAATATCCTCGACTCCCAGATTTCCCACCTGCACTCGGCCTTTGCCGGAGCCATCAAAAATGCGGGCTACAAGGGCAGCTTCAGGGGCGTTTATCCCATCAAGGTCAACCAGCAGAAACAGGTGGTGGAAGAAGTAGCCAGCTTCGGCTCCCGCTACCACCACGGGCTTGAGGCTGGCTCCAAGGCCGAACTCATCGCAGCCCTCTCTTTTCTGAAGGATCCCGAAGCCTGCATCATCTGCAATGGCTACAAGGATGAGGAGTTCGTGGATCTCGCCCTCTGGACCTGCAAGATGGGCTTTCCCTGCTTTCTCGTAGTGGAAATGCCCGGAGAGCTGGAGCTGATTCTCAAACGGGCCGCCATCATTGATGTACGACCCCGCATCGGCATCCGCATCAAGCTGGCCTCCAAGGCCGGAGGCCACTGGACGGATTCCGGCGGAGACCGCAGCATCTTCGGCCTTGACACCACCCAGGTGGTGAGCCTCGTGGACCGGCTCCGGGATGTGGACATGCTCGACTGCCTCCAGCTGCTGCATTATCACCTGGGTTCCCAGATTCCCAACATCCGGGATATCCGTAATGCCGTACTGGAAGCCTGCCGTATTTACGCCGGGCTTATCGGTGAAGGGGCGTCCATGGGCTATCTGGATCTCGGTGGGGGGCTGGCCGTGGACTACGACGGCTCCCACACCAACTTCGCCAGTTCCAGAAACTACAGCATTGACGAATACTGTGCCGACATCGTGGAAACGGTCATGGGGGTGATGGACGAAGAAGAGCTGTCCCATCCCATCATCGTCACGGAATCAGGCCGGGCCACGGTGGCCTATTACTCTGTACTGCTCTTCAATATTCTGGACGTGAGCCGCCTGGAACCCCAGCCCTTTCTGAGTGACATCCCCGAAGACGCTCCGGACATCATCGCAAACCTTGTGGACGTGCTGCACTCCTTAAGCCTGCGCAACCTTCAGGAGTGCTTCAACGACGCCATCTACTACAGGGACGAACTGCGCCAGCGCTTTCAGCATGGTGCGGTCTCCTTGAGGGAACGCTCTCTGGGAGAAACCATCTTCTGGCACATCATCCACAGCATCGCCTCGGATGTGAAAAAGCTTCCCCGTATTCCACCGGAACTCAGCGAGCTGGACGACGCCCTGGCGGACATCTATTACGGTAACCTTTCCGTTTTCCAGAGCCTTCCCGACGCCTGGGCCATTGACCATCTTTTTCCCATCATGCCCGTGCACAGGCTTCTTGAAAAACCCACCCGGAAGGCCGTGATCGCGGACATCACCTGTGACTGCGACGGCAAACTCGACAGCTTCATTGATATCCACGGGGTAAGAAAATCCCTGCCTCTCCATGAACTGAAGCCAGACGAGGAATACTACCTCGGTGCCTTCCTTGTGGGCGCATACCAGGAGACCCTCGGGGATCTGCACAACCTCTTTGGCGACACCAATGTGGTCAGTGTACGCATCCGGGAAGACGGCACTCTGGATTATGTCAAGGAAATGGAAGGGGATTCCGTGGCCGACGTCTTGAGCTATGTGGAGTACAGCCCGAAAAATATGGCCGAACGTTTCCGTCATACGGCAGAGGCGGCCATCAAGGCAGGCTTCATCAGTGTGGAAGACCGGTACAAGGTCATGCAGGCCTATGAAACGGGGCTGCGGGGCTACACCTACTACGAACGCTGAGACATGCTGGAAACCGGAAGGAAAAAACCCCAGGGTTTTCAGCAAGACACAAAGGAGACAAAACATGTCCAAGGTTCTCATCATTGGAGCTGGCGGTGTCGGTCAGGTGGTGGCCCACAAGTGTGCCCAGCTGCCCGAAGTCTTTTCCGAAATCATGCTGGCAAGCCGCACAAAAGAAAAGTGTGACCGCATTGCAGCCCAGCTTCCCCGGCCCATCCGCACGGCAGGGCTGGATGCCGACCATGTGGCCCAGACCGTGGCCCTCATCCGGGAGTTTCAGCCGGAAATGGTCATCAACGTGGCCCTGCCCTACCAGGATCTCGCCATCATGGATGCCTGCCTGGAAACGGGCGTGCACTATCTCGACACCGCCAACTACGAGCCCCCGGATCTGGCCAAGTTCGAATACAAGTGGCAGTGGGCCTATCAGGACAGCTTTCAGGAAAAGGGTCTCATGGCCCTCCTCGGCAGCGGCTTTGACCCCGGCGTCACCAATGTGTTCTGCGCCTACGCCCAGAAACACCATTTTGACGAAATCCATGTGCTGGACATCATCGACTGCAACGCAGGGGACCACGGCCAGCCCTTTGCCACCAACTTCAATCCGGAAATCAATATCCGGGAAATCACCCAGAGGGGCCGATACTGGGAAAGGGGCGAATGGGTGGAAACCGATCCCCTCTCCTGGTCCATGACCTATGATTTCCCCGAAGGCATCGGCCCCAAAAAATGTTTTCTCCTCTACCACGAGGAGCTGGAATCCCTGGTGCAGAACCTCAAAGGCCTGAAGCGCGCCCGCTTCTGGATGACCTTTTCCGATGCCTACCTCACCCACCTGAAAGTGCTGGAGAATGTGGGCATGACCCGCATTGATCCCGTGGACGTGAAGGGTCAGAAGATCGCGCCCATCGAATTCCTGAAGGCCGTTCTCCCCGATCCCGGCAGCCTCGGGCCCCTCACCAAGGGCCGTACCTGTATCGGCTGCCTCATGAAGGGGGTGAAGGACGGAAAGGAAAAAACCGTCTACATCTACAATATATGCAGCCACGAAGAGGCCTATGCGGAAGTGGGCTCCCAGGCCATCTCCTACACCACGGGCGTACCGGCCATGATCGGCGCCAAAATGATGCTCACGGGCAAATGGACGGGCAAGGGAGTCTTCAACATGGAAGAGCTGGATCCCGACCCCTTCATGGAAGCCCTGAACCAGCACGGACTGCCCTGGAAGGAAGTAATTCTCTGATGCCAACGGACAGTCTCGGGGAAGCCTTGGGTTTTGCCCCCCACGCCATCGCCACGCCCGCCTTTGTGGTGGATGAAAGGCGCATTGAAAAAAACCTTGCCCGCCTGCGGGAGGTGAAGGCCCGTACGGGATGCCACATCCTTCTGGCCTTAAAGGGTTTTTCCATGTTCTCCACCTTTCCTCTCATCCGGAAAAGCCTTGACGGCACCTGCGCCAGCTCCGTGCACGAGGCCATGCTTGGAAAGGAAAGCTTTGGCGGCGAGGTGCACGCCTTTGCCGCCGCCTTCAGCAAAGAGGACATGGACAGCTTTCTTGCCCTCACCGATCATCTGGTCTTCAACTCCTTTTCCCTGTGGGAGCGTTTCCGGCCCATGGTGGCGGCTTGCCCCAGGAAAGTGAGCTGCGGCATCCGGGTGAATCCCGAACGCTCCGTGGGCCGGGTGGCCATCTACGACCCCTGCGCACCGGGCTCCCGCCTGGGAGTGAGGCCAAAGGACTTCCGGCCCGATCTTCTCAAAGGCATCGAAGGACTGCATTTCCACGCCCTCTGTGAGCAGAACAGCCATGAACTGGAAATCGTGCTGGAAGGTTTTGTCCAGCACTTCGGGGAATTCATCCCCTCCATGAAATGGGTGAACTTCGGCGGCGGCCATCATATTTCACGGCAGGACTATGACCTCGAAAAACTCTGCCGCCTGATCACGGATTTCAGAAAACGCTTCAACAACATCCCCGTGTACCTGGAACCGGGTGAAGCCATTGCCCTGGATACGGGCTTTCTGGTGGCCGAGGTGCTGGACATCGCGGGCTCCGGCCCGGATACCCACGCCATTCTCGACACCTCCGCCACCTGCCACATGCCCGATGTGCTGGAAATGCCCTACAGGCCGCAGATCATCGGAGCCGGGGAAGAGGGGGAAAAGGCCCACACCTACCAGCTGGGAGGCCTCTCCTGCCTTGCCGGGGACAATATCGGCCGCTACAGCTTTGACACTCCCCTTACCGTGGGCGACCGGCTGGTCTTCACGGACATGGCCCACTACTCCATGGTGAAAACCAACACCTTCAACGGCATCCGCCTGCCCTCCATCTACCGCCTGGACATGGACGGCAGGCTGCATCTGGAACGGGAATTCGGCTACGGGGATTTCAAGACCCGGCTGGGCTGAATGACAAAAAAACAAGATTGAAACCTCAAGATGGCAGGCTCCGGCCTGCCATTTTCATCCCGGATAAGGAAAGTCTTTCATGGAAATCCCCAGCGCCTACCCCTTTTTTCTTGCCTCGGAAAACCCCGGAAACGCCCCGGAAAACTGCCTCTTCCACGTCATTCCCGTGCCCTGGGAAGCTTCCGTCTCCTATGGCGGAGGTACGGCAAAGGGGCCTTCGGCCATTTTAAAGGCTTCGGAACAGCTGGAGCGCTTTGACGGCGTGGATGAACCCGCAAGGCTCGGTATCTGGACCCACCCGCCCGTGGCCTGCGAATCCGGCCCGGCCAAGGTACTCTCCCGCATCGCTTCCGCCTGTCAGGGGGTTTTGGCCCGATACCACATCCCTGTCCTTCTGGGAGGGGAGCACACGGTGACTCTTGGCGGCCTCATGGCCGCAAAGGAGCGTTTCGGAGAAATTGGTGTGGTGCAGATCGACGCCCATGCCGATCTCAGGGACAGCTACGAGGGCAATCCCTACAGCCACGCCTGCGTCATGCGCCGGGCTCTGGACATGGGGCATCAGGTCTTTCAGGTGGGCATCCGTGCCCTCTCCTCAGAAGAGGCGGACTTCCGGGAGGCATTTCCCGTAAGACACCTCGATGCTGCCGCCCTGGCCCTGTCCGGAATTCCGGACAGGCTCCTGCCCGAAGATTTTCCCGAACGCATCTGGCTCACCATTGATGTGGACGGCCTGGATCCCGCCATCATGCCCGCCACAGGCACCCCTGTACCCGGCGGACTTTCCTGGTACCAGACCCTGGATATCATCGCAAAGGCCGTGAGCAGCCGGAAGATCGCAGGCTTTGACCTTGTGGAGCTTGCCCCCATCGAAGGCCTGCACCATGCGGACTTTCTGACCGCCCACCTTGCCTATCAGACCATGGGCCTCATTGGCCGCCTTTCCCGGCTTTCCTGAAAACCAATCCCTGCCCCTCTAACAAGTGCAGAGTTTTTTTCTAAACGGGCAGGGATTTTTCCCCAGCAAAGGATCAGCTGACTGGATCTTCCGGGGGATTGTAATCTTTCATTTTTGCCATCTATAGAGAGTCCATCAGGGGATCGCTGCTGAATGATTATCCAAGTCCCCGGATCAGGTTTGACAATATCGAAAGGCGCATCTTTTATATCCGGCCTCTAACCGGGTGTGTTTTTTTTATCCAGATCTTTTTTTGTTTTCCGAAAAAAAATGCCCAAATCGGGAAAGCTTTTTTATATCCGATGACAAAAAAATAGCATTACATAAATTATGTATTTTAAATTCAAATATATAAAAAATCAGAAACAAATCCATCAAAATATTTCAGTGTCTGGCATAAACCATGCATTAAGATTTAAAAGAATTCGTTACAGGATTCTCACTCCTACCCCGGTCGGGTTTTTGTCACACAAAAACCAGTCCCCTCTCAAAAGAAACCGGATATGATCCGGTTCCTCATCCTGATCCCACCCGAAGCCCCGCCATGCCGGATGCCCCTTCGACCAGGGCGTCCGGCGGTAATCCTCTCCCCCAAAATCCCTTTCGTCCGTATAGATCCCTTTTCAAATCAAACAAGCCCCCGAATAAAAATACATCCCGATATTTTGAACAAGTCTTTTTTCAAGCTTTTTCTTCTCATTTGAAAAGGCTTTTGTTATCTTCCCAGTGCAGCCGAAACGGTATGCAGATCCAGGGGAATGCCAGGGAAACAGCACTCAAAATTCATCAGGCCTTCTGTTCTTTCGCCTTCCAATCTGTTCCCGGAAGATTCCCCCCAACCAGAACCCAAGAGGAGTTCCCATGAAGCGTAGCCTCATACGCAGCACCGGTCGCTATGTCCCCCCCCGCCTTGTCACCAATGAAGACCTGACCCATCGCATGGATACCACAGATGAATGGATCCAACAGCGCACAGGCATTGAACAACGTTACTGGATTCCCGAAGAAGGCGGAGTCGGTGCTTCAGACCTTGGCCTTGAGGCTTCCCGTATTGCCCTCAGCCGTGCAGGATGGCAGGCCACAGATCTGGATCTCATCATTTTTGCCACCTTAAGTCCGGACATCTTTTTTCCCGGATCAGGCTGCCTTCTGCAGGACAAGCTGGGCCTGGATACCACTCCTGCCCTGGATATCCGCCAGCAATGCACTGGATTTCTCTATGGTCTGGCCACGGCCGATGCCTACATCAAGGCCGGTATGGCCAACCGTGTTCTTGTTGTGGGGGCAGAGGTTCACAGCTCCGGCCTGGATATCACGACAAGGGGAAGGGATGTTGCTGTGCTCTTTGGTGATGGAGCAGGCGCAGCCTGTGTGGAAGGCGTGGATACGGATAAAGACATCGGCATACTGGCAACGGTGCTCCATGCCCAGGGACGTCATGCCCAGAGCCTCATGCTGGAAGTTCCTGCATCCCGCTACACCGAACGCATTACCGTTGAAATGCTGGAGCAGGGTCGGCACTATCCTGTCATGGATGGAAAAACCGTATTCAAACATGCCGTACGACGCCTTCCTGAGGTAACCTATGAGGTTCTCGAAAAAGCCGGACTCGCTTTGGAAGATATTGATCTGATCATTCCCCATCAGGCCAATCTGCGCATCAACCAGTTTTACCAGAAATCCCTTGGGGTAGCCGAAGACAAAGTCTTCCACAACATCATGCGTTATGGCAACACCACGGCAGGAAGCATACCCATCGCCCTGGATGAGGCCATCGAAACCGGACGTGTCAAGACGGAAAAGGCCACCATACTGCTCAGTGCTCTGGGAGCAGGACTGACATGGGCCGGACTGATCTATCGCTTTGGCTCGGAAAACTGATCCGACCGTCCAGTTTCGTACCCCTCCATTCATTTCCAAAAGAAATTTGTATCCCTCGCAGCGTTCTCAGGATAACCGCATCCTGGGAACGCACCCCCCCTGATCTGCAACCATCAAGACCTCATGGGAGAATTGTCCGCACCATGGAAGACCCGCAAACCATCGCCACCCTTTCCGAAGCCCTGGTCAGTTATGCCACTCACAGTACGGACATTCTTCCCCTTGTAGAAGGACTTCCCGATATCAGCCGCATCCAAAAACCCACCATGGAGTATGAGCTGCGTCTGCTGAAAATTTTATCCGTGGGATGGGGCCTCGCCTTTCTCTTATCGGATCATCCCGCAAAAACGTCCCTCAGCGAAGAATTCTGGCAACGTATCGCCCTACTTTCAAAAGAAATCGATACTCTGTGCAGGGAATCCGGTACAGATATCGATTATTTTGCCACCCTGCGCCATCGTCTGGATCTGTATGTCTCAGCACTTTCCAAAGCCAAACAGCAGGAAGATCCGGGATCGGAAGTGGGCCTCTGCTATGCGGAACTCTGCGGGGATGTGAACGACAGCTATGCCTTTGTCGTAGGAAAGCGTATTTTTACGGGTGTACTTTCCAGCCTGCACCAATACCTGGGACAGTATGTCAAGCTTTCTTCCCCGGAATCCTGACAAAGACATCTTCAGTGGCAGACAGGATCAGGGAGACACTCCCGTGCAGGAGCATAGCCTGCCAGAAATGCCTGGTGAGGGGATGAAAAATAAATACGGTTCCGGGTACGGATCTTATGTGCATAATGGCAGTCTACACGATGAAAACGGTACGACCGTCGGTTGCCCACAACAGCAAAGACTTGTTGTGAAACCTGGGGCCATATCCCCCGTCTTCCCGCAATGGCCCCTTTCTGTAAGTCCATCCAGGCAGATATCCAGGGGTCGGGCTTCCCATGAATCAAAACCCAGGCCATCCCCCTGCGCAGCATTTCCTCATTCACAAGCAGACCATTTTCAAGATACACCCTGGCCAGAACACGCCCATAACGGTCTTTTCCATGACTGTGGATGCGTACATATTTTTTCCCGACCAGATCCAGAAGTGCCCTGCGTGAAAGGTCTCCTGCACAACTCCCCTTCTTGTCCTTTTGACGTACTTCCGGTGCATCAATACCAATAAGCCGTACCCAGGAACCATCTTCAAGACGCAGGGTATCGCCATCAGGGACAAAGACCACACGAGTCCTCTCCATGGCCTGGACTGAAAAGAAGAAAAATGTGATGCACAAACACAAAAAAAAGGCAGGAAACCAAAGTTTCCAGCCCTTCCTGATGGCAACCATAAAAAACCCTTTCCCCTTCCTCGAAACGTCTTCTACCCCCTCCACAGTCTACAAAAACGCAAGATAAGGCCCAAGGGGATCCGTATGTTCTTTAGATAAAAATTCCAGCCCGACAAACCTGTCATGGATCGTTCGCACAATGGCTTCCCGATGGATCAGGGGGCAGCCTCCCCTATCCAGACGAAATTCAAGGCCTAGAATATCTCCCTGAAAAAGAGGCTGATATACGGGAATCTGTACCTTCAGCCCGGTACGTGAGATATCCACTACCGTCATGGCACCCTGAATCTGAGATTTTGGCAGCACACTGTATAAGCCCTTAAAAAATGTGGATTTTCGTACAAAACGTCTTCTTTCCAAAAGGACAGCATAGGTATGGCGGCACTGTTTACAGGTACATCGCATCCGGGTGGATGTTTTAATCTCTAAAAATCGACTGACATCCTGAATTGCGGAAAAACCACAGGAAGGACATACAAATGTAGCCTTGCCATCCCTTGCAAAAATTTTCTCATCCATGGAAAACCTCCCTTGGGCTGGGTCAACTTGCACAGACACGTCTTATCTCTGCGATATCCGTCAAGCCCATAAACACCTTGGCGATACCATCCTGCATCAGAGTTGTCATCCCATCGGCGGCGCCCTGGGTAAAAATTTCTTCCGTAGGTGCCGCACGCTTGATCAGCAACTTAACCTTAGGCGTACCTAAAAGCAGTTCATGAATACCCAAACGTCCTCTGTATCCCGTATTGCTACAATCCGTACATCCACTGGCCCGATACAATTCCAGCTTCCTGTCATAAACAAGCCCCGCCTTTTCCATTCCATCCCCATAGTACATACGCAACTCATCATACATCTCAGGTGTTGGATGGTAGGCTTCTTTACAGTTGGGGCAAAGACGACGCACCAGACGCTGGGCCATGACACCTAAAAAGGCATCGGAAAAATTCAGGGGATTCAACCCCATATCGAGAAGGCGGGTGACGGTTTCAGGTGCGCTGTTGGTATGCAGAGTCGAAAAAACAAGATGCCCTGTGAGGGAGGCCTCAATGCCGATGGAGGCCGTTTCATGATCCCGCATCTCACCGATCATGATCACATCGGGATCGGCACGAAGAAAGGCCCGCATCACCCTGGCAAAATCAAGACCAATCTTAGCCTGACATTCCACCTGCCGTAAACCTTCCTGGGAAATTTCCACAGGATCTTCGGCCGTCCAGATCTTGATGCCCGGCTTGTTGATTTCTCCCAGAGCCGCATGAAGTGTTGTGGTTTTACCACTTCCCGTCGGGCCCACCACAAGAACCAGCCCATAGGGCTGCCGGATGATCTGCTGAAGATTGCTGAGATTACGATCGCTCATCCCCATCTTGGTGAGAGGCATGGCACCGGACTCGGCAAGAATGCGCAGAACCGCATCCTCAAACCCGCCAGCTGTCGGCAGGGTGGCAACACGCAGCTCAAAGGGTTTGACCCCTTTACGCAAAAACTTGATTTTCCCGTCCTGGGGCATGCGACGTTCCGCAATATCCAGTTTTGCCATAACCTTGAGCCTGGAAATCAGAGGTTTGGCAGCCTGATTGGGCAGGGCCAAAACTTCCTGACAGACACCATCAATGCGGTAGCGGATACGGGTTTTCTTGCTGATGGGTGACGGCTCAATGTGGATATCCGAAGCACCTTTCCGATAGGCATTGATGAGAATCTGATCCACCATGCGCACAGTCTGGCTGGAATTTTCATTGGCCATATCCAAAAGAGGCATTTCGTGATCCTCTTCCACTTCTTCAAAGGAAACGTCAGGAAGCATGTCAAGGCTGTCCACCTCCATTCCTCCGGTTTCCACAACCTCATCCGCATCCCCAGCCTTATAGAAAAGGTGAATATAAGCCTCTATATCCTCCCGAAATCCAACAAAAAGTTTCAGATTTCTCGCTTTCAGAAGGGTCTGAGCCTGATCCGTTTTAATGATATTCCGAGGATCATCTATAAGAATATCCACAACCCCCATATCCCAGGAAAGGGGAACCCACTTGTTTTCCAAAAGGAAAGTTTTTTTCAGTTTCTGTATCAGTTCATAGGGAACGGCAGCTTTAGAATCAAATTCTCTGAAAGGAACATCATAAAAAAGGTGAAGGGATTCTCCTACTTTAACCTTTGGGATCCGGAATTCCTCCGTCAGGACAAACTCCACACTCTTATTGTTTTTCTTGGCCATGGCCAGGGCCTGCTGCAGGTGTTCTGTCTTGACCAGATTTTTTTCCAGCAAAAACGCATAGCGGGAATCATACTTCTGGGAAGTCCCAAAACGTGACAGCTCAAGGGTAAGACCAGGATATTTTGGATTTTTTTCCTTTATAAAAAGAAAAAAGCTCTCCGCAAACTCCATCATTTCCCGTTTTAAAAATTCTCTTCCACAGGCAAAAATAAGATCCAACCCTAATTTTTCCGTAATTTCTGCCCCGGAAAGCAGGGTTTTTAAAAACTCCAGCAAGCCTCCACCCGGATGGGCTGCATGCAGACTTTCCACAATGCAGCCTGCCGTTTCTTCCAGAGGAAAGTCCTTCGTCAGAAGTTTTAAAAACTCCCCCAGAGCTTCTTTGTGAAGCCCCAGCTCTGCAAAGGCCCGACCACTCTGAAGGATATCCGAAGCTTTTTCCTGGCTTCCCCAGGTACTGCGAATGCAGTCCAGATCTTTAGTGGACAGTACCTGGCGATCAATAGATTCCAGTTCCTGAATTCTTCTGTCGATTTCCCGTATTCTTTCGACAAGGCTCTCCGCACTGGCAGCATCCAAGGCAGGATCCGCAAGGAGACGGTCATAAAGATCCTTTGCCTCAGCATACAGCCCGTGTCGATAATATTCCTCGGCTTCCCGAATCCGAATCTGGGTATTGACCTCGACATTCATAACCGGGTTCCTTTTTCATGATGATTGTACAGCATGACTAAACAGAAAGACCGTTCCTAAAAACGGAAAAAACTGGCAAACCGCTTTGTTTTTCCCGCTTTTCGAAGACCCGGCATAAAGGCATCGGACACAAGACGTACCATATCCGTGGAGGCTTCACTCCCCATAACAACCAGGAGATAGTTCTCGCCCGCCCTGCGCAGAAGAATTTTCCTATGTTCAAAAAAAAATTCCACTTCCTGCATCCCTTCAAAACTTTGAATCATCCGTACGATTTCATCGGGATGCCGAAAAAAAGTCTGCCATTTTCCCGTTTCCATTCTCTCTTCAAGGACAGGAGAAAATTTCCAACCGAGCAGATCTCCCTTGGAAGAAAAAACAAGCGCCCCCTCGACATCAGAAATGGCAAGAATTTCTGCAAAAAATTTCATAACACGCTCACATCTGGATTACAGAAACGAAAAAATGCATGGTTCAGCACATCCCCATGCGCAGACGCAGACCCATCCATGGGGAACCTTGACGAAATGGGAAAATCGTATCACTGTTTTAGAGCTTAGAATACGGGAGGTGTGCGGCTTACAACACCAACAATCTGTTCACGTTTACATCCGGAAGAAACAGCAAGAACCGTATCCTGACCATCTGGAAGTATGATGGATTCCGATCCATCCCCTACGTTGAGATAACAGGCGACAAGCTTTCCAGACTCAAATATGGATCCAATCACATCCGCATGGCTGAGGAGATCCCGCCACGAGGCATCCTGATATACACTCTCAATTCCCAAAGATTCAGAGCCTATGGATTTCAGCCATCGGTGAACAGGATCAGGGGTCTCTTCTGACGATGAAGGCATTGGCAAAACAGGATTGTCCGTCTGCTTTTCAACCGTCTCAGAAGCAGGGGAGAGGGGTTCATTCTCCAGACGCTCATCTTTAAGACGCATGGCCTCCATAAGCAATGCCTGCAAATCTGCATGGATTTTCTGAACCTGAACCTTACACCGATTCTCTATCATCAAAGAAACAGGCTGCCAGGCAAGAATTTCATACGCAGCTTCTACGCCCTCCGGCCCTCCCGGAATACGTGCCTGTACAATTTCTCCACTTCTAAAAAAAAGAAGACCAAACCCCTGGCTGGGTGGATGGGTCACACGTAGGGTACAGGTTTTTTGTTCCATCTCGATCATCTGGGCAAAGGTATCCAGGGAAGTACCATTAAGAGCCCCCCCATCCCGAATACAACTCAGTGCTTTCTCAAAGGCAGCAAGAAATATTTTCGTATCCAGGGGTTTTTCAAGGAAAATACTGGCCCCTTTTCGCATTAAAATTTCACGTGTCTTGGGTCTCCCATGGGAAGAGACCACGACAACGGGTATCTCGGGGCAATAGGTATTAATATGATCCAGAAGACCAAAACCATCAAGATCAGGCAGCTGCAACTCTGTCACAAGAAGGGCAATATTCTGGGTTCGCAGATAATCGGCAGCTCCCAGACCACTGTCGACAATCCTGCATTTGAACTGACTCCCATAACCTTCTATCCACCCGGCCATCCGCCGTGCGGATTCTGTGTTCGGATCTGCAATCAGAATATTGAGATGCATCAAGTCCCGTCTCCCAAAACATTTGATAAACCCGGAAGCTGCCAGATACATTTTTGACATATACAAAAGAACGATCTGTTTTCCATAGATCTTTTCATTCTGCCTGCAGCCTTGCCCAAAAAACGTCTCGTTTCGACTTCAATAAAACAGTCTGGATTCCATTCCATCGCAGTCCTTCATAAAAATATCCATTCAGAATCAGGATATACCTATGAAAAGCGAACACTTAATACTGAAAAGTACCCCTGATGCCGTTCTTTCCATTCCTGAAACAATGGCGCAAAAGCGTCCATAAAACCTTCCTCTTCCGCCAGAACCATCAGAACACGGCAGACACCTTCAATAAGTTCCGCATCACCTGCACGTCCCTCAAAGGTCAGCGTCCCCTCACGATATTCAAGTTCTCCGGCAAAGGGATCCAGAAAATCGTAGATATCCGCCCAAGCAACACAACATTTTCTGAACAGAATTGAAAAAGGCGTTTTCTGATTACGAACCTGAGCCACCAAATTTTCAGAAATTTTCATGATATCCTGGAGCCTCTCCAGGGTCTCTTTTGTTGCGGGGAGTACACCGCCACCATCTTTTTGAGGAAGTGCCCAGATCTCAAGACGAATATCCCCCGCATTTCGAAAGCGCTCAATAAAATCGGGGAGTTCTTCCGGTTCCATCCAAAGTGCCCGTTCCCCCGGCAGACGGAATCCATACACCCTCTTTTCCCTGAAAAGAACCCAGCCCAGTTGTCTTCTCTTTTCTCCCTGTATCCGAAAATATCCCATCTGAGGACGCCCCTCATGCTGCTTTTCAAGACGGGCCAGAAGTTCATCAAGCGAAAGGGTAATGGGCATCCCCAAGGGCTGGACATGGATCAAAGATCCCCAATAAACAAGAGCATCTGAACGTACCGCATAAACGGAAACCTTAAAATGACGAGTCACCATTTCACGGTTCAGAATCTCCATTGCCGCAGCACCCGTGGATTTACCGTTCTGATCCAGAAAAATAGCACTCTGCAGACGTTCTTTATTAAAAAAAAGCAGGGCTTCTGCCATGTCATCACGAAAATAAATACAGCCGCAACCCACATCTCCGCGGTAGTAATCCAGCATACGTTTCAAAGAAAGGTAACAGCTGTTCATACCGGTGACCATAGGAGCATCATTGGGGAAGAGAATTTCGGCCATAGCATCAAACTCCAAATCATCCTGATATTTCAAAAAAACATGCAGGAGTGGTACCCCGTTTTTCCAGGGGATTCAGCTTTGAGGGGCTACGCTCAGTGTCAGCACTGTAGACCTTCCTGCACAACACAGAACAAACACTCCAGAATTTCTTCTCTACCGCCGTCGCCGTAAACGCTCTATGGAGAGTTTCAGGCTGTCCTGCATGCGTGAAATCGCATCTGCAAGATTCCCGATCTCATCTTTAGATTTGATAATAATTTCCGTCTCAAGTTCTCCGACACTGATTCGATCTGCAGCATGGGTAAGATATTTGATATTGCGGGTGATGCGGTATCCATAGATGGAAATGGACAAGCCAATGACTACCAGAGAAAAAAGAAGAATCCCAAGGTTGATATTTCTGGTCTCTAACACCATTAAAAATGCTTCAGACTCAAGATTTCTTACAGGAACGGTAAAATCATCAATATAAGCCGTACTCATGATCAGATATCGTGTTCCTTCCACGGCACTGATAACCATAAATTTCTGACGAAGCTGACCGTCACGTTCCAGCCACGTATAGTATCCTCTGGCCTCTCTGCCCAAGCGGGCCTCATCAAAAATTTTCCTGAATTCCAGAAAATACTGAGGGCCCAGGGCTGCCTGAATACTGTCCAAAACAGGAACTCCGACAAGCCTCGCATCGGGATGTGCCCATACACGGAAAGCCTGATCCCCTTCATCGGAAGCAGGCCGTTCAAACAAAACCGTATAACCTGAATCTGCAACACGCTGCACCGCAATTCGGCTGAATTCAGGATCATAGTTAAAATCCATTTTACCCAGCTCAGGATGACTCCTGAGATATATTTTGGTCTGTAAAGCAACGGAACGTGCTTTTTCCGCAATTATTTCCTCAGCCATGGTCTGAACAACCCGTGTACTCTCACCAATAATACGTTTACTCAGTTCATTCAACTGGTTCTGGGAGTACAGCCCTGATGTGGTCATCAGGAGAAGGGGAACGAGAAGAAAGAGAAAAAACATCTTGGAACGAAGCCCCATACCACGACGCTGAAAAGAAACTTCTTTAACAGTACTTCTCTTTTCTGACCCAGATCGTGCAGGAGGCGGAACCACTTTCGGCTCTTCCACAGAAGGCTGCGGTAGTTTCACTTCAGGGGCAAGCTCTGCATGTTCAGGAGTGCTCTCCAGCTGCTCCTTGGAAATCCGGATAACATGACCGCACTCCCTGCACCGTGTCTTGGCTTCATCCCCGGAAAGTCTGCCCTTGAGTTTTTCGGGATCCAGATGATAAATTTTACCACATTCTTCACAAATCAGGGTTGTCATGATATCTCCTCAGCCTTAGCGTGCCGTATCCTTAAGAAACTGAATCATTACCTGCTGAAACGCAAAGCGTTTTTCTTCTCTTGGAATTTGTCGTGCCAGCAAGTTTACCAGCTCTGGTGCCCGTCCCATTGGAAAGGCCTTCCAAGACTCCTTCATTGCTTCAACTTCATCTTCAAGCACAAGAGATGCGATAGGACCTATGGCAAGGGCCAGATGTTTCTCGAGGAAATTGAGAAATACCGATCCGGAATTTTTTTCAAATTCCTCAACAATTTCAACGACACCCGCTTCAAGAAGACGTCTCACAACCTCAACCGTCAATTGTGTGGACAGACCCGCCATCAGGGAAAGATCCGCAAGACTTCGTTTTCCGTCAATGCCCGCAAAAATCCTGAGCATATCCCTGTCCATGGAAAACTCCCGACCATTGTCATAATCACTCTGGCGAAGAATAATTTTTGACAGATCTTCTGTTGTTACACTTGTCAGATCTGAAAGATTCCCCTTGGGAATAAAAAGATTGTCTGAAATGTCATCGGAAAAAAATGCCATACCTGCCCCTTACTGCAAAAGGTTTCTGAATTTTCAATCCCCAAAGGGCCAGATGAATCAGATCCCACTCTCTGTCCTGGCATTCAGCCCCTATCCCGTCTGTATCCTGAGAATCTGCCCCTTTTCAAAATCGGGCAACCAGGGGCTGGTTTTATTCCAGGCCATCTGTTTCAACGCAGATCATCCAGAAGGCGCTTCCGGAAAATTTCCAGTTCTGCACGCACAATTTTTTGTATCTGAGTCTCCAGATTTCCAGAAGCCACCATCTTGACATCAGATTTTTTCCCCGTAATCTGCTCACGGAAAGATTGAAAACGGGCATAGTTTTCCTGAAGACTTATTTTCTTTTCTTTTTCAGAAAGGCTATCCCCCATATCCATCAGCATTCCGAGGCTCGCCTGGGTTTCTTGAAGAATTCGCAGGCTGTCCTGATGTGCATGTACTTTTTTCTGTTTAAGATAGGATCCTACAGACTCCAGCATTCTAAAAAGATTCATAAAAATCTTATCATTTTCCATTTTTTTCTGTAAACGCCGCACTTCTGAAAGATACTGATCCATTACGCTGTCACTGATCTCCCACTCCATCGAGAGCAAGAGCGCGTTCAGACCGTGCAAAAATTCCCCCCCAGGCCGATCACTGTCCGCAGAACGCATATCCGTATTCTTTTTTACGGACTCTCTACCCTTTGTCCTGGATTTTGATTTGGATACAGGGGGAGCGGGATCCTCAGATTCCATCAGAGTATCTTCATCAAAAAGATCGTCAAGACGCTTATCCAACGCTGCTGCGAGGCTGTCTGTCGTATCCGTCACTTATTTTCCTCCAGCTTTTTTTTAAGAGATCCAATGGTGATGGAAATAATCTTTTTCATGGTCAAAGCTACATTCTCTCCCGTAATAGCACTGGCTTCAATATAGGGAGCATTGATTTTTGCATTAAGATCCTGCTGCATGGTTTCAAGGGGCAAAAGCGCAATGTTATGGGCGGAAAGATCTCTTTTATTGTACTGAAAAACCAAGGGAATCCTGGCAAGATCCTTGTTAAAAGAGCGCAGATTCTCTTCCAGATTCTGCAAAGAACGGATATTCATCTCTCGCCTCAAGGCCATTGAATCCGCGACAAAAACAATACCATCAACACCTCTTAAGACAAGCTTTCGGGTGGCATTGTATTTTACCTGCCCTGGTACGGTATAAAACTGTATCTTGATGTTGTAATCGTTGATGGTTCCAATATCCAGGGGAAGAAAATCAAAAAACAGTGTCCGGTCACCATAGGTTTTGACCGTGACCATTTCTGACTTGATGCGGCTTTTGAATTTTTGATTGATATATTCAAGATTGGTTGTCTTGCCGCCTCGCCCAGGGCCATAATATACAATTTTAACCTGGACTTCTTTTTTTTTAGGATTGATCAGCGCCAAGGTAAACCTCCGTTTTTTTTATCCAAAGAGGGATTCAATTTTCCTTACGGCTTCATTGACTTTCAAACGGAGAAAACCAAGGGACACTTCTTTTCCGAAGATTGAAAGCAAAAGCAAATCATCGGTAACCTTGCTGAAATGGATACTATCCGTCTCACCCTTATGAAAAAGCAATGAAAATTCCTGCTCCCCAATCAGGTTGGCCATGGCACTCACAGCACCAAAATTTCCCGCCGCCAGTGCTGCCAGAGAATAGATATCATGCTGGTTACTGCCATTATCGAGATTGACAATGACATTCCCTGCAAGATCCAGCAAAATGACATTGCTCACCCCAAGATTAATCAGCTCTTCCTCAAGAATGTTTTCAATCTTATCAATCTGACGCCTGTCCAAATCAAGGGTAAACTCCATAGTCCCTTCCTCGAATGCTTCTTTAGGTCATGAGTGCCAATGTCCGGCCTTTAATTATAAATAAAAACAAGACATTGAAGTCCATCCAAAGCCCTCTTTGCCCGCTTCCGGTGCAAAATCTGCCTGTCACATAATTTTTAAATCCATGAAACTTTGAATCTGGTATATAACCTAGTTTAGCAAAGGAAGCAAACCTTAAGTTTTTATAAGTTTCTAAAGATCTTGGGGCAGAACACACTGCAAATCCATACATCAAAATTCCGCTTCCTTGACAAAAGACAGCTCCTGATCGTATGTATGCATATTATTATAAAGTTACTCTGAAAAACAAGAGAAATGGTGATGCCATGCTATCCAGAACAAATTCAAGGTATTCAGGTTTTACCCTTGTATTCTGTACACTTCTTCTTTGCTGTCTTTTCCATCCTCTGGCCTGGGGAGAAAACGCTTCCGCCCCTCTCCTCAAACTTGGCATGAGCCTTCCCCTCACGGGAAAAAATGCGATCCATGCCCGCAAGTGGCTTCAGGGGATGGAAACCGCCATTGCAGAGATCAACCGCAAAGGTGGTCTTCATAAAAAACAGCTGAAGCTACTGGCCCTGGATGATGCGGGATCCCCTGAAAAGTGCAGAGAGAACCTGAAAAAACTGACCGGGGAAGAAAAGATTTTTGCCCTTATCGGAGGCTTTGGATCCCATGGTACGCGGGACGCGATTCTCCACGCGGAAAATACATCCACCCTTTTTTTCGGCAGCAGCACAGGGCTGCGTTCTTCCATCATCTCTGCCAAATCCCATACATTTTCCCTCAGACCTGATATTTTCACGGAAGTGCAGAAACTTGTTTACAAATTTATTGATGAAACGGGTAAAAACAGGGTTTCCATCTTTCATGGTACCCAGGAATACGGAAGTGAATATCTTTCTGCTCTGCGCGGTGCCTTGGAAAAAAAAGAACTCCATATCCACAGTTCAGCCGCAGTAAATGCAGAAACCAGCCCTGCTGACGCTGCTGAAAGCCTGCTCTTCTCAAGGCCGGATATGATTCTGATCACTGCGGATCCGGAAGAGACCGCCAGTTTCATACGGCATATCAGAAATACAAATGGAGAGATTGTTCTGCTGGTTCTTTCCCACACCGATCCCATATCCCTGGCCGATATCCTCATGAACCGTGGCGTTGGTGTGGTTCTCAGCGAAGCCGTTCCCTTCCCCTATTATCGCAGAATCCCCGCTGTCAATGCCTATGCGGCTGCTGTCGAGGCCTTTAGATCTGAAAATCCTGCCATTGCCATTGAAACGGATTTTCCCGGCTTTGAAGCCTACCTCAATGTCCGTGCCTTTGCCCATATTCTACAGCAGGCAAAGTCTCTGGAACCAGAGGCCTTTGTCCAAAGTGCCCACAAACAGTTCGATGTGGATCTTGGTGGATTCCGCTTTACCTTTTCAGAAGATAACCACACAGGTTCAGATCAGATCTATCTCATCCAGATTGCTCCTGGGGGATTTGTGGCTCCCATACGTTCCTTCTCAGAAATCTATGCCTTTCATCCCTAAGCAAAAACGGCAGACCAGTACCAAGACTCCGCCCCCCCGGACTGGCCTGGCTGATGAAAGCCTGCCTTATGGGACTGGCGTATTGCGTTCTTGATCTTTTTTCAGAAATTTCAAACGACCCAATCTGACCACAGTCGTTAATGTGCCAAGCCAGCACAGTCACACACTAAAAAACCGTCAGCAATTATTGCCGTTCATTGTACTTCAGGACGAATGACCAAGCGAAAGCCCACATGACCATAGGCAGATGCCGGATCAAGGCTGTGGCGCTTGGCGACACGGCTTGCATCCAGATCCGAGTCCCATCCGCCACCCCGGACAATCCGCTTCTGTCCGAAATCAGGCCCGGATGGATCCCGAAATGCACCCTCTCCTTCCGGATAGTTTCCATACCAGTCCCGACACCACTCCCACATATTCCCATGCATATCCCATAAACCCCAACGATTGGGGAGGAGTGATCCCGCACGCAGAACCTCTTTTCTGTAATTTCCAGCCTCACAACCAGGCCGAAAGGAATTGGCCGCAAAATTGGCCTGAGTGTCCAGCAAACAGTCCCCGTAGGCATAGGTTGTACCTGTACCAGCCCTTGCCGCATATTCCCATTCCGCTTCCGTCGGCAGATCGTAAAAAACGCCTTCCTTCTGCCGCAGCCATTGGATAAAGGCCTGCACATCGTTGTAGGAGACCGCACTGACGGGCAATCTGTCCTTCAAAGGGTACCCCGGGTTCCGCCAGGTATAGGCAGGATCCTGAACCCATCGAAATCCACCTTCCAGACCATAAGCACCTCTGCCGACTTCCGCTTCGCTTTTGTACCCCGTAGCATCAACAAAAGCCTGCCAATGCTCAGCAAGTACTTCATGGGTCTGCATGAAAAAGGGTTTTGAAATAAAAACCCTATGCTGGGTTTCATCGCTGGCTCTGCGGACTTCATTGTCCGGACTCCCCATGAGGAACTCACCGGTATTCATTCTGGCAAATCCCATATTCAGGGTATTTTTATAACTGGGCAAAAGGGAAAGCACAGCTTCAAGCTCCGTCTTTTTCCCTGCCTCCACACGGAATTCAATACGCTGATCCACATGAAAGGGTGCCGTCAAAAGCAAGATATAGTCTCCAGGAGCAAGGTACATCCCCGGTACATAGATCCTGTCCCTGCCCTCCAGAACCATTCTGGCCTTTTCTGGAACAACATGAACAAAAAGCTGGCCTTCCCGTGGTTTTTCGGGAACAGGATTCAGACTGATCTGCCGCTCCTCACCCGGACTCAACCGAATCTCTTCCCGGAGATCATCATAACCAGGCGCACTGATATCAAGACGATATATCCCCGCTTCCAGGGCCGCAATCCGGAGAGGCAACAGACCATGATCCTGGCCGTTGATGCGAAGTCTGGCTCCCTCCGCACGGGATCGGATTTCCAGGCTGGCACGGAGAATTTCCTGAGGCGGGGCTGCAGCAGCAGGAGGAGCTACCGTCACCATGGGAGGTGCTATCGGTTTTTTCCATTCAAAAACAAGATCACCACCATTTTTTTTCCCCGTACGCAGCACTCTGTACTGAATTTTTCCACCAGCTGCCCTGACCAGAGGAGCCAGACCTTCAAAAAGCTTCTGGCCCTCAACCCCACCTTCCAGTTCGGGGAGAAGACCCAAAAGGCCACTGACCAACAGACCATTTTCAGAACCTTCCGGATCTTTTCCCCCCTCTTTCACCAAAAGGGTATGGGCATAGCCTTCTTTTCCACCTGGAAAAACCCTGCCCCCCACCTCAGCAACAACGGGGCCAAGGGCGTTGTCAGGAAAGGGGGCATCGGAAATCAGGAGCACCCGTCTGGATTCCGTATTGCGAAGAATCTGCTGTATGGCGTTTACCTCAATATAACTCTGGGTATCTCCGCGCCTGGCGTCCGCTCCCAGCCACCAGCCATAGCCATAAAGCGTTTCCACCTCTGCCGCACCGGAAAAATAAATGACAAGGCCATCATCGGGTCTTGCGGATCTCGCGAGAGTCTCAAGACTTCTGATAACAGCTGCCTTGCTTGCAGATCCTCCTAAAAGACGCGTCACCCTGAAATCCAGATGCTTTTCGAGATAATCCCCTAAAGATGCGGCATCTTTGGAAGATCGCGCCGGAAATTTGATTTCCTTATCCTGATACCCATCTATCCCAATAACAAGGGCCCGATTTTCTCCTGCAAAAACAGTGGCACCCCACATCATGGGCAGCAGCAGGAAAATAAACAAGACTCCCGGACGTAAAAAAAATTTTCCCCTATGTGCATGGACTATGAAATTCATGGATTTTCACACCTCTGCCGGTATTATCAGCCTGATAGGAATGCCCCCGAAAAAGGACAGATCCGGACTACTCACCGGTAAAATGGGGATTGCTTTTCAGCACAGCCCTGTTTTCTCCACCTGAAATAATGGAACGCTCCCCTTCAGCCTTGTTGTGGCGCCCGGCAACCGTGGCCGAAAAATTACCTCCCACCTGATTGCCCTCTCCTCCCATGGCAAAGGAACCCTTCCCAGTAACACTGTTCCCACTGCCTGCAAGAGCAGCGCCGTAAGCACCTTCAACCCTGTGCCCACTGCCTGAAAGAATGCTTCCGTAGGTGGTACACTGATGGCCTTCACCGATAATCAGGTTATGGGAACCCGTAATTTTTTCAGGGCTGTTGTAGCCAATAATCAGATTGCCACTGCCATTGGCGCTGGCGGTTTTTCCCTCCCCATTGAGAAGAACCAGATTCATCCCCTGAAACTGCAAATCCTGCCCTGTCCGCTGAATGCCATCAAGAAGCCTGGTGAGACGGGCCACCTGGGCCTCAAGCTGAACAATTCTCTGCTGTAGCTGCTCATTATCCGGGCCTGTTACAGCCGCCGTGCTTACGGCCACGGCTCCCAGAAGAAGGGGCTGCACCAGATTGATATCCGCCTTGGCCTCCAGTGCAGCCTTCAGCTCAGATCTGCGTACAAGGGAAGGATCAAGGCGCTCTGCTGGAAGTACACCTGTCAGGGTGCTCAGATCATGGCTGTGTTTTTTATCCGCTTTTTCCGAAAGCATCTGCTTCCATTTTCTCTGGGTAAAAACAGGAACACAGTCCGCAACACCCATTTCCCTGAAATAGCCACAGATTCCTGCATCATCAATGCGCTCGTACGTCGCAATATCCGTAGCCCCCACAAAAAGAAGATAGGGGAAATTACGGGGGATGAGGAGACTTGTGGCACCACGTTCAAAAAGCACCATGGCAACGGCTGGAGTATCCGGCTGAATGGTGGCTGCGTAGGCAACAGCCGTATATTTGTCACTTAAATCAAAAAAATCCCGGATACCTTCCATACGGATACTGCGGTTCCGTTTGGCCTGACGCTGCACCACCTGAGACTGGGCCTGATTCAAAGCCTCCACCACCCCCGGGCCATCCTCCAGCTCCAGAAGAAGGGCCACGTCCTTTTCCGTATGCACAGCCGTGGCTCCCGCCTGCAAAACCATCCATATCCAGCAACAACACGCCGCGCATATTCCCTTGAGCAAGACCCTGACTGTCATGGCTTCCCCCCCCTTGATGCAATGGCAGCACCCCATCCTCTCCGGGACTGAGGTGCTGCCAGGTTTCATCGGATGACACAGTCTTTCAGATAAAACATCAGAAACTTACAGTCATTTTACCTGCAACGAGGAACCAGTTTTCTGAAGTGTTGACCTTCCCGTCCGTATCAGAGTTGGTATCCTTCATAAGAATGGCGGCACCATTCATGGCATGGCCCTCCAGCTTGAAGACCCAGTTCTCCGTGACATCAAAACGGAAGGTGAGGGCCGTATCCTTCAGCCAGGCGTCATGCTCACGGTACCCGGCCGCGTATCTGGGATTAACCTGGACATTATTACTATAGACGGGAAGATTGTTCTTTCCGTCTTTATCATCCTTGTCCGCATAATATTCGGAATAGGACAAACCCACTTCCAGCCAGTCCGTAAAACGGTAGGCCAGGGCCGCATAGTATCCTTCCGTATCCAGATCGACCTTTTTCTGGGAATTGATAATGTTCACAAAAACAGCATCCCCAGATTTTCCAAGGGTATTGAACTCATAGCTGGCCGCCATGTATTCGGTCACAAAGGTGAAAGGGCCACGGATATACTCAAGTGAGGCGGTATTTACTTTGGAATTGGTCGTGGTTCTTACCTTTGCGTTCCACTTCTGATCCATCTGGTAAAAGCCCCCATCCGTATCAAATTCCACAACCCAGGCTGTGGTACTGAGACGAAGTCCGTTCAGGGGAGTATTCCATACAAGTCCGCCAGTATAGGCATACTTGGTATGGGTGGATTCCGGTGTGGCAAGAATTCTTTTCAAAAGCGACTGATCCTTGGTGCTGGTCACAACACCACCATCCACGGGAAAGTCCGTCTCTCCCCCCTGAAACTGGTAGGCAAGGGAACCGGCCCTGCCCATATAGATATCCCCATACACTTCCGCACCGCTGATGGCGGCAACGGTGTCCCTCCATGCTTCATTATAGACGCTCTGGGGCAGGAAGATGCTGTTCCGGAGCATGTCAATATCGCGGGTGGTGTTGTACAGACCATGGATCAGTTTCATTTTACCAAAACGGATCCCCGCCCAGTCCTTCCAGCGGTAATCGGCAAAGCCCCAGTCAATTTCAGGATCTCCGCTGCCGAATTCCCCCAGGTTACGGGCAAAAATCTGAATCCCCACACGAAGTTTATCACTTACCTGGCTGCTCACGTTGATACCAAACTCATTGAAGCGGGTACTGCCGTCGGATGTTCTTGCAAAAAAGTTGTTGTTGTCACTTTTCAGATAGCCCTGGGAAATAAAACCATGCAGGGTGACACCACCATAAAAATCATCCCCAAACTCGACAGCCATTGCCGGAACGGCCATACAGACCAAACACAGGCCCGCCAGAAATCCTTTTAATTTTTTCATCGGTCTACTCCTCCCCATATGTAATCCGTGAGATATTTTTAAACATAAAGCCCATCACCTTCTTTCTTAAGGATTCACACCCAATACCTTCACCTCATCTGTGCGTGTTTCCTCAGGTACAAAGCCAATCGCCCCCGGTGTATTGGCCACAAATTTCACCACATCACTGGATTTATCGTACATGGGAGGCATCTGTCCCTTCCCCGTAAAAACCTGTCTTTTCCAGTGCTGTGCAAACTGGGAAGAAGAGGTGCCCACATAGGCCGACAGAAAAGCATCCATGGTATCATCCTTCAAAACCACAAAATTGACCCGGCTTCCATCCTCCCACCGGCTCATGCTTCCCAGATAGATACGTTTCACATCATCTTTGGAAAGGCTTGCTGCGGGAACACTGCGATTGGCAATCACAAGGATATCTGCAATGGCACTCCCTACAAAACATGCCAGAAGCAACAGCACCCAGCCCCCCATTTTCAAAAATTTCATCATCCGGCCTCCTGCTTCTTGAATAATTATGAAAATAAAAACCCTGACTCCCGCCCAGAACCTTTCACCCGGAGACCCTTTTCATGGACAAAATTCTCCATAACTTGCCGGGGAACATTTTACATGCTTCGGGCGTACAAAAGCGGCACTGCTGTGAACGATGTTTGTCCTTATAAATAAAAAAACATCATTTTGTCAAATCTTCCATGCAGCCCCAACCTTCCGTTACGAAGGATCCCGAATTTTTCCACCAGAAGAAACCTGCGGGATGAACTCCGGAAAACGTTTACTTCTTAACGCCATTATGAATAAAACAAACCCGGCATCCCCTGTTTTCAGGCCCTTCCACTCAAAAGCACAAGGGCTTCCTCATATTTTTCAGCTGTCTTACGGATCACCTCCTCCGGAAGAGCCGGACCCGGGCTTTCCTTATTCCAGTCCAGAGTTTCCAGGTAATCCCGCACAAACTGCTTGTCAAAGCTCTGCTGTCCGCCTCCGGGAACATACCCCGCAACCGGCCAGAAACGGGAAGAATCCGGCGTCAGGACTTCATCTATCAGAATCAGTCTGTCATCCACAAAACCAAATTCAAATTTGGTGTCCGCAATGATAATCCCCTTTTCAAGGGCATAGGCCGCAGCTTTGCTGTAAATGGCAAGACTTAAATCCCGCACCTGCTCTGCCGTCTCTCTGCCCACACGATCCACAGCTTCCTTAAAGGAGATGTTGATATCATGATCCCCCACATCTGCCTTGGTGGATGGGGTGAAAATAGGCTCAGGCAGACGGTCAGACTCCTGAAGACCGGGGGGCAGGCCAATCCCGCAGACCGTGTGGTCTTTCTTGTAAGACTTCCATCCGGAACCGGAAAGATAGCCCCGTACCACACATTCTATGGAAAGGGGCTGGGCCTTTTTCACCCACATGGTCCGATCCCGCAGATACGCCGCATGGGACTGGCAGACTTCCGGGAAATCCTCCACATTTCCACTGATCAGGTGGTTATCCACAAGGGATTTCATTTGCTCAAACCAGAAAAGGGAGAGCTGGGTCAAAACCCGTCCCTTCCCAGGAATCCCATCGGGTAAAACCACATCAAAGGCAGATATCCGATCCGAGGTCACCATAAGATAACTGTCCCCCAGATCATAGATATCTCGAACCTTTCCACTTCTCAGGGGAGTCAGACCGCTGAGAGGGATTTGGGAAGAAGTGCTCATCCGAAATACTCCTTTCATCAAAAATTTGAGTTGTATTCCTGCCAGAAATCTAGCGGTGCACAGGAAAAATGTCCCCGCTGATAACGCCATCGGGAGAGATTGTCAATATACCGACACTTCCTGACCATGGCCCCTTCCGATTGTCCGAAAAACTGCCCGGATTGAACATCAGCACTCCCTCTGAAAGGGTGCATTCCGGAACATGGGTATGTCCGAAGACAACGGCATTCACATTGTCAAAAGACTCCCTGGCCCTCAGGAGAACACCGCTGCGTTCTCCCCAGCCATGAATCAGACCAATATGTACCGGGCCAATGGCAATCGTACGGGATATGGGATGGCAGGCCCGGATTTCCGGGCCGTCACAATTTCCCGCCACAGCCAGAACTTCCACATCGTCAAAAACATCAAGCACGGCAGGGCCAATCACGTCCCCTGCATGGAGGATCAGGGAAACATCGGCAAAAAGCCCCGCTCTCAGGGAAAGCAGGGCTGCATCCGGGACTTTCATATGGGTATCAGACAATACCCCTATACGGACAGAACCAGGCTTCATGGTCAGATCTACTCCCTTTCCGCCTCAAACCGCTCGATAAAAAGGGAAAGCAGCCTTGCCTGAGGGCCTGTCATGGGCAAAAAGGCCATACCCACATGCAGTACCTGGGTATCCTTTTTTTGTATGTGGGCGGCAAATGCCTCAAGCTCCAGAATATCATCCCCAATACCTATGGAAAGCTGCATACGGCAATCCTGGGGAATGGGGGCATGAATTTCCAGAAGAACCCCTCCCCTGCTGATATTCAGGGTTTTTCCCATACCCTGAACGGTAATTCTGCCATTTTCTCCAAAAATACAGAAATAGACAAGGTTCCTGGTTTCGGGCCGGAAAGGGAACCTCCTTTTTTCAGACAGATTCTGACTATGCACCATGAGATCTTCCTTTATCTTCTATGGCATCGCTAATAAGTTCCAGCGTCGTCTGTACCGCACTCACAGAAAAACCCAGCATCTTACGGAATGTGGGAGAAAGCCTGTCCCAGATCATGGCCGCTTCACTGCTTCCAAAGGGGAGAATCCGGGCTTTGCCATCTCCGAAAAAGGCAAGTCCATCCCGGCAGACATGGGTTGCAGGCATGGGATCTGCAAAAACGGATCCTTCAGAAAAGGTCATCAGCTCAGAAAAGCCATCCCCATATTTATACCCCAGGGCTGCCCGACCGCCTTCCACACGAAAAAAGGAAGTTGCGGAAATCCCCTCTGAGCGTCGCAGAATCTGCCAGGACGGGGATAGGGAAGGCGGCATTTCCGCCGTTACCCGCAAACGGGCCAGGGTATCTCCCAGAAGGTTCATCTGCCGATCCACCCCTAAAATCACATCCCTTACAACAGGCCCCAGGGTGGTAAACTCCCGGGCCAGCCTCTGGGAATCCAGCACCCCGAGCAGCACCTCTCCCACCACATGGATGGTGGCACTGCGTGGCCGGTTCATAAGGGCAAAACTCGCTGCACTGCCGATAAAAGCCCCCTTGCCAAGGCAGAAAAGGGGAACACTGCGTCCCCCCATCTCTTTGTAGAGCTGCACCCTGCCTTCAAGAATCACCCAGATCCAGGATCCAAATCGCCCCTGCCGTACCACAACCGCGCCTTCATTATGAAATTCCTCATCCACCACATCGCTGTATTCTATGGTAGGCCCCTTCAGGCAAACATCCTTTGCAGGCACTTTGTCAGAAGGCATGTTCAGGGTATGCAGTTCATCCATCTGCCGCAGGGCATCCAGAAGCAGCCCCGTCAAATTGCGGTGGATTTTTCGGGGAGTATGGATCTCTCCGGGCACAAACAAAAAACGGCCCTCATGCCAGGTGAAAAGGGTATGAAAGGCTTTTTCCCCTTCCGTGATCCCGACTCTGGCATCAAAAACCTCACCATTTTTCATAAAAATGATGCCATCCGCACCATTTTCCGCAAAAATACGCAGCTCTCCCCCCGTAGCAGCAGATCCGAGAAACTGCAGAAGATCCGCCAGACCCACAAAGGACAGTCTTCCGGAAAGTACATCCGCACTTTGCATGCCCACTCCCTATCCTATTTTCCGGCCCAGTCCAGTTCTTTCTGAAGATGGCGCAGAGTTGCTTCAATACAGGCTTTCAGGGTTTTGCCCACCCCGGTTCCCGTTACCGCACTGGCGGGAAAAGAGGGTACCTTCAACTGACGGTTCAAGTCCTTTTCCATCTGCTCCATGGACATAATGGGCAGGCCCGCATCGGCAAGATCCCTTTTATTGTACTGTAAAATCAGAGGCACCTTGGTAATGCTGAGGCCATAGGACTTGAGATTTTCATGCAGATCCTTGAGGGACAGCATGTTCTTTTCCCTGCGTACGGCCAGGGAGTCTGCAACAAAAACAAGACCATCGGCGCCTTTCAGTACCAGCTTCCTTGTGGAAGCATACTGGGGCTGACCGGGTACCGTAAAAAGCTGCACCTTCACATCACAGCCATGAATCTTTCCAAGTCCCATGGGAAGAAAATCAAAGAAGAGTGTTCTGTCCCCTTCCGTATCAATGGAGACCAGATCCCCTTCCATCTGCTGACGGAAAAGCTTGTGAATGGTTTCGAGATTGGTGGTTTTACCACATCTTCCAGGGCCATAGTAGACAATCTTGCACTCAATGACCCGCTTCTGCATATTAAAAACGGCCATGAAGCCCCTCCAGTGTCATTTTTTTTCCTTTTCCCAGAAAGCCTTTAAGGATCGGCGCTGTGAACAGATCAGGTCTTGGTTTCAGTCCGGTCTTGGTTTCAATCAGGTCTTGATTTCAATATTGAGGCACCAGTCCCCTTTTTTAGGCCCGGAATCAATCTGGTGCTTGGATGCCACAATTCCCGACCCCCTGAAAACAGCCACGGGAGAGTAGCACCGCATGTCATTCAGCCTCAGGCCTACCTGCAGATCCTCAATCAGTTTCCGATCCTTGCTGGAAATAATGAGACTGACGAGGTTACCGGACTGAAAACTCACATCCAGCTCCACCTGCTCTCCAGGATTTTCAGGTACATTTTCCAGACGGATTCCCACGGAACTGACGGGAAGCAGCTCCATTTCCTCATCATCAAAAGCCTCCACACCGGAAGCCATGGCAGGGACAAGACTGCGGCACCGGGCCAGACTTTTTTCCTCTAACAGTCCCTGCTGCTCCCACTTGCGCAGCAGATCCGCCGCCTCTTTTTCCCGCTCGTCTTTGACCATTGCCGTAATCAGGCCGATGGCGGCTTCGTCCCGCACCTCCTTTTTCTTCAGCAGTACGGAAAAAAGAGTGATGGCAGCCGTATAGGAACCGTAACGGGCAAGAAGTCTTGCCTTGTCCAGACGCATTTCCGGAGGCGTCTCCTCCGTATCCGGAAGCAGGGTATTGACCAGCTCCGACTCCCTGGTCGTAAAGGTACGCTTTTCATTTTTTTCGGAAGTTGCAGCAATTTTTTCATCCAGCTCAGCCAGTTTTTCCTGGATATCGGCAAGAATGGCTTCCCGATTCCGCAGTACCTCAAGGGTCTGCACAAGTCTCGCCAGTTCTTCCAGACAGGAACGGGCCTCATCGAAAAGCCCCTGGGAACTGTATAGACGTGCTTCCTTGACAAGCGCCTGAAATTTTTCTTTCACCTGCATGAATCCCCCGCCACAGTTCTTGGTGTTGGGTTTTGCATCAAAGCCTGCAACCTAGCAGAAGCCGCAGGGGAGTACAATCCTTTCTGGCCGCCCCTCCTGCCACAGCTCCGTAAAAAACCCTGAAGACACAGCACAGACCGGCAATTCCGCCTGAAATCTCCATGAAAGTGCTAAAAGATGTATCCTCAGGTTGTTCCCGGGAAAAATCCGGTATAAAAGGGGCCTGATGGGGCAGCCCTGCGGTAAGGGCAGACATGCCCGCTCTTCCAGGCCCAGTCAGCCGGTCTTTTTCAAAAAAAACATTCATATAAAAGGGTAAGCACACATGACAACATCCCCCTATGATGTCCTGATTGTCGGAGGTGGCATTTCAGGAACTTCACTTCTGTATACCCTGGCAAGGTATACGGATCTGAAAAATATAGCCCTCCTTGAAAAGTATGAAGACCTCTCCCTGGTCAATTCTGCGGCGACCAACAACTCCCAGACCCTGCACTGCGGAGACATTGAAACCAATTACTCCCTTGAAAAGGCCCTGCGGGTGAACAAGGGAGCCCAGATGCTGATCCATTATGCAAAGGCCCAGAAAAATACCGATGGGCTGATGAGAAAATATTCCAAAATGGTTCTCGGTGTCGGGCCTGAAGAATGCGCCCTCTTAAGAAAAAGATTTGCTCTTTTCAGCCCCCACTTTCCCACTATGTGCCTCTGGGAAAAAAATGACATCGCCCGCATTGAGCCTGCTGTGGTCAAAGACAGAACAGAAGAGATTGTGGCCCTTGGCGTGGAAAACGACTATACGGCTGTGGACTATTATGCCCTGGCCCACTCCTTTGTCCGGAATGCCAAGAAAGAAACCGGAAAAAATATTGACCTGCGTCTTGGAGAAACGGTGCTCTCCATCACCGAAACGCAAGGGGGCTATCGTGTCACAACCCAGAAGGAAACCCTCCACACCAGATTTGTTGTGGTTTCTGCGGGTGGGCATTCCCTTCTCTTTGCCCAGCGCATGGGATACGGTCATGAGTTCAGCTGTCTGCCCGTGGGAGGTTCTTATTATTTCACGCCCCAGTACCTGAACGGCAAAGTTTACACCGTCCAGAACGATAAACTCCCCTTTGCCGCCATCCACGGAGACCCCGACGTCACCGTACCCGGTCTCACACGTATCGGGCCCACCGCCCTGCTGCTTCCCATGCTGGAACGCTACAACATCCGAACCGTTGCAGACTTTTTCCGGGTTCTGAAACTGGACAGGGGAGTGCTCAAGGTGCTCTTCAGTCTCTATGGCGTGAGCGATATCCGCAATTACATTCTCAAAAACTTTCTCTTTGAAATCCCCTATATCAACAAGCGTCTTTTCCTGAAGGATGTCAGAAAAATCATTCCTTCCGCAAAACTTAAAGATCTCACCTTTGCCAAAGGTTTCGGAGGATTAAGACCTCAGCTTATTGACAAAAAAAAGGGAGAGCTTCTTCTCGGGGAAGCCAAAATTGATACGGGCAAGGGGATTACCTTCAACATGACGCCTTCCCCCGGCGGTACGGTCTGCCTTGAAAATGCCTACAAGGATCTCAGGATTGTGGTCGATTACCTGGGATGCAGTTTTGATGCCGACCGGTTTGACAAGGAACTGCTCCAGACCCCCTGAAATACAGCACCTTCCCTGTACCCTTCCCCTGTCCGCTGCTGCACCGTGCAGGGGAAGGACTCATGGAAACCGCTGGACAGAAAGAAAAATCATGCTGGAATTTGAACCTGTTTTTCCCCACGAAACCCGGATGCGCATTCCCATGGCCATGGTCGATCCGGGGAACGTGGTCTACCACAGCCGTTACCTGGATCTTTACCATGACGCCCGGGATCAATATATGGAAGCTGCGGGATATGATTACCGGACAATCATGGACAAGGGAATGCACCTTGCCGTGGTGGATGCCCATCTGCTCTACAAAAGACCCGTCAGATACCTTGATACCATTTCCGTCAAAACCCGTGTCGCCTGGATGCGAAGCCGCAGTCTCGGGGTGGTGCAGGAAATCTGGAAAAAAGACAATGAAAAGGCTTTTCTCTGCAACAGTGCCACCATCAGTCTCACCTGCATCGGCCCGGACTTTACCGCCACCCACATTCCCCAGGAACTGGCGGATACCCTGACGCGCTTTCAGGGAGGCCCCTTCTGAAGGAAGACACGGATCTGGAGAAGCCAGAAATCCTGCCTCTCCCGGCAGCAGGCTTCTCTACAGATGCAGCACGCGGCTGGGATTTCCCCAAAAGTTTCACAACCAGAAAATGAGACGCCCATGATGGCCTTTGAACGCCTCCTTTTTGAAATCTCATCCAAATTTGTCAATATTCCCGCTTCCGAGGTGGATCAGGAGATCAACGATGCCATCCGTAAAATTGTAGAATTCCTTGGCATCGACCAGAGTGTTTTCGGAGAATTCAAAAACGACAGTCAGGAGCTGCACATCAGCCACGGGTATACGGCCCATATCTGGCCGGAAAATCCGGGACTTCTCCTGAACGCCCTTGCGCCCAACATCACCCTGCGCCTGAAACGGGGAGAGGTGGTCAATCTCTCCCGCCTTCCCGAAGATCTGCCGGAAAACTGGCTGGAAGAAAGGCAATATGCTGAAAGGGTGGGACTGAAATCCTGCGTGGGGGTGAGTCTTAAAATCGGTGGTTCGGTTCTGGGAGTCATCATATTTGAGTCCTACCGCAGATATCAGAACTGGACCGAGGCCTCCATCCAGCACATGCGCCTTCTCGCCCAGATCTTTGCCGGCGCTCTGGAGAGAAAACAGACCGATCTCAAACTCAAAAAAGCCTTTGAAAAAATCCAGGAACTTTCCGAAAGGCTTAAGGCGGAAAACAGTTATCTGAAAGAAACCATCAGCAGCGAAAACCGTTACAGCCATATCATCGGTCAGAGCAGGGCCATGGCCGAGGTTCTCGCCCGGATTGAGCAGGTGGCCACAACCGAAGCCTCCGTACTGCTCATGGGAGAAACGGGAACGGGAAAGACCCTGCTGGCCCAGCTGGTACACAGCTTAAGCCGCCGCAGCAAAAAAACCATGATCAAGGTCAACTGCGCGGCCCTGCCCGCCAATCTTCTGGAAAGTGAATTCTTCGGCCATGAAAAGGGCGCCTTTACCGGAGCTGTGGCCAAAAAACTCGGAAGATTTGAACTGGCCCACGGCTCCACCCTTTTTCTCGATGAAATCGGAGAACTGCCCCTGGATCTTCAGGCCAAGTTTCTGCGGGTTCTGGATGACGGTGAATTTGAACCCCTGGGCAGCAGCCGTTCCGTCCGTGTGGATGTGCGCATTGTGGCGGCCACCAACCGGGATCTTGGCCGTATGGTGCAGGAAGGCGGCTTTCGTTCCGACCTTTACTATCGCCTCAATGTCTATCCCGTTCTGGTGCCGCCCTTACGGGAAAGAAAGGCCGATATTCCGGAAATGGTCTGGGCCTTTGTCCGTCAGCTTTCCAAAAGCATGGGCCGGGATATCCGCCGCATCCCGGAAAGGGACATGGAAGCCATGGCAGGCTATCCCTGGCCGGGCAATATCCGGGAACTGAAAAACGTGGTGGAAAATGCCATGATCTCCAACCGGGAGGACTGTCTTCGCCTGAAACCTCCGGAACCGCCTCCTGCCTCCATGGCAGAAGATCTCAGTCACGAAGAGGCACAGCGCCAGCACATTCTTACCACTCTCCAGAAAACCGGAGGCCGCATCAAAGGGCCGGGAGGAGCTGCCGAAATCCTCATGCTCAATCCCTCCACCCTGTACTCTAAAATGAAAAAACTGGACATTCCCCTTCCAGGGAAATCCTAAAAAATAAGAAAAAGATCACATGCGGACAGGATGCAGCATCCCCATGGTACCTTTCCGTTTCAGCTTCTTATGAAATCCATCAACCGCTGGTGGCTTCTGGGTCAGACACCGGCTCCGTTTGCTTTTTTACATCCTGACAAACCTCCTGATTGTACCAGCTTCCATATCTGAACTGCCTGTAAGCCGTATATGGAACCATCAAGGTATCCATGGCAAAACTTAAGGGCAGATCCACCAGACAAAAAAATCCGGCATTCTCTGCGGGTAAACACTGAAAATCAAAAACTGTACCACTGTAAACATTCGGGATTGTTGCCCTATGAGAACAGTCTGTCATCGCAGCTTCGTAAGCGCTATGCGTCTGCGTATAAATGCTCGCACACCCGCTTATAAACAACAAAAACAGCCCCGAAACGATCCGGTTAAAAAAAACGCTGAACGGCATAGTTTCCTGCCTCCTCTTCCTGGAACCTGATCTCCGGCACCGCACAGAAAAACATCAGAACTCCCGCACCTGCCCTTTCTTCTGCATGTGCCTCGCAAGATACAGAAAAGGCGTGTCCATGGCGGCGACCAGCCACTTCAGAACATAGGTGGTCAGAAAAATTTCCAAAAGTACCTTCTCTGGAAAAACGCCCCAGAACGCCACCAGGGTAAAGATCACCGTATCCAGAAACTGGGAAACCATGGTGGAGGCATTGTTGCGCAGCCAGATCCAGCGGAAGGCGGGAAAACGTCTGCGCCAGAAGTCATAGGCCCAGACATCATGGGTCTGGGAAACAAGATAGGCCAGAAGACTGGCTCCGGCGACACGGGGCATAATGCCAAAAATGGTTTCCAGGGCCGTCTGGGAAAAATCCGAGGCATGGGGGGTAAAAAGGACGGCAAGCTGCATGAGGACTGTCATGGCAATCAGGCTGAAGAAACCGATCCAGACCCCCGTTCCCGCCGCCTTTTTCCCATAATTTTCACTCAGGATATCGGTCACAAGAAAACTTCCTGCGTACAGGATGTTTCCCAGGGTACAGACCAGACCAAAAAGCTCCACGGTTTTTAGCACCTGCACATTGGCCAGGATCACAGAAAGGGGAATCCAGGCATAAAGTCCCACACGGCCAAAAAAACGGTAGGCCAGGGCGATGCAGCCGAAATTGACAAAAAGCATGACTACCCACAGAAAAGAATTATCCATCCAGTTTTATCCTTTCAATCCCATCCAGCAGAACTATCCCCCATATCCTCTCAGCCGCTCCCCTCACCCTCAGTTCTTACCGGGCCAGGGGAAACGCTCCCGGCCCCACGGGCAGCGCCGCTTCGGCCATACGCTCCGGCCCCTTCTCCCAGAAACACAAAAAGTCCTTCATCAGGGTCTGTACCCGTTCTGCCATGACACCGGAAAACAGACTGTGGGTAGTGCCATCCATCAGATGCATTTCTTTGTGGGCCGTTTTCAGACGTGCAAAAATTTCCAGAGCCGCTTCCGGGGACACCAGAGGGTCTTCCCGGTTCTGCACGACCATACAGGGCGTCCGGATCAGGCCAAACTGAACCCGCACCTTTTCCGCCACCTCGGCCATTTCACGGAAAGCATTTTCCGGATGTTCTCCATAGCCCGTCTCCTCAGCATCCCGGCCGCAGGGCAGGCGCATTTTTTCCTTTCTTCCAACCCGGATCCGGGAAAGGATACGATCCCACAGGGCACTTCCCGGTTCATCACAAAGTCTGTATTCCTGAATCCTGGAGGGTGTTCCCAGAAGACAGAGGGCCGCAAGATTGGGGATTCGTACGGCCAGCATGGCCGCAAGAAGTCCGCCCAGGGAAATTCCCACCACAGCCACATGCCCACACAGGACGTGGAGCAGGGCATAGCCTTCCAGCACCGCATCCTCCCACTGTCCCATTTTTGTTTTTGCAAGCTCTTCCGGAGAGGTTCCATGACCGGGAAGACGCATCCCATAGACCCAGAAGCCTTCCCTGCAAAGGGATTCCCCGAAGAGTCGCATCTGTCCGGGGAATCCCAGATAGCCATGGATCAGCAGAATCCCCATCTTCCCTTCTCCGCCTTCGAGCAGAAAAGGACGTCCCGCCTCCCTGTCCATGAGAAAAGCATCGGAACCATAGCGGCTGCGGGCCTCATCAAAGGATCGGGCTCCCCTTTCCAGAAGATGGGCCACAAGCCTTCTCCGGATATGAAAATCCGTCTCCCTGGCAAGGCGGAAAAGATGGGGCCGCAGGAGGGTCAGGGGTTCAATTTCATTGGCCATCACAGCAATGGGATTGCTGACCCGGATATCATGGAAATCATAATCCGCTTTGAGTTTTGCACTGTTACGAAGAAGCTTTCCTTCTTCTGTCAGGCTGAGTGCTCCCGTATCCTGGGCATAACGGAGAAAATCCGCACACCGGCCAAAGCGGTCATCCGTAATGAGATGCACCTGACTCTGGGCCAGACTCTTGTGCAGATAGAGGCGCTGGGCATCCAGCCTCAGGGTGGCGGCAAGATAGACCCTGCGCCTGAGATCCTCCACATCGATGAGATCCCGGGGCATTTCCCGGAGTATGGTGGCAAAAAGATGGTCGGGGTTGACCGTGGTCATGGCGTAAATGGCGGCCATGTAGTCCTGCATGAGATCCAGGGCGGCCCGCCTCAGGGTGCTGAGGGAAGCAATGGGGTCATCCGGCCCGAAGGCATCCTTACGCTCAATATCCGCAGCAATGGACGGATCTCCCAGATAAGTTCCCGCTTCCAGGGGCCGACCGAAACGGATATCCACATCCACTCCGTCCAGCAGCATACTGCCTTCGGTCATCAACTCTTCACTGACCCGCTGGGGGAGGGCATCCACGAGAAAGGCAGCCAGGCGGTTGAGGGCATTTTCCCGGGCCCGCAGGGGATAATAGGTAATGTTCACCGGTACGATACGCACAGGTTTTTCCGTCACCATTTCCGGATTTTCCAGATCAAAGAGACGGCAGACTTCCAGGGCGGCCTCCCGTCCCTCTTCCGCCATCCGGTGCCGGATTCGTTGACGGTAGAATTCCGTACGCAGCGCCAGATTGGCAGCCCCCGTCCGTGGACGGCTCCTGCCTTCCCCGCTGTCCACAAGAAAGGTATTTTCTTCCACCACCTTCTTGCTTTTCACCATGCTGCCTTCGGGAAAAATCACCCAATGGGCCTGAGAGGTCAGAAGGCTTTTAAGAATCAGGCTGTCCCGATCCGGTGCTGCGGTGGAAACGGCCCCGGCTTTTTCCAGAAAACCGCCTAAGGCTCCTGTGAAAAGGGCATGGTGAGCCAGAGACCAGATGGGACGCCCCGTAATTTCTTCCAGATGATAGGGAAGAAAAAGGGTTTCAATGCGGGTAAAATGGTTCACCGTGAAAATTACCGGGCCATCGGGAATATTTTCCTCTCCGCTGATGGATGTCCTGGCATTGGAAAACCGGTAAAGACGTTTTAATGCAAAGGTTGTGGAAAGAAAGGCAAAACGATTCATATTTCCCTTGAAAAAACGACCAGAATAAAAAAAAGATCAGGAAAAAAGCCCCAGAATAAAGGCATTCATATCCGAATAGGCCTGCGCCCCCTCCATGGACAGCACCTCAGGCCACATGCCCGCAAGGGCTTCCGGCGCAAGGGGGATTTTGGGATCAAAACGGACTCCCCTCCCCGTGACCACCTGCACCCGGTTCAGACACCCCAGGCCCATGTTAAAAACACTGCCGCTTTCGACGCATTCTCTGGAGGCAAGCCAGAGCACCAGAGGCGCCACCGTATCCGGATTCATGTTTTCGAGAACCTCGGGTGGCAGCAGGTCTTCCGTCATACGGGACGCGGCAAGCGGTGCAATGGCATTGGCCTGCACCCCGTTTTTCCTTCCTTCAATGCAGACGGTCTGCATCAGCCCCACAAGGCCCATCTTGGCGGCGGCATAGTGGGTCTGCCCGAAGTTGCCATACAGTCCGGCGGCGGAGGTGGTGAAGAGAATGCGGCCATACCCCTGGTTCTTCATCACCCGGAAGGCCGGAGCCGTCACACAGAACGCACCCTTCAGATGCACATCGAGAATGGCGTTCCAGTCCTCGGGCTTCATTCTGGCAAGGCTGGTATCCCTCAAAATCCCCGCATTGTTGACCAGAACATCCAGCCTTCCGAAAGCATCCGTGGCAGCCTTCACCATGGCTTCCCCTCCGTCGGGATCGGCAACGGAATCCGTGTTGGCAATGGCCTCAGCCCCCAGAGCGCGGATTTCCGCCACAACGGTCTCTGCCGGTCCCTGGGAGTTCCCGGCACCGTCACGGGCAGCACCGATGTCATTGACCACCACCTTCGCTCCCCTTCGGGCAAAAGCCAGGGCGTAGGCGCGGCCAAGGCCGCCGCCTGCACCGGTGATGAGAACCACCTGATCGTCAAAACGGATGGGGCGCTGTGTGTCATGCTGCATACATCACTCTCCTTAATGGGCGATGGGGTTAAAGAATTTGGGGACAAAACTTTAAGAACGGGAGAAATATCCGGAAGGCGTCATGCCGTTTCCACGGTACCCGCATAAAAGGAAACCGTATCCCTGCCCTTTTCCTTGGAATGGTACATGGCCCTGTCCGCGTGGGCGGTGAGGGTGATGAGATCCTTCCCATGTACAGGATACAGAGCAATGCCGATACTGGCTGATATCTGAAGGGTATGGTTTTCAATACAGAGCGACTCTCTCAGGGCCAGACGGATTTTCTCCGCCACCCTTCCCGCGTCCTTGGATCCGTGAACGGCATGGAGCAGCACCACAAACTCATCCCCACCGATGCGGGCTGCGGTATCCGAGACACGGATGGTGGCCCGGATACGCGCCGCGACCTCCTTCAGCACCAGATCCCCGATCCCGTGGCCCAGAGTGTCATTGATGGGCTTAAAATAATCGAGATCAATAAACACAAGGGCAAAGGAGACCCGCTCCCTTTCCCCTGCGGTGATCAACTGCCTTGCCCTGTCTTCAAAAAGGGTCCGATTGGGCAACTCCGTAAGGGGATCGTGCAGGGCCATGTGGGTCATGCGTTCCTGGGCATCCTTCCAGTCCTGAATATCCACAAGGTAGCCATACCAGACCGTGCGGCCATCCCCTTCCTTCTCCGGCGAAGCCTGACCTTCACACCAGCGGTATCCCCCGGTACGGTAGCGTAACCGGAACTGACAGCGCCAGGGGTCAAGGCGTACGGCAGAAACCCGCATACTGCGGTAAACCGGCCGCATGTCCTCAGGGTGCACACAGCCCATAAGGGAGGCCGCGTCCCGGGTCAGTTCTTCCGGCGTGACGGGAAGTATCTCGCTGACCCGCCTGCTGATATAGGGAAAACAGGAGCTGCCATCACTGTTCAGGCAGAACTGGTAAATCACACCGGGAATGTTGGCGGACACCTTGTGCAGCAGGGCAAGCGCTTCTTCCCGGATATGTTCAATTTCCTTGCGCTCCGTGATGTCAAAAAAGGTGCCGATGGCCGCATTCCGGCCTTCATGGAACAGAGATACGGCACTGATCTCCACCCAGCGGGTCTGTCCCTCCCGGGTAACGACCTTCATCTCATACCGGGAAGGGACCCTGCTCCCCTCCTGTCTGGCCTTTGCCCGCTCCAGAACCATTTCCCGGTGATCCGGATGGACAAAGTGGGCCAGATCCATAGAGAGAAGCTCCTCTTCACTGTACCCCAGAATCCGGGACATGGCCGGATTCACCGTGATGAAACGTCTGCCCAGTAAAATATAGATCCCCGCAAAGGTATTGTCCGAAAGTCCCCGGAAACGGGCCTCACTCTCCCTGAGGGCCGCATTTTTACGCTCCGCGTCCGCAAGAAGCCAGCACCGCTGCCGCCTCAGGGCCAGACTGTAGGCCGCAAGCCCCAGAGAAACCAGGAGAAAAAAGCCCCCCCCCAGTACAGGCCAGAGCCAGAAGGGCAGCACCTCCACCTTCTCACTGCGCGTCCATCGCTGGCTCAGACGACGGACTTCCTCTTCGCCCAGGGTCGCAAGACTGATGTCAATGGCTTCCTGCAAGGCCTCATTCCCCCGTGGAAATCCGGCACTGAGATGGCGGGAATAGAGCATTTTCAAGGGATGAAAGGCTCCGGGTGGAGCATATCGGTCCAGAAGGTACAGCCCTACGGGATAATCTGCCACAAAGGCGGTAAGCCTGCCCGACACAGCCGCCTGGATCATCTGATCGTTGCTGGCAAAGGAAACCAGAGGCGTTTCCGGATGCTGATGCTGCATGAATTCCATCTCATAGCTTCCCGCAATCACCCCCACGCCACGGCCATGGATCTCTGAAAGCGTCAGGGGCATATTGGCTGAAGCCACAAAAAGAAATGCCTGCACAGGAAGGATTTCTGCAGAAAAATCAAAAAATTCAGACCGCTCCGGTGAGGCAATCAGGCCTCCGTGGACATGGGCACGCCCCTCCCGCACAGCCCGGATGCTGTCCTCCCAGTCCGTAAGATAAAAGCGAACCTCCCGGCCCATCTGCTTCCCCAGAACCTGCCACAGCTCCACCAGCAAGCCCTGGGGCTCTCCCTGCTCATTCAGAAAGGCAAAGGGAGGCCAGGCATGATCCTGGGCAATGATGAGGACTTCCTCTCCATTCCCAGAAACCTCTGCAGACTGTCCCATAACGGAAACCAGACAGAACAGTGTCAGCAGGGCTGCAATTTTCCGAACCTGGAAGATACCGGGCATACACTTTCCGTAGTATGTAAAGCGGAGAATGAAAAACAGATATGCACAGACAGATTTTGTGTATAAAATCTTAAAAACAAGCCGAAATCCTGTCAACAGGTTTCAAGGATACGCTGATGGCCTGTGCCATGTAAAGGAGTTTGCAGTGCAGCTTCCCTGGAAAATACGGAAGCGGATAAGGGGAAGGAAAAGGGCATGAAAACCATAGCGGCTCTGATCGAACAGAATAAAAAGAATTTTATTTTTTATAACATCACGCGCCTGCGGGAGATGCTCCGTTACATGGCCCCGCAGAAACTCATCCTTTTCAAAGAAATTCCCTTTCTCATCCATATCAATGACCCCGGTTTTCCCGGATACATCCCAACCCTGCACCAGCATCCCGGTCTCTGGCATTTTGAAACATCGGGGCTGGCCCGGGATCTCTGTGACAGCAATATCCGCATCAAAAAACTGCTGGCAAGCCCCCATCCGGCCCCTGCTGTGGAAGGCCTTTACCATATCGGCAGCCTGGGAACCTTCACCCAGTCGGAAAAATCAGATTTCGATTTCTGGGTACTCATTGATCCCACAAGACTTCAGGGAGATCAGATAAAAGCCTTCCGGGAAAAACTGCATCAGATCAGCCTGTATGCCAGAAACAATTTTTCCCAGGAAGTCACCTTCTTTGTACACAGTGCCGCACGGCTTCAGAACAACCTGATCGACGAAACCAATCATCCTGGCGAAAATGTTCCGGCCCTCCTCCTGAAGGAGGAATTCTACCGTACCTTTCTCATGATTGCCGGTAAAATTCCCCTCTGGGCCATAGAAGACAGCTCCCTGAATCCGGATCAGAAAACCGCTCTGGCCCAGCAGGCCCTGGCCCAGGAAGGGTTCGTCGATCTCGGCTCCCTGGAAACCCTCCCCCAGGAAGAAATTCAGCGGGGTCTGCTCTGGCAGATCTGCAAGAGTCCTGAAGATCCGGTCAAGGCCCTGATCAAGGCCAGTATCACCGCAAGCTACCTCGAAAAAGGACTTCCGGGGAAGAACCCCCTCCCCCTGTGCAACCAGCTCAGGGAAAATTTCAAATCCTCCCGCATTGATGACTATGGAACCGATCCCTATGTACTTGCCTTTGAAAGGGCCCTTGATTTCCATGCCCGCAGATCCGATTCCCTGGGCCTTGCGGAAATCAAATCTGCCATTTTTTTCAGGCTCTGCGGCTTTCCCCAGGTCAGCCTTCCGGAAACCGGCTCCCCCAAACGAACCCTCCTCAATCATTATGTGAGAAAATGGCGTCTGGATACAACGCAGCTTCACAAACTCATCGCCTATCCCCAATGGAGCGAAAATGAAAAAAGGCTCTTTGATCAGGCCCTGCTGAAAAGGCTGGGGATTCTCTATCAGGGCCTCTTAGGAAGGACATGCCAGGGTCAAAAAAATTTTCCTGAGGATGAAACGGAAGAATGGGGAAACCGCATCCTGAAAAACAAAGCCAGAAGCATTCTTCTGGCGGGGAGCGAAGGCCGTATTCCGCCTTCTTCCCTTTTTCTCCGCCGTCGTCCCCACGCGCATCTGATGCTGGCGTACAAGGCAGGAAATACCCCTCCTCAGGACAGCGGCAAATGGTTTCTTTTCTCCGGAGGAGATGGACAAAAAAACCTGCTCTTTTCAAGTCCCCATGTACTACAGGTTCTGGGCTGGTGCATGGCCAACGCCATCTACACCCCCCGCAGCAGCCAGATGAGCCTTCATGCGGATACCCGTCTGTTCGACGCCCTGGGCAACAGGGCTTCCTTTGAAACCCTCTACCTTGCCCTGCAAGCCTGGATGCCCCTTTCGGATGAGGTCTTCATTTCAGCTCCTTCATGGGAAAGAATTCTGGTACTGCTTTCCACGGATCCCACAGATACAGAAAAAACATCCCTGCTGTCCGCCCAGTTTCTGGCCAGAAACTCCTGGGGAGAAATTTTTTTTGAAAACCTGTCCCTCTCCCACCTGCCGACACTTCAGAATCAATGCTGCCATATCGCCGAAAAAATCCGCTCTTTTCACGATGAGCCTCCCGTTTACACCCTTTTTCAGATGGCCCGAACCCCCATTCCCCTGCTGATACAAAACATTAAAACCCTGGTTGAGGATGCCCGTTTTCTGAAAGAAGGCATGCGGGAACCCGAACTCCGGAAAAAAATCCGCATCGATCTCTTGTGATTGCAGCATGCTCTGCCGGATCGGACGCTACCCGGCCTGCCCGGACAGTCCTGCCATTCTTCATCCACGGATGGGGAAAAGACTCAGTGCAGCATCAGCCCCTGCTCCTGCCCGCAACAACCCCGCCCGTAACGATAAGCACCCCGCCAAGAAGGGTCATGGGATGCAGCACCTCCCCCCACAAAACCGTTCCCAGAATGCTGGCAAAGAACACCGTGGTGTAGGTAAATGGCCCGATACGGGCTGAAGGGGCCATTCCATACCCATAGGTCAGACAGATCTGGGCCAGAACCCCGACCCCCCCCAGCCCCAGAAAAAGAACAGCCTGTGCCAGAGAAGGGGTCTGCCATGCAACAACGGCTCCGGGAGCGGAAAAAAGGGCCGCGAGGATGGAAAACCAGGCCACCACCCGGAAGGGCGGTTCCGTCGCTCCCATTTTTCTCACCGTAGCCATGGCGATGGCCGCAAACCCTGCGGACACAAGGGCGATCAGTGCCGCAGGATGGATTTCATGGAAACCGGGCCTCAGAATCAGAAGGATACCGAAAAATCCCAGAATCCCACCCGCCACATGCAGCCCGCCCAAAGGCTCCTTCAGCCAGATCCGGGCCACAACGGGGGTTAAAAGGGGGCTGGTGTAAGAAAGAAGTACCGCCTCCCCAAGGGGAAGCACCCGCAGGGCAAAAAAATAGGCATACATGGCGGAAAGACCGCTGGCACAACGCAGAAAATGCAGAAAAAAATGTCTGCTCTTCAGTCCCCTTCGCACACCGGATCCCCAGAACAGCTGGGGAAAAACAAAAAAACAGGCGGCAAAATTCCGCAGAAACACCACCATGGCGTTGGGCAGTTCCGCAGACGCGGCCTTGACCATGGCACCCATCACAGCAAGAAAAAATCCCGCAAGGGTCAGGAAAAGGGCACCGGCCACCACCGTCCCCGCAGGAGAACGAAAAAAAGCCCGAATCTCGTCTGTCTTCATCTGTATCCCGCCCAAACCTGAAAGCCGAGATCCCCAAGAGGGATCATCGGCTTTTCATGGCATCCTTACATCAGGGGCATCCGCCCCCTGTTTCCTGACCAAAACGACATCAGATGGTTTCGGTTCTGCGCTCCGGAGTCTGCTGCATGGGAACAAGACGGTTCAGACCATTGATGAAGGCTCTCGCACTGGCCGTCACAATATCCAGATCCGCCCCCCTTCCCAAAGCCACGGCTTCGCCGTCCTTAATGCGTACCGTTACCTCACCCTGGGCATCCGTGCCGCCGGTAATGGCGGAAACGGTAAAGCGCAGAAGTTCAGGGCACATGCCCGTCAGCTGCATGATGGCGTTGAACACCGCATCAATGGGGCCGTTGCCGCTGGTGAAGATGGGGCCGATCAGCTCCCCGTGTCTGCGGATGGTCACTCCGGCCATGGGATGGAAGGTGTTGCCGCAGGAAATCTGGATATCTCCGATCTCAAAGACATCATTGGCCCGCAGCACCCTTTCCGTAACCAGGGCTTCCAGATCCTCGTCCTGAATGTTCTTTTTCTTGTCCGCCAGCTCCTTGAACTGGGTAAAGATCACGTTGATCTCATCGGGCTCCAGACTGTAGCCCATGGCTTCCAGGCGGGCGCGGATGGCGGCCCTTCCCGAGTGCTTGCCGAGAACCAGGTTGTTCTTGGAAAGGCCAACGGTTTCAGGCTGCATGATCTCATAGGTCATGGGGTTTTTCAGAACCCCGTCCTGGTGAATACCGGACTCGTGGGCAAAGGCATTGGCCCCCACAATGGCCTTGTTGGGCTGAACAATCATGCCCGTGATCTCCCGCACCGTGCGGCTGACGGGGTAGATCTTGGTGGTGTCAATGCCCGTTTCCAGATCAAAGACATTCTTTCGGGTATTGAGGGCCATAACCACTTCTTCAAGGGCCGTGTTGCCCGCCCGCTCTCCGATGCCATTGATGGTCACCTCCGCCTGACGGGCTCCCGCCATGAGGGCGGCCAGGGTGTTGGCCGTGGCAAGGCCGAGATCGTTGTGGCAGTGTACGGACAGCACCACATTTTCAATGCCCGGCGTGTTGGCCAGCACATAGCGGATCAGGGCCGCGTATTCCTCGGGCACCGCATAGCCCACCGTGTCCGGCAGGTTCAGGGTGGTGGCTCCGGCCTCAATCACGGCGGCAAAAACCCGGCAGAGAAAATCCTTATCCGACCGGGAGCCGTCTTCTGCGGAAAACTCCACATTGTCCGTAAAGCTCTTGGCATAGCGCACCGCTTCGGCGGCCTTGGCCACCACGGTATCCGGATCCATCTGAAGCTTGTACTTCATGTGCAGGTCGGAGGTGGCGAGAAAGGTGTGGATACGGGGGTGTTTCGCCTCTTTGATGGCATTCCAGGCCCTGTCAATATCTCCCTTGGAGGCCCGGCACAGGGCCGCCACCTGCACCCGCTCCACGGAAGCGGCAATACGGCGCACGGCATCAAAATCGCCCTCACTGGCTGCGGGGAAGCCCGCCTCAATCACATCCACGCCCAGCTCTTCCAGACGCTTGGCAATGCGGATTTTTTCCTGGGTATTCATACTGGCTCCGGGTGACTGCTCCCCATCGCGCAGGGTGGTATCAAAAATGATGACACGCTTGTTCATCGGAATATCCTTTCCAGACCGATCCGTTTCAGACCGTGACAAGAGACCTTCAAATAAAATCCTCAAATTTCAGAATCCGCAGGGGGAAATTTCCCGATCCGGCAAGCATGGGCCGCAGGACAAGGAAGGGCTGCTGTCCTGCGGCGTGTACGCTCCATGGGTTCAAGGTTCGCTATCCTTTCAAAAAAAATTTTTGAAACTGCGACAGGCTCCGTCGGCAGGGCCTTACTCCGCAGAACCCAGCTTGCAGTGAAAACTGTCCGCCAGAGCCTGCCAGCTGGCTTCGATGATGTCTTCGGAAACGCCGATGGTGCTCCAGATGGTGGCAGGATCCCTCGATTCAATGAGAACCCGTACCTTGGAGGCCGTGCCCCCTTCCCCGTCCAGCACCCGGACCTTGTAATCCACCAGCTGCATATGGGCCATATCCCTCGGGTAGAAGCATTCCAGGGCCTTGCGCAGGGCATTGTCCAGGGCGGACACCGGGCCGTCTCCGGAAGCCGCGCTCATCTCCTCCCCATAGGGCGTGTCGATGTGCACCAGGGCATGGGAACGGCAGGGCCGGTCCTTGTCCTTTTCCACGGTGACCCGGAAATTTTTCAGCTGGAAACGGGGCTTGAAACGTCCGGCCATGCGCTCCACCAGAAGCCGGAAGGAACCTTCCGCAGCCTCGAACTGGTACCCCTCCTGCTCCAGACGCTTGATCTCGGAAACCACTTCCTTTGAGTCCACACCCCCCATGTCAATGCCCATTTCCTGGGCCTTGTAGGTGACATTGCTCTTGCCGGAGTAATCGCTCATGATGACCCGACGTTCGTTCCCCACCAGCTCGGGCAGCATGTGTTCATAGCCTCTCGGCTCCTTGAGCACGGCGGACACATGGGCCCCGCCCTTGTGGGCAAAGGCGCTTTTTCCCACAAAGGGGCGGCTGTTCAGGGGCGGCACATTGGCCGTCTCACTGACAAAGCGGGAAAGGCTTTTGAGCTGGGCCATGCGCTCCGCTGTGAGGCAGGGAAGGTTCATCTTGAACTGAAGAACGGGCATGATGGAGGTCATGTCCGCGTTGCCGCAGCGCTCGCCATACCCGTTGATGGTTCCCTGCACCATGACCGCACCACAGCGCACCGCTGTGATGGAATTGGCCACCGCCATACCGGCATCGTTGTGGGCATGGATACCGAGACGCAGCGGACGGGATTCTTCCGGAAAACGCTCCTTCAGCCAGGCCTGCATATCCTTGAAAATCGCCTCGATTTCATGGGGCAGGGTGCCGCCGTTGGTATCACAGGGCACCAGCACCGACGCCCCTCCTTCCCAGGCCGCCGCCAGGGTTTTCAGGGCGTAGTCCCGGTTGTCCTTGTAGCCGTCAAAGAAATGCTCGGCATCATAGATCACTTCTTTTCCCAGGGAGACAAACCAGGCCACGGATTCCCGGATCATGCGCAGGTTTTCCTCCAGGGTGTTCTGCATGATGCGGATCACATGGAGATCCCAGGTTTTTCCGAAAAGGGTGATGACCGGCGCCCCGCTTTCCGCCAGGGCCTGAAGGATGGGGTCGTCTTCGGGCTTCAGCCCCGGTTTGCAGGTGGAGCCGAAGGCGGCAAGCTTGGCGTTTTTGAAGCTTACGGATCGGGCCGCCTCGAAAAAGGCCGTATCCTTGGGATTGGCTCCGGGCCAGCCCCCCTCAATATAATGAAAGCCCATCTCATCCAGTCGCCGGGCGATCTTCATTTTATCGTCAGCGGAAAAATTGATGTGCTCACCCTGGGCACCATCACGCAGGGTGGTATCGTACAAGAGCATGGATGTCATGGAAAACCGCCTTTTATCGTCAAAGCCCCCGGTAAAGAATCTGGGGGAAAAATAGTCTTTCCATGGGAAAACTTCCACGGGAAGTTTTTCCCTGCCGCCTGAAAAAAACGGTATCCCTCTGTGACTCCGGACACCTGGATTTTCCATGGAAAACTCCACGGAAAATCCGGGAATCTGGAAAAAATAGAGAGACGAAAAAAACAGCCTGGATACAGAAAAAACGTTCCTGCTCAGTGGGAATAGTCCAGAATCTCTATATCCGGGCCAAGCTTCTCTCTGACAGCCGCTTTCATGGTTTCAAAATGGGGACAGGGAAAGGCGATGGGATTCCCCTTTGAAATACAGGAAGCAAATACGATCACTTCCGCCCCCCTGTCCACCATGACTTTGGCCCGGCTGACAGCCCGTTTACCCGGACAGCCACCGCAGGTGACGAAACCGATCAGATCCACAGGCCCCGTTGCTTCAAACCCCAGCTTTCCTTCCCTGGCCACCTTAAAGTCCGTTGTACCGGGACAGATATCTTCCGTCTGCTGACAACGGATAATCCCCGCTTTTTTCATAATCTGCCTCCTGCATCAAAAAAACCGACCTTTTTTTGGGGGGCAGGGATGCAGGGCACCCGTTTCCGGCGCCCTGCATCAAGATGTCCCTGCCTGTCAATCCACATCAGGAGAATGCCAGTTTAATGCAGCTCCCTCAACAGAGCGATGCTTCCCGTGCGGGCAATTTCCTTGATCCCCATGGGTTCAAGCAGATTCAGAAGGGCCGTGAGCTTGTCCTCATCCGCAGCCACTTCCAGGGTATAATGTTCCGGCCCGGAATCCACAATCTTGCAGCGGAAAATATCCACAATGCGCAGAATTTCCGCCCGGCTTTCCGCCTTGGCCGTGACCTTGATCAGGGCCAGCTCCCGCAATACGTGGCGCTGATCCGTAAAATCCAGCACCTTGATCACATTGATGAGCTTGTTAAGCTGCTTTTTGATCTGCTCCACAATGGGCTTGTCTCCCCGCGTGATCATGGTGATGCGGGAAATGGCCGGATCCATGGTTTCCGCCACGGAAAGGGATTCGATATTATAGCCCCTGCCGGAAAACAGGCCCGTAATGCGGGAGAGCACACCGGGTTCGTTGTCCACCAGAATGGAAAGAATGCTTTTGTCTCCGTTCATTTCGCTCCTCCGTATCAGACCAGCAGCATGTTGGTGATGGGCGCGCCCGCAGGCACCATGGGATACACGCATTCCTCCCGGCAGACCACAAACTCCATAATGACCGGGCCCGGGGTTTCAATGCCCTTTTTCAGCACAGCCTCCACCTCTTCGGGTTTTGCGGTTCTGAAACCCTTCGCTCCATAGGCTTCGGCCAGCTTCACAAAATCCGGCGCATGGGTCATGTCCGTCTGGGAGTAATTTTTCTTGTAGAAAAGCTCCTGCCACTGACGCACCATACCGAGATACTGGTTGTTCAGGATCACGATCTTCACGGGAAGTCCGTTCTGGACTGCGGTTGCCATTTCCTGGATGTTCATCTGGATGGAACCGTCGCCGGCCACATCCACCACAAGCTTGTCCGGAAAAGCCATCTGTGCACCAATCGCCGCAGGAAAACCGTAGCCCATGGTGCCAAGGCCACCTGAGGTCAGCCACTGGTTGGGCTTGTCAAAGGGATAATACTGGGCCGCCCACATCTGATTCTGGCCCACCTCCGTGCTGATGATGGCATCTCCTTTGGTCAGTTCAAAGAGCTTTTCCACCACATACTGGGGTTTGATGGTATCGCATCCTTCCTGATTGTAACGCAGGGGATTGTTATCCTTCCACTTCTGAATCTGCCCCAGCCATTCGGAGCGTTCCGGCCCGACCTGTGCAGGATCCTCGGCGTCCAGAAGCTCATTCAGGGCTTCCAGAGTCAGACGGCAGTCGCCCACAACGGGCACGTCAACGGTCACGTTCTTGTGGATGGACGTGGGGTCGATGTCCACATGGACAATGGTGGCCTTGGTGGCAAACTCGTCGGTCTTGCCTGTGACGCGGTCGTCAAAACGCACCCCGATGGCCAGCATCAGGTCACAGTTGGAAATGGCCATGTTGGCCCGGTAGGTGCCGTGCATGCCCAGCATACCCAGCCAGAGTTTCTCGTCCGTTCCGGGATAGCTGCCAAGGCCCATGAGGGAACCTGTCACCGGAATATTGGTACGTTTGGCAAGACGGGTCAGGGCATCGGAACCTTTGGAAAGCACGACGCCACCGCCAGTGAAGATAATGGGCCGTTTGGCTTCCTTAATGAGACTCACCACCTTGCTCAACTGCTTGTTGTTGGGCTGGTAGGTGGGATTGTAGGACTCCATCTGGATATCCTTGATGGCCTTGTACGCCGTACGGCTGTTGGTCACGTCCTTGGGGATGTCGATGAGAACGGGACCGGGACGGCCGGAACGGGCAATGTAAAAGGCTTCCTTGATGATGCGTTCCAGCTTGGTGATGTCCTTCACCAGGTAGTTATGCTTGGTGCAGGGCCTTGTGATGCCCACAATGTCCACTTCCTGGAAGGCGTCGTTCCCGATGAGTTTGGTGGGCACCTGGCCCGTGATCACCACCATGGGGATGGAATCCATATACGCTGTGGCAATGCCCGTTACCGTGTTGGTGGCACCGGGACCGGAGGTCACCACACAAACCCCCACCTTGCCCGAAGCCCGTGCATACCCATCTGCGGCATGTACCGCACCCTGTTCATGACGAACGAGGATATGCCGGATATCGTACTGTACCAGTGCATCATAAAAATCGATGACAGCGCCGCCAGGATAGCCGAAAACCGTATCCACGCCCTCGTCCTTGAGCGACTGCCAGAGAATCTGTGCGCCTGTCAATTCCATGGAATCTTCCTTGTTTTGTGGGTCAAAAAGCCTTTTCATGAATTCTTGGGATAACCAACCATCCTCCCGGTTTCCTTCTGCAAAATAAGGAGGATGGGTCTGTCCAGAACACACCTTCACGCGGAGCTGCCGTCATCAGCCTTCCAGCACAGCCCCCCGGCTGGCAGAAGTGACCCGCTGGCTGTAGCGGGCCATGTAGCCCTTCGTGATCTTGGGTGCAGGTGGCGTCCAGAGGGTTTTACGCTTTTCCAGAACCGCCGCATCCACCTTGAGGGTAATGCTTTTTTCAGGAATGTTGATGGCAATGAGATCCCCCTCTTCCACAAAGGCGATGGGCCCGCCGCTGCTGGCCTCGGGCGATACATGACCGATGGCAGCCCCGCGTGTCCCGCCGGAAAAACGGCCATCTGTAATCAGGGCCACGTCCGCATCCAGCCCCATGCCTGCAATGGTGGACGTGGGGGTCAGCATCTCCCGCATCCCCGGCCCGCCCTTGGGTCCCTCATAGCGAATGACCACCACATCCCCTTTGCGGATCTCCCCGGCCATGATGGCAGCGGAGGCCGTTTCCTCGGAATTGAAAACCCGCGCCGGGCCTTCATGCACCATCATTTCTTCTCTCACGGCAGACTGTTTCACCACACAGCCTTCCGGAGCGAGGTTGCCGAAGAGAACCGCAAGACCACCCTGGACATGATAGGGCCGGTCCAGAGGCCGGATGACCTCCGCATCCCGCACACGGGCCTGGGCAATGTTTTCAGCAACGGTTTTTCCCGTCACCGTCATGCAGTCTCCATGGATGCGGCCTGCGTCCAGAAGCACCTTCATCACCGCAGAGATCCCGCCTGCCCGGTCCAGATCCTCAATGTGATCCTTGCCACCGGGGCTTAAAGAACAGAGGTGGGGGGTTTTGGCACTCACCTCGTTGATGGTGTTGAGATCCATGGTCACACCGGCCTCACCCGCAATGGCGGGAAGATGCAGCACGGTGTTGGTGGAACATCCCAGGGCCATATCCACGGCCAGGGCATTCTCAAAGGCCTTGGCCGTCATGATGCTCCGGGGCGTGATGCCCGCTTCGAGAAGGGCCATCACCTTCATGCCCGCATATTTGGCCATGCGCTGACGTTCCGCCATGACAGCAGGCACCGTCCCGTTACCGGGAAGTCCCATGCCGATAACCTCCGTGAGGCAGTTCATGGAGTTGGCCGTGAACATGCCGGAACAGGAACCGCAGGTGGGGCAGGCCGCATCCTCGATCAGCCCCAGCTCCCGTTCATCCATGATCCCTCGTTTCACCGCACCCACCGCCTCGAACACGGAGATGAGATCCACCTTCTGGCCCGGCTTTTCCGGGTGTTTGCCCGCCAGCATGGGCCCACCGCTGATGAAGACCGTGGGAATGTCCAGCCGGGCTGCGGCCATGAGCATACCGGGGACAATCTTGTCACAGTTGGGCACCATGACGATACCGTCAAAGGCATGGGCCGTGGCCATGACCTCAATGGTGTCCGCGATCAGCTCCCGGCTGCCCAGGGAGTAGTGCATACCCGTATGGTTCATGGCAATACCGTCACATACACCGATAACCCCGAAGGTTACGGGAAGACCACCCGCCATGTAGATTCCGGCCTTTACCGCCTCAACGATTTTGTCCAGATGGACGTGCCCCGGAATGATGTCATTGGCGGCATTGGCAATCCCAATGATGGGCCGCCGGATTTCCTCATCCGTATAGCCCATGGCCTTGAAAAGGGATCTGTGGGGGGCTCTTTCGATACCTTCTTTCACCTGACGGCTGCGCATACTCACTCCTTTTGTGCATGCAAAAAAACAAAAAAACCGTTACCAGCTCCAAGGCTGATAACGGTTCTGCTTCTTCCGCTTGGCATCTATACTGCCATTACCAACCCTGGCTCTCACGCGGTGGCGCCACCACCACGAGAACAATAAGCACAAGAATAAGGTTGATAAGTACAAAACTATGCATTGGGTAAAGTTCCTTAGCTCTGTTTTTACCCAAACCCTTTAACAGCGCAGCCCCCTTCCTGTCAACACCCTTTTTCATGGAAAATCCGGGGGCTTCATGCTTTTTTCCTGTACTTGTGGCCCAAGGAATTCTATAACGCCCCCGTTTGCACCCAAATCAGCGCAGAAAAAAGCCGTTTCGGTCAGAGGCATGGTTTTTTCTTTATCTTCAGTTCATAAACAGTAAGGAAGGGAGCATCATGGGAGGTGTGTTCGGCGTAGCACGGAAAACGGATTGTGTGGGAGATCTTTTCTACGGTACAGATTACCTCTCTCACCTCGGTACCCGGCGGGGCGGCATGGCGGTGGCGGGACCTTCGGGATTTACCCGCAAAATCCACAACCTGGAATCCAGCTATTTCCGCACCCTGTTTGAGCCGGATCTGGGACTCTTTTCCGGCAACCTGGGAATCGGTGTCATCAGTGACACGGACGCCCAGCCCATGATCTTTTCCTCCCATCTCGGTCGTTTTGCCCTGGTGACGGTGGGCAAACTTGCCAACATCGAAGCCCTCACCCAAACCGCCCACCAGAGCCGCTACGCCTTCAGTGAATCCTCAGCGGGCAAAGTCAACCCCACGGAAGTGGTGGCCATGCTCATCAACAGCGAGGATTCCTTTGAAGCAGGTATCCGGGCCGCCCAGGAAAAAATCAAAGGTTCCTGCACCTTTATCCTGCTGACTGAAAAAGGACTTTACGGCTGCCGGGATCGTTTGGGCCGGACTCCCCTCATTCTGGGCAAAAAGGACGGGGGATTTGTCCTGTCCTCCGAATCCAGCGCATTTATCAACCTCGGCTATGAAACCGTAAAAGATCTCGGCCCCGGAGAAACGGTCTTTGTCACCCCCTCAGGCTGGGAAACCCGCATCGCCCCCAGGGAAGCCATGCAGATCTGTTCCTTCCTCTGGGTCTATTACGGCTATCCCTCTTCCAGCTATGAGGGCATCAATGTGGAGACCTGCCGTTACAACTGCGGTGCGGCCATGGCCGCCAGGGATACCGTGGAAGCAGATTTTGCCGCAGGGATTCCGGATTCGGGTATCGGTCATGCCGTGGGCTACGCCAATGCCAGACCCATTCCCTACCAGCGCCCCATTGTGAAGTACACTCCCACCTGGCCCAGAAGTTTCATGCCCCAGAATCAGAAAACACGGGATCTTGTGGCCCGCATGAAACTGATTCCCAACCGCAGCCTCATTGAAGGAAAAGCCATGGTGCTGCTGGACGATTCCATTGTCCGGGGTACCCAGCTTTCAGACAACACCCGTATCCTTTACACCTATGGTGCCAGGGCCGTGCATATGCGGGTGGCCTGCCCTGCCTTGATCTATCCCTGTGAATTTTTAAATTTTTCCACATCCCGTTCCTCTCTGGAACTCATTGGACGCAAGGCCATTCTGGCTCTGGAAGGGGATGAGGCCCTGCACCTTGACCGCTATGCCGATGCCAGTGATCCGAAAAATGCCGCCATGGTGGCCTGGATTCAGGAAAAGCTCAATCTCTCCTCCCTGAAATTTCAGACCCTGGAGGATCTTGTCGCCGCCATCGGGCTGCCCAAGGAAAAGCTCTGCACCCACTGCTGGGACGGGAGCAGCAGATTTTAATTTCCAGACAGAGCCTGTCCGGAAACACTTTCAGGACAGGCTCCGGATGACCAGACGGTACCGCTTTGAGACCTGCTCCCGTTACAGGTGCGACGGTTTTTTCATTAAAATTTCTTAGATCTGCCCCCCCCCGCAAAGCGGAGAAAAAAGGGCTTTTCAGTCTCTGGAAACAGGATCCCAGACTTTGGGACCTTCGGGTGTAGCGATCCAGCGGATATTGGGATGCTCGAGATCCCGGCCACAGCGCATCAGGCGGTCGAAAACGGAAAACCAGGCCTCGAAAAAAGGCTGACGTTCCATGGCCTGAGCCGCATAGCCGGAGCAGGAAGGATACATGCCACAAACGCCACTGCGTACGGCATGAAGGTGATCCAGAGGCCCCTGATAAAGAGCCAGAAGGGGATTGGGGCTTGAAACGGGATGGGGATCCTCCGGTCTGGAAAGGGCGCAGCCCGTCAGAAAAAGAAGACAGACAAGCCCCAGGCTCCCCGCTCCTGCCATGCCCCCCCTTCCTTGAAGTTTCACAGGCTTTCTCCCGGCTCCCGGCCTTCGGGATGAAGCCTTAGGCCCGGTGGCAGGGATTCTCCGAACATCTCCCTTTCCTCCTGTCTTTCCATGGCAAGAACCGCCTCCAGACAGGCAAGGGTTTCCCGTTTTTCAGCATCCAGAAGGGGATCGAGCGCCTCCCGGATTTTTCTGCGCAGATCTGCGGACAGATCCCGTACCCGGTCTCCGGTCATGCGGGCCATGGGCAGCAGCAGGGCTGCCTCGGCCTCGGGGTCAGTCCAGTCCATGGCAAGGAGGTTTTCCACCCAGGGACTGACCACATCGGGCGGAATCACCCGATCCGCAGGCCCGTACAGAAGGGAACGGCTGCAAAATCTGGAAAAGGCCCAGAACAGCCGCTCCGGACTTTTGCGCGGATGCAGGAGGGGAAGAAGGGCTTTGGCGCAACGGACTTTATCCTGGGTGCTCAGGTGCTCCATATTGGCAAGGGCCGCCCAGATTTCCAGCATCTCCTGGGAAACACCCGTCTTTTTTTCCCTGCCTTTGGGAAAAAGAAGGGTGGAGAGATCCTGAAGGATCTGACGCTGCCGTCCCGGCCCGAGACCTGCGGCCACCCTGCGCCAGAGAACCCACCATTCATTGCGGCTCTGGGCCTTGTTGGCGAAAACCGGGCCTTCCTTGTAGATGCGCCAGAGTTTGCGGATACGCTCCTCGTCAAAGGCATCCCCCGTTCCGGGCCTCAGGCAGAATCCCAAAAGGTTCAGCCACCGGGCCTCGTGTGCAGGAGAAATCCGTCGCAGATCCGGCTCCGAAAGGAGGCCATCGGAAATTTTCCGCAGAAGATCCAGGGGCCACTGGTTTTTGGACAGAAGCACAATGGCGGAAATCTCCCGCACGGGGTTGTCCACCCCGCCTGTATCCTCAAAGGCCATCAGGGAAGCACACACCGCCGCATCCACCCGATCCGCATCCACAATGTCCGCATTCTCCGGCACAAGGGCCAGGGCCTGCTGACGGAGCTGAAAGGAAAGCTCCCAGCGGTGATCCGAAATCTCCGAACGGCACCAGAGGGCCAAAGTGCCCATTTCCGTATAGGAGGCGGCCATATGCACGGGAATGCTGCGGGCCTCCTCCTTTTTGCCGAAACGGATCAGGGTTTTTAAGGGCGGCAAAGGCGCAAGGCTGTCATCCAGAGTCACCAGATCCCCGGCCCGGTCCCCGGAGCGAAAACTTGAGGCATAGACATCAAACTGCACGGGCTGGTTGGCCTGCACCTCAAAACGGCTCTGGGGAAGTTCAATGCTGCTCCCTTCATCCAGACCGCGTTCCACAAGGCACAGGGCCTTTTTCCGCTCGCCCACGGCCACACCGATGTAGTAACTTCTCGGGCTGCCGCTGCCCACCTTCACACCCATGCCCGCCTTCACCAGACCGTAATAGGCGGCCCCTAAGGACACGGCAAGATCGGGATGGGGATTGTCAAGCTCCTTTGGCAGAGCCTCTTCGGCAAGGGAGAAAAGACCTGCCACAGCCTCCCGGATACGGTTCCGGATCACCAGAGGCTTCAAGGCTCCGCCGTTAAAAAGGATATGATCGGGCCGCACGGCCCGGCCCATCCTGCGCTCCACCTCCGGGCCATGACCATGGAGAAAGCCCGCCATATGACGGGTAAGGGCCGGATCCGAAGCATAGGGCAGACCAAATTCCGTAACCCCGCCCAGCACCGGAGGCTCCCGCCGGAAATCCTCCGGAGAAAGGCCGGGAAAGAAACCTTCCAGCACCACCCTTTCCACTTCCTCCCTTTCAAGGAAGGCGGAAACCGTGTCACCGATGAGCTTTCTTCCCTCTCCCACCAGGGTGATGCGCTCCCTTTCCCGTTCTCCGTCAAGAAGCCTCTCCTTGGCCCCCCGACAGAGATGGCAGAGAATCTTCCAGCGATCCCCGGAAAGGGAGATGTCCTTTTTGCCAAGCTTCATTTCCACAAGCCGGGCCAGGGCCAGATCCACATTGTCGCCACCAAGGATGAGGTGCTCACCCACGGCAAGGCGTTCAAAGCGGGGACTGCCGCCGTCCTCGCTTTCCTTCAGGGAGATGAGGGTAAAGTCCGTTGTTCCCCCGCCCATGTCGCAGACCAGCACCAGCTCACCGGGACGGATCACCTCCATCCAGTTTTTTTCGTGGCGCAGAAGCCAGGAATAAAAGGCGGCCAGAGGTTCCTCCAGCAGCGTCACCCTGGGAAGCCCTGCCTCACGGGCCGCTTCCAGGGTCATTTCCCTGGCCACCTCGTCAAAGGAGGCGGGGACGGTGATGGTGATCTTCTGATGTTCGAGGTGCAGATCCCCGTCGCTGGCATAATGGGCGTTCCAGGCGCTGCGGATGTGGCCCAGATAAAGGGCCGTGGCCCGGATGGGAGAAATCTTCGGGATTTCCGCAGGTGCTCCCCAGGGCAGGATGGGAGCCCGCCTGTCCACCTGATCGTGGCAGAGCCAGCTTTTGGCCGAAGCCACCAGCCTTGAGGGTACCTTGCCCCCGTATTCCCTCGCAAAAACGCCTGCGAACATGTCCGTGGATTTGGGCCAGGGGTGGCGGATGGCTTCCAGATCCATTTCATGGGCACCGGGAATGTAGAGAAAGGAAGGCAGCACGGCATTTCTCGCAAAAACACCGGAACCCGTGAGCTGGGGAAGGGGAAAACTGCGGATATCCCGTGAAGGGCTTCTCAGATCCACATAGGAGACAGCGGAATTGGTGGTGCCAAGGTCAATACCCACCACAAAGGCGGACGGACTGGTCTGCATCGGAAAATCCCCATGGTTGCGGCGTTGGACAGGATCCGGCTTCAGGCGGTTTTGGCTTCCCGCACCTGAAAGGCCAGATCCCAGGTTTTTTCATCTTTGGTGGAAACACAGAAAAATTCCAGGGTACCCACCTCCGTGGCCCTTACGGCCAGGGTCACGGGAATCCGGCTCTCCCCTTCGGCCTCCAGACGGGTCTCGATGCGGGCGACGGGCTGAATCTCCCCCTGCCAGTCCTCCACCATCTGCCCAAGGCCATCCTCCCTGCGGGTGGAGGAGGCCAAAAGTTCAAAGGAGACGGGAAGCCCCACACTGAGCATATAGGTTTTTTCCTTCAGGCTGGCCTCTGTCCCTTCCTCCATGCCGAAGGGTGCGATGCACAGGGCTTTTTTCGGCATGGGAATGCCGGGAACCGCAGGCATGGAAGCGGCAACACCAATGTAGTAGCTCCGGTTGAGTCCGCTCCGGATACGGATGCCCTGCCCTTTGCGGGCCCAGCCGTAGTAAGCGGCCCCTAAGGCCACGGCCTGGTCTCCGGCCTCGTTCACCAGCTCCCGAACCGCCTCTCCGCCCTGCCAGGAAGCCATGATGTCCCGCACCCGGCTTCGCAGCATGGAAGGCTTCATGGCACCGCCGTTAAAAAGTACGGCCGTGGGTCTGGCATGGGTCTGGGCAAGAAAGGCGGCAAGATGGCGGGTGATGGCAGGGTCCGCCTCGTAACCCAGGCCAAATTCACTGAGGCCCGAACCCGAAGGCTGCATGGGGCTTGAATCCCCGCCGCATTCCGGAAAAAAGCCTCCCATGAGCAGGTTCCGGATCTCCTCGTAGCGCACGTCCACCTTGATGCTGCCGCCGATGAGACCGCTGCCCCGTCCGGCAATGACCACACTGACGCTTTCCCTTTCCGGATGGGCCAGAAGGTTTTCCTTCACCTGACGGCAGCGCTGGATCAGGCCCCGCATCTGCCAGGAATCGAGAGCCCGGTTTTTTGCGGCAAGGCCTGCGGCCACATGGTAGGCCAGGGCCAGATCCATGTTGTCTCCGCCCACAAGCAGATGCCTGCCCACGGCAATGCGCTCCAGTTCCATGTTGCCGTCCCTGTCCTGCACCCGGATGAGGGAGAAATCGCTGGTGCCGCCGCCCACGTCACAGACCAGAAGGCTGTCTCCGGGCTTCACCTCTTCCCGCCAGGCCTCTTTCCGGGAGGCAATCCAGGCATAGAAGGCAGCCTGGGGTTCTTCCAGCAGCACAAGACGGGGAAGCCCCGCCTCACGGGCGGCCCGCACGGTAAGCTCCCGGGCCACGGCATCAAAGGAGGCGGGCACGGTGAGAAAGATTTCCTGATCCTCCAGAAGAGTCTCCCCGCCGAAATGGTGGTTCCAGGCAGAACGCACATGGCGGAGGATGGCCGCCGAAGCCGCAAGGGGAGACAAACGCTGCTCCGGGGCCACATCCTGGGATTCCCAGGGCAGCACCGGCCCTTCCCTGTCCACCAGATCCGTGCACAGCCAGGACTTGCTGCTGGCGATCTGCCTGCCGGGTACCTCAGCGCCTCTGTCCCTTGCGTACATCCCCACCACAGGCCCCTTGTCCTCCCAGGGAAGACGCATTTCCGAAGCCTCGCTGGCCTCGGGCAGATAGAGAAAGGAGGGCAGCACCCCTGAAGCTTCCACCACGCCAAGGCCGCTCACCTGGGGAATGTCAAAGATACGAAAATCCGGGGCTTCGTCCCGGTTTTCCCCAAGGGCCGCATAGGCCACCACGGTATTGGAGGTTCCAAGGTCGATACCCACGACATAGGAAGGGCTTGTCACAGAAAAACTCCTTTATGGATATGGAAGGGATTCCCCTCAGGCATTGGAAATACCGCTCAGGGCCTGCCCCCTGGATTCAAAGGCTTCCAGCAGACGGGTGTGGATGTTCTCAAAACCGCCGTTGGACATGACAAGGACGAGATCGCCGGGAAGGGCCGTTTCCGAAAGAAAGGCCACAATGGCCCCCGCATCGTCAAAAACCCGGGCCGCACATCCCCGGCGCAACAGATCCTGCCCCAGTTCTTCGGAGGAAAAACGCTCCCCCTCCGCCACCTTTTCCGGATGGGGGATTTTCCGCACGCAGATGAGATCCGCCCCGTCAAAGCTTTCGGCATAGGCCTTCTGAAACACCCGGCGCATGCTGGTGTTGGTTCTCGGTTCAAAGACGGCGATGAGTCGGCCTCCGGCATGGGGCCGCAGGGCCTTCAGGGTTTCCTTCACCGCCGTGGGATGGTGGGCGAAATCATCCATCACCCCAATCCCGCCTGCCTCCCCCACCCGCTCCTGCCTGCGCTTCACCCCGCTGAAACCCGCCACCGCTTCGGCGATTTTTTCAGGTGAAATCCCCAGACTGTGGGCCACGGCGCATACAGAAAGGATGTTCATGCGGTTGTGTTCACCGGGAATGCGGGTTTCCATGCGGAGAAAAAAGGCCCCGTCACGGAAAACGGAAAAGCGCTCCACAGGACTTTCAATGGAGACCTCCCCCACAGACCAGCCCTGCATCCCCCCTTCCCGGCCAAATCGCTGCACCTTTTTTTCATCCAGCCCCGCTTCCTTGAGGATTTTTTCCGCAGAAGGCGAATCCGCGCAGGAAACCAGAAGTCCGTCTTCGGGCAGGCGGCGGAGAAAGCCCTCAAAGGCCCTTTCCACAGCCCCAAGGTCGGCAAAGATATCCGCATGGTCAAACTCCACACCCGTGAGAATGGCCCGGAAGGGAGAAAAATGCAGGAACTTGGAGCCTTTGTCAAAAAAAGCCGTGTCGTACTCGTCCCCTTCCAGCACCACGTAAGGCCCCTCACCGATGCGGCAGTTGGCGTCAAAATCCTTTACAATGCCGCCGATCATGAAACCCGGAGACAGCCCCGCCTTTTCCAGCACCCAGGCCATAAGGCTGCTGGTGGTGGTCTTGCCGTGGGTGCCTGCAATGACGATGGCCCGTCTCTTTCCGACAAGAAAATGGTTCAGGGCCTGGGGCAGGGAGCAAAAGGCAATTCCGCTTTCGGCCAGGGCCTGGGCTTCCGGATTGTCCCGGCGCACGGCATTGCCCACCACCACAAGATCCGGCCTGTCCTCAAGAATGCGCTCCGGACGGAAACCCGACGCCACGCCAATGCCCTTCCGGGCCAGAAAGGTGCTCATGGGCGGATAGACATTCTGATCCGAGCCCGTTACCCGAAAACCCATTTCCTGAAGCAGGGCCGCCAGAGCCCCCATGGCCGTGCCACAGATGGCGATGAGGTGGATATGGCGGATTCCCTCAGGAATCCGGTTGTTTTTTACGTCCAGCATCAGCAAGGCTGCCTCCGGAAAATCGTTTATACTCCGCACGGTTATTTTTGTGACAACCTGGTGGACATCGTGGTTGTTTATTCCTTTCTGCCCTCACCCCCGGCCCCTCTCCCAAAGGGAGAGGGGAGAAAGACTTCCACAAGGCTCCCTCTCCCTCTGGGAGAGGGTTGGGGTGAGGGTTCCGTGATCCCGGAAACCGTCTCAGCGAAGGGTTTTCATCACCGTCCGGGCCGCCTGAATGGTGACCTCGATTTCATCCTCGCCATGGGCACGGGAGACAAAGCCCGCCTCAAACTGGGAAGGGGCAAGGTAGATGCACTTTTCCCGCATCCCCGCATAGTAGGCGTTGAAACGCTTCAGATCCGAGGTCTTGGCTTCGGCGAAATTCCGCACAGGGCCTTCGGTGAAAAAGAGGCCGAACATGGAGCCGATAAAGTCGCAGCACACGGGAATATGGGCATCTCCTGCCGCAGCCGCAAGGCCTTCCACAAGTTTTGCAGTTTTCGCCTCAAGGCTTTCATAGAAGCCCGGCTTGCAGACTTCCTCCAGGGTGGCAAGGCCTGCGGCCATGGCCAGGGGATTGCCCGAAAGGGTGCCCGCCTGATACACGGGCCCGCTGGGTGCCACATGGGCCATGATGTCCCGGCGGCCACCATAGGCCCCCACGGGAAGACCGCCTCCAATAATTTTTCCGAAGGTGGAGAGGTCGGGCCGGATGCCGAACAGCTCCTGAGAACCACCCAGAGCCACACGGAACCCCGTCATAACCTCATCAAAGATGAGAAGGGCACCATGTTTGAGAGTTTCTTCCCGGAGTGCCGCAAGAAAGCCTTCGGCAGGCCGCACAAAGCCCATGTTGCCCGCCACAGGCTCCACGATCACGGCGGCCACCTGCCCTCCCCTTTCCGCCATAAGCCTGCGGAAACCTTCCGTATCGTTATAGGGAAGGGAGAGGGTATGGCGGGTGACATCCTCGGGAACACCGGGACTGCCGGGAATGTTCAGGGTGGCGACACCGGAGCCCGCATCCACGAGAAAGCTGTCCCCATGACCGTGGTAGCAGCCGTCAAACTTGATGAGAAGATCCCTGCCCGTGAACCCCCTGGCAAGGCGCAGGGCGCTCATGGTGGCTTCGGTTCCGGAGTTCACCATGCGGATCATCTCCACGGAAGGCACAAGGGAGATCACCTTTTCCGCCAAAGCCACTTCCAGATCCACAGGCGCGCCAAAGCTCACCCCCCGCTCCATGACCTTCCTCAGGGCCTCTTCCACCGCAGGATGGCGGTGACCGAGAATCATGGGCCCCCAGGAACCCACATAATCAATAAGGGCATTTCCGTCCGCATCATAAAGCCAGGCCCCCTGTGCCCGTTCAATGAAAAGGGGATCTGCCCCCACGGAGCGGCAGGCCCGGACCGGGCTGTTCACCCCGCCGGGAATCAGGGTTGCGGCACGTCTGAAAAGTTCCTGGGAGCGTTCCATGCGCATGGTTTCTTCCTTTCACCGGCCCATTCAGGCCAAAAACAGGTAGGGGAATGCCACTGAAGGGCATGAGATTTTAAAACGGCTGTTTTTTAACCACAAAACTCCACAGAAAGGCAATGTTTTCCTGTGGAGATCTGTCCTTCACCTCTCCTGTCCAGTCCTGTCGCAATCCTATGGTAATCCTATCGTTTCTTCACGGATTTCAGGGTTTTCGGAGAAAATCTCCTGATATAGGCACAGCGCTGGCAGAGGGCTTCGGACAGACGGTATGCTTCAAAATTCCTTCTGATTTCAAGGGCTCTCGGACTGTCAAGGATATGGGCAAGGGGGGTATGAAAGACATTGCCGAGGCAGATCTCCCCTTCCGCATCCAGACAGCAGGGGGTCACAGCGCCGTTGGACAGAATGGCGATCTGATCTTTCAGTCCATAGCAGAAACCCGCGCTACCGATAACATGATCCCGCATGGAAGGCCATTGAAACTCCGTATCAAAATGGAGATAGGTTCTGCCGGAAAGCCGGAAACTCTTTTTCCGCTTCACGTTCACATCGGGCAGATGGAAACCGTAGATCCTTTCCAGGGCCTCCAGGACAGGGTTCTGCGGGGTGCCCACGGTTTGGGCCATATCCCAGAAACGGAAATTGATATAAAGATCCGGCCTTTCCCCTTCCGCCCTCCGGGCAAAGTCCCATATTTTCTGAAGAATCCGGGGCTGGTTCTCAAGGCTGTTGGCCAGAAGGCTGTGCAGGGACACATTCACCTGCACAAGGGAGGGCAGGAGCAGCACATCCTCCAGGCCTTCCAGCAGCACACCGTTGGTGGTGATTTCAAAGGAAACCCCCAGAGCCTCGCCCATGCGGATAAACTCTGAAAACTCCGGGTGCAGCAGGGGTTCCCCCCGGACATGGAGCAGCATCCTTTCCGTCAGCCCTGCGGCCTCCCGCAATACCTTCTCAAAATCGGTTCCCGTGATGAAGCGGGATTCCCGCTTCAGGGGCGGACAGAAGGGGCAGGAAAGGTTGCAGGCACTGGTGATTTCAAAAAAAATCTTTTTAAACATGGCGATGCACCCGGATAATGGTAGTTGCCTTCTATGATTTCCTCATAATTGGACTCGGCATAGGGAATTTTTCGGGTCGTTCTTTTTGGGCACATAGACAGCTCCTGAATATCTGACGACAAAAAAAGTTCCTGCACGGCTTAGGGCCAGTTCCGGGATTGAATGTACCCTAAAACAGCCCCCACCCAGAGGGAAAGCTTGTCATAACACATTTCTATTTCAGGCAATTTTCTACGTACAAGGCAGCGGATCACGGCATATTTTCCGCCATTCATTCTGAAGTTGCACCCGTACCAGAACTGAAGGCAATGCAGGTCTCATCTGGCATCACTTCCGCAGGATCCCCCTCACCATATTGCCCACTTTTCCGTTCCGGAAACAGGCGGGGATAATCAGGCTTCTGCCTAGAAGAATCTCCCTGGCTTCAAAAACAGGGCACTGAAAAGGGGTCAGCCTGCCAGGACTTCACGCAGTTTCACCCCCAGATCCTTCAACGAGAACGGTTTCTGGATGAAATGCTGACTTTCTTCAAGTATCCCGTGACGTGCGATAATATTGGCCGTGTAGCCAGACATGAACAGGCATTTGATGCCCGGAGAAACAGATAAAAGCTGTTTGGCCAGATCGCAGCCATTCATATCGGGCATGATTACATCGGTCAAGAGCAGGTCAATCCGCTTGCAGTACTCCCTGGCCATACAAATAGCATCATTTGCGGAAATCGCCGCCAGTACGGTATATCCCTGATTTTCGAGAATCATTGTGGTCATTTTCAACAGTGCCGGTTCATCTTCCACAAGCAATATGGTTTCATGGCCGTACGCTATGGCCTCAGCCGGGATCTTTTCCTGCGGAAGTTCCGGCTCAGCCCCATACCGGGGCAGGTAGACACTGAAGGTTGTTCCCTGGCCCGAATGGCTGCAGACACTTATGAAACCACGGTTCTGCCTGACAATACCATGCACAGTTGCCAGCCCCAGCCCGGTTCCCTTGTCCATTTCCTTGGTCGTGAAAAAAGGCTCAAAAATGAGCAGGAGCGTCTGTGCATCCATGCCACAGCCGTCGTCACCCACGGTCAGTTTCACGTAGTCACCCGGTATGAAACCCGCCTGCTGGCCACAACTTTTCTCATCATTCAAAACCACATTATGCGTCTCTAAGGTAATCTTCCCTCCCCCTGCTATGGCATCCCGTGCGTTAACACAAAGGTTTGCCAGTATCTGATCGATCTGGCTAGGATCCATTTTTATCGACCAGAGATCCTGACCGGGTTTCCAGGACAGAAAGATATCTTCACCGACAAGCCGCCGAAGCATTTTCAGCATACCTTCCACATTGGTATTGAGATCGAGCACTTTGGGAGTCACGGTCTGTTTGCGGGCAAAAGCCAGCAGCTGGCGGGTAAGATCGGCGGAACGCTGGGCAGCCTTCCTGATTTCCTCCAGATTGGCATGCAGGGGATCGTTGGGTACAACCCGTCCCAGAGCCAGTTCTGTGTGCCCCAAAATGATACCCAGCATGTTGTTGAAGTCATGGGCCACCCCGCCGGCAAGTCTCCCCACCGCCTCCATCTTCTGAACCTGGCTCAACTGAGCCTGGAGCTTCTCATTTGTTTCTTCGGCCTGTTTTTGTGCGGTGATGTCCGTCAGAACGAGACGGCAGAGGGGTCTGCCGTCTTCCGCTTGAGCGGCAGTCCCCGTCAAATGTGCCCAGATAAAGGCACCATCCGGCTTGACCAGCCGCAAGTCACATTCCTGAAATTCTCCCGTCTCAAAAATCCGTTTCCGGTGCAGGTAATAGATGTCCTGATCTTCTTTAACGATAAACCCTGAGACGGGCTGTGTCACCAGCACGCTGCGGGGCACACCCAGCAGGGTGGCCATAGTGAGGTTGGCCTCCAGAATAAATCCCTTTTCACTGACGGTGCAGTAGCTCACCGGGGCCAGGTCATAGAGGTCAAAATAGCGCGCCCGTCCGGCATCGATCTGGGCCTGAGCCGTACGCAGTTCCTCGTTCTGCATCTCCAGCTCAATCTGGTGTACCTGGAGTTCGTGAAACACCCGCTGGATTTCTTCAGGTGCATAAGCGGACAAGGTGGTCGGCTCCATGTTCCGGACTTGCTCCTCGGCGCTTTTACGGAGCGCCGCAGTGCTGATGTGGGGTTGCCCAGAACTTTTCTGCTGCTTGTCGCTCATGGCTTTTTCTCCTCTCAATTGCTTTTTTCAGGTTGCCCTCTGGATGGTAGCCTGCGAACCAGTCCGCTCAGATCCCGCCAGACGGAATGCAGAAAAATTTTCCCCTGTTCCTGGTAAACGGTCATCGTGATCTCGACCGGAAAGGGCGTGCCATCCGGCCGACAATACAACCAGTCGAACCGAAGGCTCCCTTTGGACAGGCAACGGGTGATCATCTCCCCGGCTTTTTCCCGTGAAAGACGACCGTCCGGCTGCTGTTCCGGAGACAGGCTGAAGGTGCTGGCAGCCAGCAGCTGCTCCCGGGACATCCCCAGCAGATCCAACGCCGCCTGGTTACAATCGACAAAGCCCAGGTCACGACCCTCTTTCGTGACTTCACCAATACAGTGGGCATCCGGCGACAGTGCATGCAGCATTCGATATTTCCGCTCAATTTCCCACAGCCCCTCCCGCAGTCTTCGCGCCTCGGTAATATCCACAAAGGTAAGTACCGCACCCTCAATGACGTTATCCAGGGTGCGGTAAGGCAGAATGCGCATGGTGTACCAGCGGCCCTCAGAACTCTGTACGTCAAGCTCCTTAGGGATCAGGGTATCAAGCACCGCCTGAATATCCGCTATCAGGTTTTCGTAACCGGGCAGATTGGAGACAATGTGGCTTACGGGTCGGCCCATATCGCTCTGGATCAGGTTGATGATTCGGGTGGCGGTGGGCGTAAAACGGAGAATGCGCAGCTGGTGATCCACAAAGACAGTGGCGATACCCGTTCCGGCAAGCAGGTTGTTCATATCGTTGTTGGCCCGCGAAAGGTCAGCCACCTTGGCCTGCAGCTCGGCGTTGACCGTGGACAGCTCCTCGTTGACCGATTGCAGCTCCTCCTTGGAAGTTTCCAGCTCCTCATTGGTGGATTGCAGTTCCTCATTCACCGACTGCATCTCCTCGTTGGACGACTTGAGCTCTTCGTTGGAGGTCTCCAGTTCTTCGTTGGCAGCCTGAAGATATTCCTCCTTGACCCGCAGCTCCTGCTTCAACGCCGTGATGCAGGAATCGGTGTCCTCACTGGCCGATTTTTCCGGTGACGGTTCAGCGGCCAGCGCATGCATCACAGGCTTCTCTACCTGCTCCAGAATCACAAGATACAGCGGCGGCCCGGAAGATCCCGACAGAGCAGCGGTCACCGGCCGGACAATCAGATTGACAGTGGTGAAGTCACCATTGGTTTTCACCCGCAAGCCCGGACACAGCACGGTTTCCCTGCTTTGCACGACTTTATACAGCGTCATGGTCAGGTCACGCCGCAGTCCTTCCCGTGCCATTTTCAGGATATTGCTGGATCCGCTCTCTCCGGGGGCGGGTTCCAGGTACATGCCGGTCCGGCCGTGGAGATAAAGGATATCGCCCTGACCGTTGACCAGAGCCCCGGCCTGAACAAGCTGTTGCAGCAGGGCCTGTTCGGTCAGCTCACGCAGCGGCAATTTCCGGGGACAGACCGTCTTTTCAGCAACATGCAGATGCCCTGTATCGGTTCCCATCATGAGCGGCAGGAACCGCGTCAGGCCAGCACGCTGAACGCCCATGAGGTCTTCCTTGCGTTGATAGATCTTCTGCTTGCGATCCAGGGTGGCAAAGAGATTGCCAAATTCGCCCACACTTTCGGAGGTTCCCAGAAAGAGAATCCCTCCCGGTTTCAGCGCATAGTGAAACAGCGGGATGAGCTTTTTCTGCAAATCACCATCCAGATAGATCAGCAGGTTGCGGCAACTGATCATATCCAGCTTGGAAAAGGGAGGATCTTTGATTACATTCTGCTCCGAAAAGACCAGCATGTCACGGATGTTTTTATGGACACGGTAAGCATTATCACCCGGTTCGGGCGAAAAAAACCGAGCCAGCCGCTCCGGCGTGAGGTCGGCAGCGATGGAAGCCGGATAGATGCCGACGCGAGCCGCAGCAATGGCACGGCTGTCAATGTCGGTGGCAAAAACCTGAATCTTGAAGCCCTTTTTCAATGCCTCCTGGCGCTCGGCCAGCAGCATGGCAAGGGAATACGCCTCCTCACCAGTGGAACAGCCCGGCACCCAGACCCGGATTGCGGCAGCATCGGACTTATTGGCAAAGAGTCTGGGGATAACCTGCTCTTCGATAACGCTGAAGGCTTCCGTATCCCGGAAAAAACTGGTGACCCCGATCAGCATGTCGCGAAACAGGGCCCCCACCTCCTCGGGTGTCTGCTGGATAAACCTGGCGTAAGCGTCCATGCTTTCAATCTGATGAACGGCCATACGCCGTTCAATGCGTCGCTGGATGGTAGAGGGCTTGTACTGGGAAAAATCGTGGCCGGTCTGAACGCGCAGCAGGACGAAAATCTTCTTGATCGCACTCTCGGTTTTTGGGGCCGGAATGGGAGGTCGGGATGGCCTGCTGAAGGCGTGGGTGATATAGGCAATGAGCCGGGCCACCATCTCGGCCGGCGGCAGCTCATAGTCCACAAGGCCCGTGGCAATGGCACTGCGCGGCATTCCGTCGTATTCGGTGGAGAGGAGGTTCTGCGCCATGACCATCCCCCCCTCGCCCTTGATGGCCCGTATGCCCAGGGTACCATCGCTGCCAGTACCCGAGAGAACCACGCCGATAGCCCGCTCGCGCTGATCCTGTGCCAGCGACCGGAAAAAAAAATCGATGGGCATACGCTGGCCACGCGGGGATGCAGGCTCAAGGAGGTGCAGCGTACCATTCAGAAAAGCCATGTCACGATTGGGTGGGATAATGTAGGCGCAGTTGACCTGAACCCTCATTCCGTCTTCGACCTCAAAAACCGGCATACGCGTGTAGCGCCCGATCAGGCCGGTCAGGATGCTTTTATGATCCGGAGCAAGGTGCTGCACCAGGATGAAGGCCATTCCCGGTTCGGTATCCGCTGGCATGCCGGAAAAAAAGGCCTCGAAAGCTGCCAGCCCTCCTGCCGAAGCCCCGATGCCCACGACGGGAAAAGCCCCCGCAGTCTGCTCCGTTTTTAAGTGCGCGGCCGCCGTGTTTTCGGGACATTCCGTCGGGATACCGGTTTTCGTTTTTACGGGATATGATCCGACCGGTTTGACCCGGTTTTTCTTTCTTTTTCTCATGTCAATATGCCCCCATGCGCTCAGCGCTCACAAGCAATGCGATGCGTATATCTCCCCACCCCTGTATAAAAGTATCTCAAAAAGAATCGCGAGGAGTCTCTTCCCCATGGGATCCGGGCCTTCCATCCATCTCAAGGGAAAAAAAGCGAAACCCCGCCCCGGCCACCGTATAGACCACATGGGAGAAAACCGTCAGCTCCGGCCACTGGCTCTTCAGATCTTTTGCATAGCGGCCCACCTGCTCCAGCTCCTCGGGCCGGGGATGGGGCCGCTCCATGATATCCAGTTCAGCGGCTTTTTTACGGCTGAAATGCTTGAACTCCAGCACATAGGCCCTGCCCTCAAAGGGGGAGCCCGTGCGGCCAATGGCCTCAAAATCGCTTCTGCCCGAAGGCCGGTTCACCTCGATGGCAAAGGAGAGGACAAAGGAAAGGTGACGGGCGCAAAGCTCAAAAAAGGTGGTGCGGAAAAAATTCTCATTGGCCTTGTCAAAGGCCTGGGCCGGAATCTGGGCCACATAGACCTCCCAGTACCCCTGAAAAAGACCGGCAAGATCGCCATCCTTCAGGAAGGCTCTGAAGAAGCTTTCATAGCCCCCTGACACATCAATTTTTTCAAGCTCGTTGAAATACTCCGTAAAGAGTCTCCGGGTGCTGAGATTGGGAAAGCCCACCTGAAAATGATCCTGAAAAGTCACCATACCAAGATAATAGAGGCTGATGGGCAGGAACTCATGGGAAAAAAAGCGGTGCATGTTGAATTTGCTGCGCAGCATGGTGAGATCTGCCGCGATGGAGCCTTCGAGGATGAGCCTTTCCAGAAGCTCCCTTGCCTCTTTTTCTCCCCCGGCCAGCCGCCTCAGCCAGTCCACACTGACCCGCAGGTTGTCGTCCATGGTTTCCTCGGGGATGCGGCCATCACTGATAACAAGGTCATTCAGGTAAAAATTGCAGATGGTGGAATTGTAAAGGGGTTCCGATATACCGGGAAGCAGGCGGTAGCCATCGTAATAATTTTTCAGATCTTCCATGACCCTGGCTTTCAGAGAAGAGGGCCAGGTGTGTTCGCTGAAAATCCCGTCCACATAGGTTTTCACCTCAGCCTGGGTAAACTTTTTGTTTTTCAGGGTATGTTCCTTCAGGGTAATGATCTGCCCGATATTGAATCCGCTTGTAAGATCATCCATGGTCACAGGCAGGACTCCGGTGATAAAAACCCGGGCCACGGAGCCCTCCCCCACCCCGGCCTTGATCACCTTGTAAAAGGAGCGGAGAAAGGAATCTCCCGTGGTGAGGTCATGGTAGAGCCTGTCCTGACGGCCTGTAAGGAGCTGGTTGGTGAAATTGTCGTACTCATCAATGAGGATATGCACCTTGGGTGCCCTGTTGATGATCAGCGTCTGAAGTATCCGTGAAAGCATGGAAGCAGCATTGTTTGAAGCCGGGAGTTCAAAACCCGTAAGAAAGGACTGGTAGCGGGTAAGAAACAAGCGGAAGCTGTTCTGGCACTCGTCCATAAATGCGGCTTCAATTTCAGAAATACTGCTGCCCACGGAAATTTTTGAAAAATCGAACTTCAGAATCAGCATGCTGCTGCGAAGGCCGGAAGGATTGCGGCCAATGTCCGTATGACCAAAAAGAAGATCAAAACGGTCTTTGCGGTTGATGTCGTAGTAACACTCCAGAAGGGAACACCAGAGACTTTTCCCGAAACGCCTCGGCCTTAAAAAAACAGGAATCTTATAAAGTTCCAGCTCATGAATGAAACGGGTCTTGTCCACAAAATGGTAGTTGCCCTCTATGATTTCCTCATAATTGGACACGGCATAGGGAATTTTTCGGGTCATCTCCGTCACTCCATCATTTTCAAGGTGAACAACCCTTCCTTGGAAAACAGAAAACAGCACTCAGTCATCCCAGCGGATACGGATTTCCTGCACTTCCTGATCCGCCCCGAGAAAAACGTCCACAAGCTTTGGATCAAAATGGCTCCCCCTGCCTTCCTGCAAAATCCCGAAGGCTTTTTCATGATCCATGGGCTTCTTGTAGGGCCGTACACTTCGAAGGGCATCATAGACATCGGCAATGGCCATCATCCGGGCCGCAAGGGGAATGGCTTCTCCGGAAAGGCCGTCGGGATAACCTGAACCATCCCATTTTTCATGGTGGGAACGGGCGATCTGCCGGGCAATCTCCAGAAAACCGCCGGTACTTCCCAGATTCCGTATGGCCTGGATCAGCATATGATCCCCATGCACCGTATGCTGTTTCATGATTTCAAATTCTTCCGGGCTAAGCCGTCCCGGCTTGAGAAGGATATGATCCGGTATGGCCACCTTGCCGATATCGTGGAGAGGGGCGGAACTCACAATCTGCAACACACGTTCCGGGCTGAGTTCTGCCTGATATTCAGAAAAAAAACGAATCTTCTCCGCAATGAGTCCCATATATTCCTGGGTGCGGCGGATGTGGTTGCCCGTTTCCTCATCCCGGAACTCCGCCACGGTGGTAATCACATGGATGGTGGCCTCCTGCATCCGGCCCACTTCCGCAACACGGCGGGCCACCTCCTCTTCCAGCCACTGGTTCCGGCTTTGCAGCATCTCGTTGTACTGCCGGATCTGGAGGTGGTGGCGCACCCTGGCCAGCAGAATGGGCGGACTGATGGGTTTGGGAATATAGTCCGAAGCCCCAAGCTCCAGCCCCAGCGCCTCATCTTCCACCTGGGTCTTGGCGGTGAGAAACAGGATGGGGATATGTTTAAACGCGGCATCGGTCTTGAGCCGTCTGCATACCTCAAGGCCGTCCATATCAGGCATCATGACATCGAGAAGGATGAGATCCGGCGGACTCTGGGCAACAAGCTTCAGAGCCTGTGCACCGCTCAGAGTGGTTTTCACCCGGTAGCTGTCCTTCAGGAGTTCCGTCAGCAGCATCAGATTGGCAGGCGTATCATCCACACAAAGCAGGGTGGCTTTTTTTTCCGGTATGACCATAGGTTCAGGCTCCTTTTAGGGAAAGCAGCAGATGAAGGGCCTTTTCAAACTGAAAAAGAAAAATGGCCTGCCCCACCAGACGGCCCGTGTCCGGGCCAAGGCTTGCCAGCAGGGGCTTTTCATGGCTTTTCCAGTAATCCAGGACAGCACTGTCCGATTCTTCCAGCAGCATTTTCAAGGTCGTCAGCAACACGGAGGATGCTTCCGGTTCAGACAGATCCGAAGCCCTGTCTCCGGCATCAGGCCGGTCTTCCGCATCGGAAAACTCTGAAGGCGGGATTTCAGCCGGTATTTTTTGATCCCTTTCCTCCCCGTAATACCGGGCCAGGGTCTGGAGCAGCACCTTGGGATCAAAGGGTTTGGACACATGGCCATTCATCCCCATGTCCAGACAGCGCTGCCGTTCCTGTACAAGGGCGTGGGCGCTCATGGCAATGATGGGAAGATCCTGATGGCAAACCTGACTGCGGATCAGGCGGGTGGCCTCATAGCCGTCCATGACCGGCATCTGGATATCCATAAGAACCGCATGAAAGGCCTCCTCAGCCGCAAGGGAAAGCCTGTCAAGGGCCTCCTGACCATTGTGGGCCACCTCCACGACGATACCGCTTTTGTTCAGAATACCCGTGGCCACCATCTGATTGACGGCGTTGTCTTCCACAAGGAGTACCCGCATCCCCCGAAGACCGGGGTAATCCATGGCATCAAGGCCATCCCGGCCTCCCTCTTTTTCCGGAAAAACCGCCTTGCCTTCACAGCGCTCAAGATCCAGTTCCAGGATGAAACGGCTGCCCTGACCGGGCTGACTGGAAACCCTGATTTCTCCTCCCATCAGATGGAGCAGCCGTTTGACGATACTGAGTCCCAGGCCCGTCCCCCCGTATTTTCGGGTGATGGTACTGTCAACCTGGGAAAATTCCTGAAAAAGGCCTCTGATCTGCTCTTCTGTCATGCCGATGCCCGTATCCTCCACCTGAATACGGAGGCTGGAGTTTCCCTTGTCCCTGCCCACTTCCTCCACGGCAAAACGGACAGAACCTTTTTCCGTAAATTTGATGGCATTGCTGAGGAGATTGACAAAAATCTGCTCAAGGCGCAGGGGATCCCCCAGAAAAGCGCCCCCTTCTCCTTCCGTGCAGACATTTTTCAGATCCAGAACCAGGGCAAGTCCCTTTTTTTCCGCCCTGTGCCGGACAAGGCCCAAGGATTTTTTCATCACATCTTCCAGACGGAAGGGGAGGTGTTCCAGCTCCAGTTTTCCGGCCTCGATTTTGGAAAAATCCAGAATATCGTTGATGATGCCCAGAAGGGATTCGGCTGCGGACTGCACCTGGGAAATATAATGACGCTGACGCGCATCCAGATCCGTTCCAAGGGCCAGATAGCTCATCCCGATGATGGCATTCATGGGGGTGCGGATTTCGTGGCTCATGTTGGCCAGAAACAGTCCCTTGGCGCGGTTGGCCGCATCCGCCCTCCGGGCAAGCTCCAGGGACTCTGCCCTGGCCTCTTCCAGTTTGCGGTTGGAGTCCTTCAGGGCCGCTTCGGAGCGGTGCCGCATGATGCCCGTCCCCAGGGAGGTGGCAAGGGAGGTCAGAATGGCCTCTTCTTCCGCCCCCCAGTGGTGATGCCGGGTACAGCTTTCAAAACCGATCACCCCCCAGAACCGGCCATCCACGTTCACGGGCACCACCATGATGGAAAGGATATGACGTTTTTCCAGAAAAAAGCGCTCCTCCGGCGGGAAGTCCTGAACCGAACCCGCCACCGTCTCCCCCCGCATCAGAAGCTTCACCCAGGGAAGGATGGCCTCCGAAACGGGCTGACAGGTATGCCGCTCCCGATCCGGCCGCACGGGGCTGTTCTCCCGGATCCACTCATAACGCAGACAGATCTGTCCTTCTCCCCTTTCCGTTCCAGGCTGGTATTCAAAGAGATAGGCATGATCCTGCTCCGTGGCCCGGCCCACAATTTCGAGAGCCTGTTCCACAGCCCGGTCGATCTCTTCGGAAAGAAGGAGGTGAATGGCCCTGGAAGCCGCATACAGAAGAGCCTCCTGCCGCTGCAATATGGCTTCCGTACGCTTGCGTACCGTAATATCCTCCTTTACCGCAAGATAATGGGTAATCTCTCCGGATCTGTTGCGGATGGGAGAAATCACCGCATATTCCCAGTACAGCTCCCCGTTTTTCTTTTTATTCTGAAGCTCCCCCTTCCATTCCCGGCCTGAACGGATGGCTTCCCAGAGGCTCCGGTACACCTCTGTATCAAAATGATCGGTTTTCAGAATCCTCGGGTTCTGCCCCTTCGCTTCTTCCAGGGAATAGCCCGTGATAGCGGAAAATTTCGGATTCACGTACTCAATGCAGCCCTCAAGATCCGTCACCACCACACTGACGGGGCTTTGTTCCACGGCCTGAAAGAGCTTTCTCAGCTCGTCTTCACTGCGCTTACGTTCCGTGATGTCAATTGTTGTGGCCAGAATACGCTCTGCCCCTCCCATGTGGATGGGACTCAGGTGCACCTGCTCCCAGAAAAATTCTCCCGTGGCCTTCCGGTTCAGCCACTCAAACTGCTGAACCCCTTCTCTCGCGGCCTTATGAATCCAGGCCAGGGCATCGTTAAAGGAATAGGGCGGATCCAGCCAGAAATCATTGGCTTTGAGGGATTCGAGAGAAGAAAATCCATAAAAGGTACAGGCCGCAGGGTTGGCATCCAGAATTTCCCCGCTTTCCCGGTCATGAACCAGAATGGATACGGGAGAATCCATGAAAAGGGCTCTGAACTGGGCCTCGCTGGCCCGTATCTCCTCCTCCTGTTTCCGGATCAGGGCAAACTGGGCCTGAATATCCCCATCGGTACGGCGCAGTGTCACCAGCACAAGCCCCCCCAGACCTGCCAGCAGGAGACCGCAGAGTCCTGCTCCCAGATACAGTTTCTGCTGAAAGGCCGCCTCCGGAAGGGTGATGTCCGTCAGCACGATAAGGCCACCAATCTCCCTGTCCCCTGCATCCAGAAGGGAAATCTCAGAGACTTTCCAGATTTTACCCCCAAAGGAGACGGATTTTCCCTGATCCGCCCCCCCGCCATAGGGCTTCGTTCCAGGATCCGAAAAGGGCAAAAGGGTGTCGGGCAGGTCTTTTCCCAGGGTGGTATACACCAGCACACTGTGGGCCATCCTGTCCCAGTCCGGAGTCCGGCCCATCAGAACCATCCCCTCTTCCCAGGCCTCCCGCCTGAGCAGCCCCTTTCTCAAAAGAGCGGCGAGATGGCTGCGGGACTGGGTGTGCAGGGTGTCCAGAATATCCTCAATCTCCTTTCCCAGCTCCAGATAGCCCAGCAGTTTTTCCTTTTCAAAAACGGGCATCACCACCCGCAAGGTAAGGGTTCCGCTGGAACCCAGCTCCAGCCCCCAGGCAGGTCGGCCCGTCCTTTCGGCCTTGAGCATGGTGAAACGCTCATTTCGCCCCCCCGTTCTGGCAGGATTGTACACCCGCAGCAGATAGTCCCGCTCCGGGGTATAAAAATAGAAATGGGTCAGCCCCTGCTCCCGGCGCATGGCCTGAAAAAAGGGCCGCCAGTCCTCAAGCAGCTTTTCCGCATCCCCCCCGCCAAGGCCTTTCTGCGTCCGGGAATCCAGGGCAAGGGAAAGGGCAAGGGCTGTCAGGCCTGAGGCCTGAGACTTGAGGGCAGCCTGAAAATCCGCTGCAATTTCCGCATGAACAGCCCGGCCCATCTCCCCCATCCAGCTCCGGTGCTGCCACCACAGAAGAAAGCCCGCTCCTGAAACAAGAACCGTGACAAAAACAATCATGGGCAGCAGAAGACGGCGCATCACCGGTCTGGGAGCCCCATCGGCTTTTCTTTCCGGAATCATCTTCAGGGTCAGGCCCAAAAGCATCAGCCATACAAAGGTCACGGGCAGAACAGAGCGGGAAGCCAGCTCCCACTTCCAGAAACGGGCATCCACATCCATGCCCAGAACCGCCACCAGCTCTTCCGACCCCCTGTAGGCTCCGGCACAGACGATGAGATCTCCCGCCCTTTCCGCGTAGGTGGTCTTCTCCATTACGGCCCCGTTCACGGGATTTTCATACTGATAGTCCACCCATCCCGATCCCTGGGCCAGGGTGACATCCCGGATTTCCCGGCGGAAAAGGGTACCTCCCGGCCTGTCCCTTTCATCCAGGAGAGTTCTGCCGATCAGCTCAGGTTTTACGGGATGGGCCAGCATGGTCATGTCCGGATCGTAGGCAAAGACGTAGAGGCTGTCCCGATGAAAAAGCCCGTGGGGGGTATTCAGGGTTTCCAGAAACAAGGCCCGTCCATGCTGATGGTAGTAGGCCAGGGCCTGACGCACCATGTCACGGGCATCTTCTCTTGTGACATCTCCGGTCAGGGCTGAAGGCGTATCCCGGATGGGAACAAGGGCCGAAACCCAGGTGCCCCATCGGTCGGTAAGCGGGCCTTCCACAATGGCTTTTTCATCCGTGAACACCTGATACCGTTCAGGACTGACCTCCTCCACCCTGGTTCCGGGAAGCAGGCCGTCTCCGCCGCTGTCGGCTTCAGCTTCCACAAAAAAGAAAATCTCCCCATCCGGGTTCCTGCCCAGAAGATAGACAGACCGGTAAAGGGAATGGAAGGCACAAAGGGCGGCAAGCTGATCCTTAAGCTGACGGTAGGCCAGCAGCTCCAGATCCTTTTCCGTACCCGAAAGGCTTCTCAGCCGTTCCAGCTGGATCGTCTGAGCCACAAGGCGGGCCTGCTGCTCCAGCTCCCCGCGCATCCGGGTATCGGTGTGCTGCACCAGCCAGAACGTAAAAAGCAGCCCGGAAACCACAGAGAGCATCAGAATCAGGCTGCGGTAGGGAGCCATGCGCCGACCGAAAGACCAGGAATTGTCCATACTGCCTCATTTCCGATCCAGAGCATCCGCCTTTTCAGGGAGGCTTCCGTCTGGCTCCTCAAGGGAAAAAAAACGAAACCCCGCCCCGGCCACCGTATAGACCACATGGGAACAGACGGTCAGCTCCGGCCACTGGGTCTTCAGATCCCTGGCATAGCGGCCCACCTGCTCCAGCTCCTCGGGCCGGGGATGGGGCCGCTCCATGATATCCAGTTCAGCGGCTTTTTTACGGCTGAAATGCTTGAACTCCAGCACATAGGCCCTGCCCTCAAAGGGGGAGCCCGTGCGGCCAATGGCCTCAAAATCGCTTCTGCCCGAAGGCCGGTTCACCTCGATGGCAAAGGAAAGGACAAAGGAAAGATGGCGGGCACAGAGTTCAAAAAAGGTGGTGCGGAAAAAATTCTCATTGGCCTTGTCAAAGGCCTGGGCCGGAATCTGGGCCACATAGACCTCCCAGTACCCCTGAAAAAGACCGGCAAGATCGCCATCCTTCAGGAAGGCTCTGAAGAAGCTTTCATAGCCCCCTGACACATCAATTCTTTCAAGCTCGTTGAAATACTCCGTAAAAATTCTCCGGGTACTGAGATTGGGAAAGCCCACCTGAAAATGATCCTGAAAGGTCACCATACCAAGATAATAGAGGCTGATGGGCAGGAACTCATGGGAAAAAAAGCGGTGCATGTTGAATTTGCTGCGCAGCATGGTGAGATCTGCCGCGATGGAGCCTTCAAGGATAAGGCTTTCCAGAAGCGTCCTTGCCTCTTTTTCTCCCCCGGCCAACCGCCTCAGCCAGTCCACACTGACCCGCAGGTTGTCGTCCATGGTTTCCTCGGGGATGCGGCCTTTATTGATAACAAGGTCATTCAGGTAAAAATTGCAGATGGTGGAATTGTAAAGGGGTTCCGATATGCCGGGAAGCAGGCGGTAGCCGTTATAATAGTTTTTCAGATCTTCCATAACCCTGTCCTTCAGGGAGGGAGGCCAGGAATGTTCGCTGAAAATCCCGTCCACATAGGTCTCCACATCGGTCTGGGTAAAGCCCAGCATGTTCAGGGTATGTTCCTTCAGGGTAATGATCTGCCCGATATTGAATCCGCTTGTAAGATCATCCATGGTCACAGGCAGGACTCCGGTGATAAAAACCCGGGCCACGGAACCCTCCCCCACCCCGGCCTTGATTACCTTGTAAAAGGAGCGGAGAAAGGAATCTCCCGTGGTGAGGTCATGGTAGAGTCTGTCCTGACGGCCTGTAAGGAGCTGGTTGGTGAAATTGTCGTACTCATCAATGATGATGTGAAGCGGTGGCGTCCCCTCGGTCTGTACCATGGAAAGGATGGCATCAAGAAGGGCTGTTGCACCGCTGTTTCTGTCCATGCCCGCCAGAAAATCCGCAATGTTGCCATATCTTGCCCCAAAAACCCTCATGGCGTTCCAGCACACCGCATTGAAGGAGCTTTCAATGGAGGCCATATCCGGCTTCATGGCAATTTTTGAAAAATCAAAGCGCAGCACAAGGAGACTGTTGTGCAGGGGGGAAGGATTCCGGCCAATGTCCGTATGGCCAAAAAAAAGATCGAAGCGGTCTTTGCGGTTGATGTCGTAGTAGCACTCCAGAAGGGAACACCACAGGCTTTTCCCGAAACGCCTGGGCCTTAAAAAAACAGGAACTTTATAGAGTTCCAGCTCATGGATGAAACGGGTCTTGTCCACAAAATGGTAGTTGCCCTCTATGATTTCCTCATAATTGGACACGGCATAGGGAATTTTTCGGGTCATCTCCGTCACTCCACAAAAAAGGTCTGCTTCCTGTGCGCCTGCGCTGATCCCATCAGATCATACCCCTGAGGATTCAGCCACCGCCTTTTTGAGGTTCCCATGGGCTTCCCCAAGGGCGGCCATCCTCTCTTCAATGGCTGCCAGATCTCCGGCTTCGGCACTTTTCTCCATTTCTGCGGCAAGCTTACAGAGGACTTCGGCGCTGATGTTGGCCGCCTTGCCCTTAATGGTATGAACCTGGAGGTGAACCTCTGGAAGATCCCGGTCTTCCAGGGCGGTTTTCAGGGCTTCGATACGCTGGGGAAGGGTTGCCATGCAGATCTCTACAACTTTCTGAACGATACGCTCATCCCCCATGAGCCGGTTCAGAAGGACACTGCGGTTCCATACAGCCGGAAGACAGGCTTCAGGGGTCTCCCCCTCTGCGGCTTCGCATTCTGGCCCGCAAACGGCCTCACACGACCCGCCGGGCAGCCATGCCTGAAGTGCCCTTGCAATCTCCCCCGGCTCCACGGGCTTTGCGATGTAATCGTCCATCCCTGCGGCCAGACAGCGCTCCCTGTCCCTCTGCATGGCCCCGGCGGTCATGGCGATAATGGGGATCCTCGTTTTTGCCGTTCCGGGGCCTGCCTCCCCATAAAGCCCTTCCCCTTCGGTCTCCATGCTCCGGATGCGGCGCGTGGCTTCAAGGCCGTCCATTTCCGGCATCATCACATCCATGAAGACCAGATCATAGGGCAGGGTTTTCAGGGCATGGAGAACCTCCAGCCCATTGGCCGCCGTATCCGCACGCAGGCCGAATTTCTGGAGAATGCCCAGGGCCACGGCCTGATTGGTGATATTGTCTTCGGCAACGAGGATACGGCCTGAAAAACGGGGAAGAGAAGCGGAACGCTCCCTGTTTTCCCGTGCCACATGGCGGGTGATAATGGGCCCGGAAGAAAGTCCCTGACGGGCCTCGGCCATCACCAGGGCCAGGGTGTCGAAAAGGGCGGAGCCATGCAGGGGCTTGTTCAGGTAGGCGGCAAAGCCCAGCTTTTCACAGAGAGCCGCATCACCGGGCCGGTCAAGGGAGGTGAAAAGAATCAGGGGAAGATTCCGGAAACGGGCATCCGCCTTGATCCGCCTGCAAAGCTCAATGCCGTCCATACCCGGCATCTGCATATCGAGAAGGGCAAGGTCAAAAGCCTCTCCCCTTTCATGGGAAGCCGCCAGCATGTGCAGGGCTTCGTTCCCCCCTTCCGCCATTTCAGACCGCATGGCCCAGTTGCCAAACTGGACGGCAAGGATCTCCCGGTTGGTGGCATTGTCGTCCACCACCAGCACATGGAGGTTCGCAAGACTTGCCACGGGCTTCGGCCTTTTCCCCCCTCCCGTCTCCTGAAGGCCGAAACGGGCCGTGAACCAGAAGGTGGAACCGCTGCCTTCACGGCTTTCCACGCCCATCTCCCCGTCCATCATTCCGGCAAGCTGGCGGGAAATGGCAAGGCCCAGCCCCGTACCGCCGAACCTGCGGGTAATGGAGGCATCCGCCTGACTGAATTTGTCAAAAATAAGAAGAACCTTGTCTCCGGCAATGCCAATCCCCGTATCCTGAACCCGAAAACGGAGCCATACCCCGTCCCCTTCCCTTTTTTCGAGACTCACCCGGATGACCACCTCTCCCTTTTCCGTGAACTTCACCGCATTGCCCGCAAGGTTGGTCAGAATCTGGCGCAGTCGTCCCGGATCGCCCTTCAGCAGAAAGGGAACATCCGGGGCGATGCCATAGATCAGTTCAAGCCCCTTTTCCTGGGCCCGCAGGGCCATGGCATCGCTGAAATCCTTCATCAGGCTTTCCAGATCAAAATCGAGGATCTCCAGAGTAAGCTTTCCCGCCTCGATTTTGGAAAAATCCAGAATATCGTTGAGGATGCCCAGAAGGGCTCTGGCACTGGACTGTATGGTCCGGGCATGGCGGCGCTGGCTGTCATCCAGCTCCGTATCGAGAAGAAGCCCCGTCATGCCGAGAACCCCGTTCATGGGCGTGCGGATCTCATGGCTCATGTTGGCGAGAAACTCGCCCTTGGCATGGGCTGCGGCCTCCGCCTTTTCCGCAAGCTCGTTTGCACGGGCAGTACTCTCCTGAAGCTCCAGATTGGACTGGAGCAGGGCCTCTTCCGAGCGTTTGGCGGCAATGACCTCCCAGACCACATCCGCAAGCCAGCTCAAGGCATGGAGGTCTGCATCGGTATAGTCCTGGGCCTTGTTGCCCACCCCCATGATGGCCACAATCCTGCCCTTTCTAATCACGGGAACCACCATCTCCCGGATCACCTGCGCATGGCCTTCCGGAAGTCCCTTTTTGTGAGACAGGGCGGCATAATCGTTGTGGATGATACCCCGGCCCTCCCGGACACAGTCCACCCAGACCCCGGCCTCTTCAATGCTGTAATGCAGATCATGGCCGGGAGCCTTGCAGAAACGGTCACGGGTGGCCGTTGACCACTGCTGGAGAGAAAGGGTCTTCTGATCCGGATGGACAAAATGCCAGAAGCTGATGCGGCTTTCCAGCAAATGTTCCACCTCGTCCAGGGCCTGGGTCATCAGCTCCATGAGGGCATGATCACTGGCAAAGGAGATCAGCCGGAGCCGGATCTCCTTTTGCTGTTCCATCCGTCTGCGGGCCGTAACATCCTCTGCCATGCCCCAGTAGCCCGTATGGTTTCCCCCGTCGTCGTAAAGGGGAATCCCCGATATCCGGAACCAGACCACACCGCCATCCTTTGCCAGTACAGGGATGTCAAAATCATGGAAGACCCGTTCACGGGTCATGGTTTTTAAACCGAAAAGCTTAAACCGCTCCCGTTCTGCCTCAGGATACATATCGTAAAAGGTTCTCTTTCCCACAATCTCACCGGGACTGTAGCCCAGCAGCGCTTCCACATTGGGGCTCAAAGCGGTATAGACCCAGTCCGTATTCATCTCCCAGACAAAGGAACGGGTATATTCCACCAGTTTGCTGAAACGTTTTTCCTCTTGCTTCAGCCTCAGCTCCGTCCTGCGCATCCGTTTCTGGGCCAGCCTTAAACCGATAATACCGAAAATGGCGATCAGCCCATGCCCCCCCAGCATCCAGCCCTTCTGTCGGGTGGCCACCTTCAGATAGGCGGCCATGGGGACGGCAATGCTGATGCCCCCATGGTGCTCCCCGACTTCATACCCCTGATGTCCGTGGCATGTGAGACAGCTTTCCTGGGTGAAAAGGGGCTGCATAAAACGAAACCAGAGCTCGCCCTCCAGATTTTCAAAGCCTGAGGCATGGGCAGCGCCCTGTTCAAAGGTCTGGAGGGCCTGAATTTCCCAGGCATCGGGAGCGTTTTCCGGACGTATGGGCTTTAAGCTTGTGATATGGCCCCTCAGCCCATAGGCTTCCCTGCCCAGTTCATGCACCTGACGGGTCATGTAGGCCGGGTTGATGAGGGTCAGGGCCTTGCCCCCCGTGGTCAGCACATCCCGATCCGGTATATGGGCAAGGTAGGGGTTGGGCGGCGTGGTTTCCGTAGGGGGTACATAGACCCCGCCGTGCAGGGCCGCCCAGTGGCGGAAAACCAGATCCTTTTTAAAGGCGGCCCTGGCCTCGTTCTCAACCAGAATTTCCATGGAGTGGTCAACCTGCCACCAGTTCCAGGCACAGGAAAAAAGGATAAACAGCATCCAGATCCCCCCAAGGGCGACCATCAGGCGGTTTGCTGCCAGAGAAAAAAATGCGTTCCGTGTTTTCAAAAGGTTTCCCCTTATCCCGTATTCCCTCTGCCCAGGGCAGGGGGAAGCCAGAAATGCACATCAAAAAAAACCACCCCATCCGCCTGTCCTGCCTGGATTTTCCTGCCGCAGAGCGAAGCTCTTTCACTGAAAAAAGGCTTTTATTTCAAGAATTTTATCCAGATTTTCCATAAAAACATCCCATATCTCCGGATCAAAATGGCTGCCCCTTCCTTCGGCCATGATGGCAAGGGACTTTTCTACGGAAAACGCCTCTTTGTACGGCCTTTTACTTGTAAGGGCATCGAACACATCGGCAATGGCGCATATTCTTCCGGGAAGGGGAATCCTCTCCCCTGAAAGCCCTCCGGGATAACCGCTCCCATCCCATTTTTCATGGTGGGACAACGCAATGACAGCCCCCATCTTCATGTATGGTGAGCTGCCCTTGGTGAGAATTTCAGCACCAATCACCGTATGGGTTTTCATGATACGCCATTCTTCAGGCGTGAGCCTGCCGGGTTTCAGAAGAACCCTGTCCGGAATACCGATCTTGCCGATATCGTGCATGGGGGTACAGATACGTATCCGCTCCACCTCTGCCGCATCCAGCCCCAGACACCGGGCAATCAGGGCACTGTAGGCCGACATTCTCTGAATATGCTCCCCTGTTTCATCATCCTTGTATTCCGCAGCAGCGGCAAGGTGATGGATGGTATCCACATGGGCCTTGTCCAGATCCTCCAGGGCGGCCTGAAGCTCCAGCGTCCGGGCTTCCACCATGTTCTCAAGACCGGACTGATACATTCTCAGCTCATCCTGCTGGGCCTTCTGCCGGAGCAGGGAGTTTGTACGAACCTGAAGTTCCAGTTTATCCACAGGCTTGGTGATAAAATCATTGGCTCCTGCGGCAACGGCCTGAAGCCGGAAGGCCTTTTCAGACAAGGCTGTCACCATGATAACAGGAAGATGGCCCGTGTCCGGCCTGGACCGGATGGCCTGAACCAGTTCAAAACCGTCCATGTCCGGCATCATGACATCACAGAGAACAAGATCAAAGGACGCATCCAGAAGAGCCATGGCCTGGCTGCCACTCTCCGCCTCAAAAGGCTCATGACCGAATGTCAGCAGCATGGCTTTCAGCAGTAAAAGATTTTGGGGCTCATCATCCACCAGGAGAATTTTTGCATTTTTCATGGATTCCATCCTTCAGGTTCCGGGGTCACCGGCATCCACATCCCTGTAAAGATCTGCAACCTCCTTCAGCCTTTCCACCGCTTCCCGCAGGGCAGGCAGGCCCCTGCGGACAGCCTCAAAATCTCCCGAGGCTGCGGCGGCCTCCAGCTCTGTCGCAAGCGTCCGCAGGGCTTCGGCGCTGATATTGGCTGCCATTCCCTTGATGGTATGCACATGCCTGTAACTGGTTTCATGGTCTCCTGCTTCCAGAGAGATCTCCAGGGCTTCCAGACGTCCGGGGAAGGCTTCAAGGGACAGGTTCAGAATCTTGTTGAAGATATCCCTGTCCTGCATCAGCCTCTTCATCAGGGCCTTATTGTCAAAAACAAGAGGACTGCTGTCCGGAAAAGAGGAAGGCCCGGTCTCCCTGAAGGAGTCTCCGGATCGGAGTTCAGGGGCCTCTTTTTTTTCAGGGGGCAGCCATTTTGACAGTACCCGCACCAGAGACTCGGGCTCCAGGGGCTTGGACAGAAAATCATCCATACCCGCCTCAAAACAGCGTTTCCTGTCCTCGTCCATCACCCCTGCGGTCATGGCAATAACAGGGATGCCATGACCGGGAACGGCATCCCCTCCGGCTCCCCCCTCCGCCTCCCGTTTCCGGATCTGCCTTGTGGCTTCCAGACCATCCATCTCCGGCATCATCACATCCATGAGCACAAGATCATAGGGCAGGATGGCCAGAGCCTGAAGGGCTTCCCTCCCATTGGCTGTGGTGTCGGCACGCAGGCCGAATTTTTTCAGCATCCCTGCAACCACCTGCTGGTTTGCGATATTGTCTTCTGCGATGAGAATACGGCCGGAAAAACGGCCCGGAGGACTCTCTGTCCCTGAAGCTGCGGGCACTCCCGCATCCCCGTCCCTCTGTCCCCCATTTTCCTGTCGATGAAAGAGGGCTGTAAACCAGAAGGTCGATCCCCGCCCTTCCACGCTCTCCACGCCCACCTTCCCGCCCATCAGGGTGACAAGCTGACGGCAGATGGCAAGGCCAAGGCCGGTTCCGCCAAATTTGCGGGTAATGGAAGCATCCACCTGGGTGAACTGCTGGAAAAGTGCCTCCACCTTATCCGCCGGAATACCGATGCCCGTATCCCGGATCCTGAAACGGAGCCGCACGGTTTCTGGTTCCAGAGCCTCCAGGTCAATGTGGAGGGCAATTTCCCCCTTTTCGGTGAACTTGATGGCATTTCCCACAAGATTCATCAGAATCTGACGAAGCCGTCCCGGATCACCGGAGAAAAAACGGGGAACATCAGGATCCATGGTGGCCGTCAGCAGCAGTCCCTTTTTACGGGCCATGGTTTCCATGCTGTCGAGAAAAGCCGCCATGAATTTTTTAAGATCAAAATCAAGGATTTCAAGCTCCAGCTTACCGGCCTCTATTTTTGAAAAATCAAGAATATCATTGATGATTCCCAAAAGGGTTCTGCCGCTGGCCTGAATGGTTTTCGCATACCCCCGCTGAACGGAAGCAAGATCCGTATCCAGAAGCAGACCTGTCATGCCGATCACGGCATTCATGGGCGTGCGGATCTCATGACTCATGTTGGCAAGGAATTCGCTTTTTGCCCGTGATGCGGCCTCGGCCTGCTCCTTTGCCAGCAGCAGTTCCGCTTCTGCCCGTTTTCTGTCACGGATATCCCTGCAAAAACAGATCAGCCTGCCGCCACAGGCCTCCATATGGGAGACGGAAACCTCCACATCAAAAAAACTGCCATCCTTTCGCCTGTGCCGGGTCTCAAAGCTTTCAAAGCCCCTTTCAACAATCCTCCGGATACGCGCAAGGGTGTCTTCGGCTTTTTCCAGGACATTGAGATCCCGGATGTGCATCCTCTGAAGTTCCTCCCGGGTATACCCTGACATGCGGCAATAGGCCGCGTTGACATCCCTTATGCGTCCCTGGGTATCCAGAGCCCAGAAACCGTCCCGGGTGGTTTCAAGGATGGCGTTCAGATACTGCTCCCGCTCCTTCAGTTTTTTTTCCGCACGGATCTTTTCCGTGACATCCGTGACCACAAGAAAAATCTGCCGCAAAGACTCTTCCCGGACAGGCAGATCCTCGGCCAGTCTGCCCACACAGCGTACCTCCAGCAGCCCCTCTTTTCCCTGAAGCCGGAAATGAAGCTCCTTTGCTTCCGGATTGTTGAAAAAGGCCCGGAAACGTCCGTAGAAAGCACTGCGATCTTCGGGAACAATAAAATCTGCAAGGCTCACTCCGGCAAGACGCCATACATCCTGTCCGACCATGGCTGCAAAGGACTCGTTTCCCTGAAGAATCACCCCATGGAGGGTAAGCACCACATAGCCTACGGGGGCTGCATTGAAAAGCCTTGCGAAACGCTGGTTGGCCAGCTCCAGAGCTTTCTGCGCCTTGCGCAGCTCATCGTTTTGCATTTCAAGTTCAATCTGATGAACCTGCCAGTCATGAAAAAGGGCCCTGATTTCGTCCGGCCCAAGATCTTCCGGAGATCTGCCCCCCCTTTTCAACCGGGCCTCGGCCTGCTCCCGCAGAAGCTTTTTCCTCGTTTCAGAATCATCCGTCATTGTCCTTTTCCTCCTGAACAAATGGCGTCCCCGGCTGCTTTTTCTTCTGTAATATCAAACACCATCCCCACAGACCGGAGGATACGGCCCTCGCTGTCACGCTCGTGCACACAGCGTTCCTGCACATACCGGATCTCCCCCGTATCCTTTTTGAAAATCCGGTGCTCCATCTGATAGCCGCTTCTCTCTTCCCTTAAGGAAGCCGTATAGGCCCCATCCACCGCAGCCCTGTCCTCCGGATGCACAAGATCCAGAAACGCCTTGTAGGTAGCGGTAAAATCCCGGGGAACAAGCCCGAAAATGCGGTAGGTCTCATCGGACCAGGTCAGCCGTCCTGTATTCAGATCCAGAACCCAGCTTCCGATCCGGGCAAGCTCCTGGGTACGCTTCAGAAGATCCACGGTTTCACGCAGTTCCTTTTCCGCATCCATGATCCTTGAGATATCCACAAAGGAAATCAGCATTCCGGAAAAAACCTCCGGCCCCACAAGATAGGGAACCACCCGCATGAGAAACCATCTGCCCGAGCGTGTTTTCACTTCAAGCTCACGCATGAGCCCGCTTTTCTGAACTTCGCCAATCTCTCCGATGGGATCCACACCTTCCAGATGATGGGCGATATGGCTTAAGGGACGCCCCAGATCCGTATTGAGAATGGAAAAAATTTCTGTCACCTTTTCCGAAAAACGGCGGATTTCAAGATTCTCATCTAAAAGAAGCTGGCCGATCTGGCTGGCGCTCAGAAGGTTGTCCACATCATTGTGCAGCTCACTCAGCTCCATGATCTTGGACTGGTACTCAGAATTCACGGAGTAGAGTTCCTCGTTGGTGGACTGGAGTTCCTCGTTGGTGGACTGCAATTCCTCATTGCTGGCCAGAAGCTCCTCGTTGGTGGCCTGAAGCTCCTCGTTTGAGGTTTCAAGCTCCTCCACCGTGGCCTGAAGATTTTCCCTCGAAAACTGAAGCTCCTGCTCCAGATCGCTGATCCGCTGCTCCGCCTCACGGGAAAGATCATAGGTCTGAAGGGCCGGTGCCGAGGCTTCCGCTTCCACGGGCCTCGCTTCCTCCAGCATCACCAGCACCAGGGATTCCTGCCCCTTCTTCATGGGAAGGGGCCTGATGCGCAGGTTCAGGGTGCGGCAGCTTTCTCCCCGCCACATGCGGATATTGGAGAAACGCAAAGGCTCTCCTGTGCGGAAAACCTTCTGGATTCCCGTGGAAAGGGGAATGGCCAGCTCCTTTACCGCCATTTTCGTAATGTCCGTGGTCAGCCTGCCCGAAGGCAGCCTGAAAAAGCCCTCGGTCTCACCGATCACATGCAGCACTTCCAGGCTCTCATTGACCACAATGGACAGGGGAATCTCCTCCTGAAGCCCCTCCAGAAGCCGGTCCAGAATGCGCTCATCATTGTTCTGAAAGGTTTTCCGGCCCATGCGCCTGCCATTTTCAAGCTGGCGGATATCCGTCTCCAGAAGCATGTCCCCCACAAGGCCCTTGCTGCGGCCCACACTCCGGAAAAGCTTGTTCTTCAGATCCAGGGTCTCGAAATAAGGCCCCATATCGCCGGTGCTTTCACTGGTTCCCAGAAGCAGAATGCCGGAAGGACTTAAGGAAAAATTGAAAAACTCCAGAACCTTGCGCTGTAAAACCGGTTGCAGGTAAATCAGAAGATTGCGGCAGGACACAAGATCAATCCGGGTGAAGGGCGGATCCTTGATGAGGTTATGCTGGGCAAAAACCACCATCTCCCGGATGCTCCTTGTAATCTGGAAGCTGTCCTTCTGCCTGAAAAAATACTTGGCCAGAAGCTCAGGCGGCACATCTGCGGCAATGCTCTCGGGATAGATCCCGTTGGCCGCAAACTGTATGGCTTCCCGGTCGATGTCCGTGGCAAAAATCTTCACATCCCTTGAGATATTGGCCCGCTGCATGGCTTCCTTTGCCAGAATGGCCAGGGTATAGGCCTCCTCTCCCGTGGAACAGCCCGCAACCCAGAAACGGGTCTCACGGCTGTCCTTTCTTCCGAGAATCTCATGCATCCACTTGCCGTACAGGGCCTCAAAAACCTCCCTGTCCCGGAAAAACCGGGTCACACCGATGAGCAGCTCCCGGAACAGGATGGCCGCTTCTCCGGGATAGTTCTGCATATAATTGAGATACTCCCGCATCCCCTCCACCCGGTTGATGGAAAGACGGCGCTCTATCCGCCGGAGTACGGTACTGGGCTTGTAGTGGGTAAAATCCACCTTGAACCTGTCCCGCAGGATGGCAAAAATACGCGGCAGGGCATCCGCGTCATTGATATCCCCTTCCATACGCTCGGCCTTGGACACATAGGGATGCTTGACATAGGCCAGAAGACGCTCGGGCATTTCATCGGGAGGCAGAATGAAATCCGCAAGCCCTGTGGAAAGGGCCGCACGGGGCATACTGTCGAAACGGGCCGTATCCTCCTTCTGCACCATGACCATGCCGCCATATTCCTTGATGGTGCGTACTCCGCGCATTCCGTCACTGCCCGACCCGGAAAGAATCACGGCCACAGCCTTTTCTCCCTGATCCTCGGCCAGAGAATGCAGAAACACATCAATGGGCAGATTGATCATCCCCTTGACATGGGCCTGGTCATTGAGAAAAAGCCTGCCATGGAAAATGGTCAGATTCTTCTTTGGAGGAATGAGATAGACAGCATTCGCTTCCACCCACATGCCATCTTCCGCCCGCAGCACATGCATGGCCGTTTTTTTGGAAAGAATTTCCACCATCAGACTTTTATAATCCGGAGAAAGATGCTGAATCACGATAAAGGCCAGCCCGCTGTCCGGAACCATGCCGGAAAAAAAGGATTCGATGGCCTCAAGTCCCCCTGCGGATGCGCCAATGGCCACATACATGGCAGGAAGGAAAGGGGGAGAAGAAGATGCTTCCGGATGGGGTCGCTCCGACATGGAAAACCTCCTTGGTTTCAGACCCGCCTTCCATGGCAGGGGGGCACATTATTCCAGGCGGCTGGAAGCCGCAATCTACCGATCCTGAATCAGAAATGGGTTTTCTGTAGGGGCCTCCCCCCGTGGTTGCCCAAAACCAGGGCAGGCACTTTGTAAGGAAAAGTCCCCATGTCCTTATGCCAGCAGCTCCCGGAGGCTTTCAAACCCTGCCCTCAGATCCGCCATTTTTAAGGCGACTGCCTCCAGATCACCGTCCCTTGCGGCTTTTTCCATTTCCGTCGCCAGACTGTAAAGGGCTTCGGCACTGATATTGGCAGCCATTCCCTTCAGGGTATGGACATGCAGATGCACGGCAGAGGCATCGGCTGCATCCAGACTGGCCTGAAGCGCCTCCATTCTCTGGGGAAAGCTTTCCAGAAAAAGCCCTGTGAGAACCTTAAAAATCACTTCATCCCCCAAAAGCCGTTTGAGAAAGGCATTGCGGTCAAAAAGAAGAGACTCTTCCTTTTTTTCCTTCAGAACCAAAACTTCCGACGAGGGATCTGTAGCGAAAAGGCCTTCTCCGCACAGAGAAAAAGAGCCCTTTCCATCCTTCGGAGAAAGCCATTTTTCCAGTACCCGCAGCAGCTCTTCCGGCTCCACGGGCTTTGGGATATAGCCATCCATGCCCACCCCTAAACAGCGTTCCCTGTCCCTGCTCATGGCTCCTGCGGTCATGGCTATGATGGGAATTCTTTGTTTCCGGACTCCGGGCAAAAGATCTGTCCCCTCCCCAGCCCATCCGGATTCCTCTGCCCGAATCCGCCTTGTGGCTTCAAGGCCGTCCATCTCCGGCATCATCACATCCATAAACACAAGGTCATAGGGCTGCCCTTGCAGGGCCTGATGTTTCAAAGCCCGAAGGGCCTCCTTGCCATTGAGAACCGTATCCGCATACAGCCCGAATTTACCGAGAATGCCTAAGGCCACCTGCTGGTTGGTGAGATTGTCTTCGGCAAGGAGAATGCGGCCTGAAAACTGCGGCAGCTCTCCCCGCCCGCAGGTGTTCCCGTTCAGGGTGCGCAGCCCCTCCCCTTCTTTTTCCTTGTCCCTGAGACAGAGGGAAAAAGAGGCCGTAAACCAGAAGGTGGATCCCCTGCCCTCCGCACTTTCCACCCCCACATCGCCCCCCATAAGGGTCGCCATCTGACGGCAGATGGCAAGACCCAGACCCGTGCCACCAAACCTGCGGGTGATGGAGGCATCCACCTGGGTAAAGGGACTGAAGAGCAGGAATTTTTTGTCTTCAGGAATGCCGATTCCCGTATCCTTAACGGAAAAGCGGAGCCGGACGGTGCGCTCCTCATTCTTTGTCTCATCCTGCACCCCATCCTGCGCTTCATCATGGCCCTGCCCATGCTCCAGCCCGACATGAATTCCAAGTTCCCCCGCATCGGTAAATTTCAGGGCATTGCTGGTCAGGTTGGTGAGACTCTGCCGGAGCCGTCCGGGATCACCGGAAAGATAGCGGGGAACATCCGCTGCCTTAGAAAGGGTAAAGACAAGTCCCTTTTCCCTGGCCCGCAGGGCCGTCATCATGCCGATATCCTCCAGAAGGGCATCAAGGTCAAAGTCAAGAATCTCCAGCTCCAGCCTTCCGGCCTCACTCTTTGAAAAATCCAGAACATCATTAAGAAGACCCAGAAGAGACCTTCCGCTGGACTGTATGGTTTCGACATAACGCCGCTGCTCCTCGGAAAGGGCCGTATCCAGCAGCAGATGGCTCATCCCCATGACCCCGTTCATGGGTGTCCGGATCTCATGGCTCATGTTGGCCAGAAATTCCCCCTTGGCTTTTGCGGCCGCCTGGGCCTGAAGGGCCATCTCATTGGCACGGGTGATGGCCGCCTCCAGCTGCCGGTTGCTTTCCAAAATGGTCTCTTCGGCCCGCTTGCGCTCTTCGATCTCCTGCCACAACTGTTGGTTCGCAGCCTTCATCTGATCCCGCGCCATCTCCAGTTCCTTAACCCTGGACTGCAAGGTGCGGCTCAGGGATAAAATACGGACATGGGCCTGCATGCGGGCCAGCAGTTCGCGGTTTTCGATGGGCCGGGCAATGTAGTCATCAACACCGAACTCAAGACCTTCCGACTTATGGCTGCTGTCAATATAGTGACCGGACACCATGATAACGGCTATACCCGCAAAGGCAGGGGACTGCCTGATCCGGCGGCAGACCTCCAGCCCATCCATCCCTGGCATATCGCGGTCCAGCAGGATCAAATCCGGACAGCGTTGCCGGATCGCCTGGAGTGCAGCCCCGCCGTCCGCCGCCTGATCCACGGCATAACCCGCCTTTTCCAGCAGTCGGGCAGTGCCAATCCGCAGGTCGGCATCGTCATCCACGATCAGGATTCTCACAGGGTCGTTCATGGCTGTCCCTCCGGGTCATGACGCGGAACCGGCGACAGAGGCTCCGCAAGCTGCTCATCGCTGATCTTCACAAAGAGTGGAATATTGACAATGAGCCAGTGGAAGAAGGGACAGGTCTCCGTAAAGACGGACGGAGCAAGCCTTTCACGGGCAATCTCGACGAAGGTATCCAGATTCGCAGCCCAGTAGGTCGTCTGAAACCCGTGCGAACGGTAGGCCCGGAAGACCCAGAGTACCGTCTGCACAAGCACCTCCGGCTCATAGACCAGAAACATCGAGCCCATAAACCGGCAGAAATTGCGGCTGTTATCCTCCATCATGGCCCGGTTTCCGGGGCCGATCAGTTTCTCCAGATCGGGCCGGGCCACCATGCGGCGGTTGAGGGCCTCGGCGAGACCATCGCGTGCGGCCTCAAATCCGGCGGCAGCTTCGGCGGACGGCTGACGGAGTTTTCTGGCAGTTTCGATCAGACGTATCAGGTTCATGCGTATTCCCCCTCTTTCGTTGGCAGACTGAAAACAAACCTGGCACCGTGGCCGGAACCGTTCTCGATCCAGATACGCCCGCCATGGGCCTCGATGACGAGCCTCGCAATAGCAAGACCAAGTCCCGTGCTGCGTTCACCGGCGGTCTTACGCAGGCCCGTCCGCCCGAAGGCTGTGAACAGTCGCGGCTGATCCGCAGGCGGGATGCCGGGGCCTTCATCGCATACGGCAAAGATCAGATCCTGACCTTCCCAGCGGGATGAAAGCCAGACGCGCTGGCCGGAGACGGAGTGCTCCACCGCATTCCCCACAAGATTCAGGAGAACCTGCTGGAGCTTGGACATGTCCACATGGATACAACGCAGGTCATCCGTCGGCTCCACCAGGAGAACGATCCCTTTCTTCTCCGCCATCAGCCGCGCCATCGGTTCGGCTCCCGTGACGATCTCCCGCACAGTGGCCGGGGCCAGATTCAGCCGCAGCTGACCCGACTCGATCACGGCCAGGTCAAGGAACCCGTCAATGAGCTGCTTCATGTCCGTGGCAGCCTTCAGGCAGATGCCCAGAAAGCCCCGGTGCTCTTCGGAAAGCCCGGCCTCGTCCAGCACGAATCCGCCATAGGTCATGATCACTCCGATGGGCTTGCGCAGGTCGTGCGCCGCCATCCCAAGAAACTGATTTTTAAGCTGATTCAGATCACGCAGTTCCGCGTTGCTCTGATGGAGCTGCCGGGTCAGATTGTTCAGCTCCCGATTCAGAGCCAGCACCTGATCGCGAAGTTCCACCTGTTCCTGAAAATCGAGACTGGCGAGGGCCAAGGTGCCGCTGGCAAGGGAGAAAAACCGGAAACAGAAGGTTTCGGGCCGGCCCGATGCGGTGCTCAGCGTGAGCCGATGCACCGTATCCCCCTGACGTATGAGCGCCGACACATCAAGGGTGTGCCTGAAGTCCATGATCTGTTCCGCCAGCGGGCGGCCCACGGCCCCGGTGCCCAGCACCCGGAGGGCCTGATCGTTAGCGCCCACCACCCGGTTCTGAGCGTCAAGTTGCAGCATCATAAGCGATGCCGTTTCCAGCACATACCTTTGCAGGGCCACAGCAATATCCGGACAGTCACCCATGGTTGTCATGCTCCCTGATCCAGGTTTCAAGCTCAGCCAGGGAGAGCAGACAGCGTACACCGGGCAGACGTTCAACCCCTTCCCGTCCGCCCCAGCGGAAAGCCTGCCCGCCGACAAGAATCTCCAGGTCGGGGAAGGCCGCACGAATTGCGGACGCGGCACGGATGACCTCCGCCAGGCCAAACGAGGTGGCCACGGAAAGCGCTGCCACATCCGGCCGCTTTTCACGGATGAGGGTGATCGTTTCGCCCACGGGCGTGTTGGCACCAAGGAAATAGCCACGCCATCCATTTAACTCAAACACATCGGCCACCATTTTACCGCCGATCTGGTGATACTCGTTGGGCACGCAGGTAATCACTGCGGACTTGCCGTTACGCGGCTGGGCAAAGAGCCGGGGGTAGGTCAGGTTCAACAGGCCCTCGCTGATGGCCGTAATCAGATGCTCCGAGGCCACCGAAATCCGGCCCCGCTCCCAAAGATCCCCCACTTCGTAGAGTGAACGCCGCACCAGATCCTCATAGGTCGAGCGCAGCCCGGCATCGGCATCCAGCCATTGCTGAAAACTCGCCCTGCACTGTAGGCGGTCATGTGCCAACAGGGCGCAGAGATAGGCGCGATAGACCTCCTCGGGGACGAACCCCGGCTTGACAGGTTCGCTCATTCCTCTTCCTCCGAAAGGGTTTCTGACACTTGCGGATTCTTTAAAACCCCCTCCAGCACCCTGCGGAGCCTGTCATAGGCCCCGTCAAGGACTTCCATGTTTTCCGCCACAGCGGACAGGTCTTCCGAAGCTGCGGCAGCTTCCATTTCCCCTGCCAGCTCACTGAAGGCCAGGGCACTGATATTCGCAGTCATGCCTTTCAGGGTATGGATCTCCCTGAATACGGCCTTGCTGTCAGAGCGGTCTAAACCAGCCCGCAGGGCCTCCATGCGCTGGGGAATAGCCTCAAGGGAAAGTGTCAGCACATTCCGGAACAGCTCTTCATCGTTCATGAGGCGTCTCTGGACAGCGTCAGGATCAAAAACCACAGGCGTCTCCGACACGGTAGCCGGGGGAAGGATGTCCGCCTGCCCGTCCTGTACGGTTCCCTCTGCGGAAAAAGGGGCAGAGGAGGGAGTATTTTTCCTGAAAAACAGCCATTTTCCCAGCACCTCCGCCAGAGCCTCCGGCTCCACCGGTTTTGAAATGAAATCATCCATCCCGGCGTTGAGGCAGCGATCCCTGTCCCTCTGCATGGCCCCTGCGGTCATGGCGATAATGGGAATTCCGGCTCTTTTGATTCCGGCAGTCCCATCATCATGCCCCCCTTCTTCAGCCTCCCTCTTCCGGATACGGCGTGTGGCTTCCAGGCCATCCATCTCCGGCATCATCACATCCATGAGGATGAGGTCATAGGGAAGACGCTTTACAGCCTCCAGAGCTTCCAGGCCATTGGCCACCGTATCCGTGTGCAGCCCGAATTTTGCAAGAATCCCCTGGGCCACTTCCTGGTTGGTGCTGTTGTCCTCCACAAGAAGAATACGGCCGGAAAACTGCGGCAGGGATGCCATGCGATGCCTGTTGTCAGGAATGATGGCCCCGGTTCCGCCCCCCTGACCGAAACGGGCCGTGAACCAGAAGGTGGATCCCTTCCCCGCAAGACTTTCCACGCCGACCTCCCCGCCCATGAGTCCGGCCAGCTGACGGCTGATGGCAAGGCCAAGCCCTGTCCCCCCAAACCTGCGGGTGATGGAGGCATCCACCTGACTGAACTTGTCAAAAAGCAGGGACATTTTATCCTCAGGAATGCCAATGCCCGTATCCTGCACACAAAACCGCAGCCATGTCCCTTCCTTCTCCATTTTTTCGAGACTCACCTCCACCGAAACCTGGCCCTTTTCCGTAAACTTCAGGGCATTGCCCGCAAGGTTGGTCAGAATCTGCCGCAAACGGCCAGGATCGCCACAAAGAAAACGGGGCACATCCGGTTCAATGCAAGAACGCCAGCCCAGCCCCTTTTCCTGGGCCTTCAGCGCCATGGCATCGCTGAAATCCGCCATGAAATTCTTCAGATCGAAATCCAGAATTTCCAGATCCAGCTTTCCGGCTTCAATTTTGGAAAAATCAAGGATGTCGTTGATGATTCCGAGAAGGGATCGGGCACTTGAATAGATGGTTTCCGCAAAACGCCGCTGCCTTTCATCCAGCGTCGTCTCCAGCAGCAGGCTGGTCATGCCCATGACCCCGTTCATGGGTGTCCGGATCTCATGGCTCATGTTGGCCAGAAATTCCCCCTTGGCATGGGCTGCGGCCTGGGCCTGAAGGGTCATCTCATTGGCGTGGGTGATGGCCGCCTCCAGCTGGCGGTTGCTTTCCAGAAGGGCCTCTTCGGCCCATTTGCGTTCCGTGATGTCTTCTTTGACCGCCAGATAATGGGTGGCCTCCCCCTTGTCATTGAAAATCGGGGTGATGGAGGCGGCCTCCCAGAACACCTCCCCGTTTTTCCGGATGTTTTTGAACTCTCCCCGCCATTCCCTTCCGGACGTGAGGATCTCCCACATCTCTCTGTAGGCTTCGGAGGGTTTATCCGGTGACTTCAGAACTCTGGGGTTCTGGCCCTTTGCCTCCTCAAAGCTGTAGCCCGTTACCCGGGTGAAGGCCGGGTTGACATACTCGATGGTGCCTTCAAGATCCGTAATCACGATGCTGGCAGGACTCTGCTCCACGGCTCTGGACAGCCTGCGAAGCTGATCCTCCGCTTTCTTGCGGGGAGTGATGTCACGAAAACACCAGACCCTTCCAATCACCTGACGCCCCTGCCACTGGGGCTGGCAGTACCGCTCAAAAACCCGGCCATCACGAAAAAGAATTTCATCAAAGCTGCTCGCTTCAGGCCTTTCGTACAGGTGCTGCACCTTGGCATAAAAGGCTTCAGGATCTGAAAGCTGGGAAACAACATAGTCGAGAAGGGTCTGATCATCCGTTGCGGACAGCTGGGGGGGAATACGCCAGAGATCGCAAAAGGCCCGGTTGCGCCTGCTCACCCTGCCGTGACGGTCAATGACAAGAATCCCCTCTTCCAGGGAATCCAGGATACTGTCCAGCAAAGAGACCATCCTGCGGCCTTCTTCTTCGGCCTGCCTGCGCTCTGTGATGTCCACGGCCACTTCCATGCGCACCATGCGGCCTTCTGTCCAGGGAATGGCCTGATCCCGGCAGTCATACCACCTGCCATTGGCAGAATTCAGAAATTCCCAGTGATGGATGCCCGAAGCACTGCCATCAGGCTTGAGAAGCCTTGAGTTGGTGCAGAAGGTGCAGGGGCCGCCCTGTCCGGACTGAAGCACCTCCCAGCATTTTCTGCCCACACCGTCCCCGAAGGCCCTTCGGCCAAAGGCATTGAGAAAAAGAAGCTCATGGTTTTCCATGTCCGCAATGTAGATGAGGGCATCCATGGCATCCATTACCGTGAGCAGACGCTCATGGAATTCTTCCCTGTGCTGTTCCGTAAGTCTCCTGGCCGTGACATCCGTGGCAATGCCCGCATGGTGCAGCAGGCTGCCGTCCTCGCCGCGCACGGGAAAAGCCCGTGCATGAACCCAGCGCAGGCCGCCATCGGGCCTCAGAATGCGGTATTCCATGTCAAAGAAACCTGAAGAGGTATAGGCTTCAAATGCAGCAGAAACCCCTTCTGTATCCAGAGGATGCACAGTCTCCATGAAACTTTGGGGATTTTCATACAGGCTCTGGCAGCTCCGGCCCCAGAGGGTTTCGTAGGCGGGGCTGACATAAAGCATGGCACTGTTGTCACGGGAACGCAGCCAGACCACATCCCCGATGCTTTCGGTAATGTGGCGGAACCTTTCTTCGCTTTGCAGCAGCTCTGCCTGCTGAGAACAGATAATTCTCTCCGCCCGGCACAGCATGAGGAATACAAAGCCCAGAAGAACCCCAAGAAGAAAGACCGTCAGTATGGCGCCCTGCTGCCAGAGCAGCCAGGCTCCACTGAGCACAAGCAACAAAAGCAGAAAAAAAATTAGCGGAAGCAGACGATGCAGCAGCGTTTTTTTCATGTCAGTACCTCCCTGACCTTCTCCATCAGTTCCTTCAGCAGCCAGGGTTTTCCGATAAAGCCCATGGCTCCTGAGGCCAGGGCTTCCATGGCCTGACCATTGGCGGAATAGCCGCTGGAAATCAGCACCCGCGCATGGGGATTTTTTTTCAGAAGTTCCCGCAGACACCGGTGCCCGCCCATACCCGGCATGTTCAGATCCAGAAGAATCAGGTCGATGCGCTGCACCTCCTCCCCGTAGATCGTCAGGGCTTCTTCTCCGCTGCCTGCACAGAGCACGGTATAGCCTGCATTCTCAAGGGCTTCCCTGCCCATTTCCCGGATATGGGCCTCATCATCCACCAGAAGAAGGGTTTCACTGCCCGTTCCCGGAAGAGAGGGTTCCGGCAGGGTCTTCAGCTCCGTTCCCCCCTCATCCACCACAGGGAAGTACACGTTAAAGACCGTGCCATGGCCGGGTTCGCTGTAACACTGAAGATATCCCCCGTGGGCCTTGACAATACCATACACCGAAGCCAGCCCCAGGCCGGAACCCTTGCCCACTTCCTTGGTGGTGAAAAAGGGATCAAAGGCATGGCTGAGGGTTTCGGCATCCATGCCACAGCCCGTATCCGAAACGGAAATCAGAACATGGGGCCCCCTGCACGCGCCTTCATGGGTTTTCACAAAGCTGTCATCCAGATCCACATTCTTTGTTTCAAAAATCAGCCTGCCCCCCTCCGGCATGGCATCCGCCGCATTGTTGGCCAGATTAAGGAGAGCCTGCTCCATCTGAACAGGATCTGCACAGACCGGGCTTATGCCAGAACAAAGATGCAGTTCCATGGAAATCATTCTGGGAATAATCCGTTCCAGGAGGTGGCTCAGCATCCTGATTTCATCATTGATATCCATACGAACCCGGCTGGATTCCGCCTTGCGGCTGAAAAACAGAAGCTGCTGCACAAGCTTTGCCGCCCTGTCCATGGCCCCTGCCACCACATCCAGGCGCTGCATGCTCCGGGTATCCAGAGTGGCTCCCATGGCCAGAAGCTCCAGATTGCCCCGCATCACCTGAATCAGGTTGTTGAAATCATGGGCCACGCCACCGGCCAGAATACCGACGGACTCCATCTTCTGGGCCTGAAGCAGCTGGGCCTGCAACTTTTCCCGCCGGGCTTCGGCATCCCGGATGTCGGAAATATTGATATGGGTTCCCAAAGTCAGGGGGGTAAGGGAGCCATCCGGCCTGCAAAGGGTTTTCCCACGGGACCAGATCCAGACCCAGTGTCCCTCTTTGTGGCGCATCCTGAAATGCTGTTCATACAGCCCTTCTGATCCCCGGTTCAGGTAATCCCTGAAAAAGGCAAGGGCGGGCTCCCGGTCTTCCGGATGCAGAAAATCCGTCCATACCTGTCTGAGGTTGTCCCCTCCGTTCATGGTAAACTCTGCGGCATCATGGCCGATCATGGAAAAATACTCAGGACTGCACCACTGGTGGTTGGTCTCCCGGTTGAACTCCCAGGCCCCCGTATTGGAAACGACAATGATGGATCGGTAGCGATCCTGGCTTTCCCTGAGATGCTGCTCGGCATTTCTGCGATGACGCCTTTCCCGCCGGTTTTTCAGGGTAAGAACGATGAGCAGACACAAAAGCAGCAACAACGCAGCACCTGCGATATAAAAGGCTGTTCTGTGTTCATGGTAGAGGGGAAAAGGGCGGTTGATGAGGATACTGCCTGCGGGCAGGATCTCCGGGGGTATCTTAAAATCCCGGAGTTTGGGGTAGTCAAAAAGATACACCTGGGGGGTATGATAAATCACGGGAATCCCCTGGGGCGGAAGACCTTTAAGAATCTGAAGAACCATCCCTGCGGCGATTTCGGCCATGCGTTCTTCACTGATTACAGCTCCGCCCACAGCCCCTTCACCGATATCAATCTTCTTGAAGGTATAAAAGGGCAGTCCGGATCGGGAAGCCAGAAGCCTGAGATTTTTCAGGTTACTGGCATAGGTTTTTCCTGAGGCATCCCGCAGAAAGGCATGAAAAACCACAGGCGTCCCCCTGGGCAGGGCCTGCAACTCGGCCAGCAGGGCTTCAAGGCTGGCATCGGTAAGAAGGGAAAACAGACCGGGCTGCCCCAGCTCCCCTGCAATCTTCTTTAACCCTTCAATCACCCGCAGACTGGCAGGATTGCGATCCGAAACCACGGCAATGGAAGACGCTTTGGGATGAAGGCGCCGGATGAGACCGATGGTGCCCCGCATGTCCGGGTTTTCCGCAATACCGGTGATCCGCTCCTGAAACTCCAGACGTTCCGGGGTAAAATCATTGGGGCCGCAGAAAACCAGAGGCAGACCGGGAAAGATTTCGTCCCTGTACAGCAAAAGAAAATCCAGAGCCACATCGTCCGTTGCCAGAACCCCCTGCAGGGGTACCCTGGCATATTTTTGGCTCAGATAGTCCTTCATCACCGGAAAATTCTCTTCCTGGCGGTGACGGATACCGTCCATATACTCCACATGCATCACCAGAGGCAGGCCGGAATCCTGAAAACCCCTTTCCAGCCCCTGCATCAGTCCCCTGGACCAGGGCAGCTCGCCATGATAGGAATGCAGCACCAGAACATGGCTTTTCTCCCTGCCCGAATCACTCCGGGCCACCGCCAGCAGGATAAGGGAAATCAGAAAAAAAATCCCACAGGACAGAACAAAACGTGCTTTTGTCATCGCCATTCCTTTTTCAGTTCCCGGGTTTCCTGCAAGGGGTTGTCAAGCTTCAGTGCCGTTCCGTCGTTTCCTGAAATATTTCAAGTCCTCTCCCAGATGCCTCATCTTTCCAAACAATATCCAAATCCCCGGGCACAAAGACTTTTCCCTTCCATGGACAGCAGGCCAGAATTCAGGAACCGGAAATTTCTACTCTGAACGTGCAATGATGTCGGCAGTCAGGCTGAGTTGTATCAGGGTGCAGAGGGTGCATCTCGGATGGGTGATATCGTTTTTACAGAATAGGCAATTTTTCAGATACTGAAAAGTCCGCTTTGCCCCCATCGGCAAAAAGATAAAAAGGCGGCTTCCCTGTTCAGACGGGAAGGACGCCTTCTTTGAAGAAAAAATGCCTGAAATGAAACTTCAGGGCCTCGGGCTGGTCTGCCCATCGTCCTTTAAAAGGGCCGCCATATCCAGGGGAAAGGTGTAACCGGCATCGGCATAGATCTGGCGGATACGGAGAATATCCGCCACCTTGTCCTCTCCCGGAACAAGCTCTCCCAGCCAGCGCGTAGTCTTGTGATCATTGTCCAGATACCAGCAGAGAATGGACACATTGGCCGCCTTGGCAATGTGCCAGAAGCCGGTTTTGATGGTGGGGACATCCTTTCGTGTCCCTTCGGGAACAATGGCAAGCAGAAAATGCGCCCTCTCTCTGAAAACCTGAACCATCTGCTCCACAACACCATTGGCCGACTTCCTGTCCACGGGAATACCGCCGAGGGTCTTCAGAAAAAGGGAAAGGGGCCAGCGGAACCATTCCTTCTTGATCATGATATGCCCCGTTCTCCTTACAATCTTAAACCCCATGAAAGCCCGGATCGTATCCATGTTGCTGGTGTGGGGAAAACCGATAATCACATGCTTTTCCGAAAAATAGGACGGAAGGGGTTCAAAACGCCATCCCATGAGCTTGTAAAAGAACCTGCCGAGAAGACTCAAAAAAAGTTTCATGTCTGCTTTCACTCCCTGGTCTCTGAAGGGGTTTCAGAAAAAAGACCTGATCCGGCATTTTTCCGCCGCAATCTGGCTACGGCCTCAATATGAAAGGTATGGGGGAACATGTCCACGGGCTGCACCTCCAGCACCTCATAGGCATCCTTCATCATGGCAAGGTCTCTGGCCATGGTGGCGGGATTGCAGGACACATAGACCATGCGCTCCGGGGCAAGGGCCAGAATCCGGGCCACCACATCCGGGTGCATCCCCGCCCTCGGCGGATCAATGATGATGACGTCAGGCTTCACATCCAGCCCCGGCAGCACATCCTTCATGTCACCCAGAAGAAAACGGCAGTTTTCCACCCCGTTTTCAAGGCAGTTCCTGCGGGCATCCGCCACCGCACTTTCCACAATCTCGATACCGGTGATCTCAGAGGCCTTTTCGGAAAGGTAGATGGGAATGGTGCCCGTTCCGGAATAGAGATCCAGCACCCTCTCCCCTCCGGTCAGAGCCGCATATTCCGCGGTTTTGGCGTACAGCCCTTCCGCCGCACGGGTGTTGGTCTGAAAAAAGGAATTGGCGGAAATCTTGAACCGGAAAGGCCCGATGGCATCATAAATGGCCGCCTCTCCGGAAAGCAGGATCTCCTCTTCTCCGATGGCAACCCCTGCCTTGCGGCGGGTCACGTTGTTCACCACCGAGGTCACGGAAGGAAAGGCCTCCCGGAGGCGTTCCGCAAGGGGCTTCAAAAGGGCTTCATCCGGTTCCTTTGTAACGAGATTCACCATGAAAACATCATCGGCCACACTGTGACGGAGGGTGACAAAACGCCAGAAGCCCTCATGGCTTCTCAGCCCGTACATGGGCCGCCCCGAAGCAAGGATCTCTTTTCGGATAAAGGCCAGAATCCCGTTGGCCATTTCCGGCTGAATATGGCAGCGCTCAATGTCCAGTACCCGGTCGAAGGCGCCGGGGACATGGAGACCAATGGCGCTGTCCTTTTTGATGTCCGGATTCTGAAGCTCTTCCGGCAGAAGCCAGCGGCTGTCCGTACAGGTGAATTCCATCTTGTTTCTGTAATGAAAAATCTCAGGAGAAGGCAGGGCCGGATGAATCACCACATCCCGGATGCCCGCCAGATGTTCCAGGGCTTCGCCCACCTGACGGGTCTTGTATTCCAGCTGTTTTTCATAGGAAAGGTACTGCCACTTGCAGCCCCCGCACCAGGATGCATAGGCGCAGGGAGGCGTCACCCGATCCGGAGACGGGGACAATACCTCAAGGGCCTTTGCCTCGGCATGGCGTTTTTTCTTCTTGAAAATCCGCGCCCGTACCCGGTCTCCGGCCACGGCCTCATCCACAAAGACCGCCATGCCCTCCACTTTGGCCAGTCCCCGGCCTCCAAAGGCCATGTCCGTGACATCCAGCTCCAGTTCCTGCTTTTTTCTGACACTGCACATAGGGAATCCACTCTGCTTAAGGTTCTTGGAAGTGACAAAACAAAAAGTTTTTTATATAGTCCTTTGTTTTATGGAAAAGCAAGACTACAAGAATGATACCAATGAGGAAACCATGCAAGAACAGTCTGAAAACAAAGAACATACGCTCGAACGTACGGAAGCCCTGCGCTTTGATTCCAGGGGATTTTCCCTTTCCGGTATTCTCCATATGCCTGAAGCCAAAAACCCGCCGCTGGTCATCGGCTCCCACGGTCTTTTAAGTGATGCCCATTCCGCAAAACAGGTGGATCTGGCCAGAAGCCTTGCCGCTTCCGGAGTCGCCTATTTCCGTTTCCATCACCGGGGTTCCGGAGACTCCGAAGGAAAGCTTTCCGAAACCAGCCTTGATACCCGGGTGGAAGACCTTGTGGCCGCCTGGGAGATGCTTTCCGCAAGAAAGGATCTGGGCCGCCCCTTCGGGCTTTTCGGCAGCAGCATGGGAGCGGCCACCTGCATTGCCGCCTGGTCCGTCATCCGGCCTGCGGCCACCTTCCTTGTGGCCCCCCTGATCAAAGGCCGGGTACTCCTGCAACAACCCCCCGAAGACATCCAGACCATTTTAGAAGAAACCGGCCTGCCCGAATCCTTTTTCAGGGAAAACCTGAACTTTGACCTCACCGAACGCATCCCCGCCATGCGCAACGTCTTTGTGGTGCATGGCACCGATGACAGGGTGGTGCCCGTGGACGAAGGCCACAGGGTCTATGAGCTGGCTGCGGAACCCAAACGCTTCATCGCCTTTGAAGGGGGCGATCACCGGGTCAGCCATCCGGGCCACCAGAAAATCCTTTTCAAACGTGCCTTTGAATTCTTTGAGGAAAAACTGACCCTGAAGGCCAAAACCTGCGGTCTTTAAAAAAAGTTTCATGCATCCCGCAACGAAAGGAAATCCCGTGGAAATTCCCCAACGCAATCTGGCCATGGATCTTGTGCGCGTCACCGAATCCGCAGCCCTGGCTTCGGCCCGCTGGCTGGGCAGGGGTGACAAAAAAGCCGGAGACGGGGCCGCCGTAGATGCCATGCGCCTCTCCTTTGCCGCCGTTCCCGTGGAAGGCCGCATTGTGATCGGAGAGGGCGAAAAGGACGAAGCCCCCATGCTCTACAACGGGGAGACCGTGGGCAACGGCAAAGGCCCCATGGTGGACGTGGCCGTTGATCCCGTGGAAGGCACAAGCCTTCTGGCCTTTGGCAGACCCAATGCCATCTCCGTGGTGGGCCTTGCCCCCTATGATGCCATGTTCAACCCCGGCCCCAGTTTTTACATGCAGAAACTCGTGGTTCCCGAGGCGGCAAAGGACGTGGCGGATCTCGATGCCCCTGTTCCCGAAAACCTTGCAAAAATTGCAAAAGCCCTGGGCAAGCGTGTGGACGACCTTGTGGTCTTTGTTCTGGACAAACCCCGGCACAAACCCCTCATTGAGGCCATCCGCAAGGCCGGGGCCCGCATCCAGCTCCACACGGACGGGGATGTGGCCGGAGCCCTCATGGCCATTGATCCGGACTGCGAGGTGGATCTCATGATGGGGACAGGGGGCACACCGGAAGGGGTGCTGGCGGCCTGTGCCATCCGGGGCCTGAACGGTGAGATGCTCACCCGGCTTGATCCCCAGAGCAGCGAGGAAAGGGAATCCCTCTTTGCCGCAGGCATTGACATGAACAAAATCCGCTCCGTGAAGGATCTGGTGAAAAGCGAAGATGTGTTTTTTGCCGCCACGGGCATTTCCGGCGGCACCTTTCTTCCCGGCGTGCGCTACACCGGCACAGGGGCCATCACCGAATCCCTGGTCATCCGGGGCCGGACCGGCACCATGCGCTATGTGCGCTCCATCCACAACTTAAAAAAACTTCAGCAGTTCAGCGCCATCCAGTACGGAGGCTGAAGCCCCCAAAGGGGCAGCTTCCTTTCCGGGAGGCTGCCTCCTTCATCCCCCTTCATTCGAGGGTCATATGCAGAATCTTGTGCAGGATCTTTTCTGGAACATGCCCCCAAACCGGGCAAAAGCCCTCATGCTGGCCCGCAGACAGCTTGCGGAACTGGTCTGGGATGCGGTGAATCTGGAGGGAATTGCCTTTACCCTGCCGGAAATCCAGACCCTGCTCGATGGTATCACCGTAGGAGGCCACAGAATCTCGGATCAGCAGGTAGCCCTCAACCAGGCGGAAACCTGGCGCACCCTCTTCCGTCTGGTTGATCAGAACCGCTTTGAGATCACAAGGGAGCTGGTCTTGAGTCTCCACGCCATTGCGGGAAAGGAAGAGGCCATGGAATGGGGATGTTTGCGCTCTGGAGGTGTGACCATTTCCGGTACGGACTACATGCCGCCGGAAGCCGCCCTTCTTCCCCGGCTTTTTGAAACCATGCTCCTTGATGCCAAAAGGCTTTCCGATGTGTACGATCAGGCCATCCATTATTTTCTGACCATGGCAAGAAACCAGTTTTTTTACGATGTCAACAAGCGTATGGGCCGCTTTGTCATGAACGGCTTTCTGCTGCACCATGGGTTTCCCATCATCAATCTGCCCGCAAAACGGCAGCTTGAATTCAACACCCTCATGCTGCGTTTCTATGATTCAGGGGATCAGACGGAAATGAATGCCTTTCTGCGATCCTGCCTGGATCCCCGCATTGTTGCTATTTTTAAAGCCTCTTAAACGGTTTCCGGGCCTGAATTGCTCCCTCACCCCGACCGTTCACCCTGAGCCTGTCGAAGGGTGAGCCAAAAAAAGACAAAGGTCATCCCTTTTGCTTTTTCGTCACGGTTCGACAAGCTCACCGTGAACGGTGTGAGGGAGACAAACGGTTCGACAAGCTCACCGTGAACGGTGTGAGGGAGACAAAGGGCGAATCCATCCCTTAGGGAGATGAAAATTGCCAATATACCTCATTGAAATCTGATTCTTCATTTCAGACGAGAGCCGTGAACTTCACGGACGGCATATCCTTATTTTTCAATTTCATAAAAAACAGCAAAACCTCCGCCATCCGCATATTCCCAAAATTTAAGGAAAAAAAAACATGCTCTCTGTACAAAAAGCCCCTGCGATTTCCGAAGGCCCGGCCACCCGTGTCCTTTTTGTCTGTGAAGACGGCCCCCTCTATACCGAGAAGAACAAGGCAACGCTCTGTGAAAGAATCCGCAGCCTCCCGGAATTCGGGGGCAAGGCGGAAAAAAGCTATCCCCTTGCAGCACCAGCAGAGCTGCCCCTTTCCCGCATCCTCATGGTGGGTCTTGGCAAAAAAGAAGAGCTGGACAGCGAAACCCTGAGAAAGGCCGCAGCCCTGGCCGTTCAGGCCGCCATGCAGGCAAAGGAAACCCGGCTCGGCCTCCATCTTCCGGATCTTCTGCCCGAAACCCAAAGAGAAAACTTCATTACCGCCATCCTGGAAGGCCTGGTGCTGGCCAACTACCGCTTTGACCTTTACAAAAAGGAAGCGGAGCTGAAAGCCCTTGAAAGCCTCCTCCTGCTAACGGAAGAAGAACCCGAAGCCGGACTTTCTGCCCTGGCTTCCCGCATTGAGGCCGTCTGCACCGCCACCCATCAGGCCCGATCCTGGGTGTCCATGCCCTCCAACGACAAACGGCCCCAGGCCTTTGCCGACATGCTTGCGGACGCTGCGGAAAAAGAAGGCCTCAGGGTGGAGCGTCTCGGAAAAAAAGAGATGGAGGCCTTAGGTTTTGGCTGCCTTCTCGCCGTTGCCCAGGGCAGTGACGCGGAACCCGCCCTCGTGGTTCTGCGCTACACACCGGAAAAACCCGCCTCCCGAACCGTGGCCCTTGTGGGCAAAGGAGTCACCTTTGATGCCGGTGGCCTGGATCTGAAGCCGCCTGCCGGTATGGAAGGCATGAAAATGGATATGGCAGGTGCGGCGGCAGTGGCGGCAACGGCCATGGCCATGGCCCGCACCCGGCCTTCCTTCAACCTTGTGGTTGCCATTCCCATTGTGGAGAACATGCCTTCTGGAACGGCCTGTCGGCCCGGCGATGTTTTTATGAGCTATGCGGGTAAAAGTGTGGAAGTGATGAACACGGATGCGGAAGGCCGCCTCATTCTGGCCGATACCCTGGCCTGGATTGCGGAAAAGGAAAAGCCTGATCTCATGGTGGATGTGGCCACCCTCACGGGAGCCTGCATGGTGGCCTTAGGCGATAACATTGCGGGCATTTTTTCCGAAGACATGGGACTTTCCCATGCCCTGGCCGCCGCAGGCGATGTCACCTTTGAGCGCTGCTGGCCCATGCCTCTTCCGAACGACTACAAAAAACTTCTGAAAAGTGAGCTTGCGGATCTGCGGAACGTGTCCACCTCCAAAAACGGCGGTGCCATCACAGCGGCCCTCTTTTTAAAGGAATTTGTGGGAGAAACCCGCTGGGTTCATCTCGATATCGCAGGCCCCGCCTACCTTTCCAAAGCTTCGGCCTACTGTCCTGCGGGCGGCAGCGGTTTCGGGGTCAGGCTTCTGCACCGGTTCCTCAGCGATCTTGAAGCTTCCGGAAAAATCTAATCAGCATCAGAAAAAAAGATCTGAAACAAAAAAGGGACACAGGGCAGCAGAGATGCCGCCTGTGTCCCCTGGATTTTACGAAGGCTTTACAAAAGGTGGGTTCGCAGCTCCGGAGAAAAACGGGTCAAAGGACGCAGGCGGCGCAGCATGGGATTCAGGCCCACGCCGCTGAGTCTTTTCAGAAGTCCGTCCACAATGTCTGCCATGCCGTCCACCTGTAGCATCCCGCCATGGGCGAGGATCAGGGTGTTCACATCCAGATTGCGGATACGCAAAAGACTTTCCGCCATTTCATCGGGCATGGACACGGGAAAGGGAAGCTGAAAGCGCCGGTTCACGTATAAAATCACATCCGCCGCATACAGGGTTTTCGTCTCCTGATGGTAAAAAACCATGTCGTGGTTGGTGTGCCCCGGTGTGCTGAGGGCCTGCCAGTCCGGAAATCCGGGCAGAAAGTCCCCGTCCTTCAGGGCATAGTCCATGGCGACCCTTCTCCTGTAAAAAATATTCCTCCAGGGTTTTCCCATCACATAAACCACAAAGTACCCAAGGGAGATATCAATTTTGTGCTGCAAAAAGCCCCCGATACCCGCATACCAGCGGTTGATGCCTTCGGGGGCGGCAAGGGGCAGACCGTAGCGTCGGCTTAAAAGGGGAGCCGCCCCCGCATGATCCGGATGAATATGGGAAACCACCTGAAGCCTGACATCCGACCAGCTCTTTTTCAGCCCTTCCTCCAGAAAGGCCGTCATGGCTGCAATATCACAACGGCATCCACCATCCATGGCCAGAACCCTGCCATCCTCATAAACGGCGAAGAGAAGCGCCTGAATATACCCTTCCGCAATACAGATCTGCATATTCATTCCCCCTGAAACAATAAAGAAAAAGAGGCCTTTTTTCCTGTAGCTGAAAACGGGCAGCCCTGAGAACGGGCAGCCCATTGATCCGGTAAAAAAACAGGTCGCCTGCCCCCTTTTACGCGCAGCAGCCCCAAAAAACAGAATTCAAGCACCCGCAAGACAGTGTCTATTGTCTATCACGCCATATCCCAAAGCGAAATACAAAAGAGGCCCTGCCATTTCACTTGACAGCCCTAAAAATATCGGTTACCAAAGTGAACATCGTTATTCATAAATGAACATTCATATAATAAGCTTTGTCCCGACATTTTTTTTCTGATTACCCCCTGACTCAGCCAGGCAGCATTGTATCCATCGTTCCCACGCTGGAGCATGGGAACGGTAGCTGAGGTAGTAAGCTTTGCCCCGACAATTTTTTTGCAGATGTTCACAGAAAACAGTGTTCAGACCCAACAGTGTCGTTCATGCTCCCGTTTACCCATCCCTATTTTCCAAGGAGGTTCATGGTGACTCAAAGACTTTTTGCACTCACAGCAACCCTTATCCTTGCCGCTTCCGCAGCCTATGCGGGGTGTGTGGATACTTTCGGTATCGGCTCAAGGGCAACCTCCATGGGCGGTGCATTCTCCGCCTATGCCGATGATCCCTTTGCCGCCTATTACAACCCGGCAGGCCTGACCCAGATTCAAAGCCCCACCTTTGCCATGGGGGTGCATGTCATTGATCCGGATCTCGAGGTGAAGGGAATCCGTGTTGAGAATACCAACGACCCAAGATTCAAGGGAAAATCCTTTGATGTGCAGGATGATTTTCCCATTCTTGCCGCACCCCACCTGGGGTTTGCCATGCCCCTCAGCGACAGGATCAGCCTGGGACTTGCCGCCTACGCGCCCTGGGGGCTTGAAGTGGAGTGGCCTAAAAATCCGGCAAGCAACCCTGCGGTACACGACTCCTATCATTCGTATTATAAGCGCGTTGCCCTGACACCGACCATCGCCTACAGGGTCACGGATCGGCTTTCCCTGGGATTTGGGGTATCCATCGGCAAATCCGAGGCGGGTGGAGAAAAAATTGCATATTATTTTCAGGATGATACGGAAAAAGCAACTGCAACGGCCATGCTGAGCAGTCCGAACGTGGATGCTGCAACCAAAAAGAAGCTTCAGTCTGCCCTGATGATGGACGGCAAGCATGTGGAACTTGAAGTGGAGGATGACCTCAACTATTCCTTCAACCTCGGTATCCTGTACAAACCCGTTGAAACCATTGCCCTGGGACTGACCTACCGCAGCGAAACAGAAGCCGAATTTGAGGGCGATCTCAAGCTTGGAGGGACTAAAATTGCCAAGGCAACGATGGATTACAACCATCCCCAGCAGGTACAGGCCGGTATCCGCTATGCACCACACTCCCGCTTTTCCATGGAATTTGACCTGGTCTGGACAGAATGGGGCATCAACAAACGCCAGGTGGAAGACTTCTTTTTGAGTGCAGGCGGAACGAGCCAGAGCGCCTATGAACGAAACTGGAACAATACGCGCCAGATCCGCTTTGGTGCGGAATACCTCATGAATGACATCATCGCCCTGCGCTGCGGCTACTTCTATGATCCCAGCCCCATTCCCGATGACAGCCTGGATCTCATGTGGCCCGACGGGGATAAAAAAACCTACGCCATGGGCGCAGGGTTTACCTTCGGCAGCTTCACCCTGGACACCGTGTTGCAGTATACCGTGGTGGAGCAGGATCGTATCGTAGGGGGAGAATCCTCAAATCTGAACAAAAGTTTCAGCACAGCCCTCTATAACCGCGAAGCCCGTGTCCACGCCAAGGCGGGCGGTCATCTCCTCGGAGCCGGTATGACCCTCACCTATCACTTCTGATCCGATACAGAGCATCAGCCTTTCATCATGGCAGGGACGGGTTCTCCCGCCCTGCTTCACCGCTTCTCTCCCCAGAAAAGAATCCGTCCCCGGCTTCAGGCCCCCTTCATCCCAGCCCTCACATGCGTCACAAAAGAGGCAAATTCAAACAGATAGGCCTTCTTTTTTTCTTCAATGGCATCGTGGTAACGGTTGAAGGTGGGCAGGGCCCGGGCATAACTTTTCAGAACATCCCTCAGGGACGTGCCATCGGAAAGAACGGTGTCATCCTCAGCCCCCGGAGAAAACCCATATTTCAGGATCTCTTCCCTGTAGCGTTCCACAAGGGCGAGGTGATCCACATCCCTGGGATTGACGGCCTGAAAAGAGGCCAGGTGTTTGAGACCGTTTTCAATGGCGGAAAGCAGCTCCTCCTGACCGGAAACCACACAGCGCAGCGCCTGTACCTTGAAAGCAAGGCGTATCCAGGGTTCCGGATAGGGCAGAGCACTCCTGTCCGCCACATAGCTTTCTTTTTCTTCCAGCACTTCGAAAAAACGCTGCTGTAATTTCATACCCCAGGAAACCAGCCCCGGCCCCGCATCCCGCATACCCAGAAAGAGCTGTACCCCTTCCTCCTCCTGCAGGGCCACAAGGGCCTCGATACTCCCGTTATCCAGAGTCACATTCCCAGACGCCTGCCCCGCAGCATTCCCGGCAAACAGATTTTTGATCCAGTTCAGCATGACATCCCCTCCTTCACAGACAAGCCTGACAGAGCAGGCGGGTGAGCATCAGACGCATTCTTCATCCGTATGCAGTTTGGGCCAGGCATTGAAAATGGCTTTCAGCAGGGTGGCCAGGGGAATGGCAAAAAAAACACCCCAGAATCCCCAGATCCCCCCAAAAAACAGCACAGCCAGAATAATGGCAACGGGATGCAGGTTCACGGCTTCTGAAAACAGAAGGGGAACCAGCACATTGCCATCCAGGGCCTGGATAATCCCATAAACCACCATCACCCACACAAAATCAGGGCCGGTTCCAAACTGAAACAGGGCAATGAGGGCCACAGGAATGGTGACCACCGCAGCCCCGATATAGGGCACCACAACGGAAAACCCCACCATCAGGGCAAGAAGCTCCGCATACCCCAGCCCCAGCCAGGCAAAGGCCGCCCAGGTGGCAATGGCGACAATGAGAATTTCAATGAATTTTCCCCGGATATAGTTGGTGATCTGCTCATCCATTTCGTGCCAGACCCGGCTGATGAGCACCCTTTTTTCCGGCATGAGGGAGGAAACGTAGGCAACCAGTTTTTCCTGATCCTTCAGCATGAAAAAAACAAGAATCGGTACAAGAATCAGATAAATCAGCCAGGCCACCAGATTGGGAATGCTGGACAGGGAAAGGCTCACCAGCCACTGGCCAAGCTTCCGCAATTCTCCGCTGGCCTCCGTAAAAATCTGGACAAGATGCTGCTGGGAAAGAAACTGGGGATAGGCTTCCTGCATTCCCACAAACCAGACCTGGGCCGCCCGGGCCATGCCGGGAAGCTCCCGTGTCAGGCTGAGGAGCTGCTGCCAGGTCAGGGGAAGAAGCCAGAGAATCGCTGCCACAAGGCAGCCCATGAAAAAGCTGAAAGCCAGAATCACCGCCACAATGCGGGGAAGATGAAGGCGATGCAGCCCGTTCACCATCCCCTGAAGCAGAAAGACAATGACAAGGGAAAAAAGAAAAGGAGCCAGCATGCGGCTGAAAAAAATAATGGTCAGAAAAGAGGCCGCAAGCAACAGGGTGAAGATGATGGCTTCCTCATCGGAAAAATACCGGCGCATCCATTTAACGAGCACAGCTTTGAAAAGCATAGACCTCCGCCAGAGCTTCCTGAAAGATTTTAGGGTTCCTGTCCAGAATGGCAAAGCGATCCGACCCCGTCAGCTGTGCGTTGTACCAGATCTGAGGGCTGAGGGGCAAGCACCGTGGGGCAGTCCTTCCGGATACAGCGGGTCTGCCTCGCACAGAATGGCGGGGCTTCCGCCCTCATACGCATAGCAGACAATGCTAAAACAGAGAAATTTTTTACCGGTTTTTCCGATAAATACAGTGTCTATAGATGAATATCCGTCAATAGTTTGACACAACTATAATAGTACGCTATAAATCTAAATGCTCAGAATGGATGCACAGCTCGAAAAACCCGAAGCTTCCGAAGCACTTTCCTTTTCACGAAAACAGGATTTTTATGCTGAACTCTGAAAAAAACACCAAAATACGGATCGAAGGACTTACCAAAATCTTTGGCCCGAAAAACCAGATCCCAGAAGCACAAAAGCTCCTGGAGCAGGGCAGAACCAAGGGAGACATCCTCAAAAAAACCGGTTGCGGTGTCGGGGTCTCCAAAGTGGACTTCACCGTTTCTGAAGGAGAAATCCTTGTGATCATGGGGCTTTCCGGGAGTGGAAAATCCACCCTGGTACGCTGCATCAACCGCCTGATCCAGCCCACATCCGGTAAAATCTTCATTGATGATGAAGACATCACCGCCCTTTCACCGGAAAAACTCCGTCAGATACGCCTCAGCAAACTGGGGATGGTTTTCCAGAATTTTGCCCTTTTCCCCCACCGCAGCGTCTGCCAGAACGCCGAATATGGTCTGGAGATTCAGGGCATGGCTGCCGCCGAAAGACGGGAAAAGGCCATGACCGCCCTGGAACAGGTGGGGCTGAAGGGCTGGGAAGACCAGTACCCCCACAACCTTTCCGGCGGTATGCAGCAGCGGGTGGGGCTTGCCCGCGCCCTGGCACTGGATCCCGACATCCTCCTCATGGATGAGGCCTTCAGTGCCCTTGACCCCCTCATCCGTTCCGATATGCAGGATGAACTGATCCACCTTCAACAGAAACTGCAAAAGACCATTGTCTTCATCAGCCACGATCTGGATGAGGCCCTGAAAATCGGAGACCGGATCGTTCTCATGAAGGACGGCGAAGTGGTGCAGATCGGTACGGCCGAGGAAATCCTCACCAATCCGGCCACAGCCTATGTGGAGCGGTTTGTGGAAAATATCGATATCACGCGGGTTCTCACCGCAGAATCCGTCATGATCCGCCCCAAGGCCATGGTCTCCCCGGAGGTTCACGGCCCGAAAAGTGCCCTGCGTTTCATGCAGAAAGAAGGCTTTTCCCAGATATTTGTCCACGACAAACGCCACCGGGTTATCGGCATCCTTTCCGCAGAAGCGGCATCCGAGGCTACGGCCAGGGGGGAACGGGATCTCACGCGCATCATGGAGAAGGACTTCCTCCATGTCAGCCCGGATACCCCGGCTGCGGATCTTATCCCCATCCTGGCGGGCATTCCCCATCCCCTTCCCGTTCTGGACAGCGAAGGCCACATGCTGGGTATTATTATCCGGGGTTCCCTTCTGGCAGCCCTGGCCGAAAAAGGAAGGAGCAGCGACCATGCCTAGAATTCCCCTCGGTGACCTCATCGAGACCCTCATCCAGTTCCTTGTCACCACCTTTTCCTTTCTCACCATCGCCTTTACCAACGTGATGGAGGGAATCATTTCCTTCATGGAAAAGGGGCTGCTCCTGCTGCCGCCCTGGCTGTTCATCCTCCTTGCAGCGGCCCTTGTCTTCTGGCTGACCCGTAAAAGAGGACTGGCCCTCTTTACCCTGGCAGGACTCCTCCTCATCTGGAATATGGAACTGTGGAGCGCCACCATCAGCACCATCACCCTGGTGCTCATCGCCACCCTTACCTCCCTTTGCATCGGCATTCCCATCGGTATCGTGGCGGCCTTAAGCCCCCGCATCAACCGCGTGGTGCAGCCCGTGCTGGACGTGATGCAGACCATGCCCGCCTTTGTCTATCTCATTCCTGCCATTCCCTTTTTCGGTCTTGGCAAGGTGGCCGCCATCTTCGCCACCCTGATTTTTTCCATGCCCCCTGCCATACGGCTCACCTGCCTGGGAATCCAGCAGGTTCCCAAAGATCTTGTGGAATGCGCCGATGCCTTCGGCTCCAGCAGATGGCAGAAACTCTTCAAGCTTCAGCTCCCCATGGCCACGCCCACCATCATGGCCGGGGTCAACCAGACCGTCATGCTGGCCCTCTCCATGGTGGTCATCGCCGCCATGATCGGAGCCAGGGGACTTGGCGGTGAAGTCTGGCGGGCCATCCAGAGGCTTCAGATGGGCAGCGGCTTTGAAGCGGGGATTGCCATTGTAATTGTCGCCATTGTTCTGGATCGTGTACTCCAGCACCTTGGCACCCAGAAACCATAAGTTGACAGAAGGAGAAATACGACCATGAGACACACAAAGAAGCTCGCCATACTGGCAGCCCTGATCAGCCTCCTTTTCCTGGGAAGCAGTCCGGCTCTCGCCCAGAAAAAACTGCGCCTTGCCTATGTGGAATGGGACTGCGCCGCAGCCAGTACCCATCTCGTGCAGGCCGTACTTCAGGAAAAACTGGGCTATGAGGTGGAAATTCTCCCCGTGGCGGCAGCGGCCATGTGGCAGGCCATCGGCACGGGCAATGTGGACGCCATGGTTACCGCCTGGCTTCCCGTGACCCATGCGGACTACTATGCCAGGGTGAAAAACCGGGTAGAGGATCTCGGCCCCATTGTGGGAGGTGCCAAACTGGGCTGGGCCGTTCCCGCCTATGTCACCATTGACTCCATTGGAGAGCTCAATGCCCATGCAGGCAGGTTTAAAAACAAAATTATCGGCATTGATCCGGGAGCCGGTCTGATGCGCCTTTCCGAACAGGCCATGAAGGACTACGGGCTGAACAAACTGGAACTTATGGAAGGCAGCGGTGCCACCATGACCGCAGCCCTGGATACGGCCATCCGCCGCAAGGAATGGGTGGTGGTGACGGCCTGGTCTCCCCACTGGATGTTCGGTAAATGGAATCTCAAATATCTGAAAGATCCCAAAGGGGTTCTCGGTGAGGAGGAACAGATCCATACCATCGTCCGCAAAGGCCTGAAACAGGACAACCCCGATGCGTACAAAGTGCTGAAAAACTTTGCATGGAAAGATCCGGGCCAGCTTCAGATGGTCATGGCCTGGGATCAGGAACCCAAAGCAGACCGGTATGAAAACGCGAAACGCTTTATCCGGGAAAATGAGGCCCAGGTGAAAAGCTGGCTGCCCTGAGCTGAAAAAAGCCCCTGAACCTGAAAGGGGAGCCATCCCCCAGCAGAATCCGGGTCTCCGGAAAATATCAGAGGCCGTTCTCCGTAACGGCCTTTGATATTGACAAACTGCCCATAAAAAGCTTTTTTATCAGCCTTGTCCGCTTTCCTGCCCCCCCCACATCAACAGGATGAAAGGCTTTTTCCCCATGGGACTGTTTGAAATCACCCTCCTTGCACTGATTCAGGGGGTTACGGAGTTTCTCCCCATTTCCTCCTCCGCCCACCTCATTTTGCCCTCCGCCCTGCTGCACTGGGAAGATCAGGGGATGGCCTTTGACATTGCCGTACACGGGGGCACCCTGCTGGCCGTGATGCTCTATTTCAGGCAAGATATCCGCCATCTCATCACAGGATGGTTCAGCTCCCTTGGCGGAAACCAGACCCCCCATGGCAGAATGGCCTGGTTTCTCATCCTGGCCACCTTTCCCACGGCCCTTGCCGGTCTTCTGGCGGCGGACTTTATTGAGATGCATCTGCGCTCCCCCTGGGTGCTCGCCACAACGACCCTGATTTTCGGGGGCCTGCTCTGGTTTGCCGACGCCCGGGCAAAACAGCAGCTTGTCATGGAAAAAATGACCCTCCGTCAGGCACTGGTCATCGGCCTGATGCAGGCCCTGTCCCTGATTCCGGGCACATCGCGCTCCGGTATCACCATCACGGCAGGTCTCATGCTGGGCTTTGACCGGCAGAGTTCCGCCCGCTTTTCCTTTCTGCTTTCCATTCCCATCATCCTGCTCATCACCGTATACCAGGGCTACAAACTGATACGCCATCCCGAAATCTTTGATCTTTTCGCCCTTTTTACGGGGATGGGACTTTCCTTTGTCAGTGCCCTTCTCTGCATCCACTTCTTTTTGAAGATTATTGCCAGAATGGGACTGTTCCCCTTTGTCGTCTACCGTCTGATCCTGGGAACCGGTCTTTTCATCTTTCTTTTCTTCTTCTGATTCCAGGGAATCCCCTGCCCCGGACAAAATGGATTTCCGCCTGGCATCGGCCATCGAGCCGGGTGGCAATCCGTAAAAAAATCCGCCCCCCTCCCTCCGCGAACATTGTTTCACACAGCGTTTTGTGTTAGCACTCAGACAGAAGAAACACCTTCGTCCAGCGATGGCGGGTTTTTCTCCTGCCCGGATTCAGGACGCCCTGTGCTGCCCCTAAGAGCTTCCACACCATCCAGTCCCCCGTTTCAACCCTCTGAAAAAAGGATTCCCCATGCTGAATACCTTCACCATCCGCCAGCGCATGACCGCCGTCCTCATCCTTGTGGGGCTCATCCTCATCACCATGTTCTGGGCCACCTTCCGGGCAGCCCACACCGCACGGGACATCGGCATCCATGAAACAGGCCTTGTCATGCAGGAAGACCAGAGGGCCAAAATCCAGGTGGCCACCCACGCCCTGGCCCTGGCGATGGGCAAGGTGGCACTGGAAATCAAGGCACCGGAGGAACGCATCCGTATTTTCCGCGAGATGCTCCAGGACGTCCGCTTTGAAAAGGACAGCTCCGGATACTTTTTTCTCTACAGGGACACCACCAACATGGCCCTGCCCACCCGTCCCGATCTGGTGGGAAAGGATCTGAAAAACACGAAAGATGCCAATGGCGTTTATTTTGTTCAGGCCTTACGGGATGCAGCCCGAAAGGGCGGCGGTTTTGTGGAATACATCTTTGACAAACCGGGCCATGGCAACCAGCCCAAGCTTTCCTACGCAGAACCCGTACCCGGTACGGACATGTGGCTGGGTACCGGCATCTATATCGACAATATCGCAAGGGAACAGGCCCGCATTGAAACAGCAATCAACGGGAAGGTACAGAGCTGTCTCTTCTGGCTTGCGCTTATCATGGGAATCTTCATTCTCATTTTCTTCTGTGTGGCCATCCTCACCACAAGGGAGGTGGTGCTCTCCCTCAAACGTACGGCAAAGCTGCTGGAGCATCTGGCCTCAGGCACAGGGGATCTCACCCGGCGTATGCCCGAAGATAAAAAAGACGAAACCGGAGAAATGGCCAGATGGATCAACCGCTTCATCGGGCAGATTCATGACATGGTCTCCCGCATCCGCGAAAATGCCAACAGCCTGCACAGCGCCTCAGGCTCCCTGCGTCAGGAATCCGCATCCCTGGCCGGAGGCGTCCGGACCGCCGCCCAGGGTACCAAAGCTGTCCGGGATGCGGCCTCCACCATGAAGGACAACATGGGCAGCATTGCTTCGGCCATGGAAGAAACCGCCACCAATACCTCCATGGTTGCCGCAGCCACCGAAGAAATGAGCAGCACCATCGATGAAATCGCCAAAAATGCGGAAGAAGCCCGGCGCACCACAGGCACTGCCGTACAAAGGGCTTCGGAAACATCCCTGAAAACAACGGAACTGGGGAACATCGCCATGCAGGTGGGAAAGGTGACGGAAACCATTTCGGAGATTTCCGCCCAGACCAACCTCCTGGCCCTGAACGCCACCATCGAGGCCGCCCGTGCCGGGGAAGCGGGCAAGGGATTTGCCGTGGTCGCAGGAGAAATCAAGGCCCTTGCAGAACAGACCGCCAAAGCCACGGAAGACATCCGGCGCATCATCACCCTGGCCCAGACCCTTTCCCTGGAAGTCGGGGAAGATGTGGGGCAGGTCACGGTGGCCATTGCCGCCATGGACGATATTGTCAACGCCATTGCCACTGCCGTGGAAGAGCAGTCCGCAGCCACACGGGAAATCTCCGGCAATGTGCTTCAGGCTTCGCGGGGGATTCAGGAAGTCACTGAAAACATGACGTCCCTCCATCGCCTGGTGGGAGAAATCTATACGGATATTGATGCCGTGAGCGGTGCGACATCAAAAATCACCGGAACAGGAGATACGGTCAACGCCCGTGCGGAAGATGTGGCCACCATGGCGGGCAGCCTCGAAACCCTCGTCAAACGTTTCAGGCTGGACTGACACTCCGGGTTTTCAGGGCCTGACAGCGCAGATCCCGAAGGCGCTGTCCTGCCCGGATTCCGGAAAGCCCATGGTTCTCAGGAAGATGGACGGCAAGCAGGGTATGCAGATCCCCGGCTGCCATGTCAAAAAAATCTTCCCCATGATCCGCCCGTACCAGAGCAAACAGATCCTCCAGAAGATTTTCCCGGTGCAGGGCAAGCAGAAGATCCACACGGGTGCCGGGCCGGAGACTGTCATAACGACCTGCCACCATATGGTACTTTGCCGCCAGCCCCCCTGCTTCCACAAAACGCCCGGGAAGACGCAGCCTTTCTCCAAATTCCCGCGCCATGGCAATGCCCGCCACATCGTGTCCATGGTGACTGGGCCATTTCTCCCGGGCCGTGCCAAGTTTGCCCAGATCATGGCACAGCCCCATCCAGGCCCGGAAGGGCTGTCCGCGAAGCCCCTCCACCACCTCCAGAAGATGTTCAAAAAGCGACCCCCTGTGATAGGGTACCGGCCCGGCCGGAACGCTCAGGCTACTTTTCATCTCCCTGAACCAGGGATCAAGACAGTCCGCATCTGCAAGAACCGTAAAAAAACGGGAGGGGGCTTCCCCCCCAAGGGCCATGCACAGCTCCCTGCCCACCCGCTCCGGAGCCGGTTTTTCCAACAGAGGGGCGATCTGCTTCATGGCGGGCAGCAGCTCCGGTGCAGGCGAAAACTCCGGAAGAACCGCCAGAAAACGGGCCGCACGGAAAACCCTCAGGGGATCGTCCCGAAAACTCTGCGGGCCTGCGGGACGCAGCACCCTGTTCCTGAGGTCGTCCAGGGCCAGAGGATGGGCATACAGCTGCCCCTCTGCATCTTCGGCCAGGGCATTGATGGTAAAATCCCTTGCCAAAAGGTCATTTTCAATGTTGTCTGCCTGTGACAGAATGTATTCATCATGACCGACCCGATAGACGGGAACGCCCTTCCCCTGCTTCCGGGCACGGGGAAAGGCCTGGAAAAAGGAGGCTTCCCCTGCTCCGATCACCACAAAATCCCTGTCCTTCACAGGCCGTCCGAGCAAACGGTCCCGGATGCTGCCCCCCACACTATAAATTTTCATATCCGTCCATTCCCAACCCCCAAGGAGATATCCATGGCCCTCTTCCCCCATATCCCGGCAACCATCGGCAGCACCCCCCTGCTGGACATCAGTACCCCCGTGATGAAAGACCGCGGGACAAGGCTTCTCGCCAAGCTCGAGTTTTTCAATCCTCTGGGAAGTGTGAAAGACCGCATTGCAGAAGGCATACTTTCCGAAGCCGCACGCCTGGGACACATCGGCCCGGGATCGGCCATCATCGAACCCACCAGCGGCAATACGGGCATTGCCCTTGCCGCCATCTGCGCCGCACGGAACTACCGCCTGACCCTCACCATGCCCGAAAGCATGAGTCTTGAACGTAAAAAACTGCTGCGTTTTCTGGGTGCCGAACTCATCCTTACACCGGCAGCAGAAGGTATGCAGGGTGCCATTGCCCGGTCAAGGGAAATTCTTTCCCGGAATCCGGAAATGTTCATGCCCGATCAGTTCGCCAACCCGGCCAACCCCGCCACCCATGAAAGGACAACGGCGCCGGAGATGGATGCGGAAACAAAAGGAGAAGCCCATGCCCTGGTGGTGGGGGTGGGGACGGGGGGTACCCTCACCGGCATCGGACGGTATTTTAAAAACCGCTATCCGGAATTCCGGGTCATTGCCGTTGAACCTGCGGAATCTCCCGTGCTTTCCGGGGGCAAAGCGGGCCCGCACCTGATTCAGGGCATCGGGGCAGGCTTTGTCCCTGCCAATCTGGACACCGCCCTCATTGACGAGATTGTGGCCGTAAAAAGCGAAGACGCCCTGAAAACGGCGGCAATGCTGGCCCGTTCCGCAGGGATTCTCTGTGGCATTTCATCGGGCGCTGCGGTCTTCGCCGCCCACAGTCTGGCCCTCAGACCGGACTTTGCCGGAAAAACCCTGCTGACCCTGCTCCCCAGCACAGGCGAGCGTTACCTCAGCACAGCCCTTTTTGAACACTGCTCCTGATGCCGCCCCGGCTTCAGCCACCTTTTTTCAGCGTTCCCTGGTTCCGGCCCGGGAACGCTCCGTTCAGGAAAAGCCAGTCCTTACACCTCAAGAAAGCCTCCCCCCCATCCTGCATTTTGGCCTACACCGCCCCGAAGATCTCCATATCCGGCATCAGCCCCAGGCCGTCACAGCGGATTTCCCGGATGCAGGGCCTGCACAGGGCGTAATACCGCACGGAATCCGTATGCATGTGGATCTCCCTTTCGATGCGGGCCCGCATCTTCCGAAAAGCCGCTTCCGTGAGCAGCGGACACTCATACACGGATTTCTGCACCCGCAGGCCATAGCCCTGAAGCACCCGGTTGACCCGGTAGCGCACCCGGTTATCCGATATGTCAAAACAGACCAGCACGAACATGGCTACACCTTCCACAGAAAGGGTGTATAGGGCCTGTTTTCCACAAGCCAGCCCCCAAAGGCCCGCACCTGATGGCGGATCACATCCCGGATGGATTTGGGGCTTTCATCGGGCGGCCAGGCGATGCGGCTTTCCAGAAGCCTTTCCCAGGCCGCAATGACCCTGTGCCGGGCCTTGGGCATCATGCGAACGGATGTCCCTTCCTCCTCTTCCCCGTCCTTTTCCGTCACAAAATCCCCGGGCTGCACCCCGTTGCAGTTGATGAGGGTCAAGACCAGCCTGTCCACGGCAAACACCCGCTACTCTTCCATGAGATCACAGGCCAGGGCCGGTCTGCCCGGAGCCAGCTCATGCAAAGAGCCTAGCCAGGGATCCAGCCCTTCTGTGAGGATGGCAGACAGCACTTCGGCAAAGAGCACCGTATAAAGATAGGACAGCATGGCATTCACGGGATCTTTGGGCGGTCTGCGGTTCCGGCCCTGAAACCGGAAGGCGGGGTTCTGGATCAGCCCGGAAAAGGCCTGAAAATACATGCGGGATGCGGCCCCCTCCAGACCCCGCAGACGGGCGGGATCCCGGTCTTCCTCAAGAGGAGAGCAGGCTTCAATGCGCAGGACGGATTGCAGAAGATCCCGGTTTCCCAGGGTTTTTCCCCTGTGTTTCAGGTAGAGGCTGAAGGTTGCCACCTTGCCCGCCACCAGAATGGCACTCATCTCCAGACTGGAGTTTTCACAGGAAAGCTTCCGGTACTGGGCCATGCGCCGCTCCACATGGCTGCCGGGATCGCCCAGGATGACTGCCCGGAACCTGCCGTCCGGTGTGGCAAACACCGTATCAATGCCCCGTTTCACGAGAAAATCCAGAAGCCCGGAAGACAGGGAGGAACGCCCCAGCAGCACAAGCCGCTTCAGCCCGCCGAGGGGAATCCTGTCCTGAACGCGGCCCTCCCGCATCACAAGAAGGGCCTCCCCCTCCCGCTTCAGCCAGGAACCTGACGACAGAACGTAAAGCACTTCTTTCATGGCAGCACCTCCCCGCAATGGTGGTGGGATGGCATTTCAAGGCCTTTACGGAAAAGAACACGGCACCGGAAGGGATTTTTTCAGGAAAAAAGGAAGGGGATAGCGGAGGTGTATGGGGGGGGCAGTCTCAATCCCCTCTAATCGGGGCCTGATCGTGAAGAGCTGCCGGAATATCGCATATGCTTTTCTGATTGCTACCCCGACTCAGCCATGCCGTCTGAGGTGTTGTCTCTGCCTCCATACATTTTCCCTGAGATGTGAGAACAGACGCAAAATTTACTTTTGCAGCATAAAATCCATCGTTCCCACGCTCCAGCGCCTTGAACCCGCAGAAGCTGTCATGGCCCCAAAAAACGGGGGTGAGTGACACTGAAAAAGATAACTTCCTTAGCCCTTGCCCGCTTCATCCCCTCTTCCAACAGCCAGCGCCTTCTCCGTGGATACGATAAAAAAGCCCGTAGTTCCTGTTTACCGGTAAGCCTGTCCTGCCACATCCGGACAAAGGCATCGGGCCTTCCTTGAAAACGCTCCATGAAATGGCGGATACGCATTCCGTCCACCTGCCTTTTTCTGGCCTGCCCAGGGCCTGGTGCAGCTCCGGGCTTCGCAAAAGACGGCGGGTTTCCGCATCGGCCCCCTCCTCCAGAAACCTTGCTTCCAGGCGCTGAAGAAGAAGGTCGGAAAAACCGGGACGTGCCTCCGGGGAAGAATCACAGGTGGGGCCACAAAGGGAAGCAGGGATGCCGTCATGAAAGACTCCTTTCTTTTTTTGAAGACCACAAAGCCTTAAGAAGAAAGGATCGGAACTGGGGAGGGGGTTTTCATGAAAAAACCATAATTCCATGGAAATCCATTCTCAGATACCCGCTTTTTCTGCTAAGGTATTTTCCATGAAACCAGAACACCATCCCCACGATACGGGATACAAGCTCTTTTTTTCTCATCCGGAAATGGTTCGGGATCTTCTCTCTGGCCGTAACTACTCCAAAAGTCCGGGCATGGGTAAAAAAAGCTAAACATTCTCAGCCTGATCTGATAAAGCAAGAAGCATGTTAACACACGACGCCATA